>DATAYG010000037.1:0-24841 GCA_036272695.1 Rhizomicrobium sp. | reverse complement strand
CGCGCGCCCGAAATCCTCTTCGAGCGCCCGCCGGACAATCGGCTCGACGAGCAGCATGTGCGGCGGTCTCTCGGAAGAGGGTTCGGTTTTCATCCGTAGGCTATGCGCGGTTTTGAATCCCCCGCACCCTCAGCAAGATTTTCCGCTTCGGCAAGCGTCAGGAAACTCCGTTTGGGCGCGCCGGAAGCATTTGGAAAATCGCGCCGGAAATGCGCACCGAGGCTTTCCCGCCGCGCAAGGGCGGCAGCCACAATCAACTTTGAGGCGGCCAGGGAGTTTCGCATCGTGGGATCGTGCTCGCAGGCGAACTCTGAGTCGGCGATCATCGCAAGGGCATTTTTCAATCCGGCCTCATCCCGTTCGAGCCCAACCCATCGCATCATGGCCGCGCGAAAACCGTCCGGCAGCGGCTGCAACGGCGCGGAAGAGCAGGTGGATGGAGCAGTACAGGGCAATATCCCTGCGCTTTCTGCCTTGATGCTCTTCGCAGCGCGGGCCCCGAATACCAGCGCTTCGAGCAGGGAGTTGGACGCGAGCCGGTTTGCGCCGTGAAGGCCCGTGCACGCACACTCTCCAACGGACCACAATCCCGCCAGTGAGGATCGGCCGTGCTGGTCGGTCGCGACGCCTCCCATGTGATAGTGTGCCGCAGGCGCAACGGGAATCGGTTCCCTTGCTGCATCGAAACCCGCGCTGCGGCACGCGCCGTACACGGTCGGAAATTGTAAAGCGAAGCGCTCGCCGGGGGCGGCACGGCAATCGAGAAATATGCGGTGGCCCCGGGCCATCTCGCGGAATATTGCCCGGGCGACCACGTCTCGCGGAGCAAGTTCGCCAGCGGGATGGACATCGGGCATGAAACGGCGGCCCTGTTCATCAACCAGTGTGGCGCCTTCTCCGCGCAGCGCTTCGGTGGCAAGCGGCGCCGGATCCCGGCCGATATTCATGGCGGTCGGATGAAACTGCACGAATTCGGCATCCGCAATCAGGGCGCCCGCTCGCGCGGCCATGCCCAACCCTTCACCGCGGGCGTCCGGCGGATTTGTCGTGGCGGAATAGAGAGCGCCGATACCGCCTGACGCGAGGACCACCACGCGCCCACGGAAGAGCGTCGGCGGCCCGGTTTCGTCTGAAATCCGGCGCGCATAAACACCGCCGATCCGGCCTTCATGCGCGGCAAGTTCGAAGGCGTGAACGCCTTCCGCAACGGAGATCGAAGGGCTCGCAAGCGCGGCCCTTGCAAGGGCGCGCATGATTTCCGCACCTGCGCGATCCCCCGATACGTGGACGATCCGCGACCTGGAATGTGCGGCTTCGCGCGCGAGCGCGAGCCTTCCATCCGGCTTGCGATCGAATGGGGCGCCAAAGGAAAGCAGGTCTTCGATCCTGGCCGAGGCTTCGCGCGCAACGAAAGCGGCCACTTCGGGATCGCCCGTTGCGGCGCCGGCCGCGATTGTATCGGCGGCGTGCAACTCGGAGCTGTCGTCTGCACCGAGTGCGGCCGCTATCCCGCCCTGCGCCCAGATGCTCGAGCCGCTGAACCCGGGCGGCGAAGCGCTCAGGATCAGGGCCGGAAAAGGGGCAAGCTGGAGCGCCGTAAACAGGCCGGCGATGCCTGCGCCAACGATGATGGCGCCCGGAACCTCGACGACAGCTTCGTGGGAGCGCCTCATCAAATTACGCGGCGAGACGGCTCTGGACCCTTTTGCCGACTGCAAGCATCCGGTCGACGGATGCCCGTGCCCGCCTGGCGATAGCCGGATCGACGGTGACCTGGACCGTCATGGTTTCCAGCGCGTGGAGAATGCCTTCAAGTGTAATCCGCTTCATGTGCGGACAGAGATTGCACGGCCGCACGAAATCCACATCCGGAAATTCCACTGCAACGTTGTCGCTCATCGAGCATTCGGTGACCATCACCACGCGGGCAGGCCGATGCCGCCCGACATAGCCGATCATGGCAGACGTCGAGCCCGCAAAATCGGCCTCTGCGACGACTTCCGGCGGACATTCGGGGTGGGCGAGAATGACAATCCCCGGATTGCCCTGTTTGTAACTGCGGATATCGGCCGCGGTGAACCTTTCATGGACCTCGCAGCGGCCTTTCCACGAAATGATTTTTGTCGGGGTCTGTTTTGCGACGTTCTGCGCGAGATATTCGTCAGGTACCATGACAACGGTGTCGGTACCCCATTCGCGGGCGATATCTTCGACAACGGCAACGGCATTGGCGGATGTACAACACACATCGCTTTCCGCCTTAACCGCTGCCGACGTATTTACGTAAGTGACAACAGGAATTCCCGGATATTTCTCTTTCAGCAGCCGGATGTCGGCGGCCGTGATCGAAGCGGCCAGCGAGCAACCGGCGCGCGGATCGGGGATAAGCACAGTCTTTTCCGGCGAGAGAATCTTTGACGTCTCAGCCATGAAATGGACGCCAGCCTGGACGATGACTTTGGCATCCGCTTGCGCGGCTTCGCGTGCCAGCTGCAGCGAATCGCCCACGAAATCGGCGACACAGTGGAAGATTTCCGGAGTCATGTAGTTGTGTGCAAGAATGACTGCATTCTTCCGGCGCTTCAGTTCGTTGATTGCAACAACATAAGGAGCGTGAATCGCCCATTCGACCTCCGGAATGACATGGGAAACCTTGGCATAGAGGTCCGCCGATTCGGAGAACTGGCCGCTTTGCATCTTTCTCGTCCTCACCATGTCCATGTTATGCTCCATTTGAGCATATATAGGGGGCAGAAAAAGCAGGTTCAAGCACCTGCAACCTACTTATGCTACACCCTAGCATAAATTGGTCAAGGCTAGTCTTTTACGGTTCAACCTTATTTTTTACCATGCAACCTTGTTTTCCAGCCGCCGGCCAAGGAGGGGGTACTTTCGCGCCAGCCGGCGCAAATCGTCGCCCGACAGCAGCAGGAGACGGAGTTCGCTGCGCGCAGTCACGGTGGTTTCGGAGTCCGCGCCCACCTGCAGCGCTTCCTGTCCGAAGACGTCACCCGGTGCCAGATCATAGGCTTCGGATTTGCCCTCCAGATGCGCTCGGCCGGAAACGATCAGATACAGAGTGTTGGCCGTTTGGCCTGTCACAGCGACCTGAGTATGCTCCCGGACAAGCTTGGCGCTCAACGCGCCGAGAATTTCCGTCACGGCTTCCACATCCATTCCCACGAAAAGCGGCTGCCGCTTCATCATGCTCCAGGTAACGGCAAATTGCCGACGGTGGAGATCGCTTACAAAGCCATTGGCAAGAATACCGATCGGGAGCGCGAACAGGAGAAGGCCGGTCACCATGGTCACGCCGGCAATGAGCCTGCCGAGCGGCGTGATGGGAACGAGATCCCCATAGCCCACCGTAGTCAGCGTCGCGATTGCCCAATACATGGCATCCGGCATCGTTCCGAACGACTTCGGCTGGATACTTCCTTCCGTTATTTGCATGAGTGCCGCGCTGACGCACATCACGCAGACCGTCAGAATAAACGAAGCAAAGAGTGCGGATCGCTCCGCATAAAGTACGCCGAGAAGTGCCGGAAGTGCCTGGGAATAACGGGCGAGCTTCACAAGCCGCAGCAGCCGAAAGATCCGCAGCAGTCTCAGGTCGATCGGAAACACGAACATGAGATAACTGGGCGCAAATGCCAGAAAATCCACGATCATCAAGGGCCGCAGCGCGAAGGCCAGTCGCCCCCGAAGCGGGCCCCGTGCGGCCACCCGGGGATCTTCGATGGATGACCACACCCGGGTGGCGTATTCGATCGTGTACGCTCCGATCGAAAAATATTCAAAACCGCGGAAAAAAGAGTGGAAATGCTGATTGATGGAAGGAACCGTCTCGATCGCGACCGCCGCAACGTTGGCGACGATCAGTGTAATCAGGATGCCCTCTACGATTCGGCTTCCCAGACTCTCGAGTTGGCCCTCCTCGAGGACCGCATAGGTCGACTGACGAAGATTCTGAGGCGTGGCAGCCGAAACCGCGTGCCGTTCCTTCTGATCTCCCAATTCGCTTTCGGCCGCCATGGAGCGCCCCTTCAAAGCGCAACGGAGACAGTGAATGACGATTTTTGCCGCCGCCCCACGGCGCAGCACTCCAACCACATGCCCCAAGCCATTGCTGCAGCAGTGTTTTAATCCCCTGCGGCCAAAGCGCAATGCGACGTTGCCCTACAACGTGTCTACCATGGATTGCACCACCTCGGCGCGCCCTTACACGCCCGACCGGCGAACGCCGAGCCGGACACCAGGCGCCTGACGTTCGCTCAGGACCTCGCGGCGAAAGCTGAAGAGTTCGGCAGGCCGGCCCCTGCTGATCCGGGTGAACTTTCCGGTTCCCTCCACGAGCCCCTGTTCGGCCACGAGACGCCGGAAATTCTGCTTGTGAAGACGTATGCCGGATATTGCCTCGACGGTCCGCTGCAGTTCGAGCAAGGTGAAGGTCGGCGGCAGCAGTTCGAAGACAACCGGCCGGTACTTCATTTTACCGCGGAGCCGCGAAATCGCCGTGGCAAGAATGCGGCGGTGATCGAAAAGCATCGAAGTACCCAGTCTTGCGGGACAGCGCAGCCCCGAAATCCGGCCATCCCGGATCGCTTCTTCCACAAGCCCTGCCTCATAAAGGAGTTCATAGCGTTCGAGCACCTGTTCTTCGTCCCAGGTGGAGCTATCGAGCCCGAATGCCATCCGGGCACGTTGGCGGCGCTTCAACTGTTCGGCCTTCGTTGCCGGCTCGGTGGCAAATCCGCCCAGTGCAGCGGAAACCAGTTCATCTATGATGGCAGGCTTGCCTGTGCGCCAGTCCTCCCACGGAAAGTAATGATACCAGTTTCGCCATAGCGTGTCTGGTGAGCCGCCACCGGTGTTGGCCCGGGCGAGCGCAAGATATCCAACGGAAACGACGCGCGGTCCTTCCTCCGGCTTCAGGAGATGTCGGCCGCGGTCGCCGAACGTATAGAGCTGCTCGGTATAGCCGAGATCCAGACCCGTCTGTTCCTTCACCCAGCTTCGCAATCCGCTTTCCAGCGTCCGATGTTCGAGCGGGTCGAAGGGACCGAAGGGCAGGGCGTCCGGTTGTCCGTTGTGATGAACAGCGAGCACCGAAGGCATTTCGTCCGTGACAGAAACGATTGCCGCACTGAGGCCGATGCTCACGACACGCTGTTGCGGCTCGGCTAACATCCGCTCAGGATCCCAGCGGCAGGCGCACGCAACCGCCCTCGATAACCATTTCGCCTCTTCCGATGCTGGCAATGGCCGCGACCATTCGCCCTTCCCGCTGCAGAAACGTATCGGCGAGCTGGATCATCAGGGGATTGGGGTAGGCATGGGGAGCGCGCTGCCGCAGAATGCGGGCAACCTCAAACTCGCAGCCCGGCGCCCTCTCGCAAAGGAGGATGTATGCGGCCGCCATCGAACGGCTTATGCCCGCCCAGCAGTGAATCAGCATCGGCGCCCGCGTATTCCAATTCCGGCTGAATTCGACGAGACGAACGATGTGATCCCGTGTCGGGGGCAGCATGTCCGGCATTTCTTCCACGACGTCATTGAGTGCAAGCTTCAGATGACGTTCCGCCGCGATCGGTGCAGGTGTTTCGATCATGTGCTCCGGCGAGAGCAGTGTTATCAGATGGGACGGCTGCCAGGCTTCGATCGTCCGCTCGATCGCCGAAAGTGGACTGACCAGAATGCACGCCATCGTGTCTGCCTTGTCGCGCGGACGACAATTGTCGCCGCGGCCTTATAGCGCGAGGCGCCCAAAACGTTCGAGAAAATGCGCTGCGGCCTGTTCCGCAGGAAACGGTGTCAGAGTCGGTTTGCGCAGCCGCGGCGGCGGGCAACCAAAAAAGCTTTTGGCTTCGGCGATTTCAAATCCCGCCAGCTGGGTCGCCTCGTGATACGCGGCAATCTGGTCGGCTCGCTTGATCAGAGCTGTTGCTTGCGCCGGCATCAGCGGCAGCAGGCCGAAGCGGATATGGATCGCGGCCAGCAATCGGTTCTCGAAATCCTTGTAGTCGATCCCGACGGCCGCCTTGAACGGGCTTATCAGATCGCCGATGACATATTCGGGAGCGTCATGGAGCAGGGCAGCGAGCCGGACGGGCGCGGCTGCTGCCGGGTCCAGATCGCTTGCGAGCCTTTCGACGAGAAGGCAGTGTTGCGCGACGGAAAACGCGTGAGCGCCGCGCGTCTGCCCGTTCCATCTTGCCAGTCGGGCGAGCCCGTGGGCGATGTCGGCGATCTCGATGTCGAGCGGCGATGGGTCGAGCAGGTCGAGCCGCCGTCCGCTCAACATGCGTTGCCAGGCCCGGGGCGGCTTGGTCGAAGAGGACGTCACGGTTCACCAGCCACGCACCGGCGTTTCAGAAAAACCAGAATTTCGCGCAAATCAGAATAAGTGTGACCGACAGGGTGACCCGGACTACGGTCTCCGGGATGCGCGACGACAGCATGCTGCCGAAAATAATCCCCGGTATGGAGCCTATCAGAAGCGACACAAGCAGTTGCCAGTTTATCGAGCCGAGCGCCCAGTGGCCAAGCCCGGCGATGAGGGTGAGTGGAACGGCATGCGCAATACCGGAACCCACCACGCAAACGATGGGCATTTCCGGATAGAGCAGAATCAGAGCCGTCACGCCGATCGCCCCTGCCCCGACGGAGGAGATCGAGACAAGGACGCCAAGCACGGCCCCTGTCAGCACGGTCAGGTTTCTGGCGAGGCGGGGACTGATATGCCCGATCCGTTCGGTGTAAAGCTGTACCAGCTGCTTTCGGAAAATAAGCGATACGGCGGTAAGAAACAGCGCGACTCCGAGAATCTTCGTGACAATGGTCTGTGTCGCGTCGCCATGGACATCGAGATAGAACAGGGCCAACAATGTCAGCGCCGTCGTCGGCACGCTTCCTGCCGCAAGCCAGCCAACGACCTTCCAGTCCACCGTCTTGTTCCAGGCATGCACGACAGTGCCGCTTGCCTTCGTGATGCAGGCATAGAGCAGGTCCGTGCCGACCGCGGTCACCGGATGAATTCCGAAAATGATGATCAGAACCGGCGTCATCAGCGCGCCGCCGCCGGTTCCGGTCATGCCGGTCAGCACGCCGATCGTCAATCCGGACAGCAGATAAAGCGAGGGCAGTTCGTGAAGATGTATCATGTATTTCCCTGTCGCGCCGGATCGGCTTGAATCCCTGTCGAATGCTCCGCCTGCATTACGTCCCCGCTGATCGAGAAGTTGGTCATCCGCACTTCTGTAGAATTATGCTGCCCGCGGTATAGCCGGCTCCGAACGAACAAAGATGGCCCATGCTTCCCGGCTCGAGGTCAGTGCTGAACTTGTGGAACGCGATGACCGATCCGGCTGAACTCGTATTGCCATATTCTTCCAGAATGCTCGGCGCCTCGTCCGGCAGAGGTTCGCGCCCGAGCACCTTTCGCGCGATCAGGTTGTTCATATTGATGTTGGCCTGATGCAACCAGAGCCGCCGGAGCTGCGATGACGCGATATCATTTGCGGCAAGATGGTCGAGCATGAAACCGGACACCATCGGTACGACTTCCTTGAACACCTTGCGTCCCTTCTGGACGATCAGCTTGTCGGCACAGCCTGCCGCTTCGGGAGAAAAGCGGTTGAGCGGTCCGAAATTGTTACGGATGTTATTTGAAAACTGGGATTCGAGCCGCGTGCTGACGATCTCCCAGCTGTTATCACCATCTGCAACGCGCGCGGGCTCCAGCACGCATGCGGTTGCCGCGTCACCGAAGATAAAATGTGTCTCGCGATCACGGAGATTGAGATGACTTGTGCAAATCTCGGGATTGATCACAAGCGCAGCCCGTGCACGGCCGCCGGCCACCAGCGCCGCCCCGACCTCAATTCCGAAGGTGGCCGATGAGCAGGCCGCGAGCAGGTCAAATCCGAAGCCCGTGATACCGAGGGCGTTCTGGACCTCGATGGCGATCTGCGGATAGAAACGTTGAACGACAGAGGCGGCGACGATAACCGCGTCGATGTCCGCCGCCGAGCGATGGGCCGCGGCAAGTGCATCGCGCGCGGCATGAACCGCGATTTCCGCCATCAGCGACAATGCGTCGTTCGGCCGCTCCGGCATGCGCGGACACATGATCTCCGGATCGAGCATTCCATCCCGTGCGACGACGTGGCGACGATGGATTCCGGATGCCTTGACAATGAATTCGTCGCTCGATTTCAGGATGGGCGCCGTGTGCCCGGCCGTGATGTCCCGGGCATGGCGCTGGTTGTACCGCCGCGCGAATTCGTTGAAGGAATCCACGAGCTCGCGATTGGAGATCACGTCGGAAGGGACAAAAAAGCCCGTGCCACTGATGGCTATTCTCGTCACCGCCCGACACCCAGGGAACTGCCTTCTGAAGGCTGTCGCAGCCCTGCAACAAAGGCAACCCCCTGAGCCGATTAAGCTCTTCGGGCACTGGGCCGTTCACGGATCAACCCTGAGCACGCCCGGCAATGGACAGAGTGGCAAATGACGGGTCTTGGCGACGCTGCCTTGGTGCTGTTTTCCGGCGGACAGGATTCAACGACCTGTCTTGCCTGGGCACTCGGGCGATTTCCCCGTGTGGAGACCGTAGGCTTCGACTACGGGCAGCGTCATGCGGTCGAGCTTTCCGCGCGTCCCGCCATTCTCACGCGTATTCGCAGTGAGTTTCCCGACTGGGCGCCGGCATTGGGTGCCGATCATGTCCTGCCGCTCGGACTCCTGTCGGCCATTGGCGGAAGCGCTCTGATTGCCGGCGGCGATCAGGATGAGAATCCACCCAAACTCCACGGCCTTCCGGCCACCTTTGTGCCCGGCCGCAATATCCTTTTTCTCGCGGCGGCGGCGGCGCTCGCCTGGCGCCGCGGAATTCGTCATCTCGTGGGGGGGATGTGCGAGACGGATTATTCCGGTTATCCCGACTGTCGAAGGGATACGATCGATGCAATGGCTCGGGCGCTCGGTCTCGGTATGAACGCGCAGTTCGAAATCCATACGCCGCTCATGTGGATCGACAAGGCCGATACCTGGGCACTGGCCGAGGCACTCGGCGGGAAGAAATTTGTTCAGCTGATCGTCGATGAAACGGTTACCTGTTATGCTGGCGACCGCAGTCTCAGGCACGATTGGGGATACGGTTGCAACGCATGCGCTGCCTGCGAATTGCGGGCGAGGGGATATGAACGGTACATTGCCCAATGAGCTATCAGGTCAAGGAAATTTATTATACGCTCCAGGGAGAAGGCGCGCGGACCGGCCGCGCCGCCGTGTTTTTGCGCTTTGCGGGCTGCAATCTCTGGAACGGACTTGAGCGCGACCGGGAAAGCGCAATTTGCAGGTTCTGCGACACGGATTTCGTGGGAACGAACGGCACGGGCGGCGGCAAATTCCCGGACGCCAAATCCCTCGCATCCGCCGTGTTGGCATGCTGGCCGCCTGCGGAGCGAGCACGGCCTTATGTCGTTTGCACTGGCGGCGAGCCGCTCCTGCAACTGGATGAAGAACTGACAGGGGGGCTCCATACCGCCGGCTTCGAAGTGGGAATCGAAACAAACGGGACGCTGCCGGTGCCGGAAGGCGTCGACTGGATTTGCGTCAGCCCCAAGGCCGACGCATCGCTTGTGCTCCATCGCGGCGATGAACTGAAGCTCGTATTTCCGCAACCCGGCGCACCTCCCGAGCGCTATGCCGCACTTTCATTCAAGAATTTCTTTCTTCAGCCCATGGATTCGCCGATGAAGGACGAGAACGTGCGGGCGGCGATTGCCTATTGCCTGGCACACCCGCAGTGGCGGATGAGCCTGCAGACGCATAAACTTATTGGAATTCCGTAGGACTCCGCGTCAGGCGCCGTATCGTGTGACGAGCGTCCGGAAATCGGTCCGCTTGCGCTCCTCGAGCGGGATGGACGAACTTCCGAGATAAACAAACCCGGCAATGCGCTCCCCGCTTTTCAGACCCAGCCGGTCACGAACGCCGGGATGATAGGCGCACCATTCGGTGATCCAATTGGCGACGTAGCCCAACGCGTGCGCAGCGAGCACGAGATTCTGGCAGGCAGCACCGGCCGAGAGGATCTGCTCCCATTCCGGTATCGGAATACCTTCCCGGACACGGCTCACCACGCCGACAATCACGGGTGCGCGCAGGAACCGCTCACGTTCCAGCCGCAGCCGTTCCTCACTTGCCTGGGGATCGTCCAGAAGCGCGCATTCGGCAAGAAGTTCGCCAAAGCGCGCGCGGGACTCCCCCTCGAATATAATGAAGCGCCAGGGAGCCAGTTTTCCATGGTCCGATACGCGCGCCGCGGCCTCCAGGATGAGGTCCAGTTGGGATGCTTCCGGGCCCGGCCCTGTCATACTCTTTGCGGAGCCGGACCGACGCGTGAGAAGAAGTTCGAGCGGACCGGAATCGCGGACATTCAGTTTACCGTCGTTCATTTGTGATTTCTTCACGAGCGGAAATTATCGGCCCGGCAGGAGGGCCGGTATCCCGGGCGAGGGATAGGAGGGCCATATCCCTTCTGCTACACTGGTTTCAAGGAGAGACAGCATGCCCATTCCAGCTGAAAGACTTGCCCTCTGCGATCCGATCTGGTCCGCGCTTCGCGCCCAGGCCCAGGAGCTGTCGGAGAAAGAGCCCTCCCTCGCCAGTCTCGCGCATGCAACCATACTTAATCATGTGCTGCTCGAGGACGCTCTCTCATATCATCTGGCCCGCAAGATCGGCGGCGAAGAAGTCAGCGCAATGCAAGCGCGGGAAGTGTTCGACGAAGCGCTCGAGGCCGACCCGAACATCGGCGAAGCCGTGCGCGCAGATCTTTCGGCGGTCTTTGAACGCGATCCCGCGTGTCACAGTTATGTGCAGGCCTTCCTGTTCTTCAAGGGCTTCCATGCGCTGCAATGTCACCGCATTGCGCATTGGCTTTGGCTGAAGGGCCGAACGACCTTTGCCTACTTCCTGCAGAGCCGCGTTTCGCAGCTTTTCGCCGTCGATATCCATCCCGCCGCGCGGATGGGCCGCGGCATCATGATGGATCATGCGACCGGCATCGTGATCGGCGAGACCGCCGTGGTCGAGGACGATGTATCCATGTTGCATGGCGTCACCCTGGGGGGCTCGGGAAAGGAAAAGGGTGACCGTCATCCGAAGATTCGGCGGGGTGTACTCCTTTCCGCCGGTGCCAAGGTACTGGGAAACATCGAAGTTGGCGAGAATTCCCGCGTCGGCGCGGGCAGCGTCGTCATTCAGCCCGTGCCCCCCAATTGCACCGTCGCAGGCGTGCCGGCACGCGTGATCGGCTGTGCGGGATCCGACCGTCCGTCGCAGACCATGGATCAGCGCATCGACGCCCCCGGAACGGATCCGGCTCAACGGCCGCAAAGCTAACCGTTCAGTTCGCCGATCATGGAAGCAAGCGAAGCCGTGTTGGCAGTAGATGTCAGCACGTATCGTGCCCGCCCCGACGCGTCGAACAGAAACAGAGAATCGGAATGCATAACTTCATAGGCGTGACCGGGTGATGCAGGCGTGACCGTGTAGAGGACGCGAAAACGCCGCGCGAGCACGGCGACCGCGTTGTCGCTTCCCCTCATTCCGTCTATCTGCGGCGCAAAGGCGCGCACATATTCTTTAAGTACCGGGATTGTGTCGCGGGCCGGGTCCACACTAACAAACAGCACGCGCACATTCTGCGCGGTCGGACCGAGACGACGCAGGGCAGCCGCGATATTGGCGAGCGTGGTCGGACACTCGTCGGGACAACGAGTATAACCGAAGTAGAGCAGTGTGGCTTTGCCGCGATAATCGGCGGCGCTCACGGGTTTGGAGTCGTTGGCCCGGATCATTGAAAATGCGAGAGGCGGCATTACGCCGGTGATATCGGTGGCATCGGCGCGGGTGGCCGGACCGCAGCCGGAAGCGACTATCAGCGTAACGATCAGCGCCCCAAAGAATGGCAGGCGAAACATGGTGCCAGATAACATGGCTCAGTCGTTGCGTGTGGCCCCCTCATGCGCCCGCGGTGTGACCAATCGTCTCTCCGCAGGAAGGCGGAACGGTTTATAAGCGCCGCGAATGGCAAGCCTTTCAGTGATGCACGAAACCGCGCCGACGCGGTCCGGCCCTAGAGAGCGTTGGCTCGCCTATTGTGCTCTGCTTGTGGCTGGAGCGGCAGTTTCCCTCGCGTGCCGGTTCTTCCCTGCCGATCTCCCGTTCTGGATGCCGTGGGAATTCTCCTGGCCTGTTTTTCTTGTCACGAGTCTTGGTCTGGGCTGGTTCGCAGTCGGGCTCACCAGGATGCAGGCGGCGCTTCGCCCGCCACGATGGCGCCAGGTGTCGTTCGTGCTGGGCGTATTCGCCACTTACACCGCACTGCAGACGCACGTCGACTACTACGCGCAGCATATGTTTTTCGTGCACCGCGCGCAGCATCTCGTGTTGCATCACATCGGCGCGTTTCTGATCGCCCTCGGCGCGCCCGGAGAGGCGATCTGGGCGGGCATGCCGCAATTCCTGAAGCCTCTCTTTGCATCGGGACCGGTACGCGGCACGGTTGATATCATCCAGCACCCGGTAGTTGCACCGGTGCTGTTCGTCGGGCTGATCTATCTGTGGCTGATCCCGGACTTTCACACACGCGTCATGCTGGATTCAAATTTGTATGATGTCATGAATGCGAGCATGGCGATCGACGGGGTATTCTTCTGGTCGCTGATTCTCGATCCACGGCCTCATCCACCTGCGCGGCTGGGTTTCGGCGTGCGTGCGCTGCTGGTGATTGCCGTCGAGCCGCTTCAGATGGCTTTAGGTGCAATATTGTCGCTCTCGAATACGGATTATTATCCCGTTTATCGCATATGTGGACGGTTCTGGGATATTCCGTCACTGAGCGATCAGCATTATGGCGGCCTGATCATCTGGCTGCCGAGCACGCTGACGAGCCTCGCCGGAATGATCTGCGTATTGGTGGCAATGCGCCTCAACGAAGAAAGGCTGGAAAATGCATAGCACCACCAAGTTCGTTCTGCCCCTGTTGTTTGCAGTGACTGCCGCAGCGCCCGCTGGCGCCGCCGATCTCACGGTCACGGATGCCTGGTTTCGGGCGTTGCCCGGCGGGTTGCCCGCGGGAGGTTATTTCTCGCTCAACAATGCCGGCGCATCGCCCGTGATATTGACCGGCGCCCAAAGCCCGGCCTGCGGAATGCTGATGTTGCATCAGAGCATGGAGAGCGGCGGCATGAGTCGTATGAACGATGTCCGCAGCTTGAGCATCCCGGCCGGCGGCTCGATCACATTCGCGCCCGGCGGATATCACCTCATGTGCCTGAACCCGACTTCGGCGATGGCACCGGGAAAAACAGTCCCTGTCACGTTGAGGTTCGCCAACGGTGCGACGGAAGAAGCGACTTTCGCGGTCAGAAACGCAACCGGAAAATGAAAGCGCCGCGTTCCGTGGCGGCGCTCTATGGGACCCCCGCGGCCTTGATCAGCGTGTGATCGTCCGCATCAGGCTGCCGGTCGGGGCGCGGCTGCGCATGATAACCGCGCCAAGGGCGAGCAGGCCGACCAGCGGGAGCGGCCGCGGCGTAGCGCGGTTCCTGCATCCTTCCGGCGAGTGGACGCACACGCAACGCGGGAAAGGACCTTGTGGAAATACTAGCTTTGGTGAAGGCTTACGGCTACACTACAAGAAACATGGTCCGCGAGGCGGATCGGCCGATCGCAGCGAGGCAGTGATGTCCGTTCTTCCACGTGCGCCAGGATTTCAGGATGGCGGTTTTTTCTCACGGGCACTCGCCGACGCGGATCCGGATGTCGCGCGCGCGATACGCTGCGAACTTCGGCGGCAGCAGGACAACATCGAGCTGATCGCTTCGGAAAACATCGTCTCGCGCGCGGTGCTCGAAGCGCAGGGCTCGGTACTTACAAACAAATATGCGGAAGGCTATCCGGGCCGCCGCTACTACGGCGGCTGCCAATGCGTCGATGTGGCCGAGGAACTGGCGATCGCACGCGCGAAGGAATTGTTCGGCTGCGAATTCGCCAATGTGCAGCCGCATTCGGGCGCCCAGGCCAACCAGGCCGTATTTCTGGCGCTGCTGCAGCCGGGCGATACCTTCATGGGGCTGGCACTCGATGCGGGCGGACACCTGACGCATGGCTCGCCGGTCAACGAATCCGGAAAATGGTTCCGGCCCGTCTCCTATGGCGTGCGGCGCCAGGACCAGCTCATCGATATGAATTCTGTCGAGGCGCTCGCCAAAGAGCACCGGCCCAGGCTGATCATCGCCGGCGGTTCGGCCTATGCGCGTTTTATCGATTTTGCCGCGTTTCGCCGGATTGCCGACGCGGTGGGCGCCATCTTCATGGTCGATATGGCACATTTCGCGGGCCTCGTGGCCGGCGGCGCGCATCCGAGTCCGCTCGATCACGCCCATGTCGTCACAACGACGACGCACAAGACATTGCGCGGACCGCGCGGCGGTATGATCCTCAGCCGTGATCCCGATCTCGGCCGAAAGATCAATTCGGCCGTGTTTCCCGGCCTTCAGGGTGGGCCGTTGATGCATGTGATCGCGGCAAAGGCCGTGGCGCTCGGCGAAGCGCTGAAACCGGAATTCCGTACCTACGCGCGCGCCGTCGTGGAGAACGCAAAGACACTTGCGCAGGCGCTGCAGTCCCACGGACTCGATATCGTCTCCGGCGGCACCGACACACACCTGATGCTGGTCGATCTCCGGCCCAAGAAAGCCACCGGACGCGCGGCCGAAAAGGCGCTCGATCGTGCCCGGATCACCTGCAACAAGAATGCAATTCCCTTCGATGTCGAAAAGCCCGCGATTACCTCGGGAATCCGCCTCGGTACACCTGCCGGAACGACCCGCGGTTTCGGACCGGCCGAATTCCGGGAGATCGGTGCGATGATTGTCGAGATCGTCGAAGCCGTGGCGCGCAATGGCGAAGAAGGCGATCTTGAGTGTGAAGGCCGCATTCGCAGTCGCGTTGCCGAGCTCTGCCGCGCCTTCCCGATCTATTCCGAGATGGAAGCGGCCCAATGATCTCGGCTTCCAATAGTAATTAGAGGAGACGCAAACCTAGATGCGCTGCCCGTTCTGCGGACACGACGACTCTCAGGTCAAGGATAGCCGTCCCAGCGAAGATAATTCCGCCATACGCCGCCGCCGTCATTGTCCGGGCTGCGGCGGGCGTTTCACGACGTTTGAACGTGTCCAGCTGCGTGAACTCATCGTCACCAAAAAAAGCGGGCGCCGCGAACCTTTCGAACGCGACAAGCTGGAGCGCTCGCTTTCACACGCGCTGCGCAAGCGGCCCGTCGAGGCCGAACGCGTGGACCGAATGATCACCGGCATCGTGCGGCGCCTGGAGAGCATGGGCGAGAACGAAATCCCGTCAAGCGTAATCGGCGAGTTGGTGATGCAGGCGCTCGGCAGTCTCGACAAGGTCGCCTATGTGCGCTTTGCGTCGGTGTATCGCAATTTCCGCGAGATGAAGGATTTCGAAGCGCTGATCGGGGAAATGGAGAGCGGCGATCGGGACTGATCCCTTGCGGCCTCCCGTCGATACGCATCACATGCGGCACGCGCTGCGGTTGGCCGAGCGTGCGCTTGGCGAGGCTGCCCCCAACCCGGCTGTCGGCTGTGTCATCCTTTCGCCAGATGGAAGAATCGTCGGGCGGGGCCGGACGGGACGGGGCGGGCGACCCCATGCCGAGACGGTTGCACTTGCCGAGGCGGGTGACGAGGCGCGCGGTGCGACCGCCTATGTGACGCTCGAGCCTTGCGCCCATCATGGCAAAACGCCGCCCTGCGCGGATGCACTGTTGCTGGCCGGCATTGCTCGCGTGGTCGCCGCAGTGGGCGATCCGGATCCGCGCGTCAGTGGCAAGGGCTTCGATCGATTGCGGGCCGCCGGTGTCGAGGTCGTCGCAGATGTCCTGAAGGAAGAAGCCGCCGCGCTGAACGCCGGTTTCTTTCTGTGCGTTCGTGAACGGCGCCCGTTCGTGACCCTGAAGATTGCCTGCAGCACGGATGGACGCACGACCAGCGCCGGCGGCGAAAGCCGTTGGATCACCGGCGAAGAGGCGCGGCGTTTCGGACACCTGCTGCGCGCCAGGCACGACGCCATCCTGATCGGCGTGGAAACCGCCCTTGCGGACGACCCTTTGCTGACATGCCGTTTGCCGGGCCTTGAAGACCGGTCTCCAATTCGCGTCGTGCTGGACAGCCGTTTGCGGCTGCCGCCTTCATCGAAACTTGCGCGGACGGCACGCGAAATACCGACTTGGGTTTTCACCGTCAGCGAGGGTGGTGGCGAGCTTCGGGATTGCGGTGCGGAAGTCTTCCCCGTGGGCCGCGACGCGCGGGGACGTCCCGATATTGCAGCCGTGCTCCACACGCTTGCCGAACGCGGCATCACGCGCCTCATTGTAGAGGGCGGCGCCGGCGTCCATGCCAGTTTCGTCGATCGCCGACTTGCCGACTGCCTCGATATTTTTCGCGCGCCCTTGTTGCTGGGGGCGGCGGGGCAACCCGCCATAGGAGCGCTGGCGGCCCTTGGACTTGACGAGGCGCCGCTTTTTGTCGGGAAGGGCGCTCGGCGGCTCGGTTCCGATCTTCTGGAAAGCTTCAGCAGCTCGCACTAAAAGAAGCCATGTTCACCGGAATCGTCGCGGATATCGGCACAGTGCGCCGCATCGAAAAGCGGGGCGACACGCATGTTGCGATCGCCACGCATTTCGACGCCGGCAAAATCGCGATCGGGGCTTCGATCGCCTGCGCGGGTGTGTGTCTGACTGTTGTTGAGAAGGGGTCGTCTGCCGATTGCTGGTTCGCGGTCACAGCGTCGGAAGAAACGCTCTCCAGGACAAATCTCGGCGGGTGGCAGACCGGCCGTCATGTCAATCTCGAGCGCCCGCTTCGCGTCGGCGACGAACTGGGTGGTCACATAATCACCGGCCATATCGACGGTACGGCGGAAGTCCTGAGCGTTGTGTCCGAGGGCGAGTCGGTGTGTATGACCTTCGAGTTGCCGGAAGATTTTGCGCGTTTCGTCGCGCCCAAGGGTTCAATCGCGCTGGATGGGGTTTCGTTGACGGTGAACGATGTGGACGGTCGGCGCTTCGGCGTGAACCTGATCCCCCACACGTTGAAAGTCACGACGCTTGGCGAGGCGCGTCTGGGCGACCGCCTCAACTTCGAAATCGACGTACTTGCGCGCTACGTGGCGCGGCTGGCCGGAGCCTGAAGCCGATGTTCCGGGATTATCTCTCCTCGGTCGAGGAACTGATCGAAGAGGCGCGCAACGGGCGCATGTTCATTCTGGTCGACGCGGAGGACCGCGAGAACGAGGGCGATCTCGTGATCCCGGCGCAGATGTGCACGCCGCAGGCCGTGAATTTCATGGCCAAGTACGGCCGCGGACTCATCTGCCTTGCGCTCACGCAGGAGCGGGCGAATGCGTTGCGCATTCCGATGATGACGCACGTCAACGGCACGGCGCACCAAACGGCCTTCACGGTTTCGATCGAAGCCAGGGAAGGAATCTCCACCGGCATATCGGCCCACGACCGCGCTCATACGATCTCGGTCGCAATCGATTCCACGAAAGGTCCGGACGACATCGTAATGCCGGGTCATGTGTTCCCGTTGGTCGCCCGCCATGGCGGCACGCTCGTACGCGCCGGCCACACCGAATCCGCCGTGGATATTGCGCGGCTCGCGGGGCTTTATCCCGCCGGCGTGATCTGCGAAATCATGAATGACGACGGCACTATGGCGAGGTTGCCGGATCTCGTACAGTTTTCACAGCTTCACGGCCTCAAGATCGGAACCATCGCCGATCTGATCGCCTATCGCAGGCGCTATGATCACTTCGTCCAGCGCACCGTGGAAAGCGAATTTCAAAGCCATTTCGGCGGCCAATGGCGCCTGTTCGTTTATGTGAACACGATCGAATATGCCGAACATATCGCGCTGGTGAAAGGCGATCTGGGCGGACCCGAACCCGTTCTCGTCCGCATGCATGCGCTCAACATTTTCAGCGACATGCTCGGTTATGCGTCCTATGAAAAGGACACGCTCGCCGAATCGATGCGGATCGTGGCGCGGGCGGGCCGCGGCGTAGTCGTGGTGTTGCGGCAGACGCGACCGACTTTCGTCTCCGATGCCTTGCTTCGTCGTACGGCGGATGACGCGGATCGCCGCCGGGTCAAGGAATATGGTGTCGGCGCGCAGATTCTGCTCGATCTCGGAATCAGCAACATGATTCTGTTGACCGACACGCCGGAAAAGAAGGTGGTGGCGCTCGAAGGCTACGGTCTCGACATCGTGGACACACACCCCATTCGCGGGACCAGACGGGACGGCGCGGAATGACGGCGAGAATTCTCATCGTGGAAGCGCGGTTCTATCCGCATGTCTCCAATGCGCTCCTCGACGGCGCGACGGCGGTGCTGGAAAGGGCTGGTGCGCATTTCGAACGGGTGACCGTTCCGGGCGCTCTCGAAATCGCGCCGGCCATTCTGATTGCCGCGCGCGCCGGCGAAGACACGGCAAGAAGCTATGACGGGTTCGTTGCGCTCGGCTGCGTCATTCGTGGCGAAACATATCACTTCGAGATTGTGGCAACCGAATCGGCGCGAGGTCTCACCGAACTCGGCCTCCAGCACGGACTGTGCATCGGCAACGGCATTCTGACCTGCGACACGGAAGAACAGGCTGTGGCACGCGCCGATCGCCAGGGACAGGACAAAGGTGGGGATGCGGCCCGCGCCAGTCTCGCTCTCATCGAACTCCGGGCAAAGTTGGTGGCACGGCGATAATGCCTGCGGCTTCACAAACAAATTCCAACGCGCATGCCGACCGGCGTTCGGCGCGGCTGGCCGCAGTCCAGGCGCTGTATCAAATGGAGTTGACCGGCAACGATGCCGAAACGGTTGCGCAGGAATTTTGCGAACATCGGTTTCGGAATGAAGCGGAATGCGCCGACGAAGCGCTGTTTCGGCGGATCGTGTCCGGCGTCCCGCATCACCAGTCGGATCTCGATCGTGCCGTCGCGTCGTCGCTGAGCAAGGACTGGAAGCTGCAGCGCATCGATTCCATTCTGCGGGCCATTCTCCGGGCCGCGGCGTTCGAACTGATCGGGCGCGAGGATGTGCCGGCGCGGGTGGTGATCGATGAATATATCGAGATTGCCCGCCGCTTCTTCGGCGCGGAAGAATGCGGCTTCGTCAATGCAGTCCTCGACCGGTTGGCGCATGCTCATCGCACCTCGGAATTCGACGGGCCCGGCGCCGAATGACCGCAAACAGGGCTGAGGCGAGGGGACGGCTCGGGGAATTCGAACTGATCGAACGGATTTTCGCGCCGCTCGCGCGCGGGGCGCCGGGGGCCATGGACCTCGCCGACGATGTTGCGCTGCTCGCGCCGAGGCCCGGCTGCGAAATCGTGCTCAAGACCGACTCGCTGATCGAGAGCGTGCACTTCCGCCGTGACGACCCGCCATCGACGGTCGGGCGCAAGGCACTGCGCCGCGCCCTTTCGGATCTGGCCGCAAAGGGTGCCGCGCCGGCCGCCTATCTACTGGCATTAGCGCTGCCCGAATGGCCGGATACCCGCTGGCTCGAGGAATTCGCCCAGGGACTGTCGCGCGATCAACAAGAATTCGGAATCTCGCTCTTTGGTGGCGAAACCAATTCCACACCCGGCCCGGTAACGATTACCGTGACGGCGGTTGGGTTTGTGCCGGAAGACGCACTCATCAGAAGAAAGGGCGCGCGGTCTGGGGACCAGGTTTTCGTCACCGGCTCCATCGGCGATGCCGCGGCCGGCGTTGCCATTCTGGTTCAGGAATATCCGCCATCACTTGATACCGCGGCGGAATTTCTGATCTCGCGTTATCAGGTTCCAACGCCGCGCCTGGCGTTCGGGCGTGCCATCAGAGGCATTGCGAACGCCGCAATTGACGTCTCCGATGGCCTTCTCGCCGACCTCGGCCATATCGCCGATGTCTCCGGCGTCCGGATCGAGACCGACAGCTCCGCAATTCCCCTATCATCACACCTGCAAGGCCTATGGGGCACGGAACTCGACGCCCGCATCCGTGCCGCAACCGCGGGCGATGATTACGAGATCGCCTTTACGGCCCCTGCCGAAGCTTCGGATGCGATTCGCGAAGTGGCACGCCGGACCGCGACCAACGTGACCACCATCGGCCGTGTAGTACCCGGCAGCACAGTCGCTTTCCTGGATTCAACCGGAGGCGAAGTCCCGCTGGAACGTCGCGGTTACACGCATTTCTGAGGATCCGTTTCGAATTCAACGTGACCTAACTGTCGCATGCCGCCCGGCGGCGTTGCCTCGCTCTGCGGCTTTTGGCATGTTCCGCCGCTTTTTGGGCCGGCCAAGCCGGTGTCCGGGCAGGGGAATTCGCCGGCGCTGACGGCCGCCGCGCGGCGCGTATCCGCTCAAATGAAGGAAGAAATGATGAGCCTGCAGCTTATTCTCATCCTGGTGTGCGGCGTCCTGGCGCTGCTCTACGGGGCGTGGACCGTGCGTGACGTGCTCTCGAAGAGTGCCGGCACGGAGCGCATGCAGGAAATCGCCGCCGCCATCCAGGAGGGTGCGGCCGCCTATCTCAATCGTCAGTACACGACGATCGCCATTGCGGGCGTCGTCATCCTCCTCATCGCCTTCCTGATCTTCGGCTGGCAGGTGGCGCTCGGCTTCCTGATCGGCGCGACATTCTCGGGCCTGGCCGGGTACATCGGCATGAACGTTTCCGTGCGTGCCAACGTCCGCACCGCGGAAGCTTCACGCCACGGACTTGCGGCCGGGCTCTCGATCGCTTTCCGCTCGGGCGCGGTGACGGGTCTTCTGGTAGCCGGTCTCGGCCTGATCGCCGTCGCCGGCTATTATACGATCCTGCGCTACGTGCTGCATCTCGACATCAACAATGAAGCCGATGGCAGGACCATCTCCAATGCTCTCGTCGCGCTCGGCTTCGGGGCTTCGTTGATCTCGATCTTCGCGCGACTGGGCGGCGGCATTTTCACGAAAGGCGCCGATGTCGGCGGCGACATGGTGGGCAAGGTCGAGGCCGGTATTCCCGAGGATGATCCGCGCAACCCGGCAACTATCGCCGACAATGTCGGCGACAATGTCGGCGACTGCGCGGGCATGGCTGCCGATCTGTTCGAGACCTTTGCGGTGACGACCGTCGCCACAATGGTTCTGGCCTCGATCTATTTCCAGGGCGTCGCCCGCTCGCAGCTGATGCTCTTTCCGCTGGCGATTGCCGCGATGTGCATCGTCACCTCGATCATCGGTACCTTCTTCGTCCAGCTCGGAAAGAGCAATTCAATCATGGGCGCGCTCTACAAGGGCGTGATCGCAACGGGTGTTCTTTCGTTGATCGGTCTGTGGCCGCTGACCGACTGGCTCGTCGGGTTGAACACCACGGTCGGGGAGATCGCCGGCCGCGCAATCACCGGTCAGTCGCTGTTCTTCTGTGGCATTGTCGGTCTGGCGGTTACCGGCGCCATCATCTGGATCACCGAATATTACACCGGCACGAATTTCCGCCCGGTCCGCATGATCGCGGAGGCTTCGCGCACCGGCCATGGCACCAATGTCATCCAGGGCCTTGCGATTTCGATGGAATCGACCGCGCTGCCGGCGCTTGTCATCTGCGTCGGCATCGTCGTCGCGAACTGGCTCGCCGGGCTGTTCGGCATCGCAATTGCGGTCTCGACCATGCTGTCGCTGGCAGGAATGATCGTCGCGCTCGATGCGTTCGGCCCGGTGACCGACAATGCCGGCGGCATCGCGGAAATGGCGGGATTGGAAGGCGACGTGCGCAAGACGACCGACGCGCTCGATGCGGTGGGAAATACGACGAAAGCCGTCACGAAGGGCTACGCGATCGGTTCGGCCGGTCTCGGCGCCCTGGTGCTTTTCGCGGCTTACACGCAGGACCTTAACTATTTTATCTCGCATTCCAACACTTATACGTATTTCAGTGGGCTCTCCGCGCCGACTTTCTCGCTTATCGACCCTTGGGTCGTAGTCGGCCTCTTTATCGGCGGTTTGCTGCCCTATCTGTTCGGCGGCATCGCGATGACGGCGGTCGGCCGTGCGGCAGCGGCGGTGGTTGAAGAAGTGCGGCGCCAGTTCCGGGAAATGCCGGGCATCATGCTGGGCACGCAGAAGCCGAATTACGGCCGGGCAGTGGACATGCTGACCCGCGCCGCGATCCGGGAGATGATTGTTCCCTCGCTGCTGCCGGTGCTCTCGCCGATCGTGCTCTATTTCATTGTGAATCTCATAGCCGGCCGCGCCGAAGCGTTCTCGGCGCTGGGTGCGATGCTTCTGGGCGTGATCGTGACGGGCCTGTTTGTGGCGATCTCGATGACTTCAGGCGGCGGGGCCTGGGATAACGCCAAGAAATTCATCGAGGACGGCCATTTTGGCGGCAAGGGCTCGGATGCTCACAAGGCGGCCGTGACCGGCGACACCGTCGGCGATCCCTACAAGGATACCGCAGGGCCGGCCGTGAACCCGATGATCAAGATCACAAACATCGTGGCGCTGCTCCTGCTCGCCACGCTGGCGCACGGGTTCCACGGCTTTGGCTGATCGGCGTCAGTGGCCGCCGCCGGGGTAGCCGCCGCCTCCACCTCCGGGCGCACCTTGTCCGCCACTGGGCGCGAGCGTGCCGATCGGGACGCCCGGCGTGGCGTTGAACAGTTGCTGCAGGAAGGTCAGCTCGCGGCCCTTGGCCGGCGTGGTCCGTGTCTCGAACGCGACCACATGACCGTCGGCGAGACTGAAGTGCCGCGTATCGGCCACCTTGCCATCCTTGTCGAAATGGATGGCGAAGATGGACCGCGTCTGGGTCTTCGCATCGAAAAAGGCGAGCTGCCGCTCGACGCTCGAAATATAGTACCAGGAATCGGAGCCGAACGTGGCGCGCGTGGACGGATCGCCAAGCCTTGCCTGAACGCTGGTTTCGGTGTCCTGGCCCGGCTTGATGGCGGCTTCGCCAACCGAATCGGGAAGATAGCCACGCTGGTTGACAACCGGGACGCAGCCGGCCAGAGCCAGAACCGTAAGCGCCGCAAGCGGATACCGCATCATTTTCACCTCGGGAAGCCCGCCCCGCATGCCCTGTGCTAACGTTGCCCTCCGGCAGTTTCAAGCCTCTTTGCGGGTCTGCCCGTGCAGATGCTGAGCGCGTTCAGGCGGCGCAGGCAACGCCGCGGGGTCGCGGACAGGCTCTGCGCACGCCTTTCGGCACAGGCGCGCGACCCTGTCTTCCACGCCGCCTATGGCGTGAGCGACACTTTCGATGGACGCTTCGATCTCCTTGTATTGCATGCCTGGATGGTCCTCGAGGCTCTGCAGGCGAAAGGCGAGCGCGACCTGGCGCAGGTGCTGGTCGATGCGCTGTTCACACGGCTCGACGAAGCGCTGCGGGAGCAGGGCGCCGGCGATATGGGCATAAGCCGGCGCATAAAGGCGATGGCAGGAGCGTTTTACGGCCGGCTGCGCGCCTATGGCGAGACGCACGAAGAAGGTGCGCTGGCCGCCGCGCTGCTGCGCAATGTCTATCGCGGCGAGGCCGCGCGCATTGAACAGGCGGCGCTGCTGGCCAAATATGTCGGTGCTGCACGGGCGAAGCTCGCGCACTCCCAGTTGGCGGAAGGCGAGGCGGATTTCGGTCCGGTACCCCGCGATGACAGAGACGAACAATCATGACCACGATTCCCCTCCAACATTTTCATGATCTCTCCAGGCTACCGGAGCAGGGGTTTGAAACCGACATCATTGCCGGCCCCGAGGAACTGAAGCGACTCGCGGAATGGGCGGGGGTCGATGCGGTCTCGCGCTTCGGCGCGCATATCAGGGTCCATCCGCAATCGCGCACAACGTATCTCCTGGAAACAGAGTTCGAGGCCGACATCGTGCAAAGCTGCGTGGTGACGCTCGAGCCCGTGCAGTCGCATGTCGCGCGCAGCTTCACCCGTACCCTTCACTTCACGCCCGGTCTCGACCGCCAGGAAGACAAGGGCGGGCTCGTCGTGCCCGCCGCGGCCGACGAAGATGCACCGGATGAAATCGACAGCCTGCGCTACGATCTCGCCGCACCGCTGCGCGAGGAATTCGCCCTCGCCATCGATCCCTATCCCCGCGCGCCCGGCGTGGAATTCGAAGCGCCCGACGACGCCGACCGCACCGGGAGCCCGTTTGCAGCCCTCGAGAAATTCCGCTCGCCGCATTGACGGTCTCTCCTCTCCCCCGGACCAGGCACGGCTGTCCGGGCAAATACCGCATGCCGCCTGCCTAACTTCCGCGCAAAGGGGAATCGTACAAATCTGTTCAATGCGACCCACATCGCATGTAATAAGTTCGTCATGGCCGGGCTTGTCCGGCCATCCATGAACACGGTCCGGGTCATTATTTGGGTAACGTCAGATCGCCGTCCATACGATGACCAACACGAAGTATGCATTGGGCTGACCCGAGCATGACGCGTACCTGCGGGCGCGGTGGTCATGGATGGCCTGGATAACGGCCCGGCCATGACGGGGGTGAGGTCGGCCCCTCTGCGGATGGGTCCGCATGTTTCCGCCAAGACCGGGAAACGCATTTCCTAATCTCCTCCCGCGCGGATTGCTCGCACACTCGACCAATACGCGCATCTCGCTGCTGAACTGCGATTCGCCCGGACAGCCATGCCCCTCGTGGGAGCGGGATGCAGATAATTCTCTTGAAATCTGCTACGGGGGTCTCACCAG
>DATAYG010000036.1:0-22234 GCA_036272695.1 Rhizomicrobium sp. | reverse complement strand
GGCGGCGACGCGCCGATTTCCGTCCAGAGCATGACCAACACGGTGACATCGGATGCCGGCGCGACAATCGCGCAGGTGCGGGCGCTTGAGGAAGCGGGCGCCGATATCGTGCGCGTGTCCTGCCCCGACGAAGAATCGACGGCGGCGCTAAAAACGATCGTCAGGGCCGCCCAGGTCCCGATCGTGGCGGACATTCATTTTCACTACAAACGGGCGATCGAGGCGGCGAAGGCGGGCGCGGCCTGCCTGCGGATCAATCCCGGCAATATCGGCTCGGCGCAGCGCGTTCGCGATGTGGTGCAGGCGGCGAAGGATCATGGCTGCTCCATGCGAATCGGTGTGAATGCGGGTTCGCTTGAGAAGGAACTACTCGAACGTTACGGCGAACCCTGCCCCGAGGCGATGGTCGAAAGCGCGCTCAACCATGCGCGCATTCTCGAAGATAATGACTTCACCGAATTCAAGATCAGCGTGAAGGCCTCCGACGTGTTCCTCGCCGTCGCCGCTTATCAGGGCCTGGCCGAGGCCTGCGACTATCCTCTGCATCTCGGAATCACCGAGGCCGGCGGCCTGATGTCGGGCACCGTCAAGTCGGCCATCGGCATGGGCATGCTGTTGTGGTCCGGCATCGGCGATACGATACGTGTGTCGCTGTCCGCCGATCCGGTCGAGGAAATCCGCGCCGGCTTCGATATCCTGAAGTCGCTGAACCTGCGCCACCGCGGCGTCAATATCATTTCCTGCCCATCCTGCGCCCGGCAGGGGTTCAACGTGATCGATACCGTCCGTACGCTGGAAGACCGCCTGAAACATATCTCGACACCCATGACGCTTTCGATCATAGGCTGCGTGGTCAACGGACCGGGCGAGGCACGCGAAACCGATCTGGGCTTTACGGGCGGCGGGGCCGGCGGCAGCGCGGGGATGATCTATCTGAACGGCAAGCCGGCCTATAAGCTCGACAATGGCAAGCTCGTCGATCATGTCGTCGAACTCTGCGAGAAGAAGGCGGCGGAGATCGAGAGCGACCGCAACAACACCGCAGCCCTTGAGCCCGCGCTTTAGCGCGCTCATTTTTCCATCATGATTCCCGAAACCACGCTTGCGCGGTTGGTTGACCGCTTTGCGGCTCTGGAAGCCGAACTTTCTTCCGGTGCAAGCGGCTCGGCTTACGTCAGGCTTTCGCGCGAACATGCGGAGCTGGCGCCCGTGGTCGAGGCAGTGGCCGCCTATCGCAATACCGCGCGGGCACTTGGCGATGCGGACACAATGGCGAATGACAGCACGAGCGATCCCGAGTTGCGGGCGCTTGCGGAAGAGGAACGTGCAGAGCTCAAGGACAAATTCGCAAGGCTCGAGCGTGATTTGCAGCTGAAGTTGCTGCCGAAGGATGCGGCGGATAATTCCTCGGCAATTGTCGAAGTGCGCGCGGGGACCGGCGGCGATGAGGCTGCACTCTTCGCCGACGATCTCCTGCGTATGTATCAGCGTTACGCGCAGCTCATGGGCTGGCGGACCGAAATAATGAGTCAGAGCGATAGCGACCTCGGCGGCATACGCGAGGCCGTCATGGAGGTCGCGGGGCAGGGTGCCTATGCGAAGCTCAAATTCGAAAGCGGCGTGCATCGGGTGCAGCGCGTTCCCGTGACCGAAGCGGGGGGCCGCATCCATACCTCAGCGGCAACAGTTGCCGTCCTGCCCGAACCCGAAGACGTGGATGTCCATATCGACGAAAAAGATCTGCGGATCGATGTGTATCGCGCCAGCGGCGCCGGCGGTCAGCACGTGAACAAGACGGAAAGTGCGGTGCGCATCACCCATTTGCCCACTGGCATTGTCGTGGCGCAGCAGACCGAGAAATCGCAGCACAAGAACAAGGCCCAGGCGATGAAACTCCTGAAGGCCAGGATGTTCGAAGCGGAACGGTCGCGCATCGCGGCAACGCGGGCGGCCGAACGAAAGGATCTCGTCGGTTCAGGCGACAGATCCGAGCGCATTCGTACCTATAATTTCCCGCAAGGGCGCGTCACGGATCACCGGATCAACCTGACGCTCTACAAGCTCGAGCGCATTCTTTCCGGCGACGAACTTGGTGAAATCGTCGATGCGCTGATCACCGAAGATCAGGCCAATCGCCTTGCCGCGCTCGAGACCGAAACGGTCCAGTGAAAATCTCCATTCGTGAGGCGCTGGCGCGCGGCGCCGCGCTATTACAGGCGGCCGGAATCGAATCGGCGCGGCTCGATGCGCGCATTCTGCTTTCGCAGGCGCTGGGTATTCCATCCGGCGACCTGTTCTTCGCCGAGGCGACGCCAGCCCGGATCGAAATCTTCGAATCACTCATCAGGCGCCGCGCGGCGCGCGAACCGCTCGCCTACATCACGGGACGGAAAGAATTCTGGAGTCTCGAATTCGAAGTCGGGCCGGGAGTGCTCATTCCGCGTCCGGAAACCGAGACGTTGGTGGAGGAATCACTACGCAGATTTCCCGATACCGACGCGCCGCTGCGGGTTCTCGACATCGGTACAGGCTCTGGCTGTCTGCTGATTGCCTCGCTGAAGGAGCGGCCGAACGCGATCGGGCTTGGCATCGACAGTTCGGCAGCGGCGCTTGCCTACGCCAGGCGCAACGCCGCCCGGCACAAATTGGATGACCGCTATTGGTTCGAACTTGTTGAGGCCGCGGATGCCCAGTCCAGGCAGGTAAACACGCAGAGACGCGGAGGCGCGGGTGTCGAAGACGTTGAACCGCCAAGACGCCAAGACGCCGAGGATTTCTTGCGCGCATTTGGACGCCATATTTCCTTGGCGCCTTGGCGCCTTGGCGGTTTTCCTTCGCAGCTTCGCGACCTGGCGCGTGAGTTCGATTTGATTCTTGCCAATCCGCCTTATCTGACGGACGAGGAATTCGCCGCAAGTGCGCCCGAGATCATAAATTATGAACCGCGGGCTGCCTTCGCAGCGGGGCCTGACGGGCTGGAGGGCTTCCGGAGCTTCTTGCCGCTTGTTGCGGCCTCCCTGTCGCCGGGTGGGATGGCATTTTTCGAAATCGGGACAGGCCAGGTGGACAAGGTTTCGAAAATTATCATGAACGGTGGGCTTGAAGTCCGGCATGCCGTTGACGATCTTTCCGGCATTCCCCGCTGTCTGGCCATTGGCCGCGCAGGGGAGGGCTGCCAGTTGGCGCCCCTGAAAAATTCAGTTGGAAAGGAACCTGCGACCCGCTAGCTTGCCCTTCGTTTAGGGGTAAGCACGGAGCCCGCCGACGCCGGGCGGAATCGGCGTTTTGGGACCGCGGGGGCGGTCGGCGTAATCGTCAGCGCTGCTGTCCGTGCAAAGCGAAAGACGTCCTGAGCTTTTATGGGCCGGCAATACGCGCGTGCCGCGCGGTGCGACGGGGTTGGTGATGCAGGGACATCCGGGCGGGACGCGAAGGCGCCCAGACACGAATGAAGAAACACGCATGAGAAAAGTGGAAGGACAGGGGAACCCGTGAAGCGCTCTCGCAGTCGCGGCCGGAGGCCGCAAACCAGCAATCATAATCCCAATCGGACATTCGATTCGTCCGGACCGGAAATCAAGATCCGCGGCTCCGCCTCTCATGTCTATGAGAAGTACCTGCAGATGGCGCGCGATGCGAACGCCGCCGGCGACCGTGTCGCAGCCGAAAATTACCTGCAGCACGCCGAGCATTACTGGCGGATCATGGCGGCCAGCCAGCCCCAGCAGCAGCCTTATCAGCAGGCCCAACCCTACCCGGCAAACGGCTCCGCGGTTTCCGGCAACGGGCGCGATCCCTCGCATAGCGGGAGTGCGGCCTCGTTCTCGTTGGCCGATGCGGGCCAGGACGCCGAGGAAGAGGAAATCGACGACGCCGCAGCGTAACTGCGGCCCTTGTTGCCTGCGAATGCCGGTCTAAATATTTGTCGGGGTGCGGTGCTCGATTGAGGCTGCGCCGTTTCCAAAGCGCAGCGGCTGCCTTGGAGGAGCCCTGTCCGAGAGGCAAATATGGACATCGAGAAGTTTACCGAGCGGTCGCGCGGATTCATTCAGTCTGCGCAAAGCCTTGCAGTTCGCTCCCATAATCAGGCCATTGATCCCCTCCACCTGCTGAAGGTGCTAATGGATGACGAGGAGGGTCTCGCCTCGCGGCTGATCGCTGCTGCGGGAGGCCGCCCGGACCTGGTCCGCCAGCAGACTGAAATCGCGCTGGGCAAGATCCCGCATGTCGAAGGTTCCGGAGCGGGTCAGGTTTACGTTTCTACCGAACTCGCCCGTGTGCTCGACTCGGCGCAGGAAATGGCGAAGAAGTCGGGCGACAGTTATGTCACCGCCGAACTGCTTCTGCTCGCTCTTGCGATGGCAAGCGGCACCGAGGCCGGACGCATCCTCAAGGATGCAAATCTGCGTCCGCAGAATCTCAACAATGCGATCAAGGAATTGCGCCAGGGACGCAGCGCGGATTCCGCGACCGCGGAGAACAGCTACGACGCGCTCAAGAAATATGCACGCGATCTGACGGATCTGGCGCGCAGCGGAAAGCTCGATCCGGTGATCGGACGCGACGAGGAAATCCGCCGCACCATCCAGGTTCTTTCGCGCCGGACGAAGAACAATCCGGTCCTGATCGGCGAGCCCGGCGTCGGCAAGACGGCCATCGCCGAGGGCCTCGCGCTGCGGATCGTGAACGGCGACGTGCCGGAAAGCCTGCGCGACAAGCGATTGATGGCGCTGGACATGGGCTCGTTGATCGCCGGCGCCAAATTTCGCGGTGAATTCGAAGAGCGGCTGAAAGCCGTGCTGAACGAAATCATCGCCGCGGCCGGCGGTATCATCCTGTTCATCGATGAAATGCATACGTTGGTCGGCGCCGGCAAAGGCGAAGGTGCGATGGATGCATCCAATCTGCTCAAGCCCGCGCTTGCGCGCGGCGAATTGCATTGCATCGGCGCGACGACGCTCGACGAATATCGCAAGCATGTGGAAAAGGACGCAGCGCTCGCGCGGCGCTTCCAGCCTGTCTTCGTTTCGGAACCGACCGTAGAGGACACAATTTCGATCCTGCGCGGCTTGAAGGAAAAATACGAAGTCCATCACGGCGTGCGTATCACCGACGGCGCGATCGTGGCTGCCGCGCAGCTCTCGCACCGTTACATCGCCGACCGTTTGCTGCCCGACAAGGCCATTGATCTGATGGATGAAGCCGCGAGCCGACTGCGCATGCAGATCGACTCGAAGCCTGAAGCGCTTGATGAGTTGGACCGGCGCATCATCCAGCTCAAGATCGAGCGCGAGGCCCTGAAGAAGGAAAGCGACCGGGCGTCGAAGGACCGCCTCGCGGCCCTCGAAGGAGAGCTTGCCGAGACGGAAGAGAAATCGGCGTCGCTGACCGCAAAATGGCAGGAAGAGAAGAAGTCCGTCCAGGAAGTGCAGGGATTGAAGGAGAAGCTCGATGCCGCGCGGCAGGAGCTTGATGTCGTGCAGCGCCGCGGCAATCTCGCGCGCGCCGGCGAGCTTGCCTATGGCGTCATTCCCGATCTCGAACGCAAGCTCAGGGCGGTCGAGGACAAACAACAATCTGCGCTTGCCAACGAAGCGGTTACGGCCGAGCACATCGCCGAGGTCGTGTCACGGTGGACCGGCATTCCCGTCGATAAAATGCTCGAGGGCGAGCGGGCAAAGCTTCTGCACATGGAAGACTCGCTCGAGAAGCGCGTCATCGGACAGCACGAAGCGGTGCGGGCGGTTTCGAACGCGGTGCGCCGCGCGCGCGCGGGCCTGCAGGATCCCAACCGGCCGATCGGCTCGTTCCTCTTCCTGGGCCCGACTGGCGTCGGCAAGACCGAACTCACAAAGGCACTCGCCGACTTCCTGTTCGACGACGACAGCGCGATGGTGCGCATCGACATGTCGGAGTTCATGGAGAAACATTCCGTAGCCAGGCTGATCGGCGCGCCACCCGGTTATGTCGGCTACGAGGAAGGTGGCGTGCTTACCGAAGCCGTGCGCCGGCGGCCCTATCAGGTGATCCTGTTCGACGAAGTCGAGAAGGCGCATCACGACGTGTTCAATGTCCTGCTTCAAGTGCTCGATGACGGACGTCTGACCGACGGGCAGGGGCGCACGGTTGATTTCCGCAATACGGTGATCATTCTCACCTCAAATCTCGGGACGGAATTTCTGTCCACCGGGGAAAGCGGGGACTCGCCCCAGGCGCGCGCGCAGGTCATGCAGGCGGTTCGGGCGCATTTCCGCCCCGAATTCCTCAACCGGCTCGATGAAATTATTCTGTTCCACCGGCTCAGCCGCGCGAACATGGACAAGATCGTCGACATCCAGGTCGCGCGCCTTCAGAAGTTGCTCGCCGACCGCAAGATCGAGATCACGCTCGACGACAAGGCCCGCAACTGGCTCGCCGCCGCAGGCTATGATCCGGTCTATGGCGCGCGGCCCCTCAAGCGCGTGATTCAAAGACGGCTGCAGGATCCCCTGGCGCAGATGCTGCTGGAAGGCGAGATCGGCGATGGCGCGAGCGTAAAGGTCAGTTCCGGGAAAACCGGGCTAATCATCAACGGAAAGACTTTCGATGCCGCCGAAGATTCGCTCGACGAGCCGGCGGCGCCCAGCCACGCGATTCACTGAGGCGATTTTCTCCGCGCCAAACTTTCCTTCCCTGCAAGGCGAGGGAGAAAGGGCTGCGGCGAGCTTGCCTTCGAGGGGCAGGGCGGCAATCTGGCTGTCGACGGGGATGCGGTTGATCTCGAAATCGCGCAACGCGCCCCTTTTACGGAAATGCGCTGGCACAAGATTCTGTCCCGGTCCACGCCCGCCGATCTGTGTTTCATGTGAGCGGTCGACGGTAATGTAGTAGCTATCACGCTATTCTCATTGCCGCATCTTCGCACTCAAACTGTTTCCGGCGATCTCGATCTGACGCCCAATCGCCGCGGGCAAACCATTAGCTCGCCCGCTATTGATGACCGTCAAGGCGCGGCGCTACAGGCCGCGATACGCATGTCGCCCGTCAAAAGGAGGATGTCTTCATGGCGCGCTATAAACCACTGAGACTTGCAGCGGCAGGCGCGCTTGCCTCCGCGCTTTGTCTGTCGGTGCCGCCGCATTCCGCGCAGGCTGCTGTCTTTGTCCATCTTCGTCCACCGGCAGCGCGTGCCGAAGTCATTCCGTCACGGCCGCATCCGGGATGGGTATGGGCGCCTGGATATTGGCGCTGGTTGGGCCGCCGCTGGGCTTGGGTGGGCGGTTATTGGGCGAATCCGCCATATGTGGGCGCCGTCTGGATTCCGGGGCATTGGGTGCACAGGCCCCTCGGCTGGGTCTGGATTCCCGGCCACTGGGCGTAATTCGCGCCATGAGCACGCCGGAATCCGACGCAACCGGCGCGATTCTCGTCCGCAATTGGTGGGCTGTCGCGCTGCGCGGCTTCATCAGCATTCTGTTTGGTCTTATCGCGTTCGTCGTGCCGGGCGTCACGATGCTGTCACTCGTGCTGGTTTTTTCGGCCTATATGCTCGTCGACGGGGTGATGGCGATCATCGCTGCGGTGCGCGCGGCGAGGCGGCACGATCGCTGGAGTCTGCTGACCTTCGAGGGTATTCTTGATCTCGCCGCGGGCACGCTCGCTTTTCTCTGGCCAGGCCTGACCGTGCTCGCCTTCGTTCTTCTGGTCGCGGCGTGGGCACTTGCGTCGGGCGCAATGATGGTAACGGCCGCCTTCCGCTTGCGCGCCGGACACGGAAGATGGTGGCTGGGCCTCGGAGGCCTCGCGTCGATCATTTATGGCGGTCTGCTCATTGTCGCGCCGTTGCTCGGCGCGCTTGTGCTCACATGGTGGCTCGGCGCTTATGCAATTGTATTCGGCGCGTTTTTGCTGGCGTTCGCGCTCAAGCTCCATTCCGTGCGCAGCCACTACCTTCATGCCGCCGTGTCGGGTGGAGCCTGACGGCAGGTTTTCGACGCAGCGGCATTTGAAGGTGCCGTCTCAAAATAATTCGTTCCTTCCTGGATCGGAAGCACCCAGTGCGTGTTCTTCGTGCACAGGGGAGCGCCTGTGATTTGTTATCCGAGATAATCCGCGCGTGACAAATCTGGGACCACAAGAACAAGGTCGCCGGTTCCGGCAGCGCGTTCTCTTGTGCAGCGTTTCGGTAAGATCAGAGGCGAGCACAATGTTGAAAGTTCCCTATCGATCCCCGCCGCAGTCCCATGAATATATTCGGTCGTCGGACGGCGACGCGCTGCATGCGATGGAACCCCTAGCAACGACGCGCACATGCCGTTGCGGTCAGCAGATTTTTGGTGCGGATGATGTCAGACAGGACTGGTATCGCGTGGTCAGCGGCGCCGCGCGCAATTATCTTCTGCTCGCCGACGGCCGCCGCCGCATCGTCGATTTTTTTCTGGCCGGCGACTATTTCGGCTTTGGCTCCCGGAATGCCAATCATCTGACGGTCGAGGCCGCCAGAGAAGGAACGGTCATCGCCTGCTACCCCCGCAGGCAGGTCGAAGCGCTCGCCGATTCCAGCCCTGCGCTCGGCCGCGGCATCCGCGAGGTTGCCGTGGAAGCCGTATCCCGCTCGCACGCGCGCATGTTCATTCTGGGGCGCGTGACGGCGGTCGAAAAAGTGATGGCGTTCCTTGCCGAGATGGCGGTGCGCTCGTCGGAGCTGGACCACACCGTCGTCGTGCTGCAAATGTCGCGCTACGATATTGCCGACTATCTGGCTCTCTCGGTCGAAACGGTCTGCCGCGCGCTGACCGAACTGCAGCACCGTGGCGCAATCGCCCTGCAGGCCAAGCGCCGCATCCAGATCACCGCCCGTGCGCGCGTCCATTGAAGCTTCGTCTTCCCATCCCTCGCAATTGACGATCGTCAAGGCAGCACGGCGGCGTTTGATCGATAGTTCCTGATGGAGAAATGTGATGAGCCGGAAAGTTGAAAAAGCAGAGTGGAGCGGTTTCCTTGACCGCGTTTCGCGGGAACTGGCGGGCAAACGGATCGAGGTGGAGGTCGACGCGCCCGATCTCGGTGCACAGATCGAGGCGGAATGGGTTCCTCTGATCGGGTTGACCTATGACAACAAGGACGACATGATTGAAATCGCTCTCGAGGGGCTCGATCATATCATTCACAATCCCCGCGAACTTCATGTCGAAGAAACAGTGGGGCGGATCCAAAGCCTTCTCATCAGCAATGGCACCAGGCAAATCCTGACATTCAGGGAGCCGTTGCTGCTCCCGCCGCCGCTCGCGACCGACACAAGCGGCAACAATTAAATCGGAAATTGACGGGCGTCATGGCCGACAAAGTCGGGCCGCGTCATCGTAGTTCCCAAATTCCGGCTAATGCGGTTGTCCCCCGAGCCGGCCGGATTCGTCACAATTAAATGAGAGCCAGGAGGTGGCCATGAGATCCGACAGTGACATCGAACGTGACGTCAAGGATGAATTGAGATGGAGTCCCGGTCTCGACGCGAGCGACATCGCCGTGAGCGTGAAGCAGGGCGTTGTCGCCCTGGCCGGTTACACGCACAGCTACGCCGACAAGTTCGACGCGGAGAGGGCCGCCAAGCGCGTGGCAGGGGTTGTCGGCATCGCGAATGACATCGAGGTGCGGCTGCGCGACATCGACGAGCGGCCGGACCCGGACATCACGCGCGATGCCGTCGCAGCCATCAAGAGCCAGCTGCCGTTCTCCTACGAGAACATCAAGGTGGTCACCGAGAAGGGCCGCCTGATGCTCGAAGGCCAGGCGGAGTGGCAATACCAGAAGGAAACCGCGGAACAGGCCGTGCGGCATGTGAGGGGCGTCAAAAGCGTGACGAACCTGATCCAGCTTCAGCCGCGCATCCAGCCCACCGAGGTCAAGCGCAAGATACAGGACGCGCTGAAGCGCAACGCCCAGCTCGACGCGGAACGTATCACCGTCGAGGCGAAGGGGAACGAGGTCGTGCTGAAGGGCGCCGTGCGCTCGTGGATCGAACGCGAAGAGGCCGAACGGGCCGCATGGTCGGCACCGGGCGTGCTGAAGGTAGAGGACCGGATCGCGATCAGTCCGTGACACGGATCGTGCAACGTGCGCCGCGCGTGCGGCGCGAAGTACCAACGACTTGGAGGTTGCCATGAATTTGAGAGCTCTCGTTCCATTTGGAGAGCGCGGAACGCCGATGCCGCCCGCGCTCAACCCGTTCGGGACATTGCAGCGCGAGGTCGATCGGCTGTTCGACGAATTTACGCGCAGTGTCGCAGGTGCCAACGGGTCCTTTCTCATGCCAAGCGCCGACATCGCCGAAACGGACAAGGCATTCGAAGTCTCGCTCGAATTGCCGGGACTGGAACGCAACGACGTCGACATTTCGGTCGACGACGGCGCGCTTGTCATCCGGGGGGAGAAGAAGGCGGAGGTGGAAAAAAAGGACAAGAACTACCATGTTGCCGAACGCAGCTACGGTGTGTTCTATCGCTCCCTGCCCCTGCCGGCCGGCGTGGACCCGGACGCGATTCAGGCGACCATGACAAAGGGCGTGCTGAAAATCACCATTCCAAAGCCGGCGCATTCACAGGCGAAGAAGATCGAAGTCCGGGAAGCGGCCTGAAGGGCGCTTTCCGCCTCCCCGAGATGCCTGCAGGCAGGCCTTGACGTGGCGGCCGGAGGGTCAACCGTTCGCCACGGACGGCTTTGGCCGGTATCGAGGAAATCGGATCGAGTGTGAACTCCGGGTCCGCAGAGGCGCCTCCGGGCACGGGCCGGATCGAGACGTTCAGCGATCGCGTGATGGCGATACTCATCACCATCGTGCTCGAGTTGAAGCTGCCGGTAAATCTCTTCCACGGCGGTCATCTGGCCCAGGTGCTCGCCGCGTTCTGGCCGCGGCTTCTCGTTTATGCGCTGAGTTTCCTCGTCATCGCGATCATCCTCATCAATCACCACATGATCCTTCGCGCGGCTCCCCATTCGACCAACGCGCTCTACTGGTGGAACGCCAATCTGCTGTTCTGGCTGTCACTGGTTCCCCTCGCCACGGCCGTGCTCGGAAACGCACCGGTCGAACCGGCGGCTGTTGCGTTCTACGGCGCGGTCATGACGGCTGCCAGTTTTTCGCTGCTGCACCACTGCGCCGTTATGATCGGAAGCCGGACCGGCAAGCTCGACCGCATTCATCTCCTGATCATCTACAAGGACACGTCCCTGAGCCACGGGCTCTGCCAAAGGGCCGGCAGCAATCATTGTGCCTCTTCCTTGTGGAAGAGGGCTGTCAAAGTGACCGGCGAAATACGCTTGGTCGCGAGTGAGGAGGACTTCAGTTGCCCGCGCGAAGGTCGGTTGCGGTGTCGGCGAGCTTGCCTTCGAGGGGCAGGGCGGCAATCTGGCTGTCCACGTGGATGCGGTTGATCTCGAAATCGCGCATTGCGTTGCCGAACAGGATGCGGCCGCGTGCAACCTTGACCGTGGTCGGATTAACCTGCTGGCCATCGATACGGATTTCGTAGTGCAGATGCGGGCCCGTGGCCATGCCCGTCTCGCCGCTATAGGCGATCACCTGCCCCTGGCGGACATGGGAGCCCGGGTGGATGCCGGGCCCGAAGCGCGAGAGATGGGCGTAAGCGGTGGCGTAACCACTGCCATGATTGAGCAGGACGAAATTGCCGTAGCCGTTTTCCCAGTGTGCCGTCTGAATGACGCCCGCGCCGGCCGCCATGACCGGCGTGCCGGTCGGGACCGCGAAATCGACGCCCTTGTGCATTCGGCTGTAGCCGAGGATCGGATGGAAGCGCATTCCGAAACCTGAAGAGATGCGCGCGCCGTCCACCGGCGTCTTCATCAGCATGCTCTTGGCGCTCTGCCCATGCGCATCGAAATAGTCGGGCGTGTCCTCGTCTTTCGGCTGATAGCGATAAAGTGCGACCGTGCGGCCGAGCAGATGCATCGCCGCATAGGCGATCTCGCCCTCCTTTGCCGGCTTGCCGTCGGGCGTGTAATAGTAATTATAATATAAATCGAAGGAATCGCCAGGCTTTATGTCGCGCTGGAAGTCGACCTCGTAGGAAAACATGTGAATGAGCTGGACGACCACGCGCGCCGGAATGCCGGCCTGCATGGCGGCGAGATAGAGGCTCGAATCGATTTTTGCGCTCACGCGATGATAATGCGCCTCGAGTTTCTTGTAGGCGTCCTGGCCGCTGAACCGGTCATCGGCGCCGCGCGTGATGGTCACGTCGTGCTCGATGGTTGGCGAGAAGCTCACGGACAACAGCCGGCCCGGACCTTGGGTATCGGCGGCCTGCGCGGCAGCGTCCCGCTGCGCCGCCGATTGGGTGGCCGGTGTGTAGATGATCCGCGCCACGGTCTTGGGCGGCGGCGTGGGTGCAAATGTCAGCTGCAAGACCTGACCGGCCTTGATCTGGCGGGGACTAAAGACCTTTGCGAGCGCAATAACGGCGGCTTCTGCGTCCTGCGGTGTGGCGCCGGCACTGACCAAGGCAACCGGAAGCGTATCGCCGCGCTCCAGCGTCACGTCCCGCGTGTCGATACCGGGCTGTTCGCCGGAGGCAGAATTGTCCTGATCGTTTTCCGCGGCCAGCGATTCGTCGAGCGGAGTGGCGGGCGGCAGAATTTGTTTCGCGGGCGCGGAGGTAATCGAACCGAGCGGAGCGACGATCGCATAGTCCGTACCGCGCGTCTGCGCCACGAGGCGTTGAAACAGCTCATAGGGCATCAGGATGCGCGATCGCGGCTGTTCGTAGCCCTGCTGCCCGGTGGGGATTGCGGTGCCGGCGGCAAGCCAGGCGATCGAGCCGGCGATGAGAGCCGTTATGGACGTGGAAACGATGGCCCAGCGGCCATCCGCGGAGGAAAGACTCTCGGCAGCTGCCCTGACCAGCCGCCTTCTCGGATCCAGCAACGATTCGAACGTACCAGCGTGGCGGCGCTCCACGGCGTCTCCTGTCCGTTATGTTCCTTTGGCTGTCGGTACAGCCCCTTCTGGCGCGCCCGGCCGAAGCAGGGCAGGCCTTTTAACCTGAACGATATTAGGGGCGTCAACCTTTACCGCCGGGTTAAAGGCCGTTCATGTTCACGAGCGAGAGAGGACCGCACGATTGCGCCGCGCCTTCCGGCATCGGCGAATTAACCTAAAGGCGTACCAGAAGAGACTCCGCCAAGTGCCCATGCAGCCACCCGATTCCCTTGGCCATATGGAGCACCACGAAAATCAGGAAGCCCCCCAGGGCCATGAGCAGGAGAAGGCCTGGCGCGGTGTGAAACAAGTGATTGAGCCAGGGTACGTCGCTGAAATGGATGTGGGACTCGTCGGTGACGAGGTCGATCAGCGAGCCGCCGATCAGCGCGATCGGGAGCACGATGCCCACGAGTGCCAAGGTGAAATAGATGATGCCGAGCGGCAGCCGGAGCAGCAGATAGAGAAGTGACGACCAGGTACGTATATCGGCCAGAGCCTCGCCGACACGGGCCCAGATCGTGTCGCCGCTCGATTGCGCCGGCAGGCGCCGCGGCATGCGCACGCCGAGCAGACCTTCGACAATCCGCCCCTCCACATGGCTGAGGATCCGCACCGATCCGAGAAACAGCAGCGCAAACGGAATTCCAAAAATGAACAGGGAAAACGGGATCGTCAGGCTGATGCCAAGGACTGTCCAGACGAAGTAGAAGATGCCCGTCGGAAACGCCAGCAACATGAACATCAGCGCGCCATAAGCACGCGGATCGCTGATCACGCCGAAAAAACCTTTGTGCTCCCTGGGCTTCTGTTCGGGTTTGGGGAACGGTCCCGCAATGGCGGCTTCCATGGACCGGTACTCCTCAGCGATCTCCTGCGGAGTGCCGAAGGTCTCGACGACCGTCGCCAGCACCTCCGCCTCGGTCTTGTTGGGATTGGCGGCGATCTCGCCTTGGAGGTGTTCCTCGGCGTCGGCCAGCGCATCGCTGATCAGACCTGGCGATGCGCCCTTCAGCGCATTCTGGAGCTCCGCCAGATAAGCACGGACCGTCGGCGGCGCGGCGTCGGCTTTCATGCATGGTGCTCCAGCATGGGTCCTTGCCCCGGACCTGCCAGATGCGCCGCAAGAGCGTCGTCGACAAATTCCCGCATGTCGCGCCAGGCGCCCTGCCATTCCGACAGTGCGCGCTTGCCTTCGTCGGTGATGCCATAATAGCGGCGCGGGGGGCCGAAGGCCGAAGCCTCCACCCTGCTGGACAGTAGCCCGAGCGCGTCGAGCGAGCGCAGAACGGGGTAGATTGCGCCCTGTTTGAAGATCAGCCCGCCTTCGCCTTCGGCCTTAACGGCCTTGGCGATTTCGTAACCATACATCTCCCGGCCCGCACGGGCGAGCACTGCCAGGAGGACGAGCGAGGAAAGCCCGGCCATGAGTTCCTTACGGAATTTGCGCGTATGAGGGGATTCGTCTGCCACGCGCCTTGTTTCCGCCTCCCTAGGCTATTGCGAAGTTCAATCTAGCACGAACTTCACACTATGCAAGAGTGACCTATAGGGAAGTTGTGAATAATTGTCTTGGGCCAATTAATCGTGTACACAGCTTGCGTTCACAAGGGAGGCGAACGTGACCGCCGAACCCAAGAAGGTCAACTTCCGAGAATTCCGGACGAACCTGTCGACTTATCTGCGGGAGGTGCATGACGGAGCCGAAATCGTCGTAACGTCGCATGGAAAGGAAGTTGCGCGCGTGGTGCCTCCTGCCTCCATTGCGGAGCAACGCGCGAAACTCTTCGGGATGTTCAAGGGTCAGCTGCACATGGCTGCCGATTTCGACGAGACTCCACCCGAATGGATTGATGAGATGGAAGCCGGCGGCGCGTGAGGCTTCTCCTTGACACGCACGCGTTGATTTGGTGCGCCACGGACAGTGCAAACATTGGAGCGAAAGCGCGCGAGGCGATTGTCGATCCCGCGAGCGCGGTGTTCGTCAGCGTGGTGTCGTTCTGGGAAATGGCAATCAAACTGCGCATCGGAAAGCTCGTCGCTCCCGATCTCGGCGAAGTCATGACTGCCATGGCCGGACTTGGCATCGGCGTACTTCCGCTCAATCTCGCTCACATCCGCGAACTGCTCAGGCTTCCCGTTTATCCCGATCATCGTGACCCGTTCGATCATCAGATCATCGCCCAGGCGATCTGCGAGGACCTTATCTTGCTTACCAATGATCGCAACGCAGCCCGATATCCTGTAAAGCGGATGACTTGTTTCGGTGAATTCGCGGGGCTCTAAATTTTCCGATGGAATTCGCGCCATTTGCGCCGCTTCAGTTCATTCCGTATGAAGCCCGGTCTGGAGATATCACGCAATGCGCCTGTCCCGCTATTTCATGCCGCTCCTCAAGGAGACGCCAGCCGAGGCGCAAATCGTATCCCACCGGCTCATGCTGCGGGCGGGACTCGTCCGGCAGGAAGCCGCCGGCATCTATGCCTGGCTGCCCCTCGGCCACCGGGTGCTGCGCAAGATCGAGCAGATCGTGCGCGAGGAGCAGAATCGCGCGGGTGCGATCGAGATTCTCATGCCCACGCTGCAGCCGGCCGATCTGTGGCGCGAGACCGGCCGCTACGACGCCTATGGCAAGGAGATGCTGCGCATCAAGGACCGGCACGAGCGCGATCTGCTTTACGGCCCGACCAACGAAGACATGGTGACGGAAATCTTCCGCGCCTATGTCCGCTCGTACAAGAGTCTGCCGCTAATTCTCTATCACATCCAGTGGAAATTCCGCGACGAGGTGCGTCCGCGTTTCGGCGTGATGCGCGGCCGCGAATTCCTGATGAAGGACGCCTATTCCTTTGATGTCGACTTCGAAGGTGCGCGCCGTTCCTACAACAAGATGTTCGTCGCGTATTTGCGGACCTTCGCGCGCATGGGTCTCAAATCCATTCCGATGCGTGCGGAGACGGGTCCCATAGGCGGCGATCTCTCCCATGAATTCATCATCCTGGCCGAAACCGGCGAAAGCCAGGTTTATTGTCACCGTGATCTCCTCGATATGCCGGTGCCGGGTGAGGATGTCGATTTCGACGGCGATCTTGAACCGATCGTGCGCGAGCGCTCCGAGCTTTACGCCGCGACGGAAGATGTTCATGATCAGGCGCAATTCGAAGCACAGGTGCCCCCTGACAAGCGCGTTTCGGCACGCGGCATCGAGGTGGGACAGATTTTCTATTTCGGTACCAAATACTCGCAGCCCATGCGCGCCTTCGTGGCCGGACCGGACGGGCAGGAGCGGCCGGTGGAAAGCGGCTCTTACGGCGTCGGCGTGTCGCGCCTGGTTGGCGCGATCATCGAAGCGAGCCATGACGAAGCGGGGATTATCTGGCCCAAACCGGTGGCGCCCTTCGATATTGCGCTGATCAATTTGAAGGTCGGCGATACGGCGACCGATCGGGCCTGCGAAGAGCTCTATGAGAAGCTGACCAAGGCCGGCCGCGACGTCCTTTACGATGACACCGCTGAACGCCCAGGCGCCAAATTCGCGGCGATGGACCTGATCGGCCTTCCTTGCCAGATCATCGTCGGCCCTCGCGGGCTCGAGAAAGGTCTTGTCGAAGTAAAGAACCGCCGCACCGGTGCTCGCGAGGAGATGACCGTAGATGCAGTGTTGAACCGGTTCAGCAAATGACGGGCTTCTGCGTGGCTTCCCTCTCCCCCAACTTCTTGGGGGAGAGGGCTAGGGTGAGGGGACCTTTCCGCAGCACAGGCGCCGGTTATTTGATTCGGCATCGAAGCAACTCTTCAACATCTGTTTTGCGTCGAGACCCCCTCACCCCAACCCTCTCCCCCGCGTCGCGGGGGAGAGGGAGTTACGGCTGAAATGGCCGCCGCAACCCGTGCCTTCGCGCCGTTCGAATGGATGATCGCGCTGCGTTACCTGCGCGCGAAGCGGCAGGAGAGTTTTGTCTCCGTCATCTCGGGATTCTCGCTTGTCGGAATCGCGCTCGGCGTGGCGACGCTCATCATCGTGATGGCGGTGATGAACGGCTTTCGTCACGAGCTGCTGTCCCGCATCCTCGGGCTGAACGGCCATATGACCGTGCAGTCCGCGATCGGCGGCCTGACCGACTACGACAACATGGCGCTGCGTGTGCGGCAGGTGCCCGGTGTCCTGCGCGCTGCGCCGATCGTGAACGGCGAGGTGATGGCGTCGGCAAACGGCATTGCCAGCGGCGTTCTGGTGCGCGGCATGAAGCGCGAAGATTTGAAGACGTTGACGACAGTTTCGAAATCCCTGTCGGAAGGCGCGCTGCCGCGTTTCGAAGGTGGTGATGCCGTGATCATCGGCGCGCGCCTTGCCGAGCGCATGCGGATCGTGCCCGGTTCGAGCATCACGCTCATTGCGCCGCGCGGCAACGTCACACCATTCGGCGTCACGCCACGCGTGAAGAGCTATGTCGTCGCGGGCACGTTCAGCATCGGCATGTCGGAATACGACCAGACTTTCGTCTTCATGCCGCTCGCCGAGGCGCAGCTCTATTTCAACATGGGCAACACGGTGAGCGGGCTCGAAGTGATGGTGCGCGATCCCGATCGCGTGAATGCGCTCGCCGGTCCGGTCGCGCGCGCCGCCGGTCCCTTCGCCCGCATCGTCACCTGGCAGGACATGAATTCCAGCCTGTTCTCCGCGCTCGAAGTCGAGCGCAACGTGATGTTTCTTATCCTGACGCTCATTATTCTGGTGGCCGCGCTTAACATCGTCTCTGGCCTCATCATGCTGGTGAAGGACAAGAGCGGCGACATCGCCATTCTGCGCACGATGGGCGCGGCGAAGGGCGCGGTGATGCGTGTGTTCCTGATAGCAGGCGCCTCAATCGGAGTGCTGGGAACAATCCTCGGCCTGGTCATCGGCATTGTCTTCTGCCTCAACATCGAATCCATCCGGCAGTTTCTTTCCTCGCTGACCGGCACGCAACTCTTCAATCCGGAGATCTATTTCCTCAGCCGCATGCCGGCGGAGATGGATCCGGGCGAGGTGATCGCCGTGGTGGCGATGTCGCTCGGGCTGTCTTTCCTCGCCACGCTCTATCCGTCGTGGCGGGCCGCGCGTCTCGATCCCGTCGAGGCGCTGCGCTATGAATGACGTACCGGCGCTTCGTCTCGAAAATGTTGCTCGGCGTTACGTGCAGGGCGAGGCGACAATCGAAGTCTTCCGCAATGTCAGTCTCGCCGTGGCTCGCGGCGAACTCGTGGCGCTGGTAGGACAGTCCGGTGCGGGCAAGTCGTCGCTGCTACATATGGCGGGACTCCTGGAAGCGGCGAGCGACGGGGAAATCTGGATCGATGGCGTCGCGGCCTCGACGCTGGCCGACCGTGAGCGTACGCAGCTGCGGCGCGACTGCATCGGCTTTGTCTATCAGGCGCATCATCTCCTGCCCGAATTCAATGCGCTCGAGAATGTGATGATGCCGCAGCTGATTGCCGGGCGGTCGAAGCGGGAGGCGGCGAAGGAAGCCCGGCGCCTTCTCGAATCCCTGGGCCTCGGCCAAAGGCTTACGCATCGGCCAACGCAATTGTCGGGCGGCGAACAGCAGCGTGTCGCCATCGCCCGCGCACTCGCCAATCATCCCAGTCTGTTGCTCGCCGACGAACCGACCGGCAACCTCGATCCAAAAACCGCAACCGGCGTTTTCGACGCGCTGGTGGCGCTCGTGCATGCCGAGGGGCTGGCGGCGCTCGTTGCCACGCACAATGTCGAGCTGGCAGCGAAAATGGATCGCTCGCTGCTGCTCCATGAGGGGCAGCTTCTGGTCTCACCGTCGCACGGGCCGGCGGGGGAGACTTAGGGAACGCGTTTCGCCGTCCTCGCGGAACGTGGGGATTCAACCGCAGAGGGAACTACCCGCCGCCGTCATGGCCGGGCCGCCTCGCTGCCAAGGAAAGTTCCCATTTCGTTCTTGACATGCCGCGCTCAAGAACATAAAGAGAACACTTGGCAACAGGGGAACGCAGATGACGCTTTGGCTGTCCGACTTCGCGGCGGGATTGGGACTTGTGGTGTTCATCGGGAGTGTTTTCGTGCTGGCGAGCGCGGCGCCGGCCATTGTCGGGGTTCCCTGACGGCTTCTGTGGATTGCGCAATTCGCCCCTCGCGCGGGCGGCCCGCGGGCCGATATTGATTGGCGCGCAACGAAGGAGTCGGTTTCGCGATGGCGCAGGAGCGCAAGCCTGCCGCGTTCGTGCATCTTCGGGTGAAGAGCGCCTATTCGCTCCTCGAAGGTGCCGTGCGGCCGAAGGAGCTGGCCAGACTTGCGCGCGATTATGCCATGCCCGCCGCTGCGGTTACCGACGTCAACAATCTCTTCGGCGTCTATGAGATCAGCGAGACGCTCGCGAAAGACGGCGTGCAACCGATCGTGGGCTGTCTCTTGTCCGTCGATCTCGACGAGACGGCTCTGCCTGTCTCGGGAATTGCACGCACAAAGCCGCCGGCGTTGCCGCTCCTTGTTCAGAACGCGGCGGGATATCGCAATCTCACCAAGCTTCTCAGCGCGGCCTATCTCGGCGCGGAGCCGGGCGATTGGCCACATGTCACCGCGGAGCTGCTGTCGAAACATGCCGACGGGCTGATCGCGCTTTCGGGCGGTCCGGGCGGTCCCCTCAACCGCCTTCTCGTGGAGGGGCAGGACGAGGCGGCGTCGCAGCTGCTCGATCGGTTGCACGCAATGTTCGGCGACCGGCTCTATGTCGAATTGCAGCGCCACGGGCTTGCCGAAGAACGGGCGACGGAAGAGCGATTGCTCGCGCTGGCCTACGACAAGTCGTTGCCATTGGTGGCGACCAACGATGTGCATTTCGGACTGCCCGAAATGTACGAGGCCCATGATGCGGTGCTTTGCATCGCGGATGGCAGCTTCGTTTCGCAGGAAGATCGCAGACGCGTCACGCGCGAACATCGCTTCAAATCGCCGGCGGAGATGGCCGCACAGTTTGCCGATCTGCCGGAAGCGCTCGCCAACACGATCGAGATTGCGAAACGGTGCGCGTTCCGGCCGAAGAAGCGCGATCCCATCCTGCCGAAATTCGTTCCGGAGTCCGGCCTCACGCCGGCGGAGGAGTTGCGCGCGCAGGCGGAAGCAGGGCTTGCGCGGCGTCTGGTACTTCACGGCCGTCACGCGGACGAACAGACCTATCGCGACCGCCTCGCCTTCGAGCTCGAAGTCATCATCGGAATGAACTTCGCAGGTTATTTCCTCATCGTATCCGATTTCATGAAATGGACGCGCGGGCAGGGCATTCCGGTCGGCGTACGCGGCTCGGGCGCCACCTCGCTCGTCGCCTGGTCGCTCGATATCACCAACCTCGATCCCATCCGCTTCGGACTCCTGTTCGAGCGGTTCCTCAACCCCGAACGCATTTCGATGCCGGATTTCGACATCGATTTCTGCCAGGAGCGGCGCGACGAAGTTGTCCGTTACGTGCAGCACAAATATGGCGCCGACCGCGTCGCCCAGATCATCGCTCTTGGTTCGCTCCAGGCGCGGGCGGCAGTGCGCGATGTGGGCCGCGTGCTGCAAATGCCGCTCGGTCTTGTCGATCGCATCGCCAAGCTCGTTCCAAATCCACCCGGCAAGCCCGTTTCGATCAAGGATGCAGTGGCAGGTGAGCCGCGGCTGCAGGCGATGGCCGAGCAGGAGCCCGGCGCGCGCAAGCTGTTCGCCATCGTGGAGCATATCGAGGGACTTTACCGCCACGCCTCGACGCATCCCGCCGGTGTGGTGATCGGCGACCAGCCGCTCGACGAAGTGGTGCCGCTCTATCGCGATCCGCGCTCGGAAATGCCCGTCACGCAGTTCGACTACGAGGATGCGGAGAAGGCGGGCCTCGTCAAATTCGATTTCCTCGGTCTCAAGACCCTGACCGTGATCGCCAAGGCGGAGGAATTACTGAAGCGCCGCGGCATCGTGCTGGATACGCAGAACATCGCGTTCGAAGATGCCGCCACATTCGAGATGCTGGCGCGCGGCGAAAGCGTGGGCGTGTTCCAGCTGGAAGGCGCAGGGATGCGCGACCTGCTGCGCAAGATGCGGCCCGATCACATCAACGATCTCGTCGCGCTCGTCGCGCTCTATCGCCCCGGCCCGATGGATTCCATTCCCAAATACATCGCCTGCAAGCGCGGCAAGGAACAGCCGGACTATCTGCATCCCGCGCTGGAGCCGATCCTTTCGGAAACCTTCGGTGTGATGACGTACCAGGAAGACGTCATGCGCATCGCGCGCGAACTGGCCGGCTATTCCATGGGGCAGGCCGATCTGTTGCGCCGCGCCATGGGCAAGAAGATTCCGGCCGAAATGGCGAAGCACGAAGAACTGTTCGTGAAGGGCGCGGGCGAACGCGGCATCGCACGCGGGGTTGCGCTGACGATTTTCGAGCAGGCCGCAAAATTCGCGGGCTACGGCTTCAACAAGGGCCACGCCGCGGCCTATGCGCAGGTCGCCTATCAGACCGCCTATCTCAAGGCGAACTATCCGGTCGAATTCCTCGCCGCCTCGATGACGCTCGACATTGGTTCGACCGATCGCCTGAACGTGTTTCGCCAGGAAGCCGAGCGCCTCGGCATCAAGGTGGCGCCGCCCGATATCAACCGCTCCGGCGCGTTCTTCACCTGCGATCACGAAAGCGGCACGATCTTCTATGCGCTTGCGGCGGTCAAAGGCGTGGGCCGCCAGGCGATGGATCACGTTGTGGCGTTCCGCGAGGCAGGCGGACCGTTTTCCGGCATTGCCGATTTCGCGCGCCGCGTGGACCCGAGGCTCGTCAACAAACGGGCGTTTGAAAGTCTCGCGCGCGCGGGCGCCTTCGACCGGCTCAATTCCAATCGCCGCCAGCTCGTCGAGTCTTCCGACGCGATTCAGAGCCATTCCGCCTGCACCGCGCGCGAGCGCGAGAGCGGGCAATCGACGCTGTTCGGCGGCGCTGCGGTGGCGAGCGAGGAATTGCGGCTGCAGCAGGTAGCCGATTGGCTGCCGCATGAACGGCTTGGCGAAGAATTCGCGGCGATCGGCTTCTATCTTTCGGGCCACCCGCTCGACAGCTACGCCGCCGCGCTGAAACGGCTGGGTGTGGTGAGTTGGGCTGCGCTCCAGGAGGACCGCCGCCGCTCCGGCTTCCGCGCGCTGCTTGCGGGCACGATCATCAGAAAACAGGAGCGCCGCGGCCGCAACGACCAGCCTTACGGCTTTCTCTCGCTCTCGGACCCGACCG
>DATAYG010000035.1:0-2192 GCA_036272695.1 Rhizomicrobium sp. | reverse complement strand
GCGGCTTCAGTGGCCGGTTCGGCGGATACGGCTACGGCATGGGCCATTCCGGAATGGGCCTCGGCGGCGTCATCCTGGTGGTGCTGCTCGTTCTGCTGCTGCTCGGCAAGCTGTGAAACGGCCGAAAAAATCACTTAAAATATTGAAACATAGAGACTTATTGGCATTTAGGCGTGATGGAACCCGGATTCATGATCTGGTCGGTCAGGAGTCGCATTTCCGTCAAACGAGCCTATATTAGTGTCTTCTTGAAATGACATGTGCCGGAGCGCCGCTCGGTTGGCGGGCCCCCGCGCGCTCCGTTCGCGATCTAGCTCGCGCTCCCATGAAAAAAGATAAGGGTCACTGACCATGGCTTCCTTCAGCTACAACACCGCCGCCGAATTGTTTCCCGCCGCGATCCGCAAGAAGAAGCGGGCTGGCTTTGCATATCGGCGATTTGGCACCGCGGCCGAAGCGGTTCGCTTCGCGATCGAGGAATTGCCGGCGGATTCGCTGAACGGCGCCTATTTGCAAGTCGACGAAGCCCGCTTCGATCAGAGCGGCATCCGCACGCTGTATGAAAGCGAAGCGTTTCCGCTGGAGCGTCGCCCCCGTGCGGCGGAGCCGGCCCCCGCCGACAATGCGGACGCCGACGCGGCGTAACCAGCGCCATAGCGTTTCGGAAAATGTTTAAGCGCGCTGTTTTGCCTCCGATCGGGGACAGAACAACGCGCGCTTAACGCGGCTGCTTCTCCATCCAGTTCCGCAGCAGGCGCATGTTGCGCATGTTGGCGCGGAACATCACATCGAACGCGTCGCCCGCGATCGGCACCATTCCGACCGTTCCTTCCAGCGCGACATTGGCGAGCATCCGCGCGGTGACGTGCCAGGGTGCGCCGAGCGTGCGCGCCTCGCGCACCAGCCACAGCGAAAACGCCGACGCGATCAGATCGCCGACCACCGGGATCAACCTGACGACGCCGTCGACGCCGTAGCGGATGTTGGTGCCGGGCAGGATGAACGCGACGTCCAATAGTTTTGCCAGGGCATCAAGCCGCGCCAGCCGCTGCTCGCGGGTGAGGTTGCCGAACGGGTTGGCGCTGGAATGGCCGAAATCGAAGCGAAAGCTCTGAAACCTTCCGCCAAACGGCGAATTCAGCGATTCCCGCGGAATCTCCCGGCCATCCTGATCGATCACCGGCCCGCGCACGCCCGCGCCGTCAAACGTCGCAGTGGCGGCGCGGCGGGAATGGGCAGTTTTTCGGAAATAGATACCGTTGTTCGACATGGCCATCACATGGGTGACGTCCGGGCGAAAAGCAAGTTGCGCGCCGGCTTCGCCTTCGCGAGCGGGTATTAACTTTCGATCACGTAACCATGCGAGCTGATATCGGCGGCGGACCGAAAGGCCCGCCGTCTTTATTTCGGAGATTCGGCGGCAGTCCCTGGCGATCCCTGCGCCGTCTCCGGGAAGTCGAGCGCCTCATGCGCCAGCCACGAGCACACCACCGCGGGCACGAAGCCGACCAGGCCGTAAAGGAAAAACTGCAGCGGGCCGCTGTCGGCGCCTCGCGAGCCATAGATGAAAGCCGCCGCCAGGAACGAGACCAGACCGACCATCAGCACCCGCAGCACCGGGGCGATGACTTTGACGTGGAACACGATATCGTCCACCGCCGCCATCATCAGGATGGGCAGGATGCCGAACAGGTAGCTGTATTGCAGCGTCTTGAGGAAAACCACGAACATCTTGGTCACGAGCGACCAGCTCGGCTCATCCCAGTAACCCGACATCACCGTGCTCGCGATCAGCAGAAAGAACCCGCCGAGAAACGGCCCGAGTGCCGCAAAAATCAGATACCGCTTCATGCTCCACCCTCGCAAATTTTTGCTAGGTATAGCAGTTTTGCCATTTGCTGCGAACCACGCCTAAAGCAGCAAACAGGTCAAACTACCGCATCGCGGGTGAGCGAGTCCCACGTGGTGCAGGCGACATTTCGGAGGGACCGCCGAGGCCGGCGAGACAGTTCGCTGTCCCGCCCCCTACTCGCCCCACGCCGCGAAGGCGTCATTGAAGGCGCGTTCGCCGGGGGGGCCTTTTTCGATCGCGATGATGGCGCGGCGCTGGTTGACATAGACCAGCGGCACGTCGAACCACGAGCGCTCCTTCAGGAGCTGGATGTTGCGCGTGCGGTCGGCATCGACATTCG
>DATAYG010000034.1:0-23917 GCA_036272695.1 Rhizomicrobium sp. | reverse complement strand
CGTCTGCGGGATGCGCGAACCCGTGACGACGACGGTTTCGACGTTGCCGCCACCACCCTGTTGCTGCGCTGCGGCTGGAGCTGACATGCCGACTGCGGCGGAAGCTGCTCCAAGAAGCAGTGCGGAACGCAGATTGCGGCTATTTTGACTGGTCTTAAACACGTGGAACCCCCTTGGTTCTGTCGGTAACGACGACTGCCACCAACGGACGCCTGCCAATGATGACAGCTGCCCCCGCGCGCCGAATGGTTCGCACGGTATTGCCCGTTTGATTCTAGGCTAGAAGAGCCGACCGGCCCCGGTCAAAAGCGAATTCGTGCTTTGGCGCGGTTCCTGAGTGATATGTGACTTTTGTGCATCTATTCCCAAGCCAGCGAAAACTAAGTTCGGACGTTGGTGTTTTCAGGCTTTCGGCGGATGAATTCTGAGCGTGCGGAAACGTAAAATTCTGGGCGGCAGCCGGGCTTGCGGAGAAGCAGGGAGCGGAGAACAAAACTGATGAGGACCGGCCTGTTTACCCATTCCGCCTGTTTCGAACATGTGACGCCTCCCGGACATCCCGAACGGGCCGCACGGCTGCGCGCGGTTTTGGACGCGCTGGACGCCGACGCATTTTCGTCGCTTGCCCGGTTTGAAGCACCCAAGGCCGAATACGATGCACTGCAACGTGTCCATAGTAGCGAACTCGTCGGCGGAATACTTTCCGCAACCATTGAACCAGGAGGATTTGCGGCGATCGACGCTGATACCACGATGTCCGCCGGGTCGGCCGCGGCCGCGTTGCATGCAGCGGGCGCAGTAACCGCCGCAGTGGATGCCGTAATGGCCGGGCGAATCGACAACGCCTTTTGCGCCGTCCGGCCCCCAGGACATCATGCCGAACGTGCCCGCCCCATGGGCTTTTGCCTGTTCAACAATATTGCCGTCGGCGCCCTTCACGCCCGGATGGTGCATGGGCTGGGCCGCGTTGCGGTCGTCGATTTCGACGTCCATCACGGCAACGGCACGCAGGATATCTTCTTCAGTGATCCTAATTTGTTCTATGCGTCAACACATCAGTTTCCGTTATATCCCGGCACCGGACTGCCTTCGGAACGCGGTGTGGCCGGCAATATCGTGAATGTGGCGCTGCCGCCGGGCGCCGGAAGCGCGCGCTTCCGGGCGGCGTTCGAGGAACAAATACTTCCGGCGCTCGCGGAATTCGGGCCGCAAGTCGTTTTCGTGTCGGCGGGTTTCGATGCGCACGAAGCTGATCCATTGGCATCGCTGCGCCTGCGTGAAGAGGATTTTGCGTGGGCGACGCAGCAACTCTGCACGCTTGCTGCGCGTCAGTGTGGGGGACGCGTTGTGTCCGCCCTGGAAGGCGGTTATGACCTCGAGGCGCTTGCGGGGTCGGCAGCAGCGCATGTGCGCGCTCTGGCGGCCGGCGGGAAGGGATGATGTCCAGCACCTCAGACGCGGGACCCGCTCCAATCGAAACCCTGAGCTTCGAAGCGGCACTGCGCGAACTCGAGCAGATTGTGACCCGATTGGAACAGGGCGAAGTAGATCTCGAAGACTCCATTAACCTTTATGAGCGGGGACAGGCCTTGAAAGCCCATTGCGAGAAAAAGCTGAAATCGGCAGAGAGCCGGCTCGAAAAGATCGTAGCCGGAACGAGGGGGGCCGAGCGCGTCGAGCCGTTGGATATCTCCTGACTGGTTCGCACGCCGATGAACGCGAAAGTTCCGGCAGGGCTGAAAAATGTCGCAATCCGGTGAGGGGATGGGCGCCGCGGTCGCGCCTGTGATGTCTTTCCATTCATGACCGAATCACGAAATTTGCTGAGCATGTTTGAGCCGGCACTGGCCGAAGCTGCCATGTTCACGGAGCGTTCGCTTGACGCACTGCTCCCACCGCCGACCGGCCCGGAGGCGCGTCTTCTCGAAGCCATGCGTTACGCCGCGCTCGGCGGCGGCAAGCGGTTGCGGGGTTTTCTCGTTCAACAGAGCGGCAGGCTGTTCGGTGTCGATCGCCGGGCGCTGGAGCGCGTCGCAGCAGCGGTTGAATGCGTGCATGCCTATTCGCTGGTCCACGACGATCTGCCGGCCATGGACAATGACGATCTCCGTCGCGGCAAGCCGACCGTCCATAAAGCCTTCGACGAGGCGACGGCCATTCTGGCAGGCGACGCCCTGCTTACGCTGGCCTTTGGACTCGTCAGTGCGCCTGACGCCCATGGAGATCCTTTCGTTCGTTGCGAACTGGTCTCACGGCTGGCCCATGCGGCAGGACACGCGGGCATGGTGGGCGGACAGATGATGGATATCGCTTTCGAGCACACCTCGGCCGGTCTGCCGGAAATTACTCGTCTGCAGCGAATGAAGACGGCGGCGCTGATCATGTTCAGCTGCGAGGCGGGCGCCATCCTTGGCCGTGCATCCGCGGCTGCACGCAATGCGTTATCGGCTTACGGCCAGGATCTCGGCCTCGCGTTCCAGATTGCCGACGATCTTCTGGACGAAGAGGGCGACCCGGCCAGGATGGGGAAGGCCGCGGGGAAAGATGCGAGCCGCGGCAAGCCCACAGTCGTCTCCGTTCTGGGGACAGAAAGGGCGCGCGCGCAGGCGGAAGCGCTGGCGGCACAGGCTGCCGGTCACCTTGAATTGTTTGATGAAAGGGCCGACCTTCTGCGAGCGGCGGCTGAGTTCGCAATCTCGCGGCGGGCGTAATCGGGAGAAAAATATGAGCTTGCCAGCGACGACGGTGCCAACAAAATCTCCGCTTCTCGACACCGTCAGCGAACCGCGGGATCTGCGAAAATTCTCACGTGCGCAGCTCAAGCAGCTGGCAGACGAACTGCGCCAGGAAACAATCGCAGCCGTATCGGTCACCGGAGGCCATTTGGGCGCGGGACTGGGCGTCGTCGAGCTGACAGTCGCGCTTCACCACGTCTTCGACACACCGCACGACAGGCTTGTCTGGGACGTCGGACACCAGGCTTATCCACATAAAATTATTACCGGCCGGCGTGACCGCATCCGCACGCTGCGCCAGGGCGGCGGGTTGTCCGGTTTCACCAAGCGCAGCGAAAGCGTCTACGATCCCTTCGGGGCCGCGCATTCTTCCACCTCCATTTCGGCGGGTCTGGGCTTCGCGGTCGCGCGCGACCGGAAGAACGAGACGCATAACGTTATCTGTGTCATCGGCGACGGCGCGATGAGCGCCGGCATGGCCTATGAAGCGATGAACAATGCCGGCGCGCTCAACGCGCGTCTCATTGTCGTGCTCAACGACAACGACATGTCGATCGCGCCGCCGGTGGGTGCGATGAGTGCCTATCTCGCCAAGCTGATTTCAAGTCGGCCCTATCGCGGCTTGCGCCGCGTCGGCAAGCAACTGGCACAATTGCTCCCCAAGCCCATGGAGGAGACTGCGCGGCGCGCGGAAGAGTATGCCCGCGGTATTGCCATGGGCGGTACATTATTCGAAGAACTGGGCTTCTACTACGTAGGTCCGATCGACGGACACAATCTCGATCATCTGCTGCCCGTGCTGGAAAATGTCCGCGACGCCCAGAACGGCCCCATTCTCGTTCACGTCGTGACGCAAAAGGGCAAAGGTTATCCGCCGGCCGAAGCATCTGCCGACAAATATCATGGTGTCGTCAAGTTCAACGTGCTTACCGGCGAGCAGAGCAAGTCCGCGGCGAAAGCACCGAGCTACACCAAGGTTTTTGCGGAAGCGCTGATCGCGGAAGCGGAGAAGGACGAGCGCATCATCGCCATTACGGCTGCGATGCCCTCGGGCACCGGGCTTGATCTTTTTGCGAAGCGGTTCCCGAACCGCTGCTTCGACGTGGGAATTGCCGAGCAACATGCGGTGACCTTCGCGGCAGGGCTCGCGGCCGAAGGAATGAAACCGTTCGCGACGATCTACTCGACATTCCTGCAACGCGCCTACGACCAGGTGGTCCATGATGTGGCGATCCAGTCGTTGCCGGTGCGTTTCGCGATGGACCGGGCGGGGCTCGTCGGTGCCGACGGGCCCACGCATGCGGGTTCGTTCGATGTGACCTATCTCGCGACGCTGCCGGGCTTTGTCGTGATGGCGGCGGCCGACGAGGTTGAACTCATGAACATGGTCGCCACCGCGGCCCAGATCGACGATCGTCCATCGGCTGTCCGCTATCCGCGCGGCGAAGGAATCGGGCTTGAACGGCCGAAGGCGGGAACGCCGCTTGAAATCGGCAAGGGACGAATCGTCCGCGAGGGAACTACGATCGCACTTCTGAGTCTGGGCACACGGCTGGCCGAATGCCTGGCCGCGGCAGAACGTTTGTCCGCCTACGGATTATCCGTCACTGTCGCCGACGCCCGCTTCGCCAAACCGCTCGATCAGGATCTGATCCGCAGGCTCGCGCGCGAGCATGAGGTTATGATCACGATAGAGGAGGGCTCGGTGGGCGGTTTCGCCGCCCATGTGATGCAGTTCCTGGCGTGGGACGGATTGCTGGAATCGGGATTGAAATTCCGGCCGATGATCCTTCCCGACCGCTTTATCGACCACGACTCGCCCGAGCGCATGTACGAAGCGGCTGGTCTCGATGCCAAATCGATCGTGGCGACCGCGCTCGGAGCCTTGGGCCGGCCCTGCGTTGCCATTGCCGGCGAGCGTGCGTGAAGGCAAGCGCGCCGACCTGTTTCTTGTAGAACACGGCTACGCGACGTCGCGGACGGAGGCTCGTCATGCGATCGAAGCGGGCAGAGTGCGCGTTGGCGGCGCGCAGATTGCGAAGCCGTCGCAGTTTGTAGCCGAAGACGCGGAAGTTATTTATTCCCCGGCACATCCCTATGTCTCACGCGGCGCGCTCAAGCTTGCGGCCGCTTTGGACTTATTCCAGTTTTCTCCAGCAGATGCGGTCTGCCTCGATATCGGTGCATCGACCGGCGGCTTTACCCAGCTTCTGCTCGAGCGCGGCGCCAGGCGGATCTATGCGGTTGATGTCGGTCGCGGCCAGTTGCATCCATCCTTGCGTGGCGAGCCGCGCATCATTGCGATCGAAGGCTGCAACGCCCGTGAACTGACACCAGAGTGGATTGCCGAGCCGGTCGACGCTGTCGTTGCGGATGTCAGTTTCATCAGCCTGAAGCTGGCGCTTCCGCCGGCGCTCGAGCTCGCACACAACGCTGCCTGGCTTGTCGCGCTGGTGAAACCGCAATTCGAGGTCGGCCGCGCAAACATCAACAGGGGCGGAGTCGTGCGTGATGCATCCGCGCGCGAATCCGCGTTGCGCGACATCGCGGAATGGCTGCCGTCGCTCGGCTGGATGATAGAAGATACGATGGAAAGCCCGATCCTCGGAGGATCGGGAAACCATGAATATCTCCTCGCCGCGCGAAAAGCATGAACAGACTTTGCGCGCATTTTGGCACCTGCGGCGGCTGCAGTTTCCAGGACATGTCGCACGATGCCTATTTGCAGATGAAACGCGAGCAGGTCATGCGCGCGCTCGCCCGACATGGCTTCGAAAACACACAAGTGGAAACTCCGGTGGCAGTTTCGCCGCACACGCGTCGCCGCGCGACGGTCGCGTTTGCAATGCGGGACGGCGCAGTCGAAATCGGATTCCGTGCCGCCCGCTCGCACAGCATTGTCGATCTGCGGGAATGTCTCGTCCTGACACCCGCGCTGATGTCTTTAATACTTTCTTTCCGCGATCTCATACCTTCGCTGGTTCGAAACGGACAGCAAGGCGCGTTGAGCGCGACCGAATGCGACAACGGAACCGACCTCAGCCTGAACCTGCCGCGCAAACCTGAACTCGCATTCTCGCCGAAACTCGCGGACTGGGCGCAGCGCAACAACGTATTGCGCCTTGTCATCAATGACGACGTGGCCATTCAGTTCGCCACGCCCGTGATAAGACTCGGCGGTGTCGAAGTCGCTCTTCCTTCAAATTCGTTTCTTCAGCCCACGCGCGAAGGCGAACAGGTTCTCCAGGACGCGGTGTCTGCGGCACTGGGGCGAGCAAGGAAGATTGTGGATCTCTTCGCCGGCTGTGGCACCTTCACGTTCGCTGTACCGCCCCATGGGAGCGTGCACGCCGTTGACTCCGACAAGGCAGCACTGTCGGCTGTGCAGGATGCCGCACGACGGGCGCAGAAGCTGAGGCCGGTCACCACGGAAGTGCGAAATCTCCTTACCCGGCCGCTTCAACCGGCCGAACTCGCGCATTTCGATGCGGCCATCATTGACCCGCCGCGCTCGGGCGCCGGCGCGCAGGCCGCAATGCTTGCGAATTCCCCTCTACGGACACTTGCCTGTGTGTCGTGCAATCCCGAGACGTTCGGGCGCGATGTCCGGATCCTCGCAGACAAGGGTTTCCAGGTCGCCTGGGTGAAGCCTGTAGACCAGTTCCTCTGGTCCTCCCATATTGAACTCGTGGCGCATCTGGAACGGCATTGAGTTGGTGAGCAGGGCGGAGAGACTGGCTTACGCGGGCACGCAGGCCGCACGGGTGGCGTTTTATGGTGCGCATTACCTCGTCGCGCGCGTTGTCGGTGGCGATGCTTTTGCCGCAATCGATATCAACAGGCACGAATTCCCATCCTTCCGCGACACGCTGACGGCCATGCGGGTGCTATTTGCCCGCGATCTCGCGAACGCGGAAGCGGGGCTTTATCCACTTCCGCTCGATTTCGCGCGCGAGATGCGGCGCGCCCGAGCGAGCCTTCGCTACCTCGCCGATATACCCCGGGTGGCCGCGCGGCGCAGACGGCGTGGACACAATGATGTTGCGGCTCTCGGCGACGGATTGCCCGGTTATTACCGGCAGAATTTTCATTTCCAGACTGGCGGCTATTTGAGCGAGGAATCCGCACAGTTGTATGACTTCCAGGTCGAAGCGTTGTTCGCCGGCACGGCCGATGCCATGCGGCGGCGGGCTTATGTACCGCTCGCGAAACTTTTTAAAACGCGCGATGTGGGGCGCATGACGCTTCTCGATGTGGGCGCCGGCACGGGGCGGTTTCTGTCCTTCGTCAAGAGCGCGCAGCCACGTCTAAGGATAATTGCGCTCGATCTTTCCGAGCCCTATCTCGAGCGCGCCCGTCGTGCCCTTTCGGCGCATCGCGGGACGAGGTTCGTCAATGCGCCTGCGGAAAAAATGCCACTGAAAGATGCCAGCGTCGATGTGGCTGTGAGTATCTATCTGTTTCATGAACTGCCTCCGCGCGTGCGCTCCGCTGTGGCGCGCGAAATCGCACGCGTCCTGAAGCCGGACGGTCTGTTCGTGCTCGCCGACACGATCCAGTATGGCGATGTCCCGCATTGTGACGGGCTGATCGCCACCTTCCCGGACCTGCTGCATGAACCCTATTACGAAAGTTTTGCGCGCAGCGATCTCGGCAAACTGTTCGATGCGGCCACGCTCACGCCTGCCGGTACGGACATTGCATATCTGACGAAGATTTCGGTATTCGAGAAGAAGCGCCGTTCGCGTTCCAGGAAGGCCAGGTAATGATTGACGGGAGTACGCATTTCTCTCCGGCCCATCGCGGCGAAAAATTCTTGGCGCTCCTGGCCGTCCTGATTCTTTCACTGGCGTGTCACTCCGCTTGCGCGTCCAGTCCGTTCGCGAAATGGGCGGCGGTGGTCGTGTCGGGCGACTGGCATGCCCATGATGGCAGCCCCAGCGAGATTTTCGACAACGCACGGCGCGACGTGACGCACGATCTCGAGACCCTCGGATTTTCGCCCGGCAATATCGAGGATTTTTCTGCACGGCCCGGGACCTGGCCGCCGGCGACCCCGCCTGCGATCCGCGACGCGCTGACAGACCTTTCCTGGCGCGCAAGGTCAGGGTGTCTCGTTTATTTCTCGTCGCACGGCTCGCCCGACGGAATCGTACTCGGTAATTCCATTCTGGAGCCCTACACACTTGCGCGGATGCTGAATTCAACCTGTGGCGACCGCCCCACGGTCGTGGTACTTTCGGCATGTTTTTCGGGTGTGTTCGTGCCCACGCTCAAGGCGCACAACCGGATGATCCTGACCGCGGCGCGGCGCGACCGTACCTCGTTCGGCTGCGGACAGACGGACCGCTATCCTTATTTCGATCAATGCGTGCTCTCGGTATGGCCCTATGCCGACAGCTTTGCCGCGCTGGGGCGGGCGGCACAGATTTGCGTTGCGGCGCGCGAGAAGCGCGAGCATGTCGGGCCGCCGTCGCAACCGCAACTATGGATCGGCGCCGACGCCGCGAATCAAATCCCCAAATGGCGGTAATTTGATACGTAATCGCCCGCGGACTATGACGAATTATATCAGCGTCCCGGAGGATTCACCCTGTCATCCCCGCGAAAGCGGGGACCCGGATCGCCGACCTTTCCGGACAAATCACACTGCTGGGTTCCCGCTTTCGCGGGAATGACAAGAGCAGTGACCCCGCTTGCGGGAAACCACTCAATAGCTCCCCATCTGGGCGCGATGCCGCAGCGCTTGATCGGCGAGGACGCAGGCCATCATCGCTTCGCCGACCGGCACGGCACGGATGCCGACACACGGGTCGTGACGGCCTTTGGTCGCGATCTCCGTTTCGTTTCCTGCGACGTCGATGGTGCGCATCGGCTTCAGGATGGATGAGGTCGGCTTCACGGCGAAACGCGCGACGATCGGCTGTCCCGTGGAAATACCGCCCAGAATGCCGCCCGCGTGGTTGGAAAGAAATTGCAGCTTGCCATCGGGGGCACGGCGCATTTCATCCGAATTCTCTTCGCCTGCGAGAGCCGCTGCCGCGAAACCGTCGCCGATTTCGACTCCCTTGACCGCATTGATGCCCATTAGCGCCGCGGTGATTTCCGCATCGAGCTTTCCGTAGACCGGCGCCCCCAGTCCGGCCGGAATTCCTTCCGCCACGACTTCGATCACCGCGCCGCAGGAGGTCCCGTTCCTGCGCAGTGTTTCGAGGTAATCAGCCCAGATTTCGACCACGCCGGCATCGGGACAAAAGAACGGATTTCGCACCGTCTCCTGCCAATCCCAGCGCGCGCGGGAAATATGCCGGGCACCCATTTGCACCAGCGCGCCGCGCACGTGCGCGTCTCCAAACAAAGCTCTCAATATTTTACGTGCGATGGCGCCCGCCGCGACGCGCGCCGCGGTTTCCCGGGCGGATTGACGGCCGCCGCCGCGATAATCGCGCACGCCATATTTCGCCCAGTAAGTATAATCGGCATGTCCGGGCCGGAATTTGTCGCGGATATCGGAATAATCCCTGCTGCGGGCGTCGACGTTCTCGATCAGCAGCGCAATCGGCGTTCCGGTCGTGACCTGCGCCGGCATCCGCTCGTCGCGGAAGACGCCGGAAAGAATGCGCACCCGGTCGGGTTCTTTCCTCTGGCTGACATATTTCGATTGTCCCGGCCGCCTCCGGTCGAGATCGGCCTGGATGTCGGATTCTTCGAGAGCTATGCCCGGCGGGCAGCCATCCACCACGCAACCAAGTGCCGGACCATGGCTTTCGCCGAAGGTCGTGACGCGAAACAGGTGCCCGAAGCTGTTGTAACTCAAGCGGTCCGCTCGCCATTGCGGGCGGCGACCGCAATGTCGGGCGCGTCCTCCGCCTTCATGCCGACGATGTGATAGCCGCAATCGACGTGTACGACTTCTCCGGTGACGGCGCGGCCGAGGTCGGACAGCAGGAACAGGGCGGTGTTGCCGACTTCTTCGGTGGTCACCGTGCGCCGCAACGGCGCGTTCAGCTCGTTCCATTTGAGGATGTAACGGAAATCGCCGATGCCGGACGCCGCCAACGTCTTGATGGGTCCGGCCGAAATTGCGTTGACGCGGATCGCGCGCTTGCCGAGATCTTCCGCCATGTAGCGGACGCTCGCCTCGAGCGCCGCCTTGGCCACGCCCATGACATTATAATGCGGCATGACTTTCTCGGCGCCGTAATAGGTGAGCGTGACGAGGCTGCCGCCATGCGGCATCATTTTCTCCGCCCGCTGCGCGACCGCCGTGAAGGAGTAACAGGAGACATTCATCGTGGCCGCGAAATTCTCTGGCGTGGTATCGACATAGCGGCCCTTGAGCTGCTCCTTGTCGGAAAAGGCGATCGCATGCACGACGAAATCGAGCGTCGGCCATCGGTCTTTCAACTCGCCGAAAGTCGCATCGAGCGACGCCAGGTCCGTTACTTCGCAATCCATGAGCGCGGCGGGCCTTACCGGCTCGACAAGCGGTGCGACGCGCTTGCGGAATGTCTCGCCTTGATAGGTGAAGGCGAGTTCTGCGCCCTGGGCATGCAGCGCCTGCGCGATGCCCCATGCAATCGAGCGCTCATTGGCAACCCCCATGATCAGGCCCCGCTTGCCTCTCATGAGATTACCGGTTGTCATCGAAATTTGCTCCTGTATCAAATTTCCTCCCCCGCAAAGCGGGGGAGGTGCCCCGAAGGGGCGGAGGGGCTCAGTCCCATGTACTTACGCCCTCCGACGCTTCGCTGCGCTCGCGCCGCCCCCGCCATGCAGGGGAGGAAAGCTGTCCCCGCTAGGGCGGAACCGCGCAGAAAGCAAGCTGGCCTATCCGAGTCGGGCCCGCGGATCGTAGTCTGGGTGCCACTCGGCTGCGAACTTCTTCAGCGCCGTATCCGGCTGGTCGGGCAGCGTGACGATCAGGCGCAGATAGAGATCGCCGGCTACCTGCCCGCCATGTGCCGGAATGCCCTTGCCCTTCAGGCGCAGCGATGTGCCGCTGTTGGAGTTGGCGGGAACGGTGAGCGTCACCGGCCCGGTGAGCGTGGGCGCAGTCACTTTGCCGCCCAGAACCGCTTCCCCCAGGGTCACCGGCAAGTCCATCCGAAGATTGTTGCCGTCCCGGGTGAGCCAGGGATGGGGTGCCACCGAGATGGTCAGAAGCACATCGCCGGGAGGCCCATTCTCCGAGCCCGGGCTGCCTTGTCCCTTCAGCCGAATCTGCTGGCCATCGCGGACGCCCAGGGGAATGCGCACATCGACTTCCCGGCCATCGGGCAGCATCACCCGCCGCGTACCACCCCTGGCCGCCTCCTCGAACCCAACCGTCACGGCGATGGAAATGTCTTCGCCCTTGCGGGCCTGCCTCCTGCGCCGGCGCCCGCCGCCGCCACCGCCGCCAAAGATTTCGGAGAAAATGTCCTCGGGCCGGATACCGGCTTCGCCGGCTTCTCCGTTGCGCCAGGCGAAGCGGAAATCCCGCGCATCGCCGCCGCTCTGGAAGCCATGGCCCGGATCGAATCCCCGGGGATTGCCGTTGGCGTCGATTTCGCCCTGATCGAACCTGGTGCGCTTTTCCTTGTCGCCCACGATGTCATAGGCCGCGCTGATCTCCTGGAAGCGCTTCTGTGCCGCGGCGTCGCCGCCCTTGGTGTCGGGATGATGTTTCTTCGCCAGCGACCGGAAGGCCTTCTTGATTTCGGCCTCGCTCGCAGTTTTCGAAACACCCAGGACTTCATAGGGATCGCGCATTTTCGCTGTACCCGCGGCTCCAACTTTTCTTCATAAAACGATTCCGCCTTCCGCGTCGCGCCCGACCCATCGCGCCTTTTGGCAGTGGGCATCTATATAGGGAGTGACCGGCGCCGGCGCGAAGGCTGGATGTTCGCCTTTTCGCCGCAAATCGAAGGTGCTAAGCGGCGCGGATGAGCGAAATCGGCGGTTCTGTGGACGATGGCGGGCTCGCGCCGCAAGACGACCCGCTGGCGCTGTTTGGCACCTGGCTGGCGGAGGCTGGGAAATCCGAACCGAACGAGCCGGAGGCCACGGCGCTCGCGACCGTGGACGAACGCGGCTGGCCCGATGTCCGCATGGTGCTGCTGAAATCGGCGGACGCGCAAGGCTTCGTCTTCTACACCAATCTCGAAAGCGCCAAGGGCCGTGCGCTCCTTGCCCATCCGCGTGCGGCGCTCTGCTTTCACTGGAAATCGCTGCGGCGGCAGGTGCGCGTGCGCGGGCCCGTGGCGCAGGTAAGCGATGGAGAGGCCGACGCCTATTTTGCGACGCGGGCCAAGGACAGCCAGATCGGCGCCTGGGCGTCGGCACAGTCGCGGCCGATGGCCGCGCGCTTCGCCTTCGAGCGGGAGATCGCGAAATACGCTGCCCGCTTCGCGCTCTCCAAAGTGCCGCGGCCGCCGCACTGGTCCGGCTTCCGGATAACGCCGCTCGAGATCGAGTTCTGGCGCGACCGTCCGTTCCGCCTGCATGACCGGCTTCTTTATCGCCGGGAGTCGCCGGTGGCGCCCTGGCGCACGGAGCGGCTTTACCCATGACCTCCGCGGCCGCCACGATACAAGGCGAGACGGCCGGATTGATGCGGCGGGCCGCGCTCGCCGCGGTTGCCGCGGCGGTCGTGCTCATTGTTCTGAAAGCAGCGGCGTACATCCTGACCGGCTCGGTCGCGATAATGTCATCACTTGCAGATTCCGCGCTCGATCTCTTCGCCTCGACGATCAATCTGTTCGCGATCAACCACTCGCTCGTGCCGGCAGATCGCGAGCACAGATTCGGGCACGGAAAGGCGGAGCCGCTGGCAGGACTCGCGCAGGGTGCCTTCATCGCCGGCTCTGCCACATTCCTTGTTGTTGAATCCATTGGACGGATCGCGGGGCCGCGGCCGATCGATCATCCCGGCATCGGGCTCGCCGTGATGGGGGTGTCCATCATTGCCGTGATGGCACTCGTTCTTGTCCAGAGCATGGCCGTGCGGCGCACCGGTTCGATCGCCATCCAGGCCGATCGTCTGCATTATCTCGGCGACCTCGGCACCAATGTCGGCGTGGTGATCGGTATTGTGCTTGCGGTCCGCTTCCACATTCTCCTGGCCGACCCCATCGTGGCGCTCGGAGTCGCAGCGGTGCTCGTGACCAGCGCCTGGCACATCGGAAAACGCAGCTGCGATCAGCTGATGGATCACGAGCTGCCGGACAGGGATCGCGACCGCATCAAATCCATCGTGCTCGCCCATCCCGAAGTACGAAACCTTCACGATCTGCGCACGCGTGCGGCGGGCATTGCCAAATTCGTCCAGCTCCACATCGAGCTCGAGCCGGCGATAAGCCTGATCCGGGCGCATGAAATCAGCGACGCCGTCGAAGGCGATATCCTCGCCGCCTATCCGGACACGCAGGTGATCATCCATCAGGATCCCGCAGGCGTCGAGAAACCCCCGCCACTCGCGCGGTCGTGAGAATTACCACCAAGAGCACAAAGAGCACGAAGAACGTGACGCTAATCCGAACGGGATGGCCCTGCTCTCAAGGGAAGGGTGGAAAAATTCCCTGAGCGCGGCCTACACTGCCTCCCATGAGCCAGCCCCGGCCGCAAAATTCCCTGAATGAGGAACAGCGTACGCTCATCCTCACCGGCGCGAGCCGCGGCATCGGCCATGCGACGGTGAAGCGCTTTTCGAGTGCGGGCTGGCGCGTCATCACCTGTTCGCGCCACAAATTCCCTGAGAATTGTCCGTGGGCCGCGGGGCCGGAAGATCACATCCAGGTCGATCTCTCCGATCCGCGCGACACCGGGCGCGCCGTGCAGGACATGCGCGGGCGTCTCGCCGCAGGCCGGTTGCACGCGCTCGTCAACAATGCGGCGATCTCGCCCAAGGGTCCGCGCGGCGAAAGGCTCGGCGTCCTCACCAGCGGCATGGAGGTCTGGCGCCAGGTCTTCGAAGTGAATTTCTTCGCCATCATCGCGCTCGCCTGCGGGCTGATCGAGGAGTTGACGGCGGCCAAGGGCGCGATCGTGAATGTGACATCGATCGCGGGCAGCCGCGTCCATCCCTTCGCAGGCGCCGCCTACGCGACGACGAAAGCGGCGCTCGCAGCACTCACCCGCGAGATGGCCGCGGATTTCGGCCCGCTCGGTGTGCGCGTCAACGCCATCGCGCCTGGCGAGATCGATACCGCGATCCTCTCGCCCGGAACCGAGAAGATCGTCGAAGCGATCCCGTTGCGCCGGCTCGGCCATCCCGAGGAGGTCGCCAAGGCGATTTATTATCTGTGTACGGATCAATCGAGCTACGTCACCGGCGCCGAGCTGCACATCAATGGCGGCCAGCATGTGTAGTGCGGAACTGACAAATCCGCGCCGCCGGTTTCCTGTCAGTCGCCCTTTTCGTTTTTTAAGTTTTTCCGGTATTATGGCGCAAACGCCACCGGCTGACGGTGCCCCTCGGTTAGTCCCACGGCTCCGGCTCTGGGAGACTGCCCAGAATGGCGATCATCTGGCGCAGGTACACAGCGTCATTGGCGGCGCGAACGGCGACGCTCCAGCCGGGACACGCTCCGCACGTCACCCAAGCCCCGCTCTGCGCGATCCAATAGGTTTCTGCGACCGTGAGGCAGAAATCGCAGCGCCTAGGTTCACCCGAACCCGGCATGCAGGGCTCCATCACGTTCGCCATTCTGGAGAGTAAGCCCCATAAAGCTTAAGGGGCGCTTTGCGCGCCCCTGAAAGCGTCCTATATTCCGGATTCGCGTCGGTCGGGGGTCCAGCCCGTAAGACGCCAAACTCACGCAGTCGCCCGACCGCCCCAGCAACATGGGCGGAGTGGTGACGTGCGTCAATACCCTTGGCAAGCCGCCGTTCGGCCGAAAGATCGGGTCGCGAGACTCTATTCATTTTTTCTGCTTATCGTTCTTCCTGTCGAAGGACTGGGGAGTCCAATGGCAGAAAAACGTGAGAAGACCGTCAGTTATAGACGGGCGGAATGGCTTGATCCTAACTGGCCGGATCTAGAAACACATCTTCGCAACGCGCTCAAGAAACTGAAAACGGTATCGGAGCGGTCACTAGTTCAAGGAGACCAGTTTGCGAAAGTGGCGCAGACGGCCGACGGGTCTGGAGGCGGGCTGTTACTTCATGTCACAACAGAAACGCCAGGTGAAGCCGCTTCGGTAGTTCCGAAGGTGGCTGCAAATAGTGTTGGGCTGGAACTAAAGTCACAAAAGCCCCCGCCGGATGGTGAATGGCTTGATGGTGATGCCTTTTTGTACGTGAACAGTGATCACGTCTGCTTATGCGCTACCGCGGTCCATGACACGGCAATAAAAACATTTATCTGGGATTTTTTCAAGAAGGCCAAGCTGGGCGAAAATTCCATCAAGTTCGAACTCATGAAGGTGGCAGACATCGCCAAGGTAAAAATGCTCAAAGCCCAAGGTGTAAAAGAGCTAGAAATTCGCGGCACACTGTTCGCCGCTACCGCTAGCTATGAGAACCGCAAGGCTCATGCCCAATCTATGCTGGGAGCCGCCGCAAGGCAAATCAAGGCCATTTTGAAGAAGCCGAATGATGTAACTCCCGACGGCTTGCGAGTGTGCCTCACGTTAAAAACGGACGAACGGCACGTAAACGACTTAGCTCTCGGCGAAAAGCGCATCGAGACCCTAGCCGCTGACACAGTCAACAATTTCCAGAAGGGCGATGATTACGTCATAGTGACAAAAAGTGGACAGCGCATAAGTCCGACTGAGATATTTGTGCGAACGAAAGTTTCTGTCTTGAAAGACGGAAAAACCGTCAAGCGCAGCGCCATATGGAAGGAATTGGTCAAGTTCCATAATGAGTTGGTAGCAGCGGGCATTCTGGAGACGTAAGATGCGCGCTGTTCTCGTTATCGGCTGCTTCGCTATCTCATGGGTATCGGCGTATTTTATTGAGCCTTACGTCGCGGCCAATAGTAACGCGCTCCTCATAATGGAAACAGTGTTTACGGTCTTCGCTGGATTCTTGGTTGCGATAATCGCAGTCGTTGGCGATCCAGCCTTGATTCCAGACGGGTCATGGCGAACGGCTGAAGTGAGGCGAGATAAGATCGAAGGATCGCTCATAAATCATATGTGGCTGTTCGTTCTGTACCTTCTGGCTATCGGTCTTATTTTTGTCGGCGTTGTGATTCGAGAGATTCCGACGCGTATCATTCCAAACTTAGTCAAGATATGGATAAATCGCACCTATTTGTTCGTCGGGATTGCGTCCTTCATCTTTACCTTTGGGTTGGCACGATCACTGTTCAAATTGCAGGTGGCTAGGATAGAAGCTGAGATTACGAAGCGACGAAAAGCAGCGGGGATTCCTGACTAAAGTTCGTCCAGCCGCATCCCTTCACGTTCCAATGCGGCTAAGCTTCCGACAAGGAAGGTAGCGGGGAATGTTCCCCGCGCCAGTTTGTTCTTGATCGAAGCCTCTGTCTCGCCCTTCACACCGTGCCTGCCTAGCCGTTCCGCATGGTCGGCGTAAGTCAGGCCAGCTCGCTTCAGTTCGGCCTTCAGGAACCGGGAAATCCGTTCGGCGATCTCGTCTTCATTTCGGGCAAATCCAGCCATGCGTTCCTCGCGTATCAGATATGCGACTTAGGAACCATATCAGGCCGCTTTAGGTCTTGCAAGTGGCCGTGTAGTCTCGTAAATGAGACTTACGCACTGGATGCAAGACCAATGAGCCAACACTTCCTCCTCTCTTCCAAAGCCAAGACCCTCCGCCTTGCGGACGTTCTGCGCATGTCGGTTGAAGAGGCGGAAACGGCCTTCCGAAAAATCCGCTGGCACGAAACGGCCGGCGCTCCGGTTTGTCCCTCTTGCGGCGGTCTGGATGCTTACGATTGCCGGCGCCCGAACGGCGCTCCTCGCTTCCGCTGCAAAGCCTGCAAGGCCGATTTCAGCGTGGCGAGCGGGACGCTGTTTTCCTATCACAAGCGGCCTCTCCGGGACTATCTGGCTGCTATCGCGATCTTCTGTAACGAAGTGAAGGGCAAGTCCGCTTTGGCCCTCTCGCGCGACCTGGGCCTTGCCTACAAGAGCGCGTTCGTTCTGACGCACAAACTGCGCGAGGCAATGGCCGAAGAGCTGAAGGCCCGCACGGTCGGCGGCGAAGGCAAGGTCTGCGAAATCGACGGCGGGTACTTCGGCGGTTACGTCAAGCCTGCCAATCGCGTCGAGAACCGCCGGGATCGCCGCCTTGCGGTCAACCAGTCCGGCAAGCGCCAATGCGTTGTCATCGTGCGCGAGCGGGACGGGAAATCACTTCCGGCGGTGTTCCGGTCGGAAGGCGCGGCGCTTTCATGGATCAAGTCCCGGATCGCCAAGGGAACGGTCGTGAACGCGGACGAAGCGAACGCATGGAACGACCTGCATTCCCGCTTCGAAATGAAGCGCATCAACCACGAACAGGCTTACAGCGCAGACGGCGCTTGCACCAACATGGCGGAAGAATATTTCAGCCGCCTGCGCCGCGCTGAAATCGGCCATCATCACCATATCGCCGGTACGTACCTGCTCCGCTATGCGCAAGAGAGTTCGTGGCGCGAAGATAACCGCCGCGTATCGAACGGCGAGCAGACTCGCACGGTTGCCAGCCTCGCCATGCGGCGCGGCCCGTCAGTCGATTTCGGTGGATATTGGCAGCGGCATATAAAGGTTTCTTGATATTGTGGGTATGCTGATTTTGTCGCTGATAGAATCAGGAACGGGGCTCTTGCAAATCCTATTCGGTGTATATTTGGCGGCCCCCAAAGAGTGATTCGCATCAATGACAATTGTCTCTCACTTCAAGGCTACCATCGAACAGCTTGGCCCGGACGTTGACGGGTACGTCTTGGACGAAGTTAGCGGCGAAAAACAGCGCCGCCCGCGTTGCGTCTTGAGCAAGCGAGGGGCGGCCAGCGCCCTAGGGCTGAAATCAGAAGGCGGCAGTGCCTTTTGGCGGACCTTATCGCGGAAAAACATAGGGTCCGAAATGGACCAAAATCTACGCCAAAAGATCGAAAATCCTATAGTTTTCAAATACTTGCCCACCGGGTCCGAATCTGGGCCTAGAGTCATCGTCCACGGGATAGAAACGAGCACCTTTATCGAAGTCTTGCGTGTGATTCTCAGGTCTCGACTAACGAAAACGCAGAAATTCTTGGCCGAACGCGCTCAAGCAATGCTCATCGCGTTAGCCAACACCACCCTTGATTCCATCCTCTACCAAGAATCGGGCTTCTGGAAGGTTGCCGAGGGGCAGAGACTCACCGAGATTCTCGACAAGTATTTACAAGACCGAGCGCGCACATGGGCCAAAACATTTCCGGACGACTTTTGGCAGAAACTTATCCGAGTGAAGGGCTATCCGAGCTATGTGGCCCTGAAGCGCCCTGCGTTCGTCGGGCATTGGGTCAACGACATTGTGTATGACCGTCTTATCCCGGGCGCGAGAACGAAGTTGAATGAGGTAAATCCTAGGCTCCCGTCTGGACACCGTAGGAACAAAAATCACCAATACACGACGGAGGATTACGGGCTTCCCGAACTCAAGGCCCATCTCATCAAGGTCATGGCCTACATGGATGCCGCCGCCGATGACGTGCAATTCACTCGGATGCTAAATCGGGGATGCCCAAAATTCGGCCATACCTATGATATGCCCCTAGACGACATTTACAGACATTAGGGGCACTGCCACCGCGCATCCCGCGTCTTCCCCGTCTTCACGGCCCCGCCGTCGAGCGCCAGCCGATTAAGCCTCGCCAGTACCATCTTCGTAACCGCCGTGTAGTGGGTTTCCGGGAAGCCCTTGGCTGCCATGATCGCAGCGGCAACCTCGCCAGCGGACAGAGGTTTGCTCGCGTCCCGAAGCGCCTCCCTGACAAGCCGAGCCAGTTCGTTATGGCCGAAGTACCGCTTGCGAGGCTTGGCCGGGGCGATGAAGTCGGGGTGATCCGGGGAGAGTATCCCGATGGCCGCGTCCAGGTTCGCCAGCCCGGCCCGGAGCTTCGCCAGTTTCTTCTCTGTGTCGTGGACCTGCCCGGAGATTGCGTCGCGCTTCTCCCGCAGGACCGTCAGGACATGCTCAGCCATGCCCGAAAATTGGGCGGGACTGGGCTAAATGTCTTGTGGCGTTTGCGCCATAATACCGAGTTTTTCCCTGCTTTTTACCCTGCAGCAGGGAAAGTCGGTCGCGCTTTGCATACCTCGCAAGGCTCGTCTGCTTACATTTCGCCTCACCATTCCCCGGCGTCGTTTTGTTCCCTGAATCAGCAGGCATCATATAACTAAATTGGTTATGTGTCAACCCGGTAATGTGCTAGCCTCGGGCGCGGTCGTGTTCATGGCTCGATAATCCGCCGCCGGTCGGCCGAATTCGGAAGATTTCGGAATTCCGTCACGACTTTCCGCGGCCCGCCGCCGAAGCATGTGGCCATGGGCAGTTGCCCGCAAATGGAGGCTCGTATGCTGAAGCGTATCAATCAATCCGGGGCGCAGACCGGCGCCCCGCTGGCTCTCTGCCTGATGCTTGGCGCTGCCCTGACCGCGTCGTCGGGCACTTCGCCGGCTCTGGCCAAAGGCGGCGACAAATTCGCCAGTATTTTCAGTTTCGCCCCTTACGGGCCCACGGGGGACCAGGCGTCGGGACTGCTGGTCCAGGACCGGCACGCGGTCATGTACGGTGAGACCGGGGACAGCATCTACGCCATCACGCCGGCAGGCCAGGAAATGGTGGTGGCGGATCTTGGGTTGGGCGCCGACTGCAGCACGGGCATGACGCTGGGAACCGACGGGCTGCTCTACGGCACCTGCGAGATATGGGACGACAACCAGAGCAGCAGCGGCATCATTTTCCAGCTCAATCCCAGGAAGAAGTCGTTCAATGTCATCTATTCATTCCCGTCCTATGACGCCGCTGACTCGGAACTGCCGAGCGCCCTGACGCTCGGTCCGGACGGGAATTTCTACGGCACCACGCGCGCCGACAATTCAAACTCTGGCACCGTTTTCCGGATCACGCCGTCGGGCGTCTTCACCACCCTGCACGCGTTTCAGGGCTATGGGCAGAATGACGGCGCCTACCCCTCCGCCGTTGGCGACGGCTACGACGTCAACCCGATACCGCTGATCGTGGGTTCCGACGGCAATCTATACGGCACCACCGACGAGGGCGGCAGCAACGGCTTCAACAACGGCACGCTCTATCAGCTCACAACGGGGGGCAACGTGACGATCATGTACAATTTCGCGCAAGGGCTCAGCCCCTTCGCGGGCGTCACCCAGGTGAACGGCAATTTCTTCGGCCAGACCGCGATCGGAGGCACCAGCAATTACGGTACGATCTACGAACTGACGCCGGGCGGCACGTACACAACGCTGCACAATTTCGCCGCAGCGGACGACGCCGCGACGCCCGACTTTCTTTTGACGCCCGGTCCCGACGGCAATTTGTACGATGCGGCGTCGGCTTACCGCAGCGGCGGCTATGGACCCGAGAGCCTTTACGAGATCACGCCTTCGGGAACCTATACGGATGTGTTCAACGGCTTCGGGAATGCGGGAAGCTGCAATCAGGTCGCGGCGGGCTGCGTTCTAACCTCCGGACTTTACCTTCATACCGACGGCCGCTTTTTCGGCGTGACCGAGCAGGGCGGCAGTTCGGATCTGGGCGTCGTCTATAGTCTAAAGCTGCGCCGGGCGGATTCCTTTGTGCGGCCGCTGACGCCGGCGGCGAAATCCGGACAGTGGCTCGGCATTCTCGGACAGGGTTTTTCGAAGGCAACCGCCGTCGCGTTTGACGGCAAGCCGGCGGCGTTCCGCGTGCTCGAAGATACCTATCTCGAGGCCAGGGTCCCGCTTGATGCGGGCAAAGGCAGGATCACCGTGAAGACAGGCAACGGCGAACAGCGCAGCAATATCGACTTCTCGCCGCTGCACTGAGACCCCCAACGGCGTCGGATATGGCGGGCGCTCGCGCCCGCCAATTTTCTTTGACCGGATTGGCGACGCGCAACCGGCTGCGTCATGGGCTATCTCCCCGAACACCCGTCGGGACGCTCTGGAACGAACAACAACAGCCCGGCCATGACGATCATATAATATGCAAGGTTGGTCCACGGCGAACGATTTTGCAGAAATCCGCTTTCGCGGGGATGACAATCGCGTTTGCTCGTTGCCCTACGCCTCGAAATCAGGCACGCCGGGATAGGCGTCGAGCACCGGGCCCAGCGCCTCCTTGAGCGGTCCGAGCCAGGGTTCGTAGTTGCGCCAGCGGTCTACGGCGTCGTCGAAGATCGGTCGGCGCACCTGCTCGTTGCTGAAGGAATTGAAGGCGCGGTCGTTCTTGTAATATTCGAGGCAGGACGGTTCGAACGGCTGGCCCACGAAATCGAGCAGCCGCCGCACCTGGCCTTCGAGATCGGCGACCAGTTCCTCATAGATGACGCGATGGATTTTCCCCGGCAGCACAAGGTCGAAATGCGCCATCAGCCGCACGTAGTCCCGATAGAACCGGCCGATATCCGTCAGCCGGTAAGAGAGGGGCGGGGCATGGGCAAAGCTCATGGTGAAATTGGCAAGCGAGCAGCCGATCGGGTGCCGGCGCACATCGACGATCTTCGCATTCGGGAATATCAGATGAATAAGCCCGACATGCCAGAGATTGAACGGGCATTTGTCGACGAAGAACGGCTTGCCCTGCGCGCGGTGCGGCTTCGATAGTTCTAGGTACTTCTCGCCCATGGCGCGCAGATCCGGGGCGGTGAGCTTTTCCATGCCGTTGGGATAGTCCGGTCCGGTCCTCGGCATGACGTCGTCGCCCACGATGCGCAGGATCGACTGCAATTCGCCCCCACCCTCGATCTGCGAATGCGAGCCGAGTATCTGTTCGGTGAGCGTCGAGCCCGCGCGCTGGAGGCCGAGCACGAAAATCGGCTGGATCGAGTCATGTCCCGCGGCCGCCTTTTCCCGGAAGAGTTCCGGCGAAAACACGCGTTTCGCGCGCCTCACCATGTCGGTTGTATCATCCGGATCGTAGCGCAGATCGATGCGCCGGATCGCGTTTCCGCGCGTGTAGTGCTGAAAGGACTTCTCGTAGTTCTTCAAATCGCCATGCGCCTTGCCCAGTGCAAAATGCAGGTCGGCGCGGTGCTGGGCGGATGCCGGGGGAAGCGCGAGCTGGCGTTCCATCGCCGCGACGTCGTCTGCCGTGAAATCGAACGTCTTCATGCTGGCGAGCGACCACCACACCGTGCCCATCCATGGCGCGAGTTCGACCGCCTTGCGGAACGCATCGACCGCGTCTTCCGTGTGACCACCGATGCTGCGCAATGTGCTGGCCAGCATCGACCACAGCTCGGTACACTCCGGATAATCCTCGGTCAGCTGGCGATATTGTTCCGACGCGTCCGCGAACTGTTTCTTGCGGCACAGCAGCATTGCATGGAAGTTCCGGAACAGGGGATTGGCGGGCTCCGCCGCCAATAATATCCGCGCCTGCCCGATGGTTTCATCGGCCTTCCCCAGGCGCAACAGCAACAGCGCGTAATTATACCGGTAAGCTTTGTTTTCAGGCCTCTGCTCGACGCAGCGCGCCGCGAGACTTTCGGCTTCGTCATTGCGGCCCTCGTGGTGCGCAATCGCCGCCTGCAGGTTGAAGCAATCGGGTTCGTCGGGATATCTCTCCAGGACCTTCGATACGATCCGTTTCGCCTGTTCGATCTTGCCTTCATGCAGCGCTTCGGTGGCGCGTTGGAGACGGCCGTCGAGTACTGGCCAGGCGGCGTAAAGATCTTCATGCGCTTTGGCGAAAAGCGATTCGGTCTGTGTTGTGGAGTCCGGTACAGCGCCTTTGCGCTCAGTCGTGCCCGTAGCCATTGCTTCCAAATCGTTCACCCGGCAGTCAGCTTATTGTTCAGGGTGCTGATACCAATAACACCCGCGCCTGCGACGCGAGAAAATACTGGGGCGGGACGCCAGAGGGCAACATGAAGGTTTGAATAGCACCTTCAAAAAGGGCAGATTGTCCGGATGAGAAAAGCCAGCATTACCGAAGCCAGAAACAATTTGAGTGCCCTTATCGACGGGCTGAGGAACGGTTCTTCCGTCCTTATTCTCGACCGCGGCCGGCCTGTCGCGCGGCTGGAACCGGTCGCGGCCGAGGAAATCGGGTGGGACGAGAGGATCGCGCGGCTGGTCCGCGAGGGACTGGTCCGCCCGCGGCGGAAGCCATTGTCCAAGGCGTTTTTTCAGACCGAGCTGCCGCAAACCCGCGACGGGTCCTCGGAGCTTGACGCCCTCCTCGAGGAGCGTCGCGATGGCCGGTGAAATTCCGGGATGCGTCGGCGGTGGTGCGTCTTGTGGTCGCCGAGACCGTCAGCGACCCGGTGCGGTTGCTGGCCGGCCGCGATCCCGAAATGCTGGTGTGGTGGGGAACGGAGTGAAATGTACCTCGGCACTGATGCGGCGCGAGCGCGCCTGCGATCTCGATACTGAGTCTGCGCGATTGCTTTCGAATTGCTGCGCAGGGTTGCGGATCGGTGGCTGGAAGTCGAGCCCGCGGAGGCTGTCCGCGAGACGGGCATGCGATTCCTTTGCGTTCGTCCGCTCCGCGCAGCCGATGCCCTGCAACTCGCGGCGGCATTCATTGGCGCCGATCGGCGTCCGCCGTCTTTGGAATTCGTCACACTCGACGAGCGTCTCGCCGACGCGGCGCGGAAGGAAGGATTTGCAGTCTTGGACTTCGCGATGCCGTGAACCGCAGCCACGCGGCGCGAAAGGCGCCGGTGGTCTGTTTGTGCCCGCGGCGTCGTGATAGGGTGCGGGCCGGATCGATCGGGGGAACGGCCATGCGCCTGCTTCACACATTTTCCGCCACAGCTTCTGTTCTGGTCCTGGCCGCTGCGACGGCGGCACGGGCGGATGTGACGATCTCGTCGGATGCGACGGCAAATATGAGCTGCGTGGGCGGAGTCTGCCAGCCTACGGCGAGCGATGCGGTGCTCAATGTCGGCGATCTGGAGAATCTGCTCGCTGCGGGCAACGTGACGGTCACGACGACCGCCTCCGGTGTCCAGGCCAGCAACATCGACGTGACCGCGAAGCTCGGCTGGTCGGCCAATGCGCTGACGCTGGATGCATATCAGTCTATCT
>DATAYG010000033.1:0-6006 GCA_036272695.1 Rhizomicrobium sp. | reverse complement strand
TCTGCGCCGGTTTTGAGCGGCTGACGGGGGTGTCATCCGCGCCGCGGCATCGGCATGTCGAAGCCTATGCAACGATCGTTCTTGCAGGTGACTATGAGCAGTACTCGTATGCCGGGCGTCTGCGTGTGGGCGCCGGGGATGTCGTGATTCAGCCGAGCTTCGACTGTCACGCCGACCTCATGCTGAGCGCCAGCCTCTGGATCGTGCGGCTGCACTGGCGCCGGGACGAGTCTCTCGGTGGCGTCTATCACAATCTGGAGATCGACGAAATTGCACGCGCCGCAAAACGCGACGTCGTCGAGGCGACGGAGCTTCTCAAGTCAGCGTGCCGGCGTGCCGTTTGCGCGGAGGCCGTGCTCCAAGACTGGGCCGACAAGCTCGCCCGCGACCTGGCGGCAAATCCGCGGCTTCGCATTGCGGAATGGGCGCGGTCCCACGGCATTTCGCGAGAACATATTTCCCGGCGCTTCTCGGCTGATTTCGGGGTTTCTCCGGCGCAGTTTCGTTCCGAACTCAACGCGCGCGCGGCCTGGTCCAAGGTCACCGGCACGCGCGACTCGCTGTCCGCGATCGCCGACGATCTCGGCTTTGCCGATCAGGCGCACATGACGCGTGCTGTCACGGCGCTCACGGGCGTGCCGCCCGCACGATGGCGAAGATCACATTCGTTCAAGACGGCATACCCGGCAGCCGCAATAACGCAGGCGTAATCATCCCAACCCACGTCGCGGGCAACAACCAGAGGGAATTTAGAAGCGATCGGATCAATCCGCAGCTCCCTTGAGCAGCCGCGCAACGAATTTGTTAATCCGTTCATCGATCCCAGGAGGTTCAAATCGTGAAAAGAATCAGATATCTCACGCTCGGCAGCTCCACGCTTGCGTGCATGGCCATCGTGCTTTCCGCAACCGCCAATGCGGCTCAGGTCTACTATCCGGGCAAGTTCGGGACGGCGCCGATGGATCCGAACCGGCCGGTGCCGCATGTGGGACCCTACGAAGTCCCTTATGTGGCACCCAAAGGCGCCAAGTCGGGCACGTGGACGGACCTCGCGGGAATTCCGGCCTTCGCGCAGGGTCCGTGGGGTCCCATGCTCCTGACCGACGGCACGGTTCTGTTCGATGACTACTGCACCAATCCGAACGTCTGGTACAAACTCACGCCGGACAAGAAAGGTCAGTACACCACCGGCGCCTGGAAGGCCACGGCGACGATGCCGAACGGCTATACGCCCATGTATTTCGCGCAACAGGTTCTGACCGATGGCCGGGCGATCGTCAGTGGCGGCGAGTACAACCTCTATAAGGGCAGCTGTACCTGGACATGGACCAACCAGGGCGCGATCTATGATCCGGTAAAGGACACATGGACGCCTGTGTCGCCGCCTCCGGCCTGGCCGAATATCGGCGACGCGGCAAGCATCATTCTGCCGAACGGCGACTACATGCTGGCCACCTGCTGCAGCTCTGGCGCGCAGTTCGCCGATGGTTCGATCAGCGGCGACACAGTCAATTGGTCCATCGTCAACGGATGGTCATGCGGCGGGGCCGCCTGTGACGACCAGGAAGGCCTCACGTCGCTGCCGAACGGAAATCTCCTTCTTGTGGACGTCTGGGACCACGGCAGCAACTACAATGAGTCCTGGATCTACGATACCGGCGCAGGCACGTGGAGCCAGGGCCCCAATACTGCGAGCTACCTGAGCGATACCACTTATTACAGCATCGGGCCCGCCGCGCTCATGCCAAGCCAGTGGGTCATTCAGTTCGGCGACAATGGCAGTAACAACCTCTACAATACCAAGACGGGGAAATGGTCGGTCGCTGCCAAGTTCCCGCTTGCCGGCTACGATTGCGGGAAATGCTCCGGCGGCAGTCCTGCCCGACGGCAATGTTCTCGTCCAGGCCAGCCCCGGCGTGTTCAATTCGCCGTCGCACTTCTTCGAGTTCAGGCTCACGAAGCGGAACGCGAAGAAGGGTGGACAGCTGCTACAGGTGAGCGACCCCACCCAGGCGCCACATACGTCGTCTTTCGAAGGCAACATGCTCGTTCTGCCGACAGGTCAGGTTCTGTGGTCCGACAGCGAGACCCCTTCTCCGTATAAGGAAATCGCGGTCTATACCCCGCAGGGCAAGCCGAAAGCGAGTTGGCTTCCGGTGGTTTCCGGCGTGTCGTCCATGTTGACCGTGGGCAGCACGGGCAACCCGATCTCCGGCAAGAACTTCAACGGGTTCTCGCTCGGTGGGTCGTATGGCGCCCTTACGCAGGCGGCGACGAACTATCCGCTCGTGCGCTTCACCAATGCGAGCACGGGCGACGTTTGCTATGCGCGAAGCTACGGTTTCTCCACCATGGGCGTCTTCACGAAGGGCACCACGAACGCCCAGTTCGACATCCCCAAGAGCTGCGAGACCGGAGCAAGCACGCTGCAGGTCGTCGTGAACGGCATCGCCTCCGCCGGCACTTCCGTAACTCTCAGCGACTGAGCACAGGTAAACACACAGCATGCATCATGGGCGGCCAGGCCGCCCATGATCTTTCTGCGAATCCGCCTCACCTTGTACAAACTTTCGCCGCGGCGCCAGTACACGGTCCTCTACATTCTGCGGCGAGACGAACTGCACTGACGGTACCTATCCGGACTGGCTGACACCTGGCGATTCGGCGAGGCTGATCGCAGTCAAAATCCCTTTGACGCTGCAATACCTTCAGGGCCGGCCAGGACACTGAGAGCAAACACTGCTGAAATAACACCTACAGCCTTCGCGGCCGCATGGACCAGTCCCACACCGGCAGCCGTCCGAGTTCGCGATCGCGGCCGCCCTCGGCGGCGGAGAACCAGGCGACAGCCGCGCCGACCAGCAGAGCCGCCGCGATCAGGAAGGCCTCCATGACCGCCGCCACGCGCGCCTTGTGCAGTTCGCTCTTTGACTCCGCCAGAATGCGATTCACGCGATCATCCGCTTCGGCGTCGTTTATTCCCGTTCGCAGAGCGACGATCTTGGTCAGATAGGCCTTGTCATCCGCGGAAACGCCAGCGCGGCTGTCCGTCTTGAGCAGGATCCGCGAAGCTTCGGCCCGCTGATACTCCATGTTGGGACCGGGCGTGTAGCGATAGCTGCGGAACAACTCATCCAGCTCCGACGCGAGAATGTTTTCACCGGCTACGGACGCAGCGGGACCTGCCGTGCCGCCCGATGGCGCCGCCGCGCGCGTCGCAGTCAATCCCGCAACCGCCGCAAGCAGGGCGGAGATGAGAAGGGCCAATCCCCACATGAAAAGCCCGTGCATGGCGTCGCGGAACTCGCTCTCCCCGCCAGCCGGGGCGCGCGTCGCCAGGCGCATCCGGCCCGCGGCATAGCCGCCGAAGCCGAAGGCGCAAAGGGCGACAAACACGAGAAAAAACCCCGAGAGGAGCCAGAGCCAGGGCGAGGAATCGCGCCAGGTCGGCGCGGTAGAGGCCACCGAGAGCCCTATGCCCGAGCCGAAGGCCAGCAGCGTGAACGAGACGCCCGCTGCGAGGACCGCGCCGCCAATGACCGCACGCCAGTCGATATAGGGCTCGCCGCCGACGGCGCCCGCCGCGTAGACATCGCTCATTTCAATGCATACCGAGGAAGGAGAGGATGGCCATGATCACGACGATCAGGCCGACGAGGTAGATGATTCCATTCACGGCGGGCGCTCCGGACGTTTGGTTGTAGCCGGATGGCAACGCAGCCTCGCCGGAATTTGTTCCAATTGTTGCAATGCACAAAGCCTGCGCGCAATGGCCTCACCCCGCGCGGGACCGCTCAGCGGCGATCGTTCTGTCGCAAAACCCGACGGTCCGGGCGCGCTGCCACGGTCCATTTGCTAATTATTTCGTGCAGCGCCTCGTCCTCCTGCCGGCATTCCATCGCTCCGGGGAATTCGAACGCTTAGCCCGGTGCTGGGTTCGTCGCGGGGCTCGCTCAATGCAAGGCTGTGCGCCCGCGCGCAGCGAGATAATCATAGAGCGCGGCAATTTCCGCGTCGGAGAAATGCGCGAAGCGACTTCGTGCGGTCGCCGACATCAGCGGCAACTCGCGATTGCCCGCGGCCTTTCCCGTGCGCATAAGCCTGGTGAAATCGCCCTCGTCGTAGGACGCAACGAGCAAAAGGTCCGGTGGTCGGGGGCCCGGAATGTCCGGCGGGCCGCCGGTCAGCGCCGTCATATGGCATTCGCCGCAAGCGGCCATGGCAAGCTCACGTCCGCGCGCGAACTTGGTCCCGAGATCGCGCGCCGCTGTCTGCACGGGAAACCAGTATTGGTCGGTGTGCTTCTTTCCCTGCAGGAACTGGATGCGAGCCGGTATGTCATAGGACGGTGCGGCGACATCGGGTCCCGCCGGCGACAGAGAACGCAGATAGGAAAGAATGTCGCTCATATCGGCGTCGGTCACGAACTGAAACGCATCCGACGGCATTTCTTCGGCCACGCTGGTGCCGTCCGGCCGCAGACCCTTGCGCACCGCGCGATCGAGTTCGGAATCGGAGTAAGTCTGCGTGAGCCGCGTGAGATTGCGCGAGCGCATCTGGAAATCGGGGATGAAAGTACCCTGCAGGTCGGGCCGGTGACAATCGGTGCACCCGAGGATGGCGACCAGGTGCTTCCCGCGCGCGATGGCGCCCCTGTCGGAGGATGCATGCAGCCGCGATGGCGGGAGCGGATGGGTGCGCGTGATGATGCGCTGGCTTGCCAGATAAACACCCGCCAGCGCGATCAGGGCCAGCAATACCACCGCACCGAGTCCGGCACCCAGCCAGCGAAATAATCGCGCCATCCTTGTCCCCGCGCATTAGGAACGACTCCATCCCGATACTATCTGCAAGCCCCGCCGTCCAACAAGGGACAGCGTCCCAGGCGGGCGTTATCCATGCCGGCCACCGTTCTGTCAGCACGACGACAGCGGGGATGCCGAGAACTCTAATTATTAAACGGCGATGCGCAGCCATCCACAATATTACTTCCGGATGCGGAACACCGTGCCATCGCCATGCGCGCCGCACCCGGATGTAGTGCCGTAAAGCTGGTCTTTCAGCAGGATCAGGGCGTCGGCGGAGCCGGGACCGCAGCCATCGTCCCCCGCCTTGAAGCGATGAAGCACCCTCTCTGTTCCGTCGGGCGCGAGCTTGAACACGATCCCGCACTGGAACTGGCCGCAATCAATTCCGCCGAACGGCGTGGTGCCATAAAGATTGCCCGCGGCGTCGAGCACCAGGCCCGCCTCCGGATCCTCCCCGTCGAGAGTTCCGCCGAAGGAATGCAGGATCATTTCCGTTCCGTCCGGCGCCAGCTTGAAAACCACGCCAAACCCGAGCGTACCGCCACTACTGGTCGTGCCGTATAGATTGCCTGCCTTGTCGCGAGCGAGCCCGTCATCCGGCGAGATGCCGTCGCTTCCGCCGATGAAGGTGTGCAGAACGGTTTCCGCCCCATCCGGTGCAATCTTGAACACCACTCCGCAGCCGGCGCCGCCGCACAGCCTGGTATCCCCGCCAGTCATGGTCGTGCCGTATAGATCGCCGCCGCGATCGAGGATAAGCGGCGCAACCGTTTCCCCGCCGTCGCTGCCGAAGGTAAAGGCATGGAGCGTGGTCAGCGTTCCGTCCGGCGCGAGTTTGTACACGGTGCGCTCGGTCGTTCCATAAAGGATTCCGCTCCTGTCGGCGACGACGCCCGCCCAGGGGTAAAACCCGTCGATGCCGTCGCCCTGGAACGAATGAAGGATAATTTCCGTCCCGTCCGGCGCGACCTTGAAAACGGTTCCGCAGCCCGACCCTCCGTCACAGCCGGTTCCACCCCCAAAAGCTGTCGTGCCATAGAGGTTCCCGCTCTTGTCGCGCAGGGTGCCGCCTATGGGCACCCAGCCGTCGTTCCCGCCCTGGAAAGCATAGAGCACCGTTTCGGTGCCGTCCGGTGCAAGCTTGTACACCGTGCCCCAGCCGGTCCCGCCATTGCCGTTGCTGCCGCCGAATCCGGTG
>DATAYG010000032.1:0-2751 GCA_036272695.1 Rhizomicrobium sp. | reverse complement strand
ATGCTGACCGCGCGCGGCGAGGAAAGCGAGCGGGTCAGGGGCCTTGCCACCGGCGCCGACGATTACATCGTCAAGCCGTTCTCGGTGCCGGAATTGCTGGCGCGGGTGAAGGGCCTGCTGCGTCGCGCCAGTCCCGAACGGCTCGCCACCGTGCTCACCTATGGCGATATCGAGCTCGATCGCGAGAAGCGCCGCGTCGCGCGCTCGGGACGCCCGGTCGATCTCGGCCCGACGGAATATCGCTTGCTTGAATTCTTCCTTGAGCATCCCGGCCGGGTGTTCAGCCGCGAGCAATTGCTCGACAGCGTCTGGGGCCGCGACATCTATATCGACGAGCGCACCGTGGACGTGCATATCGGGCGCTTGCGCAAATTGCTCAACCCGGGCCGCGAGCAGGATCCGATCCGCACCGTGCGCGGCGCCGGCTACGCCCTCGACGATCGCTTCATGAAGGTGGAGTGATCTCGGTCATCAACGCGAAGTAGCCTGTCATCGGGCGCGCACTCGCGCGACCCGTGGTTCAATCCGGGCTACAGCCCAAACATCGTCATTGCGAGCCAACGGGTCGCGCAAATGCGCGCCCGATGACAGGCTCCGCGAAGCAATCCAGGGGCCGCATATGGAGCGCCTGGATTGCTTCGTCGCTTACGCTCCTCGCAATGACGGCTTTTACCGCGTCGTCTTTGGCGGCTGGCGGCGGCGGTCGCTGGCGGGCTGATAGGCGATGCGCGAGTGGTGCGCGCAATAGGGCAGGCTGTTCAGCGCCTTGCCGCCGCAGAAGAAGAATTCCGAACTGGAGGGATCGCCGATCGGCCAGTGGCAGGTGGCTTCATTGAGCTCCAGCAGCGACAGCCGCTGGCTCATCGGCACCACGTTGTCATAGGCGATCGGATCGGGCTCGAGCTCGACCTCGAACGCATGCGCCAGCGCGGTGTTGCCGCGCGAGACCGGGCGCGACACCCGCATCATCTGTCCGACCGGACGCGCCTTGCGCTGCCGCGGTGCTGCCGAGGAGGGGCTCTTGGCGCGGCCGGAAAGGCCGAGCCGGTGGACTTTGCCGATCACGGCATTTCGCGTCACATTTCCGAGTTCCGCGGCGATCTGGCTGGCCGAAAGCCCGGCCTCCCAGAGTTTTTTCAGTTGCTCGACGCGATCGTCGGACCAGGTCAATACCGTCATCGCATTCTTCCCTTCGCATGGCGCCGGCCAACCGGGGAATGGCGCTTGCGATCTCAAAGCTCCCAAAAATCCCTGCGGCAAGAATCCTTAGCCCCCGGAATCCCTTAGCCCTCGCCGGGCGGGGTTAGCGCGCCCGAACGTGTACGCTCGACACTGGACTTCAGAGGATCAGAACTGCCGCACGAGATGTCGTACTCGACAGCCCAGACGCTACAATATGGCGTGACTCCGGCGCAAGAGTCCGCGTTGATGCGTCCACATGTTCCGTCATTTAGGTATTGCTTTTAGCTTTTTCTACCACACCGCGATCCTACGGGGATTCGAAAGCCTCCCTGCGCCGGCCTAACCGGCTGGAGCGAGGTTCTGATTCAATCAGAACCGGGCTCCAGCTTTTTGTTTTGACGCGTTTTCTTGACGCGAACCGGTCTTCCCTTCGCTCGAAAACGCGATAGTGCCATGTTGACACCCGTCGCTGTGCGCATAGAATACCCTCCACGTGCCGCCCCTAAAAGGCGGCACGTTTTGTTTTCGGGCTGGCGGTTGCTGCATTGCGCCAATCCGCAAATTCCCTCGGCCTTGATCAAGGGCCTAACCTTCAGTGATCGCCATGACCAACAGCGCCACGTCGCATTTGCTCCCGGTATTCGCCAGGGTCGATCTCGGCTTCGAGCGCGGCGAAGGCGCCTGGCTGATCGCAACCAATGGCGAGCGCTATCTCGATTTCACGTCCGGCGTCGCGGTCAATGCGCTCGGCCACGCGCATCCGCATCTGGTCGCGGCGTTGCAGGAGCAGGCCACCAAATTGTGGCACATGTCCAACCTGTTCCGGAGTCCGGACGGCGAGCGGCTCGCAGCAAGACTGTGCGAGCAGAGCTTTGCGGACTTCGTGTTCTTCGCCAATTCCGGTGCGGAAGCGATGGAATGTGCGATCAAGGTCACGCGCCGCTATCACGCCTCGAAAGGCCACCCCGAGCGCTATCGCCTCGTCACCTTCGAAGGCGCGTTCCACGGCCGCACGCTGGGCACGCTCGCGGCGACGGGATCGGCAAAATATCTCGAAGGCTTTGGGCCGCCGCTCGACGGCTTCGACCAGGTGCCGCATGGCGATCTGGAAGCAGTGAAGAAGGCAATCGGTCCGCACACCGCCGGCATCCTGATCGAGCCGCTGCAGGGCGAGGGCGGGGTGCGCAGCGCACCGCATGCCTTCTTCAAGGCGTTGCGCCAGTTGTGCGACGACAATGGCCTGTTGCTGGTGTTCGACGAGGTGCAGACCGGCATGGGCCGCACCGGCGATCTGTTTGCCTATCGACGTCTCGGCGTGACGCCCGATGTCATGTCGCTGGCGAAAGCGCTCGGCGGCGGCTTTCCGATCGGAGCATGCTTGGCGACCGCGGAAGCCGCATCCGGCATGACGCCGGGCTCGCACGGTTCGACCTTCGGCGGCAACCCCCTGGCGGTCGCGGCGGCCAATGCGGTGCTCGACGTCATGCTCAAGCCCGGCTTCTTCGAGCACGCGCAGAAGATGTCGCTGCTGCTCAAACAAAAACTCGCTTCCGTGGTCGACCGCCATCC
>DATAYG010000031.1:0-3510 GCA_036272695.1 Rhizomicrobium sp. | reverse complement strand
CCCATAATGCAGGGCTTGCCCAGGGTGACATTGCGAAAATGGCGCATGTCGTCGGGGATGTGCCAGGGAATGGTACCTGCGGCCCCGATGACGTTGTTTGCCGCCATTGCCACCACAAGCGCGAGCCCGCTCATGCTGCCGCGAGATCCGTGAGTGCTTTCCCGACCAGCCGGTAGATATGCCAGTCGTCGACGCGTGCGGCGTGCACGCTTTCATAAAACTCGATTCCTGGGCGGTTCCATTTGAGGACCGACCATTCAATCTTCGCGACGCCGATGTCCGTGGCCCGCCTGGCGACGCGAGCGAGCAACGCCCGGCCAATGCCGCGCCGCCGCAGATCGGGGCGCACATAGAAATCCTCGACATATACGCCGCGCGTACCGGCGAAGCTCGAATAGGTCGGGTACCAGGTCACGATGCCCGCGGGTTGCTGATCCAGGAACGCCAGGTCGCAGCCCACGGCGGGCGAAACGCAGAAGAAATCATGCACGATGCGTTCCGGCGTGAGTCGAAATCGATATTCCAGACGCTCGCAGACGGCAAGTTCGCGAAGCAGACCGAGTATAACCTCCTCGTCGCCTTTTTGTGCGGGCCGGACGACGGTTTCACTCATATGGCAATGTCCGCCTTGATGTGAGGATGGGGGCGGTAATTGTGCAGAGCAAAGTCCTCGTAGCGAAAGCCGAAAATGTCGGTGACGGCGGGATCGATCTGCATGCGCGGCAACGGATGCGGCGTGCGGCTCAGTTGCTCGCGCGCTTGTTCGAGATGATTGAGGTAGAGATGCGCATCGCCAAGGGTATGCACGAATTCTCCGGCCGCATGTCCCGTCACCTGCGCCACCATCATCGTCAGAAGCGCATAGGACGCGATGTTGAAAGGCACGCCCAGAAAGATGTCGGCCGAACGCTGATAGAGCTGACACGAAAGTTTCCCGTTCGCGACGTAGAACTGGAACAGGCAGTGGCACGGCGGAAGCGCCATTCTGGCGATATCCGACGGATTCCATGCGCTGACGATGAGCCGGCGCGAATCCGGATTGCGTCGAATGTCCTCGACGACGCCGGCAATCTGGTCGATGGAATTGCCGTGGGGGCTGGGCCACGAGCGCCACTGCGCGCCATAAATAGGTCCAAGCTCACCCGCGGCGTCCGCCCACTCGTCCCAGATCGTAACACCGTGCTCGTGCAGCCAGTGAACATTGGTCTCCCCGCGCAGAAACCAAAGCAACTCGTACACGATCGACTTGACGTGCAGCTTCTTCGTCGTAACCAGGGGAAATCCTGCGGCCAGATCGAACCGCATCTGATGGCCAAATATGGAGAGCGTACCGGTTCCGGTACGGTCGCGCTTTTCCGCGCCCCGTTCGAGGACGGTTTGCAGGAGGTCCAGATACTGGCGCACGGAAGAACCGATCCTTCGCGAATCCGAATTGCGGGACCATTTGAAACCAATTCGAGAACGGAGCGCCACAGGGTTTGTGCAGGTCGTGACAGGTCGTGCAGGGGTGGCGGAAGCTGGTAAGCGCGAGCCGCCCTGTCACGGCGCAGAGGGTCATGGCCGGTAAGGGTTCAGGTCCCTTGCCCCAACTCCTCTGCGCTATAGCTTCTGCTCATTGGTCTCGCCGGGTTCGGCTGGACCGGCTATTGAGGCGTGCGCCCCCAGCCGGGCTGACACCGCCCGCTCGACGCCGCGAAGGCGGGTGGATATCCGGCGTCAAAATCTTCGCTTCAATTTCCGGTTCCCGATCTATATATGTGGCTTGTTCGGGTTCTGCCCGGACTATGGCGATAAACGGCTGCGTAATAAGCGGACCGGACCCGGGGGCGGTACCCGGCGCCTCCACCAGGGAGCTTCCCCATGGGAGCTTCGCGGCGGGGGCGAAATAGGATCGACGGACGTGTAAAGGCTGTCCTTTCGCTCGGTATGGTATCCGCCGTTATCGGGCTGATCGTACAGGTGCCAACGACAACGAAATGGCCCTCGCTGCCTAATTAGGCAAGCGCGGTTCGGGGAGCACCGGGCAACAGAAGCTCCCCACTTCCAAACCATAGATGCAACATTGTAAATCGCATCCTTCGGATTTAGGCGTTCACACATGATGCGCATTCCGGGTACGAAAATTGCGGAATTCTGCGGATTGACTCGCAATCGCGCCCGCTTAGTCTCTGGCGGATAGTGGCCAGCGGGTTCCATGACGAAGGATTTCATCGGCTATAAGGCGTTGACCGACGCGGCGCTCCGAAGCGTGGTGCGCGGCGCGCTGAAGCATGTCGAAAAGCATGGCCTCGTCGCATCCCACCATTTTCGCCTGTCGTTTCGCACGCGATTTCCCGGCGTGGAGATTCCCGATTTTCTCCTTGAACAGTATCCGGAGGAGATGACCATCATCCTTCAGCATCAATTCTGGGGGCTGAAGGTGAAAGAACATCACTTCGAGGTGACGCTCTCCTTCCGCAAGGTTCCCGCCACACTGACCATTCCGTTCGGCGCGCTCACGGCCTTTGTCGATCCGGGCGTGCAGTTCGGACTGAACTTTCAAACCGAGCCCGACGAGGCGTCCGGCGAGAAAAACCCTATCCTTGGCCAGGCAAAGCAGGAACATGAAGAAGCCGCGTCGGAGAAACCGGCAGCGCCCGGAGAGGTCGTCAATCTCGACTCTTTCCGCAAGAAATAATTACTTCTGCGGCACAACGGAATCGACATGACGGAAACCAGGCTGGAGACGGATTCATTCGGGCCGATCGAAGTTCCGGCAAATCGCTATTGGGGTGCACAGACGGAGCGCTCGCGCCGGAATTTCCGGATTGGCGGCGAGCGCATGCCGGACCCGGTAATCCGCGCGCTTGCGCTGGTCAAATGCGCTGCCTCACGCACCAATATGGCACTCGGCGAACTCGACAGCGAACGGGGCGAGGCAATCGTCCAGGCGGCGCTGGAGATCATGGACGGCAAACTCGACGGAAATTTCCCACTGGTAGTCTGGCAGACCGGTTCGGGTACCCAGACCAACATGAACGTCAATGAGGTGATCGCAAACCGCGCTATCGAGATGCTGGGCGGGGTGATGGGTTCGAAGGTGCCCGTGCACCCGAATGATCATGTGAACAAGAGCCAGTCGTCCAACGACTCGTTTCCGACGGCCATGCATATTGCCGCGGTCACGGAGATACATCGCGTTCTTCTGCCGGGACTGCGCCGCCTGGAAAAAGCGCTGGGCGAAAAGGCCAGGTCGTTTGCCGATATCGTCAAGATCGGACGCACGCATCTGCAGGATGCAACTCCAGTGACGCTGGGGCAGGAATTCTCGGGCTACACGACTCAGGCGAATTACGGCATCGGCCGCATCGAGGCGGCGTTGCCGCGGCTCTATCAGCTTGCGCAGGGTGGCACCGCGGTTGGAACGGGTCTCAACTCTCCGCCCGAATTTGCCATGCGTTTCGCCGCGGAAGTGGCGACGATGACGGAGCTGCCCTTCGTCACCGCACCCAACAAATTTGAAGCGCTTGC
>DATAYG010000030.1:0-6717 GCA_036272695.1 Rhizomicrobium sp. | reverse complement strand
TCAGGAAGGCATAAGGGATGTACCAATGATAGTTGCGGAAGTCCCACGACATATCCTTTCCGAGGGCGACGACCAGCAGCGACCATGCCACGATCACGCAGCCAAGGAACAACAGTTCCGGAGGCGCGAGCCGGGGGCTGCGGTTGCTGTGTGCTGTCGCGGGCATGAAATGAGCAGTCGGCGTGGCGACGGAAATTAGCACGGCGCGCCTGATGGGCCAGCAAATCGCGCTTCAGGAGAGCGGCAGGTTGGCGAGAAACTGCTCGGTGCAGGCGTGCCAGGAGCGCGCGACGGCGAAGGCGCGGCAAGCCTCCTTGGACAGGCCCAGCGCCGCGTGGCAGGCGCGGCCGAGATCTTCATCCAGCTCTCCAACCGGAGCACTGCCGATCACGTCCTGAGGTCCCGCGACAGGATAGGCCGCGACGGGCACGCCGCAGGCCAGCGCCTCCAGCACGACAAGCCCGAAGGTATCGGTGCGGCTGGGAAAGACGAAAACATTGCTGGCGGCGTAGTGCCGGACGAGGTCTTCGCCGACTCTGGGACCCAGGAACTTGGCCTTGGGATACTTCCGCTCGAGAGCGGCGCGCGCCGGTCCATCGCCGACGAGGATCTTCGTGCCGGGCAGGTCGAGGGAAAGAAATGCCTCGACATTCTTCTCGATCGCAATGCGGCCGACGTAAAGCCAGATCGGCCCCTCGAACGGCAGCGAGGCGTCAGGCATCGGCCTGAAGAGATCGATATCGACGCCGCGCGACCAGAAGCGGATGTTGTGGAACCCGTGCTCTTCCAATTCGCGCTTCAATGTCGGTGTTGCCACCATCATGGCGCTGGCCGGCCGGTGAAACCAGCGCAGCCAGCGATAGACCGTCCGCTCCGGCACGAACGGAAAGCGGGCGTGGACATATTCCGGGAACCGTGTGTGGAACGATGTTGTGAAGGGAAATTTGCGTTTGATGCAGATCGCCCGGGCACTGAGGCCGAGCGGTCCTTCAGTAGCGATGTGGATCGCGGTCGGGCGGAATTCGTCGATGATGCGCTCGAGGCTGCGCCGTGGGAGCACCGCCAGCCGGATTTCCGGATAGGTCGGCATCGGCACGGTGAAGCTGCCCTGCGGCGTCGCGTAGCGAACCACATGGCCCATGGCGGTGAGATCGCGGCCGAGCATCTCCAGGGTGCGCACGACGCCGTTCACCTGCGGCGACCACGCATCGGTGACGATCAGCAGGCGTACAGGATGTGAAAGCGCATGCGCCGGAGGCGCGGCAAGCGTCTCCGGCATCATCGCGGATGTCTTACGCGGATGCCGCCGCGACTTGGCCCAAAGGCGCACTCGCGCCTGTGTGTTCGCGGCTTTCGCCGAAAGCGGTCCAGCGGAGAATCTCCAGATGCCCATGGGCATCTTCGGCAAGCGCCGTGCAGCTTTCAACCCAGTCGCCGTCATTGATGTAGAGGACGCCGCCAAGGTCCTCCATCGCCGCGTGATGAATGTGGCCGCAGATGACGCCGTCGAAGCCGCGCTGGCGAGCCTCGCGGGCAACCGCGTCCTGGAACCGGCAGATGTAATCGACGGCATTCTTGACCTTTTGTTTGAGCATGGCCGAAAGCGACCAGTACGGCAGGCCCATGGCGCGGCGAACGGCGCCGCAAATCTCGTTCAACTCGAGCGCGACGGTGTACGCCCAGTCGCCCAGATGCGCGAGCCATTTGGCGCAGGAGATGATCCCGTCGAACTGATCGCCATGGATGACGAGGAAGCGCTTTCCGTCGGCGGTTTCATGCACCGCCTCACGTGCAACCTCAATACCGGCGATGAACCGGCCGCAATAGTCGCGGAACGCTTCGTCGTGATTTCCCGGCACGTAGATCACGCGGGTTCCGCCGTCGACCTTGTGCAGGATTTCCTGGATCACGCGGTTGTGGGCTTCTGGCCAGAACCAGCGGCGCTTCAGGCGCCAGCCGTCGATGATATCGCCCACCAGATAGAGCGTATCGCACGATGTGCGCGACAGGAAATCCGCCAGCAGCTCTGCCTTGCAGCCCCTGGTGCCCAGATGCACGTCGGAGATAAATACCGTCCGGTACCTTTTCTGGGGTCCCAGCGGCGACCTCCGGCCTTGTTCGCGGCGACGGCGGTCATGGAGCGGAACGGCGTTGCGCCGGTCGAGAGTGGCGATGGACTCGCGCCACAGGAGCGTTTCACTCACACGCTTCTCCCGTTTTGAACACCTGCGAATCACTCTCGATCCGCCAAGGATATCCCTGCCCGTCGATCACGACGGTCGCATTGCAGCGCAGTAATGCTTTTGTGAATCTCGGGATTTGTGCGCCGCACAACCCTTATCGCCCCTATATAGCGCAAAATGGCCCCTCTTCAAACTGCGGATTCTCCTTAAGAATCTGTTGCTTTTGGTATCTTTTGGCGACTTCGCTTGCCGGAACCGGTGGTCCATGGCATATTGCTGCAGTGCGGCATAACTCTGTTGTGACGCACAGCCCTTCCTGGGCGTTTCCTCCCTGAACTTGGCCGCTCCTTCGGGAGCGGCCTTTTTTCTGAGCAACTTACCGTGGGTTCGAACTCGCCGGTTGACTCAAGCCAGCCGGGACGGTTGATGATCTCAAACCGAGCAGAGGACAGGACCGTGAAATACGAAATCGATTTTCAGTTTCTGCCGAAGGGTGCCTCGGAGACGGAAGAGATCGGCGGAATCGCGGATCTCGTCCTCGGTGAGGAAGCTGGTTTCGGCCTCATTCCGGCGGTTGGCGATCTGGTCGACATTCCGCGCAGCCGCATGGGAGAGCGTGAGAACTATCGTGGCCGGGTTTGCCGCCGGATGTTTCGGTTCGTGCTCGGGTATTGCTACGTCCGGATTGTCATTGAGGAAGTCGATCAGGCGGAGTGGTCGGCCTGCAAATAGGCGCTACTCTGCAGCGATTCCCATGCCGTGATGCGGCCGCAGCAGCGCCGCATCGATCGTGACGACGCGTTCCAGTGCGGATGTCAATCGCGACGCCACCCGGTCGAAGCGCGGGTTCGGCGTGATCCGCTCCTCGTCGAGATAGAGCGCGCGATTCACCTCGATCTGCAGAGCATGGATCGCCTTGGCGGGCCGGCCATAAATGCTTGTGGTGTATCCGCCGGCATAGGGCACGTTGCGGGCAACCTTGAATCCGGCGGCAAGCAGCGCCTGTTCGGCGCATCGCAACAGGGGGTGAGCCGCCGCAGTGCCGTAGCGATCGCCCAGCACAATATCCGGTGCGGCGTTCACTGAGGGCATCGAATGGCAGTCGATCACGACAGCCGTTCCGAAGCGGTCAAACGTTTCCTGCACCAACTTTGCCAATGCCGCGTGATAGGGGGAATGAAGCCGCGACAGGCGCTGCACGGCGTCGTTCGCGCTGAGTCTGGTTTGATAGATTTCCGCCCCATCCCGGATCAGCCTCGGCACGGCACCCAATCCCGCACTAACGCGCGGACTGGCGGCATTGACCGGCAGGCCGAGCGGACTGTCGAACATGTCCGGATCGAGCTCATCTGACGAGCGGTTCGCGTCGACATAAGCGCGGGGAAAACGGGCCGCGAGAAGCGGCACGCCCCTGTCCACCATCCCGCCAAACAATTCGTCAACATAGGCATCCTCCGAGCGGCGGAGACTGATCCCTGCCAGGCGGGACTGGGCGAGAAAAGTCGACGGATAAAGACGGCCGGAATGGGGTGAGGCGAGAACGAAGGGATGGAGCTGTAACGGGGGCGCTAGCAGAGAATATGGCCGTGCCCAAAGGTCGGCGAGAAGCGGATCCGCCATCATCATCGTATCCAAATCGTCAGCCCGGCTTACGCTCTTGGAGAAATCCATCGCTTCAGTGAATCACCACACCCTCTCGCGATCAACTGGAATGATCCGCCGCCCTTCCTGTTCCCGGATTTGTGTTGCGTCAGCGGGGCGTTTACGGCCGGCCCAATATGGCCTTACAGTTCCATTGAGGGGTAATCGAGCATGGCGCAGATCCTGCTGGCCGAGGACGACGAGTCGCTGAGGCGGTTCCTGGCGGCTGCCCTGGTGAAAGCCGGGCACAACGTCACCGACTTCGGCGACGGTTCGGAGGCTTACGAATGCCTCCGGAACATCCGGTTCGATCTGCTTTTGACGGACATCGTCATGCCGGGCATGGACGGCATTGAGCTTGCCAAGCGCGCGGCTGAAATGGATGCGCGCCTCAAGATCATGTTCATCACCGGCTTTGCCGCCGTGGCGCTGCATCCATCTTCGCAGGCACCGAAACAGGCGAAGGTGTTGTCCAAGCCCTTCCATCTGCGCGAGATCGTCCGCGAAGTGGACCGCATGATCGCGGCCTGAACCGGCCGGCAGGCGATCTTGCGTTGGGCCTAGCCACTTGGCTATAGCAGGCGCTCCCGGGCGGTTAGCTCAGCGGGAGAGCACTACGTTGACATCGTAGGGGTCACTGGTTCAATCCCAGTACCGCCCACCATTCGCCGAAGCCGGTGTGCGATTTCTCTTGGAGTTCGGGAGAGCCTGGATGAGAAGAAGGTCCCTTGTTTCTGCGGCCGCGGTGCTGCTCGCGTTGACGGTCGCCGGCTGCAACCAGTCGTCTAACAAGAATCACACGGCGAATGCGCCGGCGATGACGACGGGCGCGAAAGAGGCTCGCGGCAATTTCCGCGCCGCCTGTCGCGAGGATATCGAGCAATATTGTGCGGGCCAGCGCGGAAGAGAACGGCGCGAGTGTCTCGAGACCCACAAGTCCCAGCTTTCTGAATCGTGCAGAAGCTTGCTGGATAGCCGCGGCGCAGGCCGTGTCCGTCGCCGCCGAGCCTTCTAGTTTGAGGCGCTGACCAGTTCTCCGGCTGCAGCGCGGCGCACCAGCGCGGCCGTTTCCGCGCAGCCGAACAGCACGGCAAACGAGCCGAAGCGCGGTCCCTGACTTTGGCCGAAGACAACCTCGTAAAGCGCCTTGAACCAGTCGCGCAACGGTTCGAACTGGTGCCGCTTGCCGATCTCGTACACCTCGAACTGCACGGCTTCGCCATCGCGCTCGACATGCTTGGCATCGAGCATGTCGGCCAACTCCAGCATGGCGCTGCGTTCCTTGTCCGTCGGCGCGCGATACCGTTTCTGCGGCCTGACGAAGTCCTCGTAGTAGCGCACGGCGTAGCCCACGAGCCGGTTGAGTCCAGGATTGTGCGCCGGCGACGCTTTCGGCGCGTACGAGCGAATGAACCCCCACAACAGCTCGCGGTCATGCGCGTTGGAAGCGCTCACCAAGGTGAGCAGAAGCGCGAAGCTCACCGGATATTCTTCTGACGGCGGATGTCCGTCGTGCAGATGCCAGACGGGATTTTCGATCCGCTCCGCGTCGTCGCTCTCCGCGTGATATTTGCGCAGGAATTCGATGTAGTCGTCGACGGCCTTGGGGATCACGTCGAAATATAACCGCTTGGCGACGCGTGGCTTCTGAAACATGAACAGCGCGATGCTCTCCTCCGAGCCGTAGGAGAGCCATTCCTCGATCGCAAGTCCGTTGCCGCGGGATTTGGAAATGCGCTCGCCGTTCTCGTCCAGGAAAAGTTCGTAATTGAATCCTTCCGGCGGCGTCCCGCCGAGCGCACGCACGATTTTCGAGGAAAGCTCGACCGATGAGATGAGATCCTTGCCCGACATTTCGTAGTCGATGCCGAGCGCGAGCCAGCGCATTGCCCAATCGGCTTTCCATTGCAGCTTGCAGCGGCCGCCGGTGACCGGCGTTTCCGCGCGCGCGCCGTCTTCCTCGTACACAATCGTGCCGCGGCTTGCGTTCCATTCGAGAACGGGAACCTGCAGCACGCGGCCGGTGCGCTCCGATACCGGCAGGAATGGCGAGTAGGTGGCGCGCCGTTCCGCCCCAAGCGTCGGCAGCACGATGTCGCGGACTTTCTCGTAGTTCGCGAGAAACATAAGCAGCGCGTCGTCGAAGCGGCCGGACTTGTAGCAGTCGGTCGAGCTCATGAACTCGTATTCGAATCCGAACTGGTCGAGGAAGGCGCGCAGGCGCGCATTGTTGTGTGCGCCGTAGCTTGCGTGCGTGCGGAAGGGATCAGGCACGCTGGTCAGCGGCTTGCCGAGATTTGCTGTAAGCAGCTCGGGATCGGGCACGTTCCCAGGCACCTTGCGCAGGCCGTCCATATCGTCCGAGAAGGCGATCAGCCGCGTCTTGATGTCGCTCATGCGCTGAAACGCATGCCGTACCCACGTCGTGCGTGCGACCTCGCCGAAGGTGCCGATGTGGGGCAGGCCGGATGGCCCGTAGCCGGTCTCGAAACATACGGTCTGCGTTGCCTTGCCGGCTGCCGTGCTCTTCTCGATCCGCGCCAGCAGTTTACGCGCCTCCTCGAACGGCCACGCGTGGGCCGAAAGCGCCAGCGAAGGATGCAGTCGAGATGCAGCTAAAGGCATTGAAATGACTTAACCTTAAGCGTTTTGAAAGAGGCGGAACCTAGGCTGGGCGCCAGAGAGCGTCAATGTCGCAGCCGACCATGTCCTTGCCCGTCGCCACAATTCCCGATGAGACGGCAAGTCTCCGGGCAGAGACCGATATTCTTCGCCGCGACAATGATGCACTCAGACTGCAAGTGGCGGAAGCAACGAAAGCTGCCGAGGAAGCGCGAGACGCTGCGGTTTCTGCTTCGCAGGCGAAGCGGTCGTTCATCGCCAATATCAGCCA
>DATAYG010000029.1:0-54862 GCA_036272695.1 Rhizomicrobium sp. | reverse complement strand
CCCCTCCGCCCCTTCGGGGCACCTCCCCCACGCTTCGCGCGTGGGAGGAAAGCAACGCGCGTGCTATGTGTTGCGGTGGTACTATTGATGATTAGTCCCGCCATCATCCTCTCGCGCCCCCAACTCGGCGAGAATATCGGTGGCGCCGCGCGGGCGATGGCGAATTTCGGGCTGTCGGATCTGCGTCTGGCCGCGCCGCGTTCGGCATGGCCCAACCAGAAGGCGGTGGCGATGGCGGCCGGCGCAGCGGAACTCGTCGAATCGGCGCGGGTGTTTCCCGATGTGAGAGATGCGCTGGCCGATCTCAATCTCATCCTCGCCACCACAGCGCGTGATCGCGGCATCGCCCGTGAAGTGTTGACGCCGGCAGAGGCGGCGAAGCGGCTGCGCGCCGCGGCCGCGCGCGGCGAGAAAACCGGCATCCTGTTCGGCAATGAGCGCGCCGGTCTCGACAATGAAGAAATCTCATTCTGCGATGCGGCGATCACCATTCCGACGGCGGAATTCGCATCCCTCAATCTCGCCCAGGCCGTCCTGATCGTGAGCTACGAATGGTTCCGCTGCGCTGACGAAACCCCGCGCGCCCGTCTTCAGCGCGGGCCTCTGCAGCGCAAGCCGAACCGCGCGGAACTGCTCGCCACTTTCGAACATCTCGAAAGCGAGCTTCTCGCGAGCGGCTTTCTCTATCCGCCCGACAAGGTGGATGGGATGCGCCGCGCCATCCGCGCCACCATCCATCGCGCCCACCTGACCTATCAGGAAACCCAGACGTTCCGCGGCATGATCGTGGCGCTGACCAAGGGCAAGCACCGGGTGAAGCAAACCCCAGGGTAGGGCGCCAACGGCCTCCATTGCCGCCTCGTCCAGGCTTGCTATATAGAGCCCGGGAGGACGGCGGCGGACGAGGCGCTCGCCAACCCGGTCAGGTCCGGAAGGAAGCAGCCGTAACGAATCCGCAGCGGGTCGCCGCCGTCCTTCCACTTCACATTTCGGGGGAGCCAATGAAGTTGGCATTTCTTCTGACCACAGCTCTTGTCAGCGCGGTCTCGCTTGGGTCCGCCGGTTCCCTGTCAGCGCCGGCTGCAGCATCGGATCATTTTGCGCCGGACGCCAATCAAAGGTTCTTATGCAATTATGGACTGAGCATCTACTCAAGGGCGGCGTGGCAGAGTTCATCCGAAATTTACGCGTCGGAACATTGGTTACGGGCGGCAACGCCGATATTTGGGAAAGGTAAAACGGTTGACCATATCATAATCGCTGATGGTCCATCGGGAGGGGCGGCGTCGGGGTTTTCCGTCGCAATATACTCTTCAGTCAGAAATAAACCCCAAAACAGACTGGTTGGTGGAAGCGTTCTCCAACAGAACAAATGTGGTCGGGTGAAGGTACCGATTTCTCCGATTCAACTCGAACAAGGTAAGAAGTACTGGGTTGTAGAAAAGGCATATTCTCCGGACATACGGGGCACATCGAGCGCCGTTAACTCAATGACGTGGCTCTATGAACAAAGGCGAATAGCAGGTGCATTATTGCAAACGGGGTATCGGGATTGTCGTCCTGGCCATTGCCGTACGCGCAAATCGCACTGGGAGCCCATAAACGGCGGGGTTCCGTATGCGAGGGCCCGATAGCCCGCCGAAAAATACCCGGTGCAACGTTGCCGCCGCCGTCGTTCTACTTCCGCAAATGATGCGTATCGGGAACGTTCGCGCGCCTGCGCCCGCTTGCTATAAGCATCGGCGATGAACGACGAACCCTCACTTGGCTTCGCCGCCGAGCCCGCAAAGGCGGAAGCCTATCGGGTGCTGGCGCGCAAATATCGCCCGCAGGATTTTACCGGCCTGATCGGGCAGGAAGCGCTGGTGCGCACGCTTACCAACGCCTTCGCCACCGGCCGCATCGCCCATGCCTTCATGCTCACCGGCGTGCGGGGAGTGGGCAAGACAACGACGGCGCGTATCATCGCCCGCGCGCTCAACTGCATCGGGCCCGATGGCAGCCGCAAGACGCCCACCATCCATCCCTGCGGCGTGTGCGACCCATGCGTGGCCATCGCCGAGTCCCGCCATCTCGATGTTCAGGAGATGGACGGGGCCTCCAACAATGGCGTCGACGAGGTGCGGCAGATCATCGACAGCGTGCGCTATGCGCCGGCGAGCGCGCGCTACAAGGTCTACATCATCGACGAAGTGCACATGCTGTCCAAGGCGGCGTTCAACGCGCTCCTGAAGACGCTCGAAGAACCGCCCACCCATGTCGAATTCATCTTCGCGACGACGGAGATCCGCAAAGTCCCGGTCACCATCCTCTCGCGCTGCCAGCGGTTCGATCTGCGACGCATCGAGACGGACGAGCTGGTCGCACATCTTGCGAACATAGCGGCGCAGGAGAAGGTAGAGATCGAGCCGCAGGCGCTGGCGTTGATCGCACGCGCGGCGGAAGGCTCGGTGCGCGATTCGCTGTCGCTGCTCGACCAGGCCATGGCGCATGAAGAAGGTCACGCCATCAATGCCGAAAGCGTGCGCGGCATGCTGGGCCTCGCCGACCGCGGCCGCATTCTCGACCTGTTCGAAAAGGTAATGCGCGGGGAGATCGCGGCGGCGCTGGCCGATCTCACCGACATCTATAATGGGGGCGCCGATCCGCTGGTCGTCATGCAAGACCTGCTGGAGATCACCCATTTCCTCACCCGGCTGAAAGTGGCGCCCGCCGCGCAAGGCTTTTTTGACGGCGGCTCCGGCGAAGCAAAACGCGCGGCCGCGATGGCGGCGGAGCTTCCGGTTTCCGCGCTGACGCGCGCCTGGCAGATGCTGCTCAAGGGCTTGTTCGAAGTGCGCGACACGGCGCGGCCGATCGCCGCCGCCGAGATGGCGCTGGTGCGCCTCGCCTACGCCGCCGATCTTCCGCCTACGGACAAACTGGTGCGCGATGTGCTGGAGCAGGGAGCCGCCCCCCAGGGACCGCGGGCCTCCGGCCCGCTTTCGCGGTCAGGTAATGACGCGCGTGACACGCGCTCAAGTAGCGAAGCGATAGCGCAAAATAAGAATGCGGGCGGGATGCCCGCGGTCCCAGGAAACACCCAAACGCAAGCCTTGCCGCGCGCCGAAGTCGTTTCAACGCCTGCGGAAGCGATGTCGATTTCGTCGCTGGCGCAGCTCGCAAACCTTGCCGGCGCAAATGGCGCGCCGGTGCTGAAGGTGCAGATCGAAAACAACATCCATCTCGTGCGGCTCGAACCGGGGCAGATCGAATTCCGCCCGGGGGCCGGGGCGCCGCGCACGCTGGCGGGCGATCTCGCGCAGAAGCTCAAGGAATGGACGGGCGCCCGCTGGGTGGTGACGCTCGCGCGCGAAGGCGGCGCGCCGACGCTTGCCGAGCAGCGCAAGATGGCCCATGCGCAAAAGCTCGAACAGGTGGCGCAGTCGCCGATGGTACGCGCCGTGCTCGACCGTTTCCCCGGCGCCGAAATCGTCGCCGTCCGCGATCGCCCCGAGCCCGAAATCCCTCCGCCCTCGGACGAATCGTGATCGCGCAAACGATGGCGCGCGGAGGCGCGGCGACGCCGACGTCATTGAACCGCAAAGGCGCAAAGGCGCAAAGAAAATGTCCAACGAAGACGTGGAGCATACGGATCATGAAAAAAGCGCGCAAAGCGCGCCCGCAGATCATCAGCAATCCGCACGACTCCGTAGGAGATCTATTTCTGTCCCCTTGGCGCCTTGGCGTCTTTGCGGTTTCCTTCTGCGCCACTGAGACTCCGTGTGCAAATAACTTTGCATACGCTGCGAAAAATACACGAAGGCGCTGCTAGCCCATGCCGTCGCTGCCTGCGGGTCCGGAGATCGAGAGGCTGGTGCAGCTATTGGCGAAGCTGCCGGGTCTTGGCCCGCGCTCGGCGCGGCGGGCGGCGCTCGTGCTGCTCAAGAAACGCGAAATCCTGCTCGAACCGCTCGGCCAGGCGATGCGCGAAGCCGCCGCCGCGATCCGCGTCTGCGGGCAGTGCGGCAATCTCGATACGACGAGCCCCTGCGCGGTGTGCCGCGATCCGCGCCGAGATTCCCATGTGATCTGCGTCGTAGAGGATGTGGCCGATCTCTGGGCCCTCGAACGCGCCGGCGTGTTCCGCGGCCGCTATCATGTGCTGGGCGGCGCTCTCTCCGCGCTCGACGGCATAACGCCGGAGAAACTAAACGTGGCGCCGCTCGCGGCGCGCATAGTGAACGGAATCGAAGAAGTCATTCTCGCCATGAACGCGACTGTCGAAGGCCAGACGACCGCGCATTATGTCATGGATATTCTTACCGGTTCGAATGTGAAAGTGACGCGGCTCGCCCATGGTGTGCCTGTCGGCGGCGAGCTCGATTATCTCGACGAAGGCACGCTGTCCGCGGCCTTCCGCGCCCGCCGCGAGATGTAGGGCATATTTCTGTGGGGATGCGATTGGAACCGCAGAGACGCAAAGACGCAAAGGAGAATTACACCACGAAGGCACGGAGTTCACGGAGAAGAAAAGGAACAGCGCGCGAATGCGCGCATTGATTAATCTGGTCGGTGAACTCCGTGTCTCCGTGGTGAATATGCCCTGCCTTCGCGTCTTTGCGCCTCTGCGGTCAACTACTACTCAACAGGCGTAGCGCGGCGTACGTCTCACGCTTCCACGATCAATTCTTCGAGCCCCCGGAAGAATGGCAGCGAGCGCCAGTGGGGCGCGGCCGTGGGCTCAGCAAGACGCAAATTCGGAAAACGCGCAAAGAAGGCCGGCAACGCCATTTGGGCTTCGAGCCGCGCCAGCGGCGCTCCGATGCAGAGATGTGCGCCGCCGCCGAACGCGACATGCGGCGCGTCCTTGCGCGTGATGTCGAAGCGGTGCGGATCGGGAAACACGTCCGGATCGTGATTGGCGCTGCGCAGCCAGATTGTCATCGACTGCGTCTGTTTCACCGGACAGCCGCGCACCTCCATATCGCGCGAAGCGATGCGCGCGGTGGCATCGACCGGACCCTCGAAGCGCAGCACTTCTTCCACCGCAGAATTGATGAGTGAGGGATCGGCCCTCAGCTTTGCTAGCTGGTCGGGATTCTTCAGCAGGTGATAGATCGCGTTGCCGATCAGGTCCGTCGTCGTGATGTTGCCTCCGACGAGCAGCGCCATCAGGTTGACCGCCAGTTCCTGATCCTTGATCGGCGTGCCTGCGGCCTGCAGCGCTACCATGTCGCTGACGAGATCGTCGCGCGGCTCACCACGCCGCGCCGCAATCAAGTCCATCATGCAGGCCGCAAGTGCCGTTGCGGCCGCATCGAGCCGCCGCGTTTGCTCCTCCGTGCGGAAGGGATTGAGGGTGAGGATCACGTCCTCCGACCAGTCACGGAATTCCGCGCGGCGCGTCTCGTCCACGCCGAGAATTCGGGCGATCACATCGATGGGCAGGAGGCGGGCGAATTTCGTCATTACATCGAAGCGCGACGGCGCATCGATGCGGGCCAGCATTTCGCCGACGACCTGCTCCACAAGCGGCCGGCAGCGGGCGACGCGCCTGTACATCGCTTTGGCGAGCGGATTACGGATGCGCGCGTGATCGGGATCGTCGAGCAGGAGAATGCTGCGGCCGGCGGTTTCGTCGCCCTCTGCTTCTACCTGGATCGGTTCGTCGCTCATGCGCTTCGCCAGATAGGCTGCGGGCTCGGCCTTGGCCGGATCGCGCCACAGGCTCGTATCGGCGAGGACAGCGCGGACATCGGCGTATCGCGTCAGGATGAAGGTCCCCGCCTGCGTATCGCGTCGGACCGGACGTTCCGCGCGCAGCCGGTCAAGCAGCGCATGCGGATCGCGATTGAATTCCGGATTGAGCGGCGTCAGGTCGAGGACGTTGGGCAAGGATGGCTTGGACATAGGGCCGGCCACGAAGCAGCGCTGCAAGTTTAACACTGCTGTACGATTCTCACGCTCGTTTCCGCCGGCGCCGACCATGAGCTTGACCTCGAAAGGCTCGAGCCACGCGATTTCATGGCCGCGACGATAGATGGTTTCCACGGAAATCTGGGCGGGCTCGCCGGCCAGATTTGCGCATTGGCCTGCGGGTGAGCGGCCGGCTAACGCGGCCCGCGTCGCACAAGCGGCGCGGGGCCGTATTTGCGCTCATATTGCACGGCGCTGATGGCGAGGTCGCGGTCGCCCGGTACCGGTTGTGCCGGGTGGGTACGCGCCATGTAGAGCGTGTAAACACGATAGCTGTCGCGGCAGGCGGCGGCCACGGCGCGCGCGATGGGCGCATAATCCGCGCGCCCGTCATCGAGGCGCACCGCGGCTCTTGCCGTGCAGGCGGAATAATCCAGCAGCGGATCAAGATCATGCTGTCCCGCCGGAGCTTCGGCGGTTGTCACAATTGTCAGCGCGACGAACGCGGCGAAGTATTTCATCGAATGCACGCCAGCGTCTGCCGTGCTCTCCGGAGTTGCCGGTGGAGTATTACTCCAAGTAGCATCGCGGGGACAGAAGCTCACGCCGTGTAGTTGCTGCGGAAATCGTCGAGAACCCGCTTTTCCTGTTCGTCCAGATCGGGAATGGCGGCATCCAGGAACGCCTTCAGCTCGTTTTCCTCGTTGTTGTCCCTCAGGAACGCGTATTCGTCCAGCGCCGACTCGCTTTCCAGATTGTCGAGGATCATGTCGGTGAGCCGGGATTCGACCTCGGCCCTGATTTCGGCCCGGGCTTGCTCGCCCAGCCCCTTTTGCCGGAGATAATCGGAAACAAATCCATCCAGATCGGCCATCCTGCATCACCCTTTGGCGTAACGGTCCGCCGGGCGGAATAGTCGGAAAATGCTAAGAATTGGCTTATGCCCGGCAAGAAACTAACGGAGGACAGGTATCAGGAGGGGGGCAAAGAGCGGAAGCAGTCGGCGCCAATGGCCATTTCACCCATATCGATCTCGGCAGCTATTCGTTGTGCTTGGTCGACCGGGTGAACTCTCCTGTGCCCCATCGGAGCTTCGAGAGCGCGCCGGACGGCGGAACCGTTGTCCCCGTCTGCATTCCGGATCTCGTGAGCTGGGAAATGCTGAGGCCCAATTTCGCGGCGATGCAGCGCGCTTCGTTCCGGAGGGCAGCGGTCGGCTTGAAGAACAACAATCAGTCGAGAATTAGTTGCCGATGGAGACGGTGAAGTCCAGGTTCAGCGTGCCCTTGTACTTTCCGTGGCTGTTCTTGAACCTCCCGATCAGGCTGGAAACGAAGTAGTCGTTATGGCCTTCGCCGGCTGGATTGGTGAGCTTGTAGGTATCGCCATAGAACAGGGTCGGCCCCGAGCTGCAGCCTTCCGAATACGTCTCGGTGTAAGTGCCGATCTTCGCATACTGGGTCTTCTTCGGAACCACCTTGATTTTCTGCTTCGGCGAGGAGCAGATCGTGCTGTAGCTGTTAAACTTATACACGTCGGGCAACTTCACAGTTTTATGGAGGTCCGACGCCGGGATGTAGGTGGATACGCTGAACGTGTAGGTCAGGTTCTGCCGGCCAGGGGTGTGGGCCCTGGTCTTGTTGACCACATGGCCGGCATGCAGTGCCGTAATGCTGAAATGCGGAACGTTGCCCGCGATGGCGGCAGCGGTTGCCAGCGCGCAGATCGCCGAGCCGGCAAGCAGCCTTTTGGTAAGGTTGTTCATTGGGGACTCCCCGTTCGTTCAGAGGACCGGAACGGCTTCCCCAGCCCCGATCGGAGCCACCATGTCAGAAATTCCCAAAGGCGGCTATCCATATCAGGGGCTGGCAGTCGCTTGACCCCGCGGCGGCCGTAAGTATATTGCGCGGCTTCGCGCCAGACGGCCGGTTGGGCGGTCCAGCGGGCGCGCGCAGAACTCAGGGAATTTTCACGATGTTTGCGGTCATCCGCTGCGGCGGAAAGCAGTATCGGGTTGCAGTCGACGATGTCCTGACCGTCGAAAAGCTCGCAGGCGATGCCGGCTCCACGCTCAAGCTCGAGGAAGTGCTGCTTCTGGGCGGGGATTCGCCCAAATCGGGCGCGCCGCTGGTTTCGGGCGCAATCGTCCATGCCGAGATCGTCGAGCATGGAAGGGGCGAGAAGGTCGTGGCCTTCAAGAAGAAGCGGCGCAAGAACACGCATCGAAAGCGCGGTCATCGCCAGCACTTCACGAAGCTGAAGATCACCGGCATCGAGGCGGGCGCGTAAGGAGATACGGAAATGGCTCACAAAAAGGCAGGCGGCTCCTCACGCAACGGACGCGACTCGGCCGGGCAACGGCTGGGCGTCAAGCTGTTCGGCGGCCAGGCGATCGGCGCGGGCAACATCATCGTCCGCCAGCGCGGCACCCAATTCCACCCCGGCGAGAATGTCGGCATGGGCAAGGATCACACGCTGTTCGCGCTCATCGATGGGCGGGTGGAATTCCGCAAAGGCTTCAAGCGCCGCACCTATGTCTCCGTGCAGACCGGCGCGCCGGAAGGTTCCGCGTAACCCGTCAGCCGCACCTGTCAGGTGTCGAGTGCGCGCAGCCGCGGCCCTCTCCCGCAAGGGAAGCCGGGCGCAGGATTGCGCCGCATCGGTGGATCCTGGCCGGCGCACGGTGTGCCCTCTTCCCTTGTCGCAGCGGGGAACAGCCGCGATATGTCCGGCGCACGGGCGCGGGTGAGGGGCCGCGCGGATCTCGACCATGAAATTCCTCGATACTGCAAAAGTCTATGTTGCGAGCGGTTCGGGCGGGAATGGCTGCGTGTCGTTCCGGCGTGAGAAGTTCATCGAATTCGGCGGCCCGAATGGCGGCAATGGCGGGCGTGGCGGCGATGTCTGGGCGGAGGCCGTCGAGAATCTCAACACGTTGATCGATTACCGCTTCCAGCAGCATGTGAAGGCGAAGAACGGCGAGGGCGGCATGGGCCGCGACATGACCGGCGCAAACGGTGACGACGCCGTGATGCGCGTGCCGGTCGGCACCGCGATTTATGAAGAAGACGGCGAGACGCTGATCGCCGATCTCACGGAGCCCGGCCAGCGCGCATTGTTACTTGAAGGCGGTCGCGGCGGCTTCGGCAATGCGCATTTCAAAAGTTCGACCAACCGCGCGCCGCGCAGAGCCAATCCCGGGCAGCCGGCGCAGGAAAAAACGATCATCCTTCAGTTGAAACTGATCGCGGATGCGGGACTGATCGGCATGCCGAACGCCGGCAAATCCACGTTCCTCGCGCGCGTCTCGCAGGCGCGGCCGAAAATCGCCGATTATCCCTTCACGACGCTGGCACCGCAGCTCGGCGTTGTACGTACGGACGGAACGGATTTCGTGCTGGCCGATCTTCCCGGCCTCATCGAAGGCGCCCACGAAGGCGCCGGGCTTGGCGACCGTTTTCTCGGTCATGCCGAGCGCTGCGGCGTGATCCTGCATCTCGTCGACGGCACGGAGCGCGAAATCGCGCGCGCCTACAAAACGATTCGTCACGAGCTCGTTGCTTATGCGCATGGGCTGGCCGACAAGCCGGAGATCGTCGCGCTCAACAAGATCGACGCCATACCGAAATCGCAGCTCGCGAAAAAGAAAGCCTCGCTCGAAAAGGCGAGCGGCGGCCCCGTACTTCTTCTGTCCGGCGTGAGCGGCGAAGGTGTGAACGATGTGCTGCGCGCGCTCGCTCGCGAAGTGGAAAAAACAAGAGCGCACCGAATTACATCCGAGTCTGCGCCAGTCTGGTCGCCGTGACGCGGCCGGCTTCGAACTGGATCAGACCGCCTGGTCCTGTCGCGGCTGGATTGCGCATCGGTCTTCTGGGCGGCTCGTTCAATCCGCCGCATGAAGGGCATTTGCATGTCAGCGATGTCGCGCTGAAACGCCTCGGCCTCGATTTTGTCTGGTGGCTGGTTTCGCCGCAAAATCCATTGAAACCTGTGCACGGCATGGCATCTCTGGAAGAGCGGCTTGAGCAGGCGCGACGTCTCACACGCCGCATGCCGCGCATCCGCGTGACGGATATCGAAGCGCAGCTCGGCACGCGCTACACGATTGATACGGTGGTGAAACTGACGCAACGGTTTCCCGCGCCGCATTATGTCTGGCTGATGGGAAGTGACAATCTTATGACATTTCACCACTGGCGCAGTTGGCAGGAACTGGCGCGCCGCATTCCCATTGCAGTTGTGATACGCCCGGGCAGCACGCTTGCGACGCTTACGTCGAAAGCGGCGCATCGACTCGTCGCGTTCACCACACCCGACGAACGGTCTCTCGCCACCACACCGCCACCGGCTTTTGCAATTCTCGATGCGCGGCGCAGCGCGGCCAGCGCAACAGCCATTCGCGCGGGTGTTGGCCGGAATGACTGTCGTGTGTTAGAGTAAGTTCGCAAACTGCGAGGCGCGCGGAAATCCGGCTGGTGTTGAGGGGAAAGATATCGGCGATCCGCGCGTTCATCGTGCTAACCGAAGACGGAGGATCGCATTCCCACACGTAGAACCGGCACCTCCCGGGTGCCGACGAAAGTCACGGCTTATCGCGCAACCGAGCAGGCGGAGCCGACACTCCTCTCACGCATTCTGGTTTCCCTCGACGACGACAAGGCGGAAGACATCGTGACGATCGACCTCGAAGGCCGTTCGTCGCTCGCCGATTCCCTCGTCATCGCCAATGGCCGTTCGCAAAGACATGTGAGCGCGATCGCCGAGCATCTGGCGCGCCGGCTGAAAGAGGCAGGCTATGGCACGCGCCCGGTCGATGGTCTGGCATCGGGCGATTGGGTGCTGGTCGATGCGGGTGACGTCATCGTCCATGTCTTCCGCCCCGAAGTCCGCGCCTATTACGATCTCGAAGGCATGTGGTCGGTGAAAGAGCCGGCCCGCGCCGCCGCCCGCTGACCTTCGCGCGCGCCGCAGTATGCGAATAGCCATTCTGGCCGCAGGGCTTGCACGCGGCACACCGCAGAACGCGCTGGCGGACGAATATCTTGCCCGGATCCGCGCGATCGGGCGGCAGCAGGGGATCACCTCGGTCATGGTCGAGGAAGTCGCGGTCTCGAAGCTGCGCGAGGCGCGAGCCCGCATGGCGGAGGAAGGCGAGAAGCTTGCAGGCCGCATTCCGCAGGGCGCGCATGTCATTGCGCTCGATTCGGGCGGGAAGGGAATGACGAGCGAGGCCTTCGCAGAAATGCTTGCTGCGATGCGGGATGCGGGCGCGCGCGATCTCGTCTTTTTGATCGGCGGTCCCGACGGACTCGATATCGGCCCGAATGTGAAGCCCGGCCGCAGCCTCGCGTTCGGACCGCAGACCTGGCCGCATCTGCTCGTCCGCGCGATGCTGGCGGAGCAGATCTACCGTGCCCTGACGATCCTGGGAAATCACCCTTATCACAGGGGTTAAGCCGGCAGCGCGGCGAAAGAAATTCATTTGCTGGCGCGGGAGGCCGTCTGTATAACCCCGGCCGCTCGTCGAGGGGTTCACGGACATCAGGGGTCGTTTCCATGGGTATTGAGCTTCCGTCCGGCTATCGGCCGTCGGACAGTGAACCCTTCATGAATGAGCGCCAGCGCGAGTATTTCCGGCGCAAATTGCTGCGCTGGAAGGACGAAATTTTGCGCGAGAGCCGCGAGACCATCCAGAACCTTCAGGCGGAAACCGTTCCCAATGCCGATTTGGCGGATCGCGCGGCGACCGAAGCCGAGCGCCAGCTTGAGTTGCGCACGCGGGACCGGCAGCGCAAGCTCATCGCCAAGATCGACGCTGCACTGCGACGTCTCGAAGAGGGGTCTTATGGGTTTTGCGAGGAAACCGGCGAGCCGATCTCACTCAAGCGTCTCGACGCGCGCCCCATCGCCACTCTCTCCATCGAGGCGCAGGAGCGCCACGAACGCCGCGAGCGCGTCTATCGCGACGACTGAAAGACGCGTAGGCAGCGCACGAATTCTTCGATAGTCACGTAAACTTTTCGGCGGCAAATTGCGTCTGCCTGAAAACGCGCTACTCTTCTGCTTCCATCCGCAAGGGGAATGCCCATGAAGGCCGTGATCTGTTCCATCGCCGCATCGCTTTGTCTCGCGATGCCTGCCGCGGCGAAGGACGCGCCGGCATGGCGCGGCCATGCCAATGATGCGCAGCACACGGCGAGAGCGCCTGCGGCGGGGCAGCCGCTTTCAAGAATCCACTGGAGCATGTCGATCGACCACAATCCGCCCGCTGCCCCACATCGGACGCCCCAGGGAGGCGAACTGCTGATCCATTATGCCTCGCCGATGATCACAGCCGCAAACACCGTGCTCGTGCCGGTCAAGACGAGTGCGCAAGGGAATTTCGAAATCGATGCGGTCAGCGGGACCAATGGCAAGAAAATGTGGAAGATGAAGACGGATTACGTCCTGCCGCCTTATGATTGGGTGCCGCCCGTACCGGCGCATCTGACCGGGCAGAACCGTCTTTACGTGGCAGGCATCGGCGGGACCGTTTATTACCGCGACACGCCGGATTCCCAGAGCGGACAGACCGGACAATACGTCTTTTACGGCGCGTCGAAGTACAAGAAGGACAAAACTATTTATAACAGCGACGTGATGATCGATACACCGATCACGGCGGACGCCAAGGGCGACATCTATTTCGGTTTTGTCGTGCTCGCCTCGAATCCGGCCCATCTGGAGAGCGGAATCGCGCGCATCGATTCGCACGGCAATGGTACCTGGATCAGCGCCCAGTCCGCGGCCGGAGACCCGCAAATGACCCAGGTCGCCATGAACTGCGCGCCGGCAATCTCCGCCGACGGCTCGACAGTTTATATCGCCGTCAGCGACGGTGGCTCCGGCTTTCTGCTGGGGCTCGACGCCACGACGCTCGCGGACAAATACAAGGCGCAGCTGATCGATCCGGAAACGAAAGAGAATGCGGCGATTCTCGACGACTCATCTGCGGCGCCGACGATCGGGCCGGACGGCAGCGTCTATTACGGAGTCGTCGAATCCAGCGGCGAGCACAATTGCCGCGGCTGGCTGCTCGCCTTCTCTGGTGATCTTACAAAGGAGAACACACCGGGGTCCTTCGGCTGGGACGACACCGTCTCGATCGTGCCCGCGAGCGCGCTTGGGCAGAAAGCCGGCAAGAGTTCCTATTATCTCATGTCGAAATATAATGATTACTACGATTGCGGGTCCGGCACCGGCAATAATGAGATCGCCATTATCGATCCCAATGGCACGCAGAAGGACGAATACAGCGACGTCACGGTGATGAAGGAGGTCGAGACCATTCTCGACCCGCATCAGGTCGAGGGTGAGGGGGGCGCCGTGTACGAATGGTGTGTCAACTCCGCCGTCGTCGACGTCAAGAACAAGTCCATCGTGGCGAATGCGGAAGACGGCTATGCCTATCGCTGGGATCTGACCACCAACAGCTTTCCGCAGTCGCTTTCGCTCAACGCACCGACCTTCGAAGCCTATACCTCGACGCTGATCGGTCCCGACGGCACGGACTACGCGGTCAACGACGCGACGCTTTACGCGCTCGGGAAGTAGCGGCACGATTTGTTGTGGCGAGCCGGAAGGCATCCGGACCGGCTCGCCCTCACCCAAGCGGGAACCCAATGGCGGTTCGGCGCTTGACAAAGACGCAGGCGCGCAGAACAGCTTCGCCCATGTCGATCCCCGCGCCCTTTCCATCGCGCTCCGCGCTTCTTGAGAGAATGGGAGCGCCGCTCGCGGAGCTGTGCCGTGACGCCCGCAGGCTGCGTGACGCAGGACATGGCGTCCGCATCAGTTATTCGCGCAAGGTCTTCATTCCGCTGACCTATCTCTGCCGGGACGTTTGCGCCTACTGCACCTTCGCGAAACCGCCACAGCGCGGGCAACGCAGTTATCTGGCGCGTGACGAAGTGATTGCAATCGCGAGGGCGGGCGCGGAAGCCGGCTGTACGGAAGCGCTGTTTACTCTGGGCGACAAACCGGAACTCCGCTACCGGCAGGCACGCGAAGAACTGGCAGCGCTCGGACACGCAACGACTCTCTCGTATCTTGCCGAGATGTGCCATGCAGTGATCGAGGAGACAGGACTTCTGCCGCATGCCAATCCCGGCGTTATGACCGCGAACGACATTGCGCTGCTGCGCAAGGTCACCGTCTCGCAAGGCACCATGCTGGAAAACGTGTCTCCGCGCCTGTTTGCACGCGGCGGCGTCCATTACGGATCGCCGGACAAAGAACCATCCATCAGGCTCGAAACCATCCGCCTCGCCGGCGAAGCCCGCGTCCCATTCACATCCGGAATCCTGATCGGGATCGGCGAGACGCGCGGGGAGCGCATTGATTCACTGCTTGCCCTGCGCGCGCTTCACCAGGAATATGGCCACATCCAGGAAATTATCATCCAGAATTTCCGCGCCAAGCCGGATACGCGGATGGCCGAGGCCGACGAGCCGGAACTTGAAGACCTGATGTGGACGATCGCGATGGCGCGGCTCGCCTTCGGTCCCGAAATGAATATTCAGGCACCGCCGAATCTCAGCGCCTGCAGTTATGACCGGCTGATCGATGCGGGCATCAATGATTGGGGCGGCGTTTCTCCGGTCACGCCCGACCACGTCAATCCCGAGGCGCCGTGGCCGCAGATCGCCAGCCTCGGCCGCATTACCGAATCGTGCGGGAAAACACTCGTTCCGCGGCTGGCCGTCTATCCCGCCTATACCCGCGATCTTGCGCGCTGGCAGGACGCCGATCTGCACCGGCACATCCGCAACCACAGCGATGCCGAAGGTTTCGCGCGCGAAGATGCGTGGACGCCAGGCGCGCTCGTCGCGCCACAGGAATATCTGCGATTTCGCCCCCGGCAATGGAGTACGGATTCCACCATCGCGCGCGCCGCGGATCGCGCAGCATCCGGCTGCGAACTCTCCGAAGACGAAATCGCTGGGCTCTTTTCCGCGCGCGGTGCGGATTTCGAGTCGGTTTGTGCGGCGGCGGATGCGCTGCGCCGCGCGACGGTCGGCGACACGGTCCGTTATATCGTCAATCGGAACATCAACTATACCAATGTTTGTACCTACAGATGCGGTTTCTGCGCCTTTTCCAAAGGCAAGACATCCATCGATCTGCGCGGAATGCCCTATGATCTCGCCCATGAGGAAGTTGCGCGCCGCACGGAAGAAGCCTGGGCGCGCGGCGCAGTCGAAATCTGCATGCAGGGCGGAATTCATCCCGATTATACCGGCGCGACCTATCTTGATCTTCTGCGCACCGCTAAGGCCGCCGTACCTCAAATCCATGTACACGCATTCTCGCCGCTCGAAGTCATGCATGGCGCGGGCACACTCGGCATTTCCGTCGCGGAATTCCTCGGCGAGTTGAAAAGCGCCGGGCTTGGCACGCTGCCGGGGACGGCCGCCGAAATTCTCGACGACGAAATCCGCGCGATCATCTGCCCCGATAAGCTGACGACGCAGGAATGGATCGACGTGCTGGGAGCGGCGCATTCCCTCGGCCTGCGCACCACATCGACGATCATGTATGGTCATGTGGAAACAGCTGTCGCCTGGGCGCGGCACCTCCTGCGCCTGCGCGAATTGCAATGCCGCACGGGCGGAATTACCGAATTCGTTCCGCTGCCCTTCGTACATATGGAAGCGCCGATGTATCTGCGCGGACAGGCGCGCAAAGGGCCGACATTCCGCGAGGCAGTCTTGATGCATGCGGTGGCGCGCCTGGCGCTGCACCCGCTGATTACAAACGTCCAGGTCTCGTGGGTGAAGATGGGACGGGACGGCGTGAAAGCCTGTCTCGGCGCGGGCGCCAATGATCTCGGCGGCACGCTGATGAACGAGAGCATTTCCCGTGCCGCCGGCACGCTGCACGGGCAGGAATTTCCGCCGGCAGAAATGGATGCGCTGATCAACGGAATCGGCCGCCACCCGCGTCAGCGTACGACCCTGTATGCCGATGCGCCCGCCGTGCAGCAAACAAGGTCATATCGCGCCGCGGACCTTCTTCCTCCAGTGCAGACGCCGCTGCAAAAGCGGCGTGCTGCGGCTCCCACGACGTTGTGAGTCCGTGCCTGGAAATCACACTTGGAGTGATACTCCGCGTGCTTCGATCCGCCTCCGCTGAAGCCACCGCAGGTCAGTTCATTATCCTTGTCCGCCGAAGCCTTGGCGGAGGCGGATCGAAGGACGCACAGTGTCCATGCAAGGTCGGCTAAGCAGCAAACTCGAACTCGTCGCGCTGGAAGGCGTGCCTCTGGTTCATGCCGGCGACGATCTTGCGAGCCTTATTCTCGACGCTCTGGCGCGCACGGAACTCATGCTCGAGCCGCGAGACATACTGGTCATCGCTCAGAAGATCGTTTCGAAGTCGGAAGGCCGGCTCGTTGGTCTCGATAGCGTCGAACCCTCGCCGCGGGCGATAGAGATCGCGCCCTTTGTCGACAAGGATCCGCGCCTTGTGGAAGTGATACTGCGTGAGTCGCGCGAGGTCTTGCGCATGCGCGCGGGCATCATTGTCGTGGAAGATGTGCGCGGGCTCGTTCTGGCCAATGCGGGCCTGGATGCATCGAACGTAAATGCCGATGGCGGAGACGGGAACGTCCTGCTGCTGCCGGTCGATCCGGACGCCAGCGCCGCCAGGCTGCGGACCGCAATTCAGGCCCGCACGGGACAGGATGTTGGAGTTATCATCAATGACAGTATCGGGCGTGCCTGGCGCAACGGTACAATCGGCACGGCCATCGGGGTGAGCGGATTGCCAGCGCTGCTCGACCTGCGCGGCTCGCCGGATTTGTTTGGACGGCAGCTACGCACGAGCGATCTCGGTCTTGCCGACGAAATCGCAGCGGCAGCATCGCTCCTTATGGGGCAGGCGGGCGAAGGCCGGCCCGTCATTCTGGTGCGCGGCGTGCCCTATGAACGGCGCGAAGGCGATGCCGGCGAACTGTTGCGGCCGAAGGCGCTGGATTTTTTCCGCTGACGCGCATGGACCTGCGGATCATCCTTCCGGTCAAGCCCTTTGCCGAAGCCAAGCAGCGCTTGGCTCCGGCCATGACGGCTGCGGCGCGGGCGCGCCTTGCCGAGCAAATGTTCCTTCACGTCTTCGCCACGGCCCGTGCATTCGCGGGTGCACCTGGCATTATCGTCATCAGTCGTGGAACTGACGCGCTTGCTTTCGCGACGGGACAAGGCGCGATTGCTCTCGCGGAGCAACCGCTTTCCGATTTGAATGGCGCGCTTCGGCAGGCGTCCGCATTTGCTCGCAAGAGCGGCGCAGCCAAACTTCTCGTCGCCGCGAGCGATCTGCCATTGCTTGGCGAAGCCGACCTTGCCGCGCTCGCCGGCCATGATTGCGCCATCGCGCCTGACCGCCATGGGCGCGGCACCAATGCGCTGCTCTGGCCGGCGACACTTGATTTTCACTTCGGCGAAAATAGTTTCGAACACCATCGTGCAATTGCGTCGTCCGCCGGGTCCGAGGCGCACATCGTCACCCGTCCCGGCCTCGCGCACGACATTGACGTGCCGGCGGATCTGCTCAGGCCGACCGGACCGGAATCAAGTGTCATGGCCCGCAAATGCGGGCCGCCCAGTTGACGTCGAAATATTTGATAATACGGTAAGAGTTCTTGCCCATTCCCCGTGCAGTGTCTCTTGCATCTGGGCAGCGCGCATTCGCGGACCATGACAAATATTTAGTAATTACTAAATCGCTCACCCAAACCGCTGGCGCAGAAGCGGGAGAACCTGTTCGGAATAGAGCTTGAGGAAGCGCGCCTGGTCCGCGCCGGGAGCGTGAAAAACGAGGTGGTTGAAGCCCATGTCGATATATTCCTTCAGCTTCCCGACATGCTCTTCCGCCTCGTCAGAAACGATCCAGCGGCTCGCGGTCCGCTCGACCGGAAGTGCATCGGCGAGCCGTTCCATCTCGATCGGGTCTTCCACGTTGTGTTTCTCCTGCTGCGACAAAGCAAGCGCGCCCCAGTTGCGCGTGTCTTCCAGCGCGCGTTTGTAGTCGGTGTCGAAGGAGACTTTCATCTCGATCATCCGGTCGATGGAATCCGGCGCGCGGCCCGCTTTTTCGAGACCTGCGTCCACGTTCGGCAACAGCGTCTTCACATAGAGATCGCGATCCTTGCCGCTGGTGCAGATGAAGCCCTGGGCTTTTTCGCCAGCGAGCTTCGCCATGTGCGGGCCCGCGCCCGCCACATAGATCTGCACTGGAATCTCGGGCCGATCATAAATCGTGGCCTTGGAGGTGCGATAGAATTCCCCCGCGTAAGAGACGCGCTCGCTGTGCCACAGCGTCTCGATGAGATGGAGTGCTTCGCGAAAACGCCGCGTGCGTTCCTTCTGCTCGGGCCACGCAAGTCCGGTCGCCGGGGTTTCGTTCATCGCTTCGCCAGTGCCCATGCCGAGAATAATGCGCTCGGGAAAAAGCACCCCCAACGTGGCGAAGGCCTGCGCGACGATGGCCGGGTGATGGCGGAAGCTTGGTGCCAGCACGCTGGTTCCCAGAAGCACCCGCGACGTTTTGGCACCGAGTGCCCCCATCCAGGCAATTGAGAACGGCGCGTGGCCGCCCTTGTGCCGCCAAGGCTGGAAATGGTCGCTCACAAAGACGGAATCGAAGCCGAGCTGTTCGGCGAGAATGCCGAAATCCAGCAATTCCCTGGGTCCGAACTGCTCTGCAGAGGCCTTGTATCCAAGTCTGAGCTGCACGCCAGTCTCCGCATTGAGTTCCGGCCCCTTAACGCGCTGGGCGCGGAATGGATGATTTTTTCCTAAAGCTGCAGTCGAATCTCCGGGATTGCCGAAAACCCCGCTTAATCCCACGATGGCAGGATTACAGCGTATTCAGGTTTGGGGCTATGCAATATGAAAACCGCGATCCCGGGTCTCGCACTGGCGCTGATGCTGGTTTCCCCCGTTGCTGCGGACCAGACGGCGGCAGGCGGATCATTCACTGGCCGCGAGGCCCAGGCTGCAGTTCCCGCAATTGCCGTGCCCGGTAACGTTCATTCCGTGCGCGCAGTGCTGCGCTATGACCTTTCCACGGCCGGTGCCTGCCGCATCTGGTCGGATCAGCCGCCGGAGCTCTGCGTGCTTCTTGCGCTGAACGTGATCCACATGTCCGAACATCCGCCGAAGAAGCTGTAGCGCGCGCTTGCCCTCGCGCCCTCGCCGACGCATCGTGTTGTTGCGACGGCGGTGCCGCGAATGGGACGTGTACGGAATATTCTCTTCGTCATGGCCGATCAGCTCAGGGCGGACTATCTGTCCTGCTACGGGCACAGGCGGCTTAAGACGCCCGCCATTGACGCGCTGGCACACCGCGGCGTGCGCTTCTCGCGCGCCAATGTGAACGCGACCGTCTGCGGCCCATCGCGCATGTCCTATTACACCGGCCGCAGCATGACCTCCCACGGCTCGACCTGGAATACCGTGCCGTTGCGCGTCGGCGAACCGACATTGGGCGATCATCTGCGCGCGCTGGGCTTGCGCACCGTAGTGGTGGGTAAGACACACATGGCGGCGGATCGCGCGGGCATGGCGCGGCTGGGCATCGCGCCCGATTCCGTGGAGGGCGTGTTCGCGTCGGAATGCGGATTCGAACCTTACGAACGCGATGACGGCCTGCATCCCGATGGCACCGTGGATCCTGTCCTCGCTTACAACCTCTTTCTTCGCGAGCGAGGTTACGCGGGCGCCAATCCCTGGCACAGCGCCGCCAATGCCGGCGAGAGCGCAAGCGGCGAAACACTCAGCGGCTGGTACATGCGCAATGCACCCGTACCCGCGCGCGTGGCCGAGCCCCATTCCGAGACCGCCTATATGACAGACCGCGCGATGGACTTCATCCGCGAAGCAGGCGATGCACCGTGGTGCCTGCATCTTTCCTACATCAAGCCGCACTGGCCCTACATCGCGCCCGCGCCCTATCATGCGATGTACGGGCCGGAAGATGTTTTTCCCGTGAACCGTTCCGAGCGCGAACGGACAGACCCGCATCCGGTCTACGCCGCCTATATGCGGCATCCGGAAAGCAAGAACTTCGCGCGCGAGGAAATTCGCGCAACGGTGATTCCCGTCTATATGGGCCTCGTCCGGCAGATCGACGATCATCTCACGCGCCTCTTCGCTTTCATGGAAGAATGTGGCCTGCTGGATAATACCATGATCGTGATCTGCTCCGATCATGGCGATTATCTGGGCGATCACTGGCTGGGAGAAAAGGAACTATTTCACGAGGAGAGCGTGCACGTGCCGCTGATTATTTACGATCCCGATCCTGCGGGGGATGCAATGCGCGGCCGGACGGACGACCGTCTTGTCGAGGCCATAGATCTTGTGCCGACGTTCATTGAAGCCTGTGGCGGTACGCCTCCAGATCACATCCTCGAAGGGCGGTCATTGCTGCCGTCCCTGCGTGGCGAAAGGGGCCGAATGTGGCGCGACGCCGTCGTTTCCGAACTCGATTATTCCTATCGGCCTGCGCGCGCTGAACTCGACGTCGCACCCGATCGGGCGCGCGCCTGGATGCTGCGCGGCGAAAGATGGAAGTACATCTATTACGAGGGCTTCCGGCCGCAGGTGTTCGATCTTGTCAACGATCCGTGCGAGCTCGACGACAGGGGAGACGATCCGGCCCTGTCATCGGTCTGCCGCGAACATGCCGACCGTTTGTTCGAATGGCTGCGCGCGCGCCGCACGCGGATCACGGTCGCCAATAATCACATCCTCACTCGCCGCCGCCCCGCAGGCCTCATCATCGGCGAATGGTGACCCTTCGACAGGCTCAGGGCGAGGAATTTGTTCCTTGTGTCCGTCCTGTCGCAGTACGAGGGCGGCGCGCTATTTCTGCTCGCCGTCGTAGCCCAGGCCGCGCAATTGCGGCTGCACGATGTTGCTGCCGGGAGGCACGCTGCGGGTCAGCCAGACATTCCCGCCAATGACCGAGCCGCAGCCGATGGTGATCCGGCCGAGCAGCGTTGCGCCCGCATGTACGAAAACATCGTCCTCGAGAATGGGATGGCGTGCGACGCCCCTCAACGCCATGCCCCGCGCGCCGGCCGCGGAACGCATCGCTCCGAGCGTGACCGCCTGGGAAAGACGCACGCGCTTGCCGATGATGGCCGTCTCGCCGATCACCACGCCGGTTCCGTGATCGATGAAGAATCCGGTCCCGATTTCGGCGCCCGGATGGATGTCGATTCCGGTACGTGAATGCGCAACCAGCGTCATCAGCCGCGCCACGAGCGGCGCGCCGAGAAGGTGCAATGCACGAGCGAGCCGGTAGCAGATCATCGCCACCATCCCCGGATAACCGAGCAATATCTCGGGCATCGAGGCGGCGCCGGGATCGCCTTCATGAGCGGCGTGCAAATCGTCGGCGAGCTGCGCGCGAATACCCGGCAGTTGCGCCGCAAATTCCTGCCCGATGTCCTGGGCCACGCGTCCGGCCGACTCGCTTTCATAGCGGGCGCCGCTTGCAGCCAGCGGCAGGGAAAGCCGGATTTGTTCCACCAGCGCACCCAGGGAATCCTTGAGCTTAGCCCGGACGAATTCGTCGATGCTGCCCGGATCGAGATCGGGCTGCCCATAATGCGTCGGGAAAAGTGCCGCCGACATGCCGTTGATGACCTCGGAGAGCGCCGTGCGCGAGGGAACCCAGCGCGCCACGCCGTCATGACGGATGTTCTGCGCCACCTCGCGCGAATGACGCAGGGCAGCCACGATTTCATCGATATCCCAGCGGTGGGAGCTGTTCTTTTCCATGGGGCGGTTTTTTTTCCCGCCTCCGTGGGCATTGGCCAATGAGCGGAATCCCTCGGTCATGCGCTGCTCCGCTGTTGCGACGTAAACTCTACGATATCGGTAGAGTATTTGCGAGTCTTTTCTCGACACGCCAAGCGTCAGTTGCATACGTAACTTTATCGGTTATCTGCCGGCTCCCCGGGGCCGGCCGAGCGACGGGTATCCGATCGGCTATCGAGCAAATCTCAGCGAATTCGCGAAGCCGTTTGTTTACGTCCCCGCGAAAGCCGCCATCATCGCATGCCACATGGGTGCCGGCTGAAGGTTTGAATCGAGCGGCAGCATGCGAGGCGAATAACCGCCGAGCTGTGCGCGCCATCCCGGCGATTCGAGAAATCGGTTGGTCAGTCCCCAGGTGAGAACCGCAATGGCACCGGTATCCACGATCACATCCAGAAACCTGCGGCTCGCATCGGCGACGGCGCGGTCGCGCATTGCGATATCGGATGGGCCGCCGCTGTCGTCGACATCGTGCTCCGTTACCAGTATGCGCAGTCCCAGCGCTTTCACGTGGCCAAGAAAGTCCCGCAGCTTCTGCTGATCGACGGGCGTGCCGAAGGCCCGCATATGGCCCTGCAATCCCAGTGCGTCGATCGGCACGCCGCGCGCGAGCGCCTGTTCGAGAAAGTCGAGAGTCGCCGCGCGGAAGCGGTCGTTTGCCGGCGCTCCCAGTTCACAACCCCAATCATTGTAGACCAGCAGGGCTCCGGGATCCGTTGCCCGCGCTGTGTGGTAGGCGATGTCGATATAATGCGGTCCGAATATCTCGAGCCAGAACGATTTGCGCAGATTGTCGGCGCGGCCGTCCTCCGGCGCGACGGCTTCGTTGACGACATCCCAGGAATGCATCCGCCCGCGAAAATGCCCGGCGATCTTCTCGATATAATCCGTGATTAATGTTTCGTTGTGCGTGGTTCGCACGGCCACTTCGAGCCAGTCCGGATTGCGCTTGTGCCAGAGCAGCGGGTGACCGCGGAACTGCATGCCGTGGCGGCGGGCAAAGGCGAGAATGCGCTCGCAGCCGCTGAAATCATACACACCTTGTGACGGCTCGATGATGGCGCGCTTCATCTCGTATTCGGGAACGAGAATTCCTGCCTCGCGCGCGAGTGCGGCGCAAAAATCCGCATCTGCAAATTCGGGCGAACCCACTGCACAACCATAAACTATTCCGCGTGACAATGCCGCGGCGCGCAGGCCCACCGAACCATTTTCGACAATGCTCGGACGGAGCTCCTGCGCCCGCAAGCGCAGGCCGGAATTCGCCGCGAGGCCGGCCACACAGGCGCTTCCAACAAATACCCGTCTCGTCAGCACGACTTTCAACGGAGCGCGGGCTCGGCCGCGCAGGCGCTCGCCGACCAGATCCGGCCGCCGCGCAGTCCGATCAGCCAGTCCGCCATTTTGCGATAGAAGTGATCCGAGGCAATAATCTGCAAGAGAATGACGGCCGCCAGCCGCGGCCGGTAGCAGCCGCGCAAAACGGCAGCGATATAATAACCAAAGGCGGCAAGCGGCCGCCTCTGCACGACGCCTTTGGCAATGATCCAGCCCCTGGCGCCATGGTAAGCTCGCGCCGGAATCCATCGTCGCATGTTCTCGAGCCAGTCAACAAGCCGCGCATTCTTGCGGCCCGAAGAGACGCGCGCGGGATCCCGGACATCGTTCCAGACTGCCGCGGGCTCGGGCGCCATGGCGAAGCTGCAGCCGGCCAGGAACAGGCGGATAGCGAAATCGACATCCTGTGCAAACGGCAAACTCTCCGCGTAGCGCACGCGCAATGCCCACGGCCTGGGCACCACAAGGGTAATCGTGGGAACGAAGCCGCGGTCGCAGAGCAGATAATCCGCCATGTGCTCGCGCTGACCCAGTGCGCGTGGCGGCTTGACGAAACTGCGTCCCGCACCGCGGTTCACGATAACGGGCGCGTAGCCCGCGATGTTCTGCGTTTCACTGAGAAGCTGCCGCATCGCCGCGAGATGGTGGGGCAAAAACCGATCGTCGGAATCGAGGAAGGCAATGAAGCGGCCGCGCGCGCAATCGATCCCCGCATTCCGTGCCGCGCCGCCGCCGCGATTTTCCTGCCGTAGATACGCGATGCGCGGATCGCCGAGCGTGTCGATGACGCATTGGGGCGAATCGGTCGAGCCGTCGTCGACCACGATCACCTCGAAATCGCGCTCCGTCTGCGCAAGTACCGAGCGGAGCGCCCCCGCAAGTTCCTGCGCGCGATTGTAGACCGGAATTACAACCGAAAAGATTGGAGTCACGGGCTCATCCCCCGCCGGTAACCCGTGCGCGGTCTCGCCAGGTCGAACCCACGCAGCATGGCGAGCATCAGCAGGAACCCCACCCAGGCCGGATCCTCTCCCTCGAGAAAATCGGACTCGAGGGAATTATGAAGCGCCATGAACACGAAGACTGCGGCAAGCACGGCTTTCGCTCCGGCCTGCGCGGGATCAAAGCGCCACAGCTGACGTGCGGGTGCGAGAATGAAGACGATCATCGCCAGTGCGAAGCCGGGGACCCCGATGGTGACCAGCAGCTGCAGATACGCATTATGGCCGTGGCTGATGTTCTGCACCCATTTATCGGCCACATAGGCGTGCAGCGGCGATGCCCCGCCGGTATCTGCAAACGAACCAAAACCCGCGCCGAGCAACAGATGGTCACGGATGAACCCGATCTCACCCGTCCAGATCGCAGTTCTGCCGGTCAATTCGGTGGGATCGCTAAGCGCATGCAGGACGGCGTGCAGATGGGTCGTCAGCGCGAAGCAGCCGGCAAGTACGGCGAGCAGCATCACTACCGCGGCAATCGCACGGTCGATGCCGTCGCGCCAGATCCGGGCATAGATGCAGCCGGCGGCGATTGCGAGCGGCAATAGCCCGATCGACGATTTCGATGCCGTCATGATCGTGAATCCGAGAGCGCCGGCGCAGAACGCGCCATTCAGCAGCGGGCGATGCTTCAACGCCCGAAAGAAGAACAGAATGGCGGTAATCGCGCTGACGGAGCCGGCGATGTTCTTGTGGAAGTACAGGCCGCGCCAGTCGCCGACGAGCGCCGGATCGGTTTCGCCCGGCAGGTGGATGGCGTTGTGGACGAGCGGAATGGAAAGCCAGTTTATTACCAGAACGGCACCGAGCACGACGCGCAGCAGCGCGATGCTTCGCTCCATGCCAAGCGTCGCCACGCCCATCATCGCCGACATCACGATGACGATCTCGAGCACGGCGCGGCGGAACACCACGTCCGGCGCAGCCGACCACGCGGCGCTCAATGCGCACCAGGCAAGCAATGCGGCGAAAAGCGGCGGAATGCAGAACAGGGCGTCGAACCCACGCTGACGCACAGCGGCGAAAGCGACGAAGAGAAAGACGGCGAGATAGGCTACCTGCCGCAGTGCATCGCCTGCGCCTGTGAACCCGCTTTCTCCGCCCGCCAGCGTCACCGCGTCGCGCGTCGCGAAGGGCTCAAGTGTGACGAAGATGAGAAACAGAAAACCGAGAAATGCCAATTCGGCCAGATTCCAGGTCAGCCGCACGGGCATGGCCGCCGGACGAAAGGCGGCTTCACCGACCATGGGTCACCGCATATTCGTCGTAGCGGGCGCCGCAAATGGCGGCGAGCTTGCCTGCGGCCCGGGCGAATTTGCACAGCGGGGCCATGCGCCGGGATGCAACAGGTGCAAGCAGGGGGGCAGCCGCGAGGGAAAGAATGAGTGCGCCCGCAATCTTCGTACCTTCCCGAGCGCGCGAAAGAATACCGCTGTCATGTTTTATGAGCACGCGCATGTCCGAATTGCCGATGCGGAATGCCCGTTGCAGCGCCCAGCGCGGGTTGCTGCGAGAGGCCGGGACATGCGCATGCACGATGGCGTCGTCTGCCCAGGCGAATTTCGCGCCGGCAATTGCGAGCCGCGTGAAGAAATCCTTGTCCTCGCCGCCGGACAGCGCGAAGCGTGAATCGAAATAGGGCCGGACGAGCGGCGCCAGCACATCGCGCCGGATCAATACATTTGAGGTGCTGTGGATCATCGGCACCGGCCCGGTGTTTCCCCGCCAGGGAGAAAGACCGCGGCACGTTCCCGCCCAGCAACCCGGCTTTACCTCGAAGTCGGGTAGCACCGCGCCGTGCAGCGCATCCGCGCCCGTCGTTTGCGCCACCGCCAGGAAGTGCTCTAGCCAGTCTGTGTCCGGCCACTCGTCGTCATCGAGCATGGCAAGATAGTCGGTGTCGTAATTATCAAGCGCATGCGTGAGAAGTGCGTTGCGTACCTGTGCGATACCGCGCTCCGCAACGGAAATCGCTTCGAGCGGCCATCGATACGGTGGCGATCTCATTCGGGCAACGGTGGCAAGGCCATCGTTACGCACCATATCGTTGTCGGCAACGAGAATGCGAAGCTCGGCCCCGGTTGTGAGCGCCGCCAGCGCGCGGAGAAGTCGTTCCAGTCCTTGCGGGCGGCGGTAGCTCGGAATCGCAACAACTACGCGGGACATGAAGCGCGCATCCAGTTGCGCGAAAGAATCAGCACGCGCGTTGTCACCACCATCTCTCCCATCAGAACGCCCGCGAGCGAGTAGATGGGGCCCGCGAGGACCAGGAGCATGAAAGTTGCGGCCAGCGATACGAGCGATGCGGCGAGGCTCGCCGAGGCCAGCCTGCGAAACTGTCCCGCCGCCTGCAGCAACACGGATTCCGGCGTCCGGAAGGTCCGGGCCCCCGTGATTGCGGCAAAAAAGGCGAGGACGATCAGCGCCTGCGCGGGATCGTATGCCTTTCTCAAAACGAGATGCGGAAACCATATAAGCAGCGTTGCCGAGACGATCACGGTCGCCAGCCACACTGCACCGGCCGCTATTCGAAATTGGTTAACGGAATGCCGGGCGCCCGCATGATCGCCGCGCCCGATCTGGCGCGCCATGATGGGCCGTTCGCGGTCGGGAATGGCGGCGAGCACCAGCTGCACCGGGCGGATGAACAATGCTCCGGCGGCGATGGGCGCGAATGCCGCCGGCCCGCACAGAAAGGTGACGAGATAGGCATGCGCATTGACGGTCAATTCGGTCAGGACCACGCCCAGCGCCGACCAGCGGGCGAGATCGAGCCAGATAGGTCTGTATTCGCGGATCGCGGTGAAGTTCGTCAGATCGAATTGTTCCACCAGATGGCCGGAGCCGAAACTCAGCAACGCGATCAAGGCCGCGCCGAGAAGCAGCTCGGCCGCCGTCACGGCGGCAAGCAGATGCAACCACCGAAGCAGAAACAAGCCCGCCAACAGCGCGAGACTGTAACAAAGATCGGAAACCAGAACGCGCGAGGCCGGTCCGCGCGCGTAGAAAAGTGTACGCGCGAACCAGCGCAGGGTCATCGCGCCCGCATAGATCGCGAACAGGAAGGCCAGAAGCCAGTCGGCACGGCTGAGCCGCATCAGGAACAGCACGCCGCCGGCAGCCAGCAGTGTGAAGACCAGATTTGTTTTCAGATAGAGGCCGAGTTCGGGAGCGGAGAGCGCGCCGCGCCGCAATGCGATTGCCGCAGGTGCACCGATCAACGCGCCCGACAGGCTGAGGCAGAACGGTACGACAACAAGTGCGAAAGAGAAAAGTCCGAATGCCACGTGTGGAAATGCCCGCAGACAGACCACCGCAGCAACGAAATGAGCAAAGGATATGCAGACCGGCCCGGACGCCGAAAGGCCATAGCGTGTGACAAGCTGCACCAGACGTCTTCCGGGAGCGGCCGTCAGTTCCGGGCCCAGGGACACGGAGCACGCGGCGGCATTCATCCGGTGGAGCCCGCGGCACGTACCTCACGCACGCCAAGGGCTGCCGGCTGTTGCGCGATCGCCGATGTGCGCGTGAGAAGCAGATAAAGCGCGTGAGGATTGGTCACGGCGTAGCGCCAGAAAAGTCTACGCGGTTCGCGCCACAGGCGGTGCAACCATTCAAATCCTACGCGCTGCACCCACCGCGGCGCCCGTCTGTAATGACCGCTGACGTAGTTGAAGCAGCCCCCGGCACCGACCAGCCAGCCGGCGCGGATGCGATGGCGGTTGCGCACGCAAAAGGCCTGTTCGAGCGGAATGCCGAGGCCCACCCAGACGATATCCGCCCGCGTCTCGTTTATTTCCGCACAGATGTCGGGCTCGTCCTCTGGTTTGAAATAACCATGCCGGCGGCCCGCAATAATGAGTCCCGGGTAGATGGACTGCATGATCCTGGCGCAGGCCGCGTTGTGCTCATCCGTGGCGCCGAGCAGAAAGAACCGCAACCCGTGCCGGCGCGCGGCGATGGCAGCATCATGAAAGAAATCCGTGACAGCGGACCGTTCCGGAATCCGCGGCCGGGCGAGGAGCCGCGCGGCGAGTACGAGCGGCTGGCCATCGGCATGCACATGGTCGGCCAGTTCGTGATGTCGGCGAAGTTCGGGATAACGCGCCGCAAGCGAGATCGCCTGGCCATTCACGCCGAAAACGAGTTTGGGCGGAATGCCCGCGGCCTTCCGTGCTTCGAGGCACTCGTCGACCATGAGACGGGCGAGATCCGCGCGCCCGACACAGGCGATGCGCAACCCGCCCGCGATCACTTCCGGATAGGGCTTTGCCGCGGCGTGCGTGTTCATCACCAGGCATTCCGTCCGCGAAGAACCGCGCGCGGCGTGGCAAGAAGAATCCGCAGGTCGAGCAGAAAGCCCGCATGACGCGCATACCAGAGATCGAAGCGCACGCGGCGGCGCATATCGTCGAGCGCCGCCGTCTCGCCGCGGAGACCATGAATTTGCGCCCAGCCGGTGATGCCGGGCTTGACGCGTTGCCGCCGGGTGTAGCCGTCGATTCGCGCGGCGTAGTAATGATCATGTGCGATCGCATGCGGGCGCGGCCCGACGAGGGACATTTCGCCCCGCATAACATTGAGAAGCTGGGGTAGCTCGTCGATGCTCAGCTTGCGGAGAATTCGCCCCACGCGCGTCAATCGCGGGTCGTCCTTCGTGACCTGCCGGACCGCGTGATCTTCGATGACGGTGAGCGTGCGCAGCTTCAGAATGCGAAACGGCCGGCCGTTTTGTCCCAGGCGCCATTGCCGGAAGAGGGCCGGGCCGCGGCTCTCGAAACGGATGGCGACAGCCGCTGCAACAAGAAGGGGCGCGCAGAAAACTAGCAGAACAAGCGCGGCAGCAAGGTCAAGGAAGCGCTTCGCCAGTCTGTAGACGGGTGCTTTTGCTGCCGGCCGGTCGGTGGGCAGCGGCGCGGGCGCGGATACGAGGCGAAGAGCCGCGGCACGCCGCAGCGCTGCGGGCTCAGCCACGCCGGCCCATTCGGCTTTCTCCGCCACCTGTTCATGGATGGCCAAGGAGGACCTCTCCGGTGTTACATTCCGGAATGTCCTGCTGCATTGGCCGCGCCACGCGCGGCTGTGTGCGATGTTCCGCTTCGATACGCCGGGTGATGAAGGTTAATAGCTCCGGCGCTTCTTGCCGGCAGCAAGTATCATTGCGGGACGACTAACAGGCTGCGGCGGGGGCGGCAGGAATGCCAAGGCGTGCGACGCGCCTGTCGGCGAATCGGAGCATCGGAAGGACCGATTCCAGATTCGGCTCTTCCGGCCGCAAAGCATAGCGCGGCAGATACCAGGGATTCAGGTTTCCGCGAAGTGTGCCCGAGAGCGTGGTAAATGCGTGGCCGTATCCCGCCTCGCGGACGGCCTGAACGGCCTGGGGCGAGACGTCGCCAAGATTGCCGAAGGGATAGGCGAAAAAGCGGCAGCGGCCGAGACGCGATACGATCGCCTGTCTCGCCGACCGTGCCTGTTCGTGCAAGTAATTTTCCGGCTGGAATTCATTCATTGGCCAATGCCAATGCGCATGCGCGCCGATCTCGACACCGCGCTTGTGCAGCGTTTCAACCTCGGTCCAGGTCAGGTAACGCTCCGAAGCGAAACGCAGACGCAGCGAGTCGGATCGTCGCGCAGGGAAGGCGGCATTCATTGCCACTACCGCCGCGCGCGCTTTTTCGGCAGGCAGGCTCTTGAGCGCCTTCAACACCGACGGTGCGATCGTCTCGCGTTGCTTGGCGCTTCCGAGCTCGACGGCCTGCGGCAGATGCGGCAACGAATACCGACCATCGAGAGCGAAATACAAAAACAAACGGGCCGATATGAGCGGGTTCCATTCGCCCGTTTCGATATGTTGCGTACTGAGGAAGAGCGTCCATGGCAGGTGCAACTCGTCCAGTATCGGTGCTGCAACCTCCAGCGTATTGGCGTAGCCGTCATCGGCCATCAGGAAGACGGTCCGGGTATGCCGCTCCGGCCGCTTCAGGACGTCTTCCAGCGCGTCGAGCGGCAGGACATCGAAGCAGCGCTTCAGGCGCGTCGCGATCCTGCGGAAGGCATCCACCGAATGATGATTGAATTCGATGCGCGGATCGGTGATCCGCGGTGTCACGCCATGAAAGAACAGCGCCACTGGCCGCCCAAACGGCCTGAGCGTCGCGCCGGGAACCCAACGCGCAGCCTTTCGCAACAATTCCGAGCCCTTCATGTGGGGGCCACTGCAATCTTTGGGCCGAATATTATCGGAAGGAGACGCGTTCGCCGTTCTTCGTACAGGATGGAGCAAGTAGTTCGAGGATCAATGGGGCCACCGCTTCGGGCGGATCGAGCGATTCGGGGTCTTCCCCGGGCATCGCCTTCTGCCGCATGCGCGTGCGCAAGGGGCCGGGATTGAGCAGATTGGCGGTGACCGTGGTGCTCGCGCACTCCGCGGCGTAAGTAAGCACGATCGCCTCGAGCGCAGCCTTGCTCATGGCATAGCCGCCCCAATAGGGACGGAAGTTGCGGGCGGCGCCCGAGGTCACAAACAGGGCGCGCCCCGCCTCGGATCGCCGGAGCAGCGGATCCATCGAACGGATCAGCCGCCAGTTGGCCGTTACATTCACGTCGAGACACTCGGCAAAGGTCTTCGGATTGAGTTGTGCAAGCGGTGTCAGCGTGCCGAGCACACCGGCATTGCCGAGCAGCGCGTCAAGCCGGCCCCAGCGCTCGAAGATCGTGGCGCCCAGCCGGTCGATCGCCGGGAAATCCTTCAGGTCGAGCGGTACGAGGGTTGCCGTTCCGCCTGCGGTGCGAATCTCGTCATCGACTTCTTCGAGCGCGCCGACGGTTCGTGCGACGAGAATGATGTGTGCGCCCTCGGCAGCCAGCGCCTTGGCCGCGGCGCGCCCGACGCCGCGCGAGGCACCGGTCACCAGCGCGATGCGGCCATCCATCCCTTTATTCACCATGGCCGGGCTTCCAGCCAGCCGCCACGCGTCGGCGCGGCGAATGAATCTGCATTCCGAGAAAATGCAAACAAAAGCGTAGCTCGCTCGCGGAGGTCACGCCTGGCCACGGTGCGAAAGGTGCCACTCACGCGACCTCGGCGAGCAGCGATAGCTGGGTGTCGCTGCGGCCGCCCTCGATGTCGGTCAGTTCGATCGGGTAATCGCCCGAAAAACACGCATCGCAGAACTGCGGACTGTCGGCGTTGCGCTTCGCCGCACCGGTGGCGCGATAAAGTCCGTCAATCGAAACAAATGCGAGACTGTCGGCCTCGATGTGCCGGCGCATCTCTTCAACCGTCATGGCATGGGCGAGCAGTTCTTCACGATTCGGTGTGTCGACGCCGTAGAAGCAGGAACTGGTGGTTGGCGGGCTTGCAATGCGCACATGCACTTCGGCGGCGCCAGCATCGCGGACCATTTCGACGATTCGTTTCGATGTGGTGCCACGCACGATCGAATCGTCCACCAGGACGACCTGCTTGCCCTTAAGGACCGCGCCGTTGGGATTGTGCTTAAGCTTCACGCCCAGATGGCGGATGCGATCCGATGGTTCGATAAAAGTCCGTCCCACATAGTGATTGCGGATGATGCCCAGTTCGAAGGGAATGCCCGATTGTGCGGCAAAGCCGAGCGCGGCCGGAACCCCGGAGTCCGGCACGGGGACCACTACGTCCGCCGATACGGGCGCTTCGCGCGCGAGCTCTTCGCCGATTCGCTTGCGCACTTCGTAGACATTGCGGCCTTCGACCGTCGAATCCGGCCGGGCGAAGTACACATATTCAAAAACGCAGAAGCGGCGCGGCTCTGTACGAAAGGGGTGATAGGATTCGATCCCGTCTTTTGTGGCGACGACGATTTCTCCGGGCTCTACATCGCGGACGAAATCGGCGCCGATGATGTCGAGGGCGCAGGTTTCGGAGGCGAGGATTGGCGCGCCGTCCAACCTGCCAAGAACAAGCGGCCGCACGCCGAAAGGATCGCGGGCGCCGATCAATTTGCGCGACGTCAGCGCCACCAGCGAATAGGCGCCCTGAACCTGCAGCAGTGCATCGACGAGTCGGTCCACCACCGGACTGTATTGGCTGCGCGCCATCAGATGGATGATGGTTTCGGTATCGGAGGTGGACTGGAAGATCGCGCCCTGCCGGACCAGTTCGGTCCGCAACGTGTGCGCATTCGTCAGGTTTCCGTTATGCGCGATGGCGATACCGCCGCCTGCGAGATCGGCAAACATCGGTTGGATATTGCGCGCGACGGAGCCGCCGGTCGTTGAGTAGCGCGTATGGCCGACCGCCTGCGTCCCTCTGAGCTTCTGCGTATGCACACTGTTCTTGCCGAAGATATCGCCGACGAGCCCCGGATGGCGCTCGGCGATGAACTGCATGCCATCATAGGTCACGATGCCGACGGCTTCCTGGCCGCGATGCTGGAGGGCGTGCAGGCCCAGAACCGTCAGCATGCCAGCATCGGCCCGGCCGAAAACTCCGAAGACCGCACACTCCTCGTGAAACTTGTCGGAGAATGGCGTGCTCATTGCCGCCCCGTCCCAGAGGCACTCGTGTTGGCGATCAATTGATCGAGCGCCTTGCGGTCGCTCGCCCGATAGACTTTGCCATGATGGCGATAACCATGCGTCGCGGCGCGAATATCCGCGGCAAGGGTTTCGTCGCGCAGGAATTTCGAGTGGCCGAAGCCCGGCACAAGGGAAGAAATCACATCGCTCGAAGCGCGAATGACCGGCAGGAGCCGCGCCCGCGTCAGCCACGCCGGTTGTGCATGCAAGGGAACGACCAGAGAAAAGGCAAAATAGACGAGGCCGATCAGAGCCAGTCCACGCACGACACCGAAAGGCACGCCGAGGCACCGGTCCGCGATTCCGATCGGAGAGCGGCGCACGGTCTGTGCGATGTAATGACTCGCGATGCCCAGCGGAATAAGCACGAGGAGAAAGATGCCGGCATAAGCGATCACCGGTGCCACGAAGGGCGTGGAAATATATGCATGCAGGAACCTGCCGGCCGAAGGGCCGAACCAGATCGCGGCAGCCACGGCGGCTGCCCAGGCAAGGATCGACAGCACTTCGCGCACGAAACCGCGCAATACGGCAATGATCGTGGAGACGATCACCACCGCGACAACCGCAACGTCGACCCAGAAGATGTTCAGACCGTGCATCGACTCGAATATTACCACGCCGTGCGTTCCGGCGCCCGTTTTTCGCTCGCGCCCGCAATCCTCACCAGTTCACCTACGTCGCGCACCTCGCGAAGCGCAAGGCCGGGAGGCGCGGCCTTTAATCCCGCCGGCACAAGCGCGGTGGTAAAGCCAAGCTTGATCGCCTCTTTGAGCCGCAGTTCCGGTTGCGGAGCCGCCCGTATTTCACCTGAAAGGCTGATCTCGCCGAAGAACACGCTGCCTTTGGGCAAAGCCTGTCCGCTCAGCGAGGACACGAGAGCCGCCGCCGCCGCGAGATCAGCCGCGGGTTCGCCGATCTCCAGCCCGCCGGCCACGTTCAGATAGACATCATGGCCGCTCGCGCCAAGCCCGGCGCGGGAGTCGAGCACGGCCAGAATCATAGCTAATCGGCCGCTATCCCAGCCGACCACGGCGCGGCGCGGCGTCCCATAGCTGGTCCGGGCCACCAGCGCCTGGACTTCGACAAGCAGCGGACGCGTGCCTTCGAGGCCGGCAAAGACCGCTGCACCGGGCGCGCCGCTGTCGCGATCGCCCAAGAATAGCGCCGAGGGATTGGCCACTTCCATGAGACCTGCGCCGGTCATTTCGAAGACGCCGATCTCGTCGGTGGCGCCAAACCGATTCTTCACCGCGCGCAGTACGCGGAAATGATGGCCGCGCTCGCCTTCGAAATAGAGCACCGCATCCACGAGGTGCTCGATAGCTTTAGGGCCGGCGATCTGTCCGTCCTTGGTGACATGTCCGACCAGAAGAATTGCGGCGCCGCTCGCCTTTGCATAACGCACCAGGTCGAAGGAGGCAGTGCGCAGCTGCGCGATGGTGCCGGGCGCCGCGTCGAGCGCCGATGTCCAGATCGTCTGGATCGAATCGATGGCGACGATTCCGGGTACGGCATCCGCTTCGAGCGTCGCCAGAATATCCTCGACGCAGGTGGCTGCGCCAAGCGCGACCGGCGCGTCGGCCAGGCCCATGCGTGCTGCCCTGAGTCGTACCTGACCCATTGCCTCTTCGCCGGAAATGTAAACGGCGCGTCCGCCAGCCTTCGCATAAGCCGCGAGCGCCTGGAGAATGAGCGTCGATTTGCCCACGCCGGGGTCGCCGCCAACCAGTACTGCCGAGCCGGGCACCAGTCCGCCGCCGCAGACGCGATCGAATTCGGCGATGCCGGTCGCGCGCCGCGGCGGCGCATCTTCCGCAGTCTTCAAATCTTCGAGCGCCACGACACGGCCGCGCGCCGGTTTGCGTGCGGAACTGCCGAGCGGGATCGCCGCCTTCTCTTCGACGATGGTGTTCCAGGCCGCGCAGGCCTCGCAGCGCCCCGACCATTTGGCCGCCACCGCCCCGCAAGCCTGACAAATGTAATTAGTTTGGGAGCGGGCCATGTTAGTTGCACGTTCCTCCCCCGCTTGCGGGGGAGGTGCCCGCGAAGCGGGCGGAGGGGGGCCTTGACGCCCACTTATCCCCACCGGCGCTTCGCTGCGCTCGCGCCACCTCCCCCGCAAGCGGGGGAGAAAAAGGAGCGGCGTTGCGTTGCAGATAGCTCAGCCGCGGATCTCCATCTTGATCGGGCCTTCGGCGCGGCCGTGAATAAACTGATCGACGTAAGGATTGCCGCTCGTGTCCATCTCGGACGTCGGCCCGTGCCAGATGATCTTGCCGCGATAAAGCATGGCGATCCGGCTCGATATTTTCCGCGCACTGGCGATGTCGTGCGTGATCGAAAGCGTAGTAACGCCAAGATCTTTCACGGTCGATACGATGAGATCGTTGATGACATCGGCCATGATGGGATCGAGACCGGTCGTCGGTTCGTCGAAGAAAATGATCTCGGGTTCGGCAGCGATGGCCCGGGCAAGGCCGACGCGCTTCTGCATGCCGCCGGAGAGCTCGGCGGGCCATAGCGCCGCCACTTCCGGCCCAAGCCCGACTCTCGCCAGCTTCTCGATGGCGACGTCCTTGGCGCGGGCGCGCGCCATCCCGCGTCCCTGGATCAGCCCGAACGCGACATTCTCCCAAACCGACAGGCTGTCGAACAGCGCAGCACCCTGGAACAACATTCCAAACTTGCGGAGCACCGCGTCGCGGCGTCTGCCGGAAAGATGAGTCACTTCCTCGCCGTCGACGAATATCTGTCCGGCCTCCGGGCGCAGAATTCCCAGGACGCATTTGATCGTTACCGACTTGCCGGTGCCCGAACCGCCGATGACGACCAGCGACTCACCGCGCGGAATCGTAAGATCGAGACCGTCGAGCACGATCTTGGGCCCGAAGCGTTTCTTCACGCCCCTGAGTTCGACCTTGGGCGTCTCGTCCGCCAGCGCCGTCACCGCGAAAACAGGATGGAGGTGAGGAAATAATTTGCGCCAAGGATCAGGATCGACGAGGTGACGACCGCATTCGTTGTCGCCGTGCCGACGCCCTGCGCGCCGCCCTTCGAGTGGAAACCGTTATAACAGCCCATCAATGCGATAATGAAGCCGAACACCGCCACCTTGATGACGCCGCTGTCCACGTCCGAGGCCGTCATGAAATCCATCGTGTTCTTGATGTAGATCGCGCCGTTGAAACCGAGGCTCTGGGTGGCGATGACATAGCCGCCGAACACACCGATCGCGTCGGCGACCAGCACGAGAATCGGCATGGTGACGACCGCCGCGACCAGCCGGGGCACCACGAGATAACGCATCGGGTTGGTCGAGAGCGTCGTCAGCGCATCGATCTGCTCCGTCACCCGCATCGTGCCGATTTCAGCGGCGATGGCGGCAGCGACGCGGCCAGCCACCATCAGCCCCGCGATCACCGGTCCGAGTTCGCGCGTGATGCCGAGCACAACGATGTTTGGTACGACGGCTTCCGCGCCGAACCGGTTGCCGCCGACATAAATCTGGAGCGCGAGCGCGCCGCCGGTGAAGAAGGCTGTGAGGCCGACGACCGGCAGCGAATAATAACCGATCCGGAGTATCTGCTGGCCGATCAGATACCAATAGATGGGAGGCCGCACGCAATTGACGAGTGCGGAGAACGTGAACAATACGAGCCGGCCGGTCTGCGCCAGGAAGGCGAGAAATACGCGCCCGATACCGGCCAGAATGTTCACGCTGCGCTCACATAATGCCGCGGAAAGCGGGTGCCGAGACCGGTGAGAATTTCGTAATTGGCCGTTCCCGCCGAGCGCGCAACTTCTTCGAGCGAGATCGTATCGCCGATGAATTCGACTTCGTCGCCGGGCGCCACGGACGGAATATCGGTGACATCAAGGGTGATCAGATCCATGGAGACGCGGCCGGCAACCGGCGCCCGCATCCCTCGAATCGCGCCCCAACCCTGGTTTCCAATCGCACGCATGAGACCGTCCGCATACCCCAGCCCCACTGTCGCAAGCGTCGAGGGACGCGCCGTGCGAAACGTTGCTCCGTAACCAACGCTCTCCCCCTTGTCAACGCGCCGGAGCTGCAGGATGCGCCCCGTCAGCTCCACGACCGTCCGGAACGGATTGGGCACATCCCTCTGAGGGTTGCCGCCATAGAGGGCCAAACCCGGCCGCACCAGATCGAACGCATAATCCTTACCCAGTAGGACGCCGCCCGACGCGGCGAGACTTGCCGGCGCCGGCGGCAGCATGGCGAGCGACGCGCGAAAGCGCGCAAGCTGCTCCACGTTCATTTTCGAGCCCGGATCATCCGAACAGGCGAGATGACTCATCAGGAGAACCATGTTGATTCCCGACAGATGCCGGGTGGCTTGGGCCGCGAGTATCGACAATTCGTCCGGCGGCAAACCCAGCCGGTTCATGCCGGTATCGAAATGAAGGGCAACATCCAGCATCGTATTCCGCGAGCGGGCCGCGGCGGACCACATGGAAATCTCGTCCAATGAATTCAGAACAGGCGTCAATGCGTGCGCGATGAATGGTTCCGCGCTTCCGGACGATACGCCGTCAAGGACAAATATCCGGGCTTTGGGCACCGCAGGCCTGAGCGCGACCCCTTCCTCCAACCGCGCGACAAAGAATGTGTCGCAGCCGGCATCCACAAGCACTTGTGCCACGGGCACCGCGCCCAGCCCGTAAGCGTCTGCCTTGACGGCGCCGGCAACGGCCGTCCCGGAGAGGCGCTGACAAAGCCGAAAATTCTCAACGACCGCGCCGAGCCGCACGGTCAGACAGGCGCTCCCTTCCCCCCGCGCGGGGGCCGAGGGGCTGGCATGAGGAGGCGGCGTCACGCGTGCCGGTCTACTCATCCACCTTTTCCGAAAGCCAAGCCTTGATAAGCGACTGATAGGGCACATCGCGCTTGTTTGCGGCGATCTTGATCTGCTCAAGAAGGCCAACAGGTAAACGCAGCGAAATTGCCGTCGTGGTCGGCCGCAGGTTCGGGAATCTGGCCTGCGTCGCCCTGTTCCAGTCGATGTGCTCCGCCGAATCATGCGTTTCCCAATAACGCCGTTCCGCGGCTTCGTTCTTGAATGTCGGAACAGCTCTAGTTTTCGCCATAGCGTGCGCGCTCCTTTCTACTCATCGGTCTCGCCGAAATTACCCTTATCAGCGTGGCAACCTGCTTCAACGCGAAAGTCACGTGCAACGGGCGTCCCGCATCGGTTCGACCCAGCGCATGGAACCGCTGTTCAATGTCACTGTGCCTGTCGTCAATCGCGACGATCAGCGGCATATTGAAAAATATCTGTTCCGCCTCCGCCTGACTGACGGCATGTTTCTCCGCACTCTTGCGCGCGTTTCCCTCGTCCCATTCAAATCCGATGACGGATGCAACGCTGAGCATCCCCGTATATTATAGACATATACGAGAAACTCAAGCCGCCCTGTTGGAGGCCGACGACCTCCCAACCCTAACCTCACCCCCGCTTTGGGGAGGGAGACTCAAGCGACCCGTTCCGACAGGTCCTTGAAGCGGGTGAAGCGGTCGTCAAAGAAGAGATCGATTTTGGTGGTCGGACCGTGGCGGTGTTTTTCGACCAGCAGATCGGCCAGGTGGTTCACCCGCTCCATCTTCTCGCTCCACTTCGTGAACTCGGGATCGTCCTCCTCGGGCTTGCGCGATTTGAGATAATAGGCCTCGCGGAACACGAACATGACACGTCGGCGTCCTGTTCGATCGAACCCGATTCGCGCAGGTCCGAGAGTACCGGCCGCTTGTCGTCCCGGCTGTCCACGCCACGCGACAGCTGCGAGAGGGCAAGAACAGGCACATTCAATTCCTTCGCCAGGGCCTTCAATCCCTTCGTGATTTCGGTGATTTCCTGCACACGGTTCTCGGCCCGCCGGCTCGGCTCGATCAGTTGCAGGTAATCGATCACCACGAGACCGATTTTCTTCTCCCGGTGCAGGCGGCGCGCGCGCGCGGCGATCTGTGCGATCGAGATGCCGCCCGAATCGTCGATGTAGAGCGGCAGCGTGCTCAGCTCCTGCATCTTGAGCACGAAGCGTTCCCACTCCGATTCGGCGAAACGGCCCGAGCGGATCTTGAACATTTCGATTTCGGTCTGCTCGGAAAGGATACGCGCCGAGAGCTGCTGGGCTGCCATTTCGAGCGAGAAGAACAAAACCGGCGAGCCGCGCGAAACCTCCGCGCCGTCCATGACGTCCTGCAAATGCAGCCGCGCCGCGTTGAATGCGATGTTGGTGGCCAACGCGGTTTTTCCCATGCCCGGCCGGCCGGCAAGGATCAGAAGATCGGAGGGCTGCAACCCGCCGAGCAGAGAATCGATATCCGAGAATCCGCTCGACACGCCCGAAATGCGTCCGCCGCGTTTCTGTGCCTGTTCGGCTGCGCTGACGGCGCGCGCAAGCGCTTCCGCGAAGTCCAGGGGTCCCTCGCCGTAGCGCGACGTCTCCGAAATCCCGTAAAGCGCTTTCTCCGCTTCCGCAATTTGCATTGCGGGAGGCTTTTCGAGCGGCGCTTCATACGCCGTATTGACGATGTCCTCGCCGATATGGATCAGCGCGCGCCGCACCCAGAGATCGTGAAGGATGTGCGCGTAGTCCCGCACATTCGGGAAGGCGGGAGCGGCAGCGGCAAGATTGGCGAGATAATCGAGACCGCCGGCTTCGACAAGTCCTGGATCCGCTTTCAGCTGGGCGTGAAGCGTCAGCGGCGTCACGACCATGCCGCCGCGCTCGAACCCCGTCATCATCGCTTCGTACAGCCGCTGATGCAGCGGTTCGTAAAACTGCTCCGCCCTCAGAAGCGCCGAGATACGTTCGATCGCCTGATTGTCCACGAAGATCGCGCCGAGCAGCGCCTGCTCGACATCGATGTCGTAAGGGACGTGGCGATAAACTTCCTGTTCCATGCTGTCCGTGCGGCGAGGGGAAGCGAATCAATCGGCCCCGGGCGGGCGCCGCAAGATGCAGCCGATGTTGCCCACAGCTTTAATTGCGAGAGCCTCGCTTATGCGGCGCGGACCGGCCTCGGCATCGCCTCGGTTCCGGCAAAGCGCATCGTTCGTTCCGATTCGAACATATAGTCGCGGGTGATCGGCAGCGTGTCGATCTGCTTCGCGAGCTGGATCTGGAAGACCACGAGCCCTTCGCGCCGAAACGCCATCTCGGCGCCGGCGAGATAAAACTCCCACATCCGGCAGAACCGCTCCTCGTAAAGTTCGGCGACAATGTTCCATTGCGCCTTGAACCTGCGGCGCCACTCTTTCAGTGTTTCCGCATAGTGCAGGCGCAGGACCTCGACATCGGTGACGATCAGGCCGGCGCGCTCGATGACCGGGATTACTTCGCTCAACGCCGGCGTATAACCGCCGGGGAAAATGTACTTGGCCGTCCAGGGATTGGTGACACCCGGCCCGTCGCTCCGGCCGATGGTGTGGAGCAGCGCCACACCATCATCCTTGAGAAGCGAACGGACCTTTCCGAAAAAAGCCGGATAATAGGGCACGCCCACATGCTCGAACATGCCGACCGAGACGATGCGGTCGAATGTGCCGCTCAGGACGCGGTAATCCACGAGCTCAAAACGACACCGCTCGCCAAGATTGGCCGCCTGCGCACGATTTCGCGAAACGGCGATCTGCTCTTCCGACAGGGTCACGCCCAGAACCTTGGCTCCGCAATCGCGCGCGAGGTCGAGCGCAAGGCCGCCCCAGCCCGAACCGATGTCGAGAACGCTCAAGCCGGACTCGCCGAGAAAGAGCTTGGCAGCGATGTGGCGCTTCTTGCCGATCTGCGCCTCTTCGAGCGTTTCGCCGGGCACGGAAAAATACGCGCAGGAATATTGCCGGTCGCGATCGAGAAAGATGTCGTACAACTTTCCCGAAAGGTCGTAGTGATGCGCAACATTCCGGCGCGCCCGTCCGGAATTATTGTGCTGGGCCCAACGCCGCGTGATCAGCCGCCAACGGTGGATCAGGCTCATCAATCCGCCAGGCTTCATCACCGCGAGATTGGACATCAAAAGATCGAGGAGATCGGCAATGTCGCCATTCTCCACCGTCAATCTTCCATCCATATACTGTTCGCCGAGTTTCAGCTCGGGATTGAGGGCCAGTTCGAGATCGGCACGGCCATCATGCAGGCGCATGACGATTTCCGGAGCGCCGGTGCCAAAGCGCGTCTGCCGGCCGTCGGCCGCGCACAAAACCAGGGTGCCTTTCTTGATGATGGATGCAAAAAGCCGGTCGAGCATTGGACTTTCCCCTTCCAAGCGCCCTATCCAAGGAAAAGTAGGGAAGGAAAACAAGGTTCCCTCTCAGGTTGAGTTACCAGCCGCGGCCAAAGTTCGCTCCCGCGGCCATTTCCCGCTGGCGATTCGGCAGCCATTCGCGTAGACGGACGCGATCTCAACACGGAACTGGATATCCGCCGACGCATGAGCCTGCGTGCCGAACTCCTGAGACTGGGAATCCGCCTGTTCTTGAAACCGGGGCTGCATCCCGGAATCAGCATCGCCGAGCGACGCCGGAAGCTGGGCGCCTATGAAGGATGGATACGGCGTCCGCCCAGAGGCACGTTGAGCCTGGAGCTGCCGCTCGGCGCCATCCCGACCGTCCGGGTCTCGCGGCCGAATGCCGAGCCCGGCCGGCATGTCCTTTTTCTGCACGGTGGTGGTTACATCACCGGCTCGCCGGCTCTGTATCGCCATATTCTTTGGCGCTTTGCCGAAGCGTGTCGGGCGGAAATTCACGCCATCGATTACCGGCTTGCGCCCGAGCACCCGTTTCCGGCGGCGTTGGACGATGCCGTCGCCGCGTGGCGGGCCCTTCTATCGGAGGGCGCCGATCCCGCCCGTTGTGCGGTGCTCGGCGATTCCGCGGGCGGCGGGCTTGCGCTCGCTCTGGTTCTTCGTCTCCGCGATGAAGGGTTGCCGTTGCCGGCAGCCGTCATCGCCATTTCGCCTTGGACGGATCTCGCGATCACCGGCGAATCCTGTCGGAACGATGCAGCCGATCCGATGTTGAAGTCGGATTGCCTGAAGCCGTTTGCCGCGCAGTATCTTCAGGACGCGGACCCCTGCAATCCCCACGCTTCGCCGCTTTACGGCGATCCGCGGGGCCTGCCGCCGACCCTGTTGCAGGTCGGAAGCGATGAAATTCTGCGCGACGATTCAACGAGGATGGCGGAGCGGCTGCGAGCAGGCGGATGCGACGTCACGCTCGAAGTCTGGCCGCGAATGCCGCATGTGTGGCACGCCTTCGCGCCGCTCATGCCGGAAGCGACACGCGCCATTCAGCGGATCGGTGCCTTCCTGAACGACGTGTTGGCGCGTACACCAGCCTGCCTGAACTGAGCGAGACTACACCATCTGATAAAGGATGGTGGAACCGTCGCTGCCCTTCAATTCCACGCGCACGAGCTGGCCACTGTCGTCATACCAAACATCCTGCGGGAACGTGGCGACAATCTGATAGTGATGCGCGCGCCGCACCCGCCCTTGCACCATGACATTCCCTTCGCCGCGATCTTCCACCCTGATGGTTTCGAGACCGCCATTCCTCGTATCAAGCGCAACGTTTTGGGCAACCAGCGCCGGATTCCACAGATTGAAGGGAACAATGGTTGATGGCGGTGTCGCGCTGATCCTGCCGTCGCACTGCACGACGATCTTCCCGTTGCGTGCAACTGCGCTCGCCCGGTGGACGGTACCATTATCATCAGTTGTGGCATTCATTCTCAGCAACCGGCCATCTGTCCATTGTTCATTTTCCGTCTGATCGAAACGGTAGAGTGTCAGGAACGCGATGCCGACTTTTATATGAGTCACCATCTGGACCTTGGTGTCCGCCCCATCATGCGCGAAGCGGATGGAATTCGTACCGATTTGCGCCCCGTTGCGCATGACAGCGAAATCCACCGAGCTCACGGATGAGACCGCTGATGCGCCGGCCTGGACAGATAGCGTTGCGCTCGGGGCGTCCGCGATCTGCGTCGCAAATGCGGGCGGCACTCCCGCAGCGCCGATCGCAATCAACAGAATGCAATGCGATTTCATCGCGCACCTCCGTGCGGGAATTTACCCCATCTGCGTTTCGGCGCATTCACATTTCCTGTTTCGGACCACCTTCCGTGCAGCTCGAACCCATTTGGTTCCCGAACTTTCAAATGTAGGACATCGCGGAACCTGAAGCCTTTGCCGCGGGTTGGCTACCGACAAGCCATGTTGCGAGCGATTATTGTCCGTCTTGTCGAGTTTTCCACGCGGTTCGCCTGGGCCGTGGCGGGCACAGGTGTAATCGTTGCTCTATTTTGCATGGTGTATGCCGTGCAGCATTTTTCCGTCGTGACCGACGTCAGGCAACTGTTTCCGGCGAATCTGCCATGGGCGCAGCGTGCGGCGCGTTTCACGGAGAACTTTCCCCAGTATGAAGTGCTGGTCGTCCTCGGCGCCCCCACTCCTGAACTTGCGCAGGAAGCCGGCGAGAAACTTACAACGGCATTGAGCGCGGACCGCGAACATATCCACGCCGCCATACAGCCCCAGGGCGGCCAATTTCTGGCGCGGAATGGCCTGCTCTTCATGTCCACCCCACAGCTCGCGCGTACCGCAGAGCAAATGCAACGGTCGCAGCCTCTGCTTCAAATTCTTGCGACCGATCCGAGTCTGCGCGGCATACTCAATGCGCTTTCCGCCGGTCTGACGGGCGTGGAACGGCACGCCTACTCGCTCGACGCGCTGGTCCGACCCATGAGCGCGGGCGCGGACACGGTGCGCGCGGCGCTCGAAGGGCGCCCTGCACATTTCTCCTGGCAGACTCTTGCAAGCGGCCAACCGGCGAAGAACTCACAGGTGTTGCGGTTCATCGAGGTGGCTCCGGTCCTTGACTTCAAGGCGTTACAGCCTGCTCACGGCGCAACCGATGCAATCGCACGAATCGCGCGTCAGCTTGGTCTCGCTTCTCATTATCAGGCGAATGTGCGCGCTACCGGACTGGCTCCGATGAACGATGCCCAGTTTGCTACGCTCAAAGAGAATGCGGCGCTCAATGCGGCGATATCCGTTATTGCCGTTCTGATCATTCTGTGGCTGGCGCTGCATTCGTGGAAGATCATTCTGGCCGTCATCGTCAATGTTATTTGCGGCATGGCGATGACTGCGGCGTTAGGCCTGCGGCTGGTCGGTGCGCTCAATCTGATTTCCGTCGCGTTTTTCGTTCTTTTCGCCGGGCTCGCGATTGATTTCGGCATTCAGTTCAGTGTGCGTTACCGCGCCGAGCGGCATGAAACAGGCCGTCTGGACAGGGCGCTCAGCGGCGCAGCGCAGAAGGCCGGCTGGTCGCTTGCTCTTGCCGCGGCTGCGACGGCAATCGGCTTTTCCGCATTTCTTCCCACCGGCTATCGCGGCCTTTCCGAGCTGGGCGAGGTTGCCGGTCCCGGCATGATCATCGCATTTCTCACCAGCATCACACTTCTTCCGGCACTGCTCGGAATTCTCGATCCGCCCGCGGAGCGGCGAGAGATGGCCTTTCCGGCGCTCGCCCCGGTGGACCGCTTCCTGCACAAACATCGCTATGCCGTGCTCTACGGCACGCTCGCGATCGTGTGCCTTGCCTCGCCATTGCTGATTTTCCTGCGTTTCGATTTCAACACGTTGCACCTGCAGAACCCGAAATCGCCACCGGTGGCGGCCTATCTCGAATTGCGGAAGAATCCCGCAACCGGGGCCAATGCAGCCGATCTTGTTGCACCAGATCTCGCCACGGCCCTCAACGACGCGCGCGGATTGGAGAAGCTCCCGCAGGTCGCAGAGGTGCGCACGCTTGCCGATCTCGTCCCTTCCGATCAGCCTGCGAAGCTCGCGATCATCCATCGAATGGCGGCAGTGCTCGGTCCCGCGCTCGATCCGCCGCTGACGCGGCCCGCTCCAACAGACAGCGAACTCGTCGCCGCACTCGAATCGACCGCGGGCCAGCTCTCGATGGCCGCGAAACGCGGTGGTGCCGGAGGGGCTGCCGCCGCGCGCCTGTCCGATCTGCTGATCAACCTTGCCCACAGCAACCCGGCCAAGCGAGCGCAGGTGTCGGCTGCGTTGGCGGAGCCGCTTGAAATCTCGTTACAGGATTTGCGCGACGCATTCCACGCCCGGCCCGTCACAACCGCCGACCTCCCGTCCGATCTCAAACGAGAGTGGCTTTCTCCCGACGGACATGCGCGAGTCGAGATATTGCCCAAAGGCGATCCTGATAATACGAGAGCGCTTTCCGGCTTTGTGGGCGCGGTGCTCGCCCATTATCCCGACGCCACGGGGCCGGCAGTCCTGCTCTATGAAGCCGGTCGAACCGTGTCGCGCGCTTTTGTGGAAGCCGGGCTGTTCGCCATCGCTGCGATCGCCTTGTTGCTGTGGATCGCGCTCCGTCGCCTGCGCGATGTTTTCTTCACGCTCGTTCCGCTGCTCCTTGCCGCGCTGCTGACGCTCGAACTGTGCGTGATTTTCGGGGTGGCGCTCAATTTCACGAATATCATCGCCTTTCCGCTGCTTCTGGGCGTCGGGGTGGCCTTCAAGATCTATTACATCATGGCGTGGCGTCGCGGCGGCACGGCGCTGGTGCAATCGACGCTGACTCGCGCCGTATTCTTCAGCGGCCTGACAACCGCGACGGCATTCGGAACGTTGTGGATGTCGAGCAATCCGGGGACCTCGAGCATGGGCGAACTGATGGCACTTGCGCTTGTCTGCACCATGATGGCGGCCGTGCTGTTTCAGCCTGTCCTGATGGGTCCGCCGCAAAAGGTTGCCGCGCCGGCTGCGCCCGATCGCAGGCCGATGTCCACGCCGGAGAATATCCTCGCGCCCGTCGCAGTCAGGCGCGGACGATGAATGTCCATGCGACCCCTCTGATCGAGCCGGACACGCGGCGCGCCGAAACCGCCATCGACAATCTGCGCGGAGTCGTCGTGCTGATGGTGATCGCGGTTCACGCTGTACTTGGCTATGCAGTCTATGCTCCGCGACCATCATCGTTCGACAGCCCACCCTATTCGTGGCGCACCTTTCCGGTCATCGATGCGCATCGCTTCATCGGCTTTGATATTTTCTGCGCCTGGGCGAACATTTTCCTGATGCCGTTGTTTTTTCTGGTCTCGGGGTTCTTCGTGTGGAAAAGCCTCGAGCGAAATGGCGCGTTGCATTTCGCACAGCGGCGCGCCTTGCGGCTCGGGCCGCCTTTCATACTCGGTGTTGCGGTCGTCATGCCGATCGCAATCTTTCCGGCCTATGCGGAGAGAACCGCGCACCCGCAACTTCTCGATTACCTGCGGCATCTGCAGTCTCTTCCGGTCTGGCCCGACGGTCCGATGTGGTTTCTTTGGGTGCTTCTCGCATTCGACCTCGTCGTCGCCGGCCTCCTTGCAGCATTTCCGCCCGTTCGCATCGGCCTCATGAGGCTCGCGTCCTATGCGGCCCATGAGCCCAGGCGTTTTCTCGCCGGAGTGTTTGTACTTTCCGCGTTGGCGTATCTTCCGCTCGGCACGGTCTTCGGCCCCATGCGCTGGTTTCAGTGGGGACCGTTTTCGTTTCAGCTGAATTTCATTGCGCTCTACGCCGTTTATTTCGGGACCGGCGTGGTGATAGGCGCATCGGGTCTCGAACGCGGGCTCCTGCATCCATACTTCGCGCGCCAATGGAAGAAATGGCTGCTCGCTGCGGTCGTGCTGTTCGCGGGTTGGCTGCTCGTCTCCGCGAAGACCTTTATGGCGCCAACCGCATCGACGGGATGGATGTTGGCAGACGCGATTGCGCTCGTTCCGGCCTGCTTCGCGAGCTGCATCTGGGGGTTGCTGATTACAGTGCAGTTCGGCCGGATACGAACGGGGTTGCTCCGGCATCTGCAGACCAACGCGTTCGGCATGTACTGGGTGCATTACGCGATTGTGACATGGCTGCAGTTCGCGTTGCTGGCCGTGCCTTTTCCCGCCATCGCCAAGGCCCCGATGGTCTTTATCCCGGCGACTTTACTCAGTTGGGCGAGCGCCGTGGCGCTTCGGCACGTGCCCATTCTGAATCGCATCGTCGGTGCTCCGCAACGCCCGCGCAGCTGTGCCACGGCCTCTCTGGCTTCCGCATTTCCGCTGCCCGACTGAGGTACAGGCCCAGCGAAAGATGGGGCATTGGGCCCGGGTTGTGCCGACCCGCAGGATCACCCTTTGTGTCGCCCGCAGGTCTGCCCTGCGGTTGACCTTGTCGCGGCTGCGAACTAACCCCTTCTCAAGGGGGCGTGTCGATTTTCTGGAGCCCGGGTGATCCGTACGATTTTGCCGCGTGCCGGGCGAGGTTTCGTTCCCCTCACTTTCGCCATCGGTTTCCTTGCTTTGGCCGCCTGCAGCAAGGGCGGCGGCCAGGTGGGTTTTGCCAATCGCGTGCCGAATGTCGGGGTGGTGGTGATTCACTATCAGCCGACAATGCTCACAACCGAGCTTCCGGGGCGCACCAGCCCATACCAGGAAGCCGATGTGCGGCCCCAGGTGAACGGCATTTTAATCAAACGCCTGTTTGAAGAGGGCGGGACAGTCCATGCCGGCCAGCCGCTCTATCAGATCGATCCGGCGCCGTATCAGGCCGCCTTCGACAGCGCGAAGGCGGCGCTTGCCAATGCACAAGCCAATCTCGCCACGACCCGCGCCAAGTCCGAGCGCTACGCAAGTCTTCTGAAGCAGAACGCCATTGCGCCTCAGGATTATGACGACGCCCTGGCGGTCTGGAAGCAGGCGCAGGCGAATGTGCTTCAGGCGCAGGCCAATCTCGAAAGCGCGCGCATCAATCTGGGTTACACCAAGATCGTCGCGCCTATCACCGGACGGATAGGACGTTCGCTGGTTACGGTGGGCGCGCTTGTGACGGCCGATCAAACCAACGTGCTCGCCACCATCGATACGCTCGACCCGATCTATGTGGATATCAACCAGTCGAGTTCCGAGCTGCTGGCGCTCAAGAAGCAGCTGGCGGAAGGCCAGCTCAGCGGCAGCACGCAGGAGGCGGCGCGCGTTACGCTCATTCTTGAAGACGGTTCGGTCTATCCACTCGTCGGCGCGTTGAAGTTTTCCGAAGCAAGCGTCGACCCCAATACCGGCGCCGTGGTGCTGCGCGCCGTATTCCCGAATCCGAAAGGGCTTCTGCTGCCGGGCATGTATGTGCGCACCCGGATCGTGGAAGGCGTCGATCCGCATGCCATTCTCGCGCCGCAGCAGGGGGTGAGCCGCGACGAGAAGGGTGAGCCGACGGCGCTGGTGGTCGACAATCACGGCATTGCCAGACTGCGCATTCTTCAGGCGCCGCAGGCCGTGGGAAATTCGTGGCTCGTAACAGCCGGTCTTGCGCCCGGCGACAGGCTGATCGTGGACGGGCTCCAAAGCGTACAGCCGGGTGCCCCCGTGCATGCTGTGCCGGCCGCTGTGGCGCAGCAATCCGCCAGCGGTTCCTGACAGCCGATGTCGCGTTTCTTCATCGACCGGCCGGTATTCGCCTGGGTGATCGCGATCGCGATCATGCTTGTCGGCACGCTTTCAATCATTACTTTGCCGATCACCCAGTACCCGACGATCGCGCCGCCCGCGGTGAACATCAGCGCGTCCTATCCCGGCGCGTCGGCGGAGACGCTGCAGAATTCGGTTACGCAGGTCATCGAGCAACAACTTACCGGACTCGACAATCTTCTTTATTTCTCATCTTCCAGCAGCGCGAACGGCGGTCTCAGCATTTCGGCCACATTTGCGCCCGGGACCAATCCCGACATTGCGCAGGTGCAGGTCCAGAACAGGCTGCAGCAGGCGGTCGCGCTGCTTCCGACCGAGGTTGTGCAGGAAGGGATCAGTGTCACCAAGTCCCAGTTCAACTTCCTGCTCATCGTCGCCCTCTATGATACGAGCGGGCGCTATTCGGACACCGATATTGCAGATTATCTGTGGAGCCGGCTGCACGATCCGCTCGCGCGTGTGCCGGGCGTCGGCGACGTCACAGTTTTTGGCGCGCCCTATGCCATGCGTATCTGGCTCAATCCCTACAAGCTTGCAACTTACGGGCTGATGCCGTCCGACGTCTCCAATGCGGTGCAGGCGCAAAATGTGCAGGTTACGGCAGGCGAATTGGGCGCGCTTCCCGCCGTCAAGGGTCAGGAACTCGATGCGACAGTCACCGCGCAGTCGCGGCTCCAGACGCCGGAGCAGTTCCGGAACATCATTCTCAAGGGCAGCACCGGCGGCGCCATCGTGCGGCTCGGCGATGTAGCCCGTGTCGAACTTGGAGCACAGAGCTATGGCACGATCAGCCGGTTCGACGGCCATCCTGCTTCGGGTCTGGCGATCCGGCCCATTCCTGGCGCCAACGCGCTGACGACGGCCGATGCCGTTCGCGTGGCGGCACAGAAGCTCGCCAGAAATCTGCCGCCGGGCCTGCATTTGGACTTCGTGGTCGACAACACGAAGTTCATCCGCCTGTCCATTCACGACGTGGTGGTGACGCTGATCGAGGCGATCGGCCTCGTCATTCTCGTGATGTTCGTCTTTCTGCAGAGCTGGCGCACAACGCTTATTCCCGCCATCGCCGTGCCCGTGGTGCTGCTCGGCACCTTCGGCGTGCTCGCCGCCGCCGGTTATTCGATCAACACGCTGACCCTGTTCGCGCTCGTGCTGGCGATCGGGCTTCTGGTCGATGACGCCATCGTCGTTGTCGAGAACGTCGAGCGCATCATGCGCACCGAAGGGCTTTCGCCGCGCGAGGCGACGATCAAATCCATGGACGAGATCACCGGCGCGCTGATCGGCATCGCGCTCGTGCTGTCCGCCGTGTTTCTGCCGATGGCGTTCTTCGGCGGTTCGACCGGAGTCATCTACCGGCAATTCTCCATCACCATCGTATCGGCGATGGTGTTGTCGATCATTGTCGCCTTGATCCTGACGCCTGCGCTGTGCGCCACGCTGCTGAAGCCCGTTTCCCAGGAAGAAGTGCCGCTGGGGCGGCGCTTCTTCGCCCGCTTCAACACCGGCTTCGAAGCATTCGTCCGCTGGTATCGCGGCACGGTCGAGAGGCTTTTCGGATTGGTGTGGCCTGCCTTCGCGATCTACGTATTGATCATTGTCGCCTTGACCCTGCTGTTCTTTCGCCTGCCGACGAGCTTCCTGCCGGAAGAAGACCAGGGCGTCGTCATTGCGCAGGCGATCCTGCCAGCGGGAGCCGTCGAAACCCGCACACTCGCGGTGCTCAAGAAACTCGAACATCACTTTATGGTCGACGAGAGCAGGAACACCGACGGCATTTTCACGGTCGCGGGGTTCAGTTTTTCCGGCCAGGGTCAGAATACCGGAATCGCCTTCATCCATTTGAAGGACTGGAATCTCCGGAAGGGCGAAGAAAATCATGCAGCGGCCATAGCGACGCGCACCATGGGCGCGCTCGCCAGCAACCGCGACGGCATGGTCTTTGCGCTGGTACTACCGGCCGTGCCCGAACTTGGTGTGACATCGGGCTTCGATCTCGAGCTAGAGGATCGCGGCAATCTTGGTCACGCCGGTCTGGTCGCCGCGGAATACAAGCTGTTGGGCCTTGCCGCGAAGGATCCTGTACTTGCGGCAACCAGACCCAGCGGCTTGCAGGACACGCCCCAGCTTCACGTCGATATCGATCAGCCGAAGGCGAATGCGCTCGGTCTGTCGCTCAACGACGTCAACAATACGCTGAGTGCGGCGTGGGGCAGCGTGTTCATCAATCAGTTTGTCGACCGCGGCCGGGTGAAGCAGGTCTATATGGAGGGCGACGCGCCCTACCGCATGAAGCCCGACGATCTCGACCGCTGGTATGTGCGCGCGCAGAACGGCGAGATGGCGCCGTTCTCCTCCTTCGCAAATTACTCCTGGATTATGGGCCCGGCAGAGCTCGACCGTTATGACGGTCTCCCGGCGGTGGAGATTCAGGGGCAGGCTGCTCCGGGCAAGAGTTCGGGCACGGCGATGAACGAGATGGAAAGGCTGATCAACGCCTATCTCCCGCGCGACATCGGATTTGACTGGACCGCCCTTTCCTATCAGGAGCGTCTCTCGGGCTCGCAGGCGCCCGCGCTCTACGGCATTTCGATCCTGGTCGTATTCCTGTGTCTCGCAGCCCTCTATGAAAGTTGGTCGATCCCGCTTTCCGTGCTGCTCGTCATTCCGCTCGGCGTGATCGGAGCGGTGCTCGCCGCGACACTGCGCGGTTTTTATAATGATATTTACTTCCAGGTGGGACTTCTCGCCACGATCGGTCTTTCGGCCAAGAACGCGATACTGATCGTGGAGTTCGCCGCCACCGGCGAGAAGGAGGGGCGTTCGATCCGCGACGCTGCTTTGCACGCCGCCCAGATCCGTCTGCGACCCATCCTCATGACGTCGCTCGCCTTTATTGCTGGCGTGATGCCGCTCGCGATTTCGAGCGGCGCGGGCGCCGCCAGCCAGAACGACATCGGCACCGGCGTTATCGGCGGCATGTTCTCGGCGACCGTGCTTGCTATCTTCTTTGTGCCGCTCTTCTTCGAGGTTGTGCGCTCTTTTGTTGCGCGCCGCCGCGCATAGCCGAGCAATTGTGCACCGCACCATCCAAAGACGATCAAAAGACATTAGCTGGCGCGCGTTGACGCGGCCCAATAGCATCGGTTATTCAAATATATGGTGAATCCGCACGCGTGGCGGGTTTCGAGCGGATTTTTTCATAAAGCAGAAAGAGCGCGGAGCTAAACCCCGCGAGCGAAGGATATATGTCGGGCACCGCCTACCGGCGGACGAAGGGACGCAATGGATCTGGGAACCGGGGGCAAGCGGCATCTTGCGCGCATAGGCACAGCGGCCGCGACCTTTGTCGCAACCCTGTTCCTCTTCTCCTGCGCGCACACGCCGGCAGTCAGCGATACTGTGACTAACGCGCCTGCTGCGGCGGCGGTTCCCGCCGAAGCAACAATAATCTGGCCGACGGCCGGATGGTCCACCTCGACACCGGAAGCGCAGGGCATCGACTCTGCCGTGCTGGCCGACGCCCTCCAACAGATTCATGCGCGCCACATTCCGATTCACAGTTTGCTTATTGAGCGGCACGGCAAGATCGTGCTCGACACCTATTTCTATCCCTTCGCCGACAACAGAACGCATAATGTCTACTCGGTCACCAAAAGCGTGACCTCGATGCTGGTCGGCATCGCGATGGCCGAACACCGCCTCAACGATCTGAACGCGCCGGTCTATCCGCTTCTCGCCATGGCGAGCTCCGACGATCCGCGCAAGGCCCGGATCACGCTGGCCAATCTGTTGAGCATGACTTCGGGTCTCAATTGCCGCGGCGAGGGCAACTCCACATTGCTGCAGGAAATGCTGCACAGCCGGCATTTGGCGGCCTATATGCTCGGGCGGCCGACGGACAATGATCCGGGCACTGTCTTCGACTATTGCGGCGGCAATTCGGAAGTCGTTTCCGCCGTGCTCACCAAGACGACGGGCGGCAGCGCGCTCGACCTTGCAAAGACCGAGCTCTTCGCGCCACTCGGGATCACCAGGGTCAGCTGGTCGACCGACACGGACCGCGTCTCTCATGGTTGGGGCGATCTGGAACTTCAGCCGCGCGACATGGCGAAGCTCGGTTATCTGTGGCTGCACAATGGCCGCTGGGAAGACAAGCAGATCATTCCTGCGGAGTATCTGACCCAGGCGCTGACCGGCCACGTCAACGTCCAGCCCGGCATCAATTACGGCTATGGCATGTGGCTCTATCCCGGACATACGCCCGTCGATTTCGAAGCCAACGGCACTGGCGGACAACGCATCACGGTCATTCCAAGCCTCGATATGGTTGAAGTCATGACCGGCGGCGGCTTCGACGCCAACGAAGTTCAGAATCTGATCGCGCCAGCTCCAAAATCGAATTCTTCCATCCCGCCAAGTCCGGCTGGCAGTGCGCGGCTCGCCTCCCTCGAGGCCGAACTTGCGGGGGCGTCGGCCACCCGTCTCACTTCGGAGGCAGACACATCATCCGCCATTCCGGTGCCGAAGCCCAAACCTGAGCCGTCGCTCCGCGCGGCAACGATCGCGGCGGAAACTGCGGTACCGGTTCCGCACCCAAAGCCCTCGCGCCTGGGGAGCTGACATCTCCATCGGCCTGGGCAGCTTGTCTTTTCAAATGGTCTGCGCGGAACTTCCCGGGAAGGCTGGGCATTGCGGCTTGGTCAAACGGGAATTCCGATGGCGAAGAAGCTCGCCCGCTATCAGGCCAAGCGCGACTTCAGCAAGACCGCCGAGCCCTCCGGCCAGACGAAGGTGGCTTCGTCCGCGCGGCTGCGTTTTGTGGTGCAGAAACATGCGGCCCGCCGGCTGCATTACGACCTCCGGCTGGAGCTGGACGGCGTCTTCAAATCCTGGGCGGTCACCAAGGGTCCTTCCCTCGATCCGCATGTCCGGCGCCTCGCCGTTGAAGTAGAAGACCATCCGCTCGATTACGGCGATTTCGAAGGCACAATCCCGCAGGGACAGTATGGCGGCGGCACCGTCATGCTGTGGGATCGGGGCTATTGGGCACCGGAAGGCGAAGAGCCTCCAGAGACGCAGCTTCGCAAGGGCGACCTGAAATTCGTCGTTGCCGGTGAAAAGATGCAGGGCGGCTGGGTGCTGGTGCGCATGCGGCGCGGCGAAGAAAAGCGCGTCAACTGGCTGCTGATCAAACATCATGATGGAAATGAGAATGAGCAGGACGGCGACGCGCTGCTGAGGCTCGACCGCTCCGTCGCGTCCGGCCGCACGATGGAAGAAATCGCTGCGGGCAAGGGATCGGGACCCAAACCGTTCATGCACCGGTCGCACCGCATCGCGAAAGCCGATGCCGTGTGGCAATCCCATCGTGCCGGGGGCGAAGCAACGAAGCGTGCGGCCGTGCCCGCAAGGATGGCACCGAAGCGTTCGTCCCGCGCAATGCCGGATTTTGTCGAGCCTCAACTGTGTACATCCGTCGAACGCGCCCCGTCCGGTCCGGATTGGGTGCATGAGATCAAATTCGACGGCTACCGGATGCAGCTCCGCGTCGAGCACGGCCGCTCCAGGTTGCGCACGCGCAAAGGGCTCGACTGGACGAACAAATTCCGTGCCGTGGCAGACGCCGCGGCCGAACTTCCCGACTGCATCATGGACGGAGAAGTCGTGGCGCTCGATACGCATGGTGCGCCCGATTTTGCCGCCTTGCAGGCAGCCCTTTCGGAAGACAGAAGCAACGTACTGATCTACTTTGTTTTCGATCTTCTTTTTCTCGAAGGCGAAGATTTGCGGCGGCAGGCGCTCGAGCAGCGAAAGGCGCGCCTTGCGGAATTGCTTGGAGAGCGGACGCGAGGTCCCATCCGGTACGTCGAACATTTCCAGGCGGCTGGTGACGCCGTGCTGAAATCTGCCTGTCAGATGGGCCTCGAAGGACTCATCTCCAAGCGGCTCGGAGCGCCCTATCGCTCCGGCCGGGGTGGTGAGTGGACGAAAACCAAATGCCGCGGCGGGCAGGAAGTGGTGATCGGCGGCTGGAGCGACACGGACGGAAAGTTTCGCTCGCTTCTGGCCGGTGTGTTCGACGGCCATGAGCTGATACCGGTCGGCCGTGTCGGCACTGGATATTCCCGCGAAAAACTTACGCCGCTGCTGAAACAGCTGAAGGCCCACGCGGCGCGGGAAAATCCCTTCAAGCCCGGCACTGTCCGTGGCCGGACAAATATCCACTGGGTGAAACCGGAACTCGTCGCCGAGATCGAATTCGCGGGCTGGACCGCCGATGGCCAGGTCCGGCAGGCCGCATACAAGGGATTGCGGGCGGACAAGCCCGCCAGTGAAGTGCGGGCGGAGAAAGCGGTGGCTCCAGGCCGGGCCAAACTTTCCGAGCCCGATACAGCTGCAATATCGCGAACTCGCGCAGGCACGCGGAATGGAAGTCCGCGTCCCGAAGATAATCGCGTGCGGGGCGTTCTAATTAGCAATCCCGAGAAAGCGCTATGGCCCGATGACGGCAAGGGATTGCCGGTCACCAAGCTCGATCTTGCGCGCTATTTCGAAAGTGTCGGCGACTGGCTCATCCCGCACATCAAGGGGCGCCCCTGCTCCATCGTGCGAGCGCCGGACGGAATCGACGGCGAACATTTC
>DATAYG010000028.1:0-31000 GCA_036272695.1 Rhizomicrobium sp. | reverse complement strand
CAGCTGAACGCCTTCGCGTCGGAAGTGACGCGCGTGGCGCGCGAGGTCGGCACCGACGGACGTCTCGGCGGACAGGCGATCGTCCGCGGGGTGGCCGGCACATGGAAAGACCTGACCGACTCCGTGAACTCCATGGCGTCGTACCTGACGGCGCAGGTGCGCAACATCGCCGAAGTGGCGACGGCCGTGGCGCAGGGCGATCTGTCGAAGAAGATCACCGTGAATGTGAGCGGCGAAATCCTGCAGCTGAAAGAAACCATCAATACGATGGTCGATCAGCTGAACGCCTTTGCCGCCGAAGTGACGCGCGTCGCGCGCGAAGTGGGAACAGACGGCAAGCTCGGCGGACAGGCTCAGGTGCCGGGCGTCGCCGGAACATGGAAGGACCTGACCGACTCCGTGAACTCGATGGCCGGCAATCTTACCGGCCAGGTACGCAATATCGCCGAGGTGGCGACGGCCATCGCCAATGGCGACCTCTCGCGCAAGATCACTGTGGACGTGCGTGGCGAAATCCTTTAGCTGAAGGAAACGCTGAACACCATGGTGGATCAGCTGAACCGCTTCGCCGGCGAAGTGACGCGCGTGGCACGCGAAGTGGGCACCGAAGGCCGGCTCGGTGGCCAGGCAAACGTGCCGGGCGTGGCGGGTACCTGGAAGGACCTGACCGACTCCGTGAACTCGATGGCCGGCAATCTCACCGCCCAGGTCCGCAACATCGCCGAAGTAACAACCGCCGTGGCGCGCGGCGACCTTTCGCGCAAGATCACCGTGGACGTGAAAGGCGAAATCCTCGAGCTCAAAAGCACCATCAACATCATGGTAGATCAGCTCAACGCTTTCGCCGCGGAAGTAACGCGCGTGGCGCGCGAAGTCGGCACCGAAGGCAAGCTCGGCGGACAGGCGCAGGTGCCGGGCGTGGCGGGTACCTGGAAGGACCTGACCGACAACGTCAACTTCATGGCCTCGAACCTGACGGCGCAGGTGCGCAACATCGCCGAAGTGGCGACGGCTATCGCGAGCGGCGACCTGTCGAAAAAAATCACCGTGGACGTGCGCGGCGAGATTCTCCTGCTGAAAGAAACGTTGAATACGATGGTGGAGCAGCTGCGCTCCTTTGCCGGCGAAGTGACGCGCGTGGCGCGCGAAGTCGGCACCGACGGACGCCTCGGCGGCCAGGCGGTGGTGCCGGGCGTGGCGGGTACCTGGAAAGATCTGACCGACAACGTGAACCTGCTCGCCGCCAATCTCACCACGCAGGTGCGCAACATCGCCGAGGTGACGACGGCCGTGGCGCGCGGCGACCTCTCGCGCAAGATCACCGTGGACGTGAAAGGCGAAATCCTCGAACTCAAGAACACCATCAACACCATGGTGGATCAGCTCAACGCCTTTGCTTCTGAAGTGACGCGCGTGGCGCGCGAAGTCGGCACCGAGGGCAAGCTCGGCGGACAGGCGCAGGTGCCGGGCGTGGCAGGAACATGGAAGGACCTGACCGACACCGTGAACGTGATGGCGGCGAACCTCACCGAACAGGTGCGCGGCATCGTGAAGGTGGTGACCGCGGTTGCCAACGGCGACCTTAAACAGAACCTTATCGTGAAATCGAAGGGCGAAGTGGCAGCGCTTGCCGAAACCATCAACAACATGACTCTGACGCTCGCGACCTTCGCCGATCAGGTGACGACGGTGGCGCGCGAGGTCGGCGTCGAAGGCCGCCTCGGCGGACAGGCAAACGTGCCGGGCGCCGCCGGAACCTGGCGCGACCTGACCGGCAACGTGAACCTGCTCGCAGCAAATCTCACTACCCAGGTGCGCGCCATCGCCGAAGTGGCGACCGCGGTGACCAAGGGTGATCTCACGCGCTCCATCCAGGTCGATGCGCGCGGCGAAGTGGCCGAACTCAAAGACAACATCAATACGATGATCGGCAATTTGCGGCTCACCACCGACCGCAATACCGAGCAGGATTGGCTCAAGACCAATCTTGCGAAATTCACCAGCATGCTGCAGGGTCAGCGCGATCTGGCCACGGTAGGCCGCCTGCTCCTCACCGAACTCACTCCCCTCGTCAATGCGCAGCTCGGCGTCATCTACCGGGTCAGCAATGATGAAGAAGGCATTCTCACGCTGCTTTCGTCCTACGCGGATAATAATGACTCCAATCGCCATCTCCCGCGCATCGAAATGGGCCGCGGCCTGATCGGACAATGCGCATTCGACAAACGGCGGCGGCTGGTCACGGACCTGCCCGAGACTGTGGTGCCGATCACTTCCGCTCTCTTCGAGGCCAGGCCGCGCAATGTCATCGTGCTGCCGGTGCTGTTCGAAAACCAGGCGAAAGCGGTCATCGAACTCGCCTCGCTTGATGCCTTCACGGACCTCCAGATCGCCTTCCTCGAGCAATTGACGGCCAGCGTCGGCATCGTGCTCAACAGTATCGAAGCGACCATGCAGACCGAGGGTCTGCTCACCCAGTCGCAACAGTTGGCGGCGGAACTGCAGGCCCAGCAGCGCGAGCTGCAGCAGACCAACGAACAGCTTGAGCAAAAGGCGCAGCAGCTCGCCGAGCGCAATGTGGAGGTGGAGCGCAAGAACCAGGAGATCGAACAGGCGCGGCGCGAGCTCGAGGAAAAGGCATCGGAGCTTGCGCTGACGTCGAAGTACAAGTCGGAATTCCTCGCCAATATGAGCCACGAGCTCCGGACGCCGCTCAACAGCATCCTCATTCTCGGCCAGCAGCTCACCGACAATCCGGAAGGCAATCTCACGCCCAAGCAGGTGGAATTCGCGCGCACCATCCACGGGGCTGGCACCGATCTGCTCAACCTCATCAGCGACATTCTCGACCTCTCGAAGATCGAATCCGGGACCGTCACCGTCGACGCCGAGGATATTTTCGTCACCAACCTCGTCGACGCGCTCGCGCGGCCGTTCCGCCATGAAGTCGAGGCACGCCAGCTTTCATTCGACGTGCAGGTCGATCCCGAACTGCCGCCCACCGTCAATACGGACTCCAAGCGCCTGCAGCAGGTGCTCAAGAACCTTCTTTCGAACGCCTTCAAATTCACCGAGAAAGGCGGCGTGCGCCTGCGCGTCTCGCTGGTCAAAAGCGGCTGGAGCGTCAATCATCCCGTGCTCGGCCAGGCGAGCGGTGTCGTCGCCTTCGAGGTGTCGGATACGGGCATCGGCATCCCGCCCGAAAAGCAGAAGATCATTTTCGAGGCGTTCCAGCAGGCCGATGCCAGCACCAGCCGCCGCTATGGCGGAACGGGCCTTGGACTTGCGATCAGCCGCGAGCTTTCGAGCCTTTTGGGCGGCGAAATCCATCTGCGCAGCACACCCGGCCTTGGCAGCACCTTCACCCTCTATTTGCCGCTCAAATACCTGGGCAGCGCGAGTGCAAGCCGACGCGCCATGCCGGCCCAGGAACACGTGAACTTCGTGATTGCGCCACCGCCCGAGCGTCCCACGGAAGTCGTTGCGGATGACCGCCTGTCGATCGAACCGGGCGATCCGATCCTGCTGATCGTCGAAGACGATCCGCATTACGCGCGCATCATGGTGGATCTCGCGCGTGACCGGAGGTTCAAGGTGCTGGTCGCCATGCGCGGTTCGGATGCACTCGATCTGGCAAAACAATACCAACCAACGGCAATTTCGCTCGATGTGTTCCTGCCCGATATGCTGGGCTGGACGGTGCTCAGTCAGCTGAAACAGAATCCCCTGACGCGCCACATTCCCGTTCAGATCGTCACGCTCGACGAGGATCGGCAGCACGGACTCGCACGCGGCGCTTTCTCCTTTGTGACCAAGCCGTCTTCGACGGAGGGTCTTTCGGACGCGCTGGCGAAGGTGAAGGCCTACGCGCTGCCGCGGAAGAAGAAACTTCTGCTGGTCGAAGACAACCCCGCCGAGCAGCTCAGCATTACCAGCCTGCTCGGCCATGACGACATCGAGATTGAAACCGCGTCCACCGGCCGCGAAGCGCTTGACGCGATGCGTGCGAATCCCGCCGACTGCGTCGTGCTCGATCTCAGACTGCCCGACATATCAGGCTTCGATGTCCTTCATGAGATGCGCAACGATTCACAGCTTTCCGACATCCCCGTAGTCGTGTTCACCGGCCGGGAGCTTTCCGCGGAAGAGGATATGCAGCTTCACACCATGGCGCGCAGCATCGTCGTGAAAGGCGTGGAATCTCCCGAACGCCTGCTCGACGAGACGTCTCTTTTCCTCCACCGCATCGTGACCGATCTGCCGCCCGAGATGCAGCGCATGCTTGACCGGCTCAACAGCTCCGACGAGGATCTGGCCGGGCGCACGGTGCTCCTTGTGGACGACGATGCGCGCAACATCTTCGCCCTGTCGAGCGTGCTGGAGCGGCGCGGAATGCGCGTCCTCACTGCAACCACCGGCAAGGAGGCGATCCAGCTTGTGGAGGCCACACCCGCTCTGGCCATCGTGTTGATGGACATCATGATGCCGGAGATGGACGGTTATCAGACGATCCAGACGATCCGGCAAAATCCGGCTTTCCGCCGCCTGCCCATCGTGGCGCTCACCGCCAAGGCGATGAAAGGCGACCGGGAGAAATGCCTCGAAGCCGGAGCGTCGGACTACCTCGCCAAGCCCGTCAACACCGAACAACTGCTGTCCGCGCTGCGTATGTGGCTGCACAGGTAGATGCCCATGAGTGACAACCACGAACAGCTCAACATTCTGCTGGTCGACGACCAGCCGTCCAAGCTCCTGAGCTACGAAGTGATGCTGGAGGAGCTTGGCGAAAACCTCATCAAGGCCGCTTCGGCGCGGGAGGCGCTGGAACAGCTCCTGAAGCACGATATCGCAGTCATTCTGGTCGATGTCTGCATGCCCGAGCAGGACGGCTTCGAACTTGCAGCGATGATCCGGGAGCATCCGCGTTACCAGAAGATCGCCATCATCTTCATTTCGGCCATTCATCTTGCGGAAGTGGATCATCTGCGCGGCTACCAGATGGGCGCGGTCGATTACATGCCGGTGCCCGTCATTCCGGAAGTATTGCGTGCCAAGGTCAAGGTCTTCACCGAGCTCTATCGCAAATCCAAGCAGCTGGAGAACCTCAACGCCGAGCTTGAACAGCGGGTCGCCGAACGTACCGCCGAACTGGCCGCCTCGAATGCCCAGCTGATTGCCAGCGAGTCGCGACGTAACATGGCGCTTTCGGCCGGCAATATGGGCTCGTGGGACTGGAACACCGACGACGGAAGTTGTCTCGTCGACGACGGCTTCTGCCGCATCCTGGGCGTGACGCGCGACATGTTTGTAGCGGCGCCGGAAAACATCCGCCCCCTGATACATCCCGAGGACTGGCGGCGGCTCATTGCGGCCTGGACCCAGGCGACACCCCCCCAGACGTCCTGGCGCACGGATTTTCGCGTCGTCAGGCGGGATGGAGAACTACGGTGGTGCGTGGGCACCGCCGCCGCGAGCTATGATAGCAATGGAAAACTTGCAAGGCTGAGCGGTGTCGTAGCCGATATTACCGAGCGCAAGCGCGCCGAAGAACATCAGTTGCTGCTGGCGCGCGAGGTCGACCATCGCGCCAAGAATTCGCTTGCGGTCGTGCAATCCATCGTCCGTCTCACTCGCGCCGAAAACATCAAGGATTATCAGTTGCGGGTCGAGGGACGAATTCAGGCCATGTCGCGCGTACACAGCCTGCTCGCCCATTCGCGCTGGGAGGGCGCGGAAGTGCACACGCTGGTGCAGGAAGAACTGACACCCTATCAGGTCGGCGGCGCCGAGAACATCGCAATCGCCGGTCCAAAGGTTTCGGTAACGCCGCCGGTGGCGCAGACACTCGCGCTGGCGCTTCACGAACTTGCGACGAACGCCGCGAAGTACGGCGCACTGTCCGCCGACCAGGGACGCGTCCAGCTCTGCTGGCAGATCGTCGGTGCTGCGCTGGTTCTGACCTGGCGTGAAACCGGGGGGCCGCCGACCGGTACGCCACAGCGCCGGGGGCTCGGGCTGCAAATGATTATATCAGGCGCGAAGAGCCAGATCGGAGGTCAGGCGAGTTTCGACTGGCAACCCGGCGGCCTCGTTTGCACGATCGCGCTTCCCTGCGCCGAAGCACGCAACGTTGCCAGGCGGGGTATCGGCGGCAGACCGGCCAACCCGAATCCCGCGACGGCGAAACCCCGCGTACTGATTGTCGAGGACGAACCCCTCGTCGCGATGATGCTGTCGGGATTCCTCGATCAGCTCGGCTGTATTGCCGTGGGCCCCTGCATCACACCGTTCGAAGCCTTATCGCTGTTGCGCGAGAACGCCGTGGACGCGGCGCTTCTCGACGTCAATCTTGGCGGAGAGACGGTCTATCCCGTGGCAGATATGCTTGCGCGGATACGTGTGCCGTTCGTATTTTTGACGGGCTACGACGAGGAATCGATCGAACCGCGTTTCGCCGATGTGGCGAGGCTCGACAAACCCGTCGGGCTTGAACAACTGGGCGCGACCGTGCGCAATTTGTGCGATACCGCGCCGGGCCGCGAGAAACAGATCAATGCCGGAGTTGAGCCGGACCACTGCGCCTCACGCGCGACGGCGGCGCGCATTGATCGAATGTGACGCGGCCTGCAATTCGGCCTGGGGAGGGTTCCCGGGAAACGAACGTTTTTACGCCCCGGCATCCAAAACCCGCCGCGCCTCTTCCAACAGGCAAGACAGCGAGGCGCGCTGTTCGACGATATCGCCCGTCGACGACTCGAATGCCTTTTCGGTATCGAGCGCAGCTGCGCTCAAGCCGACATGTCCAAAAATGGCGGCGCTGCTTGCCATGCTATGCGCGGCGCGGTGCAAGTCATCGTGGTGCTGCGCGGGCAACGTGCCCTTCCCAAGTGCTTCGGCAAAGCTTCGAAGGCGGAAAACGCGCGCCTCGAGCCGCGTCCGGTAGTTGGGACGCAATCCCGCGAGAATGTCGCTATCCGGCGTCGTCGGCATGGTTACCAAACTATTTACAATTGCAGCAACTCTGTTTGTTTCGAACCTCCACTATCAGCCGATATCGTGCACGGTCTCTTAACGCGATGCTGGCTTTATGCAGGAGTAGCGAAACGGCCCGGATACGGCCGCAAACCTGGGCAGGCTTGGCGATGCCGGGCACCATCACGGTTCTTGCCGTTGAAGATGACGATGACCACGCCGACGTGTTGGCGTTTGCGCTCGCGCGGGTCAAAGACCGCTCCTATGAAATCCGGCGCGCAAGGTCGCTTTCCGAGTTCTTCGATCGGGTCGGCCTGCAGCCCGACATCATTCTTCTGGATCTCCATCTGCCGGATTCGGGAGGGCTGGAAACGGTGCGACGAACCGTCGCCACGGCACCCGGCGTGCCGGTTGTTGTATTGACCGGCAGCGAGGGCCCGGAAATCGGGTTGCAGGCGGTGGAGGCCGGAGCGCAGGATTTTGTGCCCAAGACCGAACTCCTTTCGCCGCTTTTGAGCCGGGCCATCGATTTTGCCATCCAGCGCCGCCAGGCGGTACGCGCCACGGAACAGAAATCTCTTCTCGACGCGATCACCGGTCTCGGCAACCGAACCTGCTTCATGCAGGAGCTGGAATCCGCCATTGCCCGCGCAGAACGCCACGGCGGAGGCTTCGCGCTCGGCTTTATCGATCTCGATGGGTTCAAGGCGATCAACGATACATACGGCCATGCGGCCGGCGATGAGGTGTTGGCGACGATCGGCAGCAGATGCCGTTCGTCCTCGCGCGCCAATGACTGCCTGTGCAGGTTGGGTGGCGATGAGTTCGTTTTCCTGCTCGACGGTGTAATCAGTACCTACCAGGCGGTCAGCGCGGCGGAGCGATATACAGCGGCCATCGAACTGCCGATCCTATTGGGCGGCGCGGCGAATTCACGGGTCAGCGTCGGCGCGAGTCTCGGTCTCGCGCTCTGGCGCGTCGATGGAAGGAGCGCCGAGGCACTGCTCTCTGCTGCCGACGCCCGCATGTATGCCAACAAGGCGGCCCGTCATCGGATCCGGCGGACGGGATGACCGCGATGCGCATTGCGATCGGGTCGCCCGATAACAAAAAATCGCTGCAGCTCGCCGATCACGTGATAACCGTGACCTGCATTGTCCTGTTGGCTGTGGTCTCCTCGGCCGTGCTGGCGGGGTGGGTATTGCGCGCGCCGCTGCTGACCCGCGTCAGCTTTGCCTTCGCGCCCACGCAGTTCAACACGGCACTGTGTTTCCTGCTTTATGGCGCCGGACTTGCAGCAACGGGGCGATCAAACGTCTGGATTCCGCGCCTGATCGGAGCAGCGATCTACTTTGTCGGCATGACGACGGTGCTGCAATCCGTTCTCGGCCATTCCTTCGGTATCGATACGTTCTTCGGTTATTATCTGCGCGGCGCAGCTTCCGGTATGCCACTGCGCATGGCGGATGCGACGGCCGTTGCACTCACGGCTCTCGGCGCCGCGCTCTGGCTTTGTTCGCTGGACGGCAAAGCCAACCATTTCACCGACGGATTCCTCGCGACCCTGGGCAGCATGCTGTTCGCCGTCGCGGCGGGCGCAGTGCTCGGATTCGGCGCAAACATGCAAAGCCTTACGGGCTGGACGGGCTTCACACAGATCGGCGTTCCCACCGTCTGCCTGTGTGTCATCGCAGGAGGTCATCTGCTCTGGCTGGCCTGGGTGCGGTTTGGCGGGCAGGCGGAATGGCTGCCAATTCCGGTGTTCTTTGGATTGCTGATGGTGCTGTTCACGCTGACACAGGAGGTCCGCGACGATCAGGCCGCGACATTTTCGGCCCATGTCCAGGCGACGGCACAGCAATTCGCACTGCGCGCAAACTCACGTCTTTCGGACATGTTCGACGCACTCGATCGCGTGGCCAATCGTTGGAACGTTGCGGGAGGAACGCCCGAAACGTTATGGGAAAGCGATGTTCGTGCCCATTTGCGCGCATATCCTGGGCTTGTCGCCGTCGAATTGATCGACTCCTCCGGCCGCGTCCGCTGGGCGGTGCCGCCGCTCGCCAATCCCGCACTCACGGAAAACAGGCTTCGATCGGACCGGCTTCGCGCCGGGCCCGCACGAGCGGCGGTGCAGTCCGGAATGCCACAACTCACAAATGTGATACCGCTGATCCATGGCGGCATTGGCTTTCTCTACATGAATCCGTTGCGGCGGGGTGCAAGCTATGATGGGCTGCAGATCGCAGTCGTCAGAGCCAATGATTTTCTGCGGGGCGTTTTCGAGGTTGGCTTTACAAACAGCTACGCAATCACGGTCAGTGACGGCAGGACACGGCTGTATTCCGCGTCGAAAATTGCACGGTCTTCACGTCCCTGGACCGGCAGGGCGCAGCTCCGGGTACGCAATGCGCAGTGGACGCTTGAGATCGTTCCGGGCCGCGAACTCGTCTCGCGCTATCTTTCCCCGAGCCCCTATCTGTTCTTCTGGGTTGGCCTGCTGATCATTTCGCTCACCTGCCTCAGTGCATATCTTGCCCTGAGACGGCGGCGCATCATCACAATGTTGAGAGAAAAAGAAGAACAGCTTGAGCGCAGCGAAGAACGCTACGAATTTGCGGTCAAAGGTTCCGGCGTCGGTCTCTGGGATTACAACCCGATAACCGGGCAACTCTACTGGTCGCCGCGGTACCGTGACATTCTCGGCATAGCGGATCCGGCATTTGTCCCCAGGCAAAACGAATTCGAGTTGCGCGTGCATCGCGAGGACAAGGCAAGGACGTTCGCCGGCATCACCCGCGCGATCGAGCGTGGCATCCCCTATGACGGCGAGGCCCGCGTCCGGCGCGACGATGGTTCCTATGCCTGGCTTCGGCTCCGCGGTATTCCGATTTTCGACAGCAGCGGGAAACTGGTCCGGCTTGCCGGATCGATTGACGACATCGGGGCACTGAAGCTGGCGGAGGAAGCTCTCCGCGCCAGCGAAGAGACATTCCGCGTGACCTTGGACAGCGCGCCGATTGGAATCGTGTTGCTCGCTCCGGACGGCCGGTTCCTCAGGGCCAACCGCGTAATGGCAGAGATGTTCGGGTACAGCCATGTCGAACTTTGCACCATCGATCCGCGACAGCTTTTTCCTTCGGCGTTCGACGAGGACAGGGCACAGATCCGACGGCTTCTGGCCGGAGAGATCGAACGCTACGAAATGGAGCAGTTTTACGTTCCGAGGCACAGGAAGCCATTTTGGGCAATGGTGACCGCGTCGGTCGCGCGCAATCCTGACGGCTCTGCCCGGCACATCGTCAAGCAGGCGATGGACATAAGCGAACGCAAGGAGATGGATCGCCTGAAGAGCGAATTCATCTCCGTTGTCAGCCACGAGCTGCGTACGCCCCTGACGGCTATTCGCGGTTCCCTCGGACTCATGGCGACCGCCATGAGCAGCAACCTTTCCGAGAAGGCGCTCCAGCTTGTGCGGATCGGTTACCGGAACTGCGAGCGCCTGATCGTTCTGGTCAACGACATCCTCGACATGGAGAAGCTGGCGGCCAACCGCATGGTGTTCGAGCCGCGGATCGGCAACCTGATCGCGCTCGTCCGCCAGGCGCTGGAGTCCAACGCGCCTTACGCCCAGAAATTTGATGTGACCTTCGAATTGCACGAACCCGACGAAGCAATTGACGTCTTTCTCGATCAAAACCGGTTTGGCCAGGTACTTGCGAATCTGCTCTCGAATGCAGCCAAATTTTCTCCGCCAACCGGATGCGTGGAGGTTACTGTTCGGCGGATTGCTGATCGCGCGCGCATTGAGGTGCGGGATCACGGTCCCGGCATACCGGATGAGTTCAGGTCGCGCATTTTCGGCCGCTTCATGCAGGCCGATTCCTCGGTCACGCGGGCAAAAGGCGGAACGGGCCTGGGGCTTCACATCACCCACGAAATAGTAGAGCGCATGGGAGGGTGGATCGGATTTGAATCCGTGGCCGGACAAGGGGCAACCTTCTGGGTCGAATTCCCGCTCGCCAGCAAAGCTTCGGATTCCGCGCCCTACCCCGTCATTGCCCACGCACCCGGTCGGCCGCGCATCCTCGTATGCGACGATGATCCGCAGGCGGCCGAAATCGTGCGGGGCGCCCTCGAGCACAACGGGTGCCATGTGGATAAGGCCCACAGCCTTCTTGCCGCGCGGAATTTGCTTGCAAAACACGACTACGCGGCAATGACGCTCGACCTTATACTTCCAGATGGAGACGGAATCGCCTTCTTCGACGAGCTCCGTTCGAATCCGCAAACCGTGCAACTCCCCGTAATCGTAATTTCCATTGCCGCCAGGGAGCGGCGCGAAGCTTGTAATGGCTCGGCGATGCATGTGGTCGACTGGATATCGAAACCCGTCAACGATGTACGGCTGGAGTGGGCGCTCCGGCGCGCCATTGCCATGCGCCGAACCGCCGTGCCGCGCGTGCTGCATGTCGAAGACGATGCCGATCTGAGTTGTCTGCTCGCGACGGCGCTGCGCGGGCGCGCCGAGCTTATTTGTGCGGGAACCCTTCGCGAAGCCGAAGAGTGGCTCGAAAAGGAATCGTTCGCGGCCGTGGTGCTGGATATAGGAATGCCAGACGGGTCCGGCCTGTCCCTTGTCGAGCGCATCGCACGACTTGATCCACCGCCTCCGGTCATCGTGCTCTCGGCACGCGAAATCGCCACGGAGGCTGCCCGTCTCGTTGCCGCGGTCCTGGTCAAGTCGCGGGTGGCTGAATCGCAGATCGTTCAAACGGTGCTGGATCTCGCGGATAGCGCACGTCCCGAGCCCAGAAGGGCCGCGTCATGAACTCCTTGCGGCGCGTCCTCTGCGTCGATGACGAAGACGACATTCTCGAAGTCGTCCGGCTATGCCTCGAAATGATCGGTGGCCTCGAAGTATCGTGCTGCCACAGCGGCCGCGAGGCGCTTGAGCAGATTTCCGCAATTCGGCCGGACCTCATTCTTCTGGACGTGATGATGCCGGGTATGGATGGTCCTGCGACACTTGTCGAACTGCAGAATGCCCTTTGCGGCCGCGATATCCCTGTCGTGTTCATGACGGCGCGGGTCCGAAGCACGGAAACCGAAGAATACATGCGGCTCGGCGCCAGCGGCGTGGTGGCGAAACCGTTCGATCCGGCAACGCTGTCTTCCGATATCGAGCGGATCTGGCTTAGCGTGCACAAAAAACAGGAGCCGCAGCCGGAGTCCGCCGCGCCTGCGATCCCGCTGCATGGCTGAGGCAGCGGCGATGGGGAACATACTTCTTGTCGATGACGACGTTGATTTCGCCGAGGTCCTGAGCGAACAGATAAGATCGGCGGGGCACGCCGTGCAGAGCATCTCCGACAGCGAGCAGGCTCTCGCGGCCTGCCTCTCCGAGAAAGATCCGCTTTTGCCCGATGTCATTATCGTTGATCTCTACATGCCCCGGCAGGACGGAATCCAGGTGATCGCAGCCTTGCGCCAGGCAGGCGTAACGGCGCCGATCATTGCGATCTCAGGCGGAGGCTCGATCCGATTCACGAAGATGCTGGAAGTGGCAAAGGTTCTCGGAGCCAATGCCTCGCTCGCCAAGCCGTTCCCCGCAGGCGAGCTTCTCGGCCTTCTGGCAAAATACGCTCCACAGCAGCGCGCGTCATGAGCGCGGTCGACCAGGCATTCGACAGCGCGTTGGCCTCGCTCAGGCAGCGCTATGTCTCCGGCCTCGGGGCGTCGATTGCAGAATTGAAGAAATTTGCGGTCCTGTGCGACTTCGATGAGATCAATTCCGAAATCGTGGCGGCAATCGCCAAAGTGGCGCACAAACTGAACGGCACTGGCGAAACGCTCGGCTTCCCTGAAATCAGCACAGCTGCACTTGGGCTCGAACGTATTCTGGAATCGGACACGCCCCCGGGCGGTGCCGCGGCTGCCGCGCGCGCGCTGGCTCGCGCCTGCGAATTTGCTACGGGCGTACCGCCCGCCACCACAATCCCGGAGAAAATCGCGTCGCCTGAACTGCCACCGGAAATCGATGCAGATTCGCGATCCGCCATTCCCCACTTCGTGGTTATTCAAAGTGATCCCGGGCTCGCGAAACTCGTTGCCGATGCGTGTGCAAAACGCGCGAGCGTGACCAATCTGGCAGCCTGTGCGGACGCGATGGGCTTGTTGAACGACGCGCGTGCCGATCTGCTGCTCCTCGATCTCGACAATGCCGGATGCGCGCCGGACAGCGTGATTGCGCTGCGCAGGAAAGCACATGAGTTGAACATTCCGATTGTGGCGGTTGCCTCCCACCGGCGCTCGGCGGCGATCCTCCACGCGCTGACCGACGGAGAAATCGAGTGCCTTCTCAAACCTGTCGATGCGGCTACGCTCTATAAGAAGCTCTTCGAAATTCTCGAGCGCCAGCGACGGCTCGCGCTTCTTTGTGATGATGATCCGGTCATCCGGGAAGTTCTGAAGCCGCGCTTTGAAGCGCGCGGTTTCCAGGTACAGCTGGCAAAAGACGGCGACGAACTCCTCGCGCTTGCCGGACGAATTCGTCCGAGCATCATAGTGCTGGACCGCACGATGCCGGGATTGGACGGTATTGAGGTTCTGAAGATGCTCAAGGCCAGATCCGAGACCCACAGAATTCCCGTCGTCATGCTGACGTCGAGATTCCAGCCGCAGGAAATAACGGAAGGTCTGCGCAGCGGAGCGGCCGCCTATCTGGCCAAACCGTTCTCGCCGGATCAGGTCCTGGCCAAGTGTCTCGAAGTTCTCGGCATGACCAGGCCCCAGCGGGCGTAGCAGTGCTCAATGGTGCAAATGCGGATCGCGCTCGCCGGCTGAGACGGCCAGCGCCACGTGATCGACAGCGACCGGACAGGTAAAGAACGCCGAGCGCGCGCAGTTTGGATTATAGGTGTAATTGAAGTCGATCTTGAAGCCTTTCGGCGGGTAGGATTTCAGATCCGGTGAATCGACATACCGGCCCGCGCCATACGCGCCCTTGCCGGTAAGTTCGTCGGTGAAAAACGCTGACAAAGTCGTGATTTTCCTGGGATCGTTCGTGTCCGTATAGAACGGCAAATCGAACTGTTTGCCCTCAAGTGTGAACCGAGCAACGCCGGCGCGGTAGAATTGCTTGCTCGTGCGGCGCGAAGTGATGAAGCTCCGCGCGGGGAGCTTCGGATCGGGGGTAAAGCCGGCGGTCACAATGAAAGCCGGGTTGTAGGGAAAATAGTCGACGCCCTTGAAGGTCTTTGTCGCCGGATTCAGTTGATTGTACGCGAACACACGAATCCCTTGTTCCCCTGCCTCCACCTGCGTCGGGAACGCCTGCACGTCCACATCCTTGTCGACGGTTATGTCCGCCAGTGGATTCGCGAGCGGTTTGCCGTCCTTCTTCAGCACAGGCTTCCCACGCGAAAACCCCGCCACGAGCGCGGCACCGGGCCGGTCGCCCTGCACCCACTTGTAGCTGCCCGGGGCGCCGCGCTGGCCCACGAGGCTCGCAGTATTTCCTTCGCCGAGATAGGCGGCATCCTGGATTTTCAGAATGGCATGCCGGCCCATGGTATAGGCCTTGTTCGTATCGGCGATATTCGCCTTCCACGCGGCCTCGGGGGCGAGCGCGAAAACGGGCGCGGAAACCACGACAAGAGCGGCAGCGAGGGCGAAGGATTTCATGGCGCTTGGTCCAGTGCGTGCGGAACAGCCTAGCCCCGGTAGGTATCGCACTCCGCTTCGGAAATCCATGCCGGCATTGTCGGGATGCGATCGCGACGTCGATTTGCTGCGTTGCACAGTGATCGCAATAAATGCCCCGCCTTAATGCAAGGCCCCGCCTTAGAGCGATGAAGCTACGGAATCGAACGTGTTTCTCAGGTGTTCGCCAGTGGATTTCACCGAAGCCAGAATTACCAGGGCAATGACGGCGGCAATCAGCCCGTATTCGATCGCCGTGACGCCCGATCCGTCCCGGTAATAATATTCGACCCGGCGTTTCAATCTGATCCCCCCTCCCGACCGCATCAATGGTGTTACCCGGCCTTTGCCAACATGGCGTTAATTATTATAACAGGCAGCTGTTCCAACCTCCGGCCGCAAGGGCAAACCTCGTTCGGTGGCGCATCGCCGAAAACGTGGCGACCGGCCGGTCTGTGGGCGGCTCGGCCGTTCCCTCAACGGCCATCAGATGAAAATCGAGCGGCATGATAAATTTGTTTGGGCCGCGACTCACATCGCCGTGTACTGCAGAGCCTCTTTGATCTGTATCCCGGTGGCGTCAGGGTCCACAACACGCTCCTCGGGCAGATGCAGCCGCGCTGTCGTGCCTCGCCCGTAGTCGCTTTCGATGGTGAACCGGCCGCCGTGCAGTTCCACGAGCGATTTTACGATGGGCAGCCCAAGGCCGACGCCTCCGCGCGAACGCGCATACGTACTGTCGGCCTGGCCGAACGGTTCCATGATAACAGGAAGCTTGTCTGCGGGAATACCTTCGCCGTTATCCTGAACGGTCACATCCACGCCATCCTCGACACGCTCGATGCGGATTTCGATACAATCGCCTTCGCGAGTGAATTTTGCCGCATTGGACACGAGATTTATAATAACCTGTCGCAGTCTGACCTCGTCTCCACGCACCAGAATGTTGCTGTCGCCAGCCATGCGAAGTTCTTTGCCGGCGTGCGCGTTCCGACCGCCAAGCACGGACAAGGCGTGATCCACTACGCTCCCCAGCCGGATGACGTGGTCCTCAAGTTCCACCTTGCCCGATTCAATCCGCGCCATATCCAGGACATTGTTCAGAACGGCAAGAAGATGACGTCCGCCATCCGCGATGTCGCGAGCATATTCCTGCAATTTTTCCGGATTCATGCGGCCGGAGAGCATGATCTCGGAAAAGCCGATGATCGCATTTAGCGGTGTGCGCAATTCGTGGCTCATATTCGCGAGGAAATGACTTTTCGCACGGTTCGCCTGCTGGGCAGCCTGCATTGCGACGCGCAAATGGCATTCAACCTCCTTGCGCCGTTCGATTTCCATGTCCCTTTCGATCAAAGTCTTGACCAGCTCGACATTTTTCTTCGCGATGTCGTTTCGGTGGGCTTTGAGGATGGCGTGGCGCCAGCCGTACCAGCCCAACAGCAAAATCACGGTGGCGATAACGCCTGAGAACACGATCGCCTGAAGTTCGGCCTGCGATTTCCGGAGTCTGATGTCACGCTCGAGCTCCGCCGATTTGAGGTGCTCGATCTCCAGGTCCTGCCTCGCAAAATCGAATTGCGCGCCGAGCAGCGCGAGATTCACGGAAGCGGCGAGCGACCGGCCCTCGTCGTCCAGCCGCTTAAAGGCCTCGAGATGCTGGATGGCGGGGGCCAGATCGCCCTTCGCTTTGTAAATTTCATACGCGATTTCGTGAAAAAACAGGAACCGTGGTGCGGTGGTCTTCAGATCGACGCCGCGAAAGGCTTTCTGGAGATCCGCAGCCGCGGCATCCAGAGCGCCGCGCCGGTATTCGATTTCGGCCTTCGCGGCCCAGGCAAATCGCGCCTCGCCGTCCGGATCCGTCTCCGACACAAGCATCAGCGAACGATCCGCCGCGCCTTCCGCTTCTGCGAGCTTCTTGGCTCCGGCGTAGCTGAGGGCGAGATTGGTGAAGACCATCGCCTCGAGAACCGGGCTCTTCAGAGAAGCGGCGAAGCCCAGCGACTGCTGCAAACGCGCAATCGCTTCGGGGTAGCGGCGCATTTGCAGGTACACACAGCCAAGGTTGTCGGCCTCGCCGAACGCCACGGCCGGGTCGCCCGAATAGACCTGCGCGGCTTCGCGATAGTATCGGATTTCGCGATCGAAATCGCGGGCCTTTTCGTACAACACACCGAGATCCAGCAACGCGATCGCCTGTCCACGCTTGTCCCCGAGGCGCGCGAAAAGGTCGTGCGCCTGCTGGTAATTCTTCAAGGCAAGCGCGAAATCGCCCGCAGATTCGGCAATTAGGCCACGGGAGGCAGCAAGATCGCCGTCCAGCTTCGTAAGATGGCCGAGGCTTGCAGCAAATTCGGAGGCTTTCGTCACTGCGCGGAACGCTTCCGCGTTGCGGTTGGTGCGGTTGAGCGCTTCCGCCTGGAGCCGGAGCGCAGTCGCAACTGCTTCCCGATTCTGCGGCGCAGGCGCGCGGCGCTCTGCAACAGATTCGGCGCGCCGGGCCGCGTCGAGTGCTGCGTCCGGCCGGCGAAGCATCAGAGCCTGCGCCTGCGTGATGAGCCGATCGAATTCACCTTGCCGCCGGGCTCCTTCCGCCAAGGCGGCGCAGGGACGAACACCCGCAAGAATCAAGGCAATCACACAAAGAAGCCGAGGCAGGATGCGGTAATGGCGCGCAACCGGTCCCGCCTCAGCAGTCGCGCGGACACCCCCTGGAGTGGCTGCGCCGTTCCCGAGTGGAGTACCGATCTGCTCTCTATGTGATGCCGACCCCGGCACTTTGTATCCTTCTGCGGCGCGCGCCCATCGCCCCGAGCGCCGCAACTATCGTCCAGCAAGCTTTATGGCCGGTAAAGCTGGATGGCCTGAAGGCAGGTCGGCCTCCGTCCGGCAGCAAGATCAACTCAAACTGCAAGCCCTCGACCGGTCGATTTCCCAGGAAAACCGCCAAGATTGGTGTGGCCTCGGCTCGGCCCTGCAACGCCCTTCCAATCGAAATTTCCATGACGAGTGGATCGGCCAGGAAGAGGCTGAGGTTAACCCGGATTAATTTTTCCTTTACATTTACCATCGAATCGGGTTTATCCAACTCGAATCGGTGATGGCGAAGCTGGGCGCGAAGGACGCCGTCACCACGATGGGATCGACCGCGCGGAGAAAGTTCATGAACAGCGAAGCGAATATGATTATTGCCGATCTGGATGTGGAGCTGACTGCGATCGGAGGCTACGACTCCGTGAGTGGAATGCCCTGCGGCTGCCTTGCCGGCTCATTCCATCCGTTCATCCGTCCCGAAGGCACGGGCGACGTTGCGAGTCTTGTGTCCGCCGAATAGCGGTTGCTGCTTTAACTGTTGCTGAGGTCACTTCCCACTCCGCATTCAGACGGTGGGTGGATGCGGTTTGCCTGGGACGTCGCAGGTGCAAGGAAAGGGAACTGAAGAGTTTCCTTTCCTTTGTGCTTGTTTGGGGTCGCAGGCGAAGGGTGACGCGTCGGTCCTCAATCGCGTGCGTTGGGATAAATACAAGAGCGCATTGTGTCCAACGATACCGACAAGTTCAATCGCATCATCGGCGAGCTCGACCGCCTTCTTAGACCGGGCGCAGGCGAGAGTTTCTGGTCGGCGAGAGCGATATTTGCCGAGATGGACCGGTCGTTCGTGAATGGGTGGGCCATTCGCGGCGTGCTGGATATTCTCGACGAAAAGGACTTTCTCGTCTTCCGGGACCGCAACACCCTGACCATCAACGTCACAAGGGGCTATGCGTTGTCGCTGGCCATGATCGACCGTCCACCTGACAATCTTTACTTTTTCCCGCAGCACTACATGGCGCGCAATGTCGGGCGGGTGCCGCTCAAAGTCAGCCGTTACAATCCCGACCGGCCGATCCGGAATGACATGTACGATCCGGAAATACGGCTCATACAGCGTGACGAGTTCGAGCTTTTTGCCCGACGAATCACTCGAGCGGAACGGATATGAAGACGTGCTGGACTGGCGATCCGACGAATCCACCGGTTTCGTGCTCCGGCTGCATTCGGAATCCCTCGGCGACTATGAATGGGCGTTTGACCGGGAGACTGCCGCCCCAAAAGGTGTTACGGTCCTCGACAGCTATTCCAGCCAGGTCACGACGGTCATGCAGATGCTGACGAGCCTGGGCGCGCCGATCGACGAGGACTTCGTCGAAATGGGGCTGGCATCGCGGCACTTTCATGTGCGGTGGGAAACACTGAAAATGATCAACCAGCTCGCGCCCGAAAAGACGCGAGAAACAGTCGAACGGCTGAAGGACGATCCGCACCCTGTTATCCGGCGTGCGGTCGAAAAGACCCTCGAAATGAAGGCAGCTGCCGGAAGCACGGGAGTCTGAGGGTGGCAATCTCATTCGAAGCCAAAAGCGACGCCACCCCAATTGAAGTGGAGGACTTGATCGGCGCTGCGCGGAAAGTTCACAGGGGCGATTCGATTGAGACGATGCAGTACGTCGCCGGGAAACTGCAATGCCTCGCGGCGAATCGCGAATTCATTCGGGATGCCCTGCTTGAAGAATTAAGGCGCATCGCCAGCGAACGTCATCTTGCGAGTTTTGCGCCGCAATCGTTCACCATTTACCGGGCGGCTCCGTTTTCACTGCGGCTGAACCTGTGGTTGCCACCTGCCGGCAGCGCCAGAAAAATCGGGCAGGAAGCCCGCATCTTGTCCTACGACCGGGCACACGATCACAATTTCAGCCTCCTCACTGTCGGCGCAGCAGGACCTGGCTACAAAACCCGTGTTTTCGAATATGACTCCCGTTCCATCGGGGGCTATGCCGGCGAGTTCGTGGAGATAACCTATCTCGAGGACACCGCGCTACCCATCGGAAAAGCCATGATCTACCGGCCCAGCCGGGACATACACATCCAGATTCCTCCCGACCGGCCTTCCATGTCATTGAATCTCCTCGTTGCGGAAAAGGAAATCGTCGAAGTGCCGCAATATTTCTTCGATCTTGAAACAAGCTCGCTTGCCATAATGGACGCGAACGAAATAGGGCGCCGCGCGAGCTTCCTCGAGGCGGTCGGGCATTTTGCTGATGAGACGTGCGCGTCGTTGCTGTTCGATGTCGCGCGTCAGAGCCGCAATCCCTCCATTCGCGCCGCCGCCATGCGTGCGATCGGCACGGGTTTTCCGGAGCGACAACACGAGATTGAAAGACTCGCCGAAGCCGACGGCCATCCTCTGGTTGTCAGAGAAGCGCGATTTACACCTACCGAGGCGCCGCCCGCCTAACGGATCGATCACGAAAAGCGCGAAATTGCCAATTGCGCGTGAGTCTGCGGAAGCTGGAGTGGTACAGTGGCGTGACCGGGACACACGACGCCCTGCGAGGCACCTGCCCTAAGAGGCCGTTGCGGGCTTGAAGGAGGCGGAATTTTCAGTCTGGCTCGGGCGTGTCCATGATTCTCATGTTAGTGCCCAAGTTTGGGGGCCTGCCCACATCAGACGTGTGAGTTCTGTCTGACGTCTCACTCCCACTTTCTCGAAAATCGATCTCAGCTGATTACGGACCGTGTGGCGCGACACACGGAACGCCGTTGCCGCGTCCGTGAGATGGCGCCCGGTACTGAGGAATAGCGTGAGGCGCAGTTCTGCAGGCGTCAAGCCAAAATGCTGCATCATTGTGCGGATTCTCCCGTCCGGCCGCACGCCGCCACATCGTGAAAACGTCACCAGAAATTGCTGCGCTTCCCCCAACGCGCCGCCAATCAGATGGATCGAGACGAAGCGGCTTTCGCCCGGACAGTCATCCGGAATGAGGGTCGTACATTCGCACGCCCTGCCCTGCGACAAGGCAGAGAGCACGGACTGAAACCAGCGGGTGTTTCCGCCATCCCGGAAAAACAGGTTGCCGCGATGGCTGAAGACCGCCTTGTTCGCCGACAGCAGGCGGCGCGCCGGTTCACTGCAAAATACAATTTCGGCCGCCGCATCGACGGCGATGATCTCCAGTTCGAGGTGATCCAGGATGCGGCTGGCAAGCTCGCGATCGAACATGGTTGCCAGCAAGTCCGGGGAGGGGGGGATTGGCGCATGGGGCCGCCGGGGTGTTGCTCCGATCATCATGGTCTCCGCAAAGCTGCGGACGACACGTCGTCCAGCCCGGCCGGTTTTGTCCTTCCCGGGCGTATGGTATTTTTCCGGAATATTTCTTGCTGAGCGGCGGAAGCGGAATAAGTCGATGGTCCAGCAAGACAATCCGACCTATCGGTTTGCGGATTTCGAGCTACAGCCAGACGAGCGGCGGCTGCTTCACGGCTGTGATGTCATACCGCTCACCCCAAAAGTCTTCGAGATTCTGCGACTGCTGGTGGAACGTGCCGGCCATGCCGTCTCGAAAGACGAGATCATGGCGGCGATCTGGCCGGCACGCTTCGTGGCCGAATCAAACCTGACGAAGCACATCTGGACCTTGCGTCAGGCGCTGGGCGAGAACGAGGAAGGCGGCCGTTTCATCGAAACCGTTCCCAAGCTCGGATACCGGTTTGTCGCCCCTGTCACACGCGCGGGACCGACGGCGGAAGCGAGCCGTTCGTCGGCCTCCGGTTTCAAAGAGCCGTTGCCAGTCCTGCGCAGGGAAAGGCGCACGTTCTTTCGCATCGGCGCCCTCCTTGCCGCGCTGGTTTTCGCGGCAGGAGCTTTGGCCGCCTGGTGGGTATGGAGCGGAAGTGAACCTGTTTTCCCCTGGTCCCGCCGCGCGCCAGGCACGGCGATCGCGGTTTTCGATTTCAACAATCTTTCGCACGATCCTGCCTACGCCTGGATTGGGCCGGCGTTTGCCGAAATGCTCGGGACGGAGATCGCCGCGGGCGGCCAACTGCACCTTTTGCCGGGCGAACTTGTCCGCCAGATACGTGGGGGCACACCCGACGCGGGCGCAGGAGGCTTCTCGCCCGACACGCTCACCACGCTCCATCGCCAACTTGTCGTCGATTATACAGTGACCGGGAGCTACCTGGCCTTCGATCGCCCCGGCAAGCAGTATGTTCGGCTTGATCTGACCGTGCAGGATGCGCGGAGTGGCGCGACCGTCGCCACCTTCTCGCGCTCCGGGTCGCCCCAGGACCTGCCATCGCTTGTAGCTGTTGCCGGGGCCGATCTGCGCAAGCATTTGCACGTGGTGCCGCAAAGCGCCGGCGAAATGCGCCAAACCGCCAATGCGCGTCCACCAAGTGCGGATGTCATGCGCCGGCTGGGCTTCGCGCTCGATGCCCTGCATCGTTACGATTCCGCGCGAGCCCGCGACGAACTCCTTCAGGCGGTGGCCGATGCGCCGGACTACGCGCCCTCTTATGTCTACCTGGCAAAGGCATGGTCGGCCCTGGGCTACGACCAGAAGGCGCTCGCCACCTCCGAGCAGGCGGCCGCGCATAGTGCCGGCTTGCCGCAAGCCATGCGACTGAACATCGAGGCGCAAAGCTATGAGGCACAATTTAATTGGCCAAAGGCGATAGCTGCCTTGCGCGAGCTGGCGGCGCTCCAGCCAGATGAAGCCGAAACGCAGTTCGAGCTTGCACACGTTCTTCTCTCAGCCGGCAAAGTCACAGACGCACAAGACGTGCTCGGCGCACTGAGAAAGCGCGGGGAGCCCACAACGAGCGATCCCCGACTTGAACTGGCCGATGCGGATGTTGCTGCCGCCAAGGATGACAGCAAGACCCGCATCGAACATGCGCGCCGCGCCCTGCAACTGGCAGAGGCGCGGGACGCCACCGGCCTAAAAGCGGACGCAGAGCTTGTTCTGGGCGTCGCTTTGCCCGCAGCAGAGGCAAACATTGCAGAAGCAATGTTAGAGCGCGCTCTCGCCGACTATCGCCGCGTAAGCAACCCACGTGGCGAAGCAGCAGTTCATCTCAATGTCGGCAATCTGCTTTCCTACACCCAGCCGAAACGCGCCAGAGTCGAATATGAAGAGTCATTGGCTCAGTTTCAGAACATGGGTGACCAGAACGGCGTGGCTTCCGCATACAGCGATCTGGCCAATATCCTCTGGGCGTCTGGCGACCGGGATGGAGCCGAGGCCGCAGTCCGAAACGTGTTGCGCATTCGCCGTGAAACCAGCAGCCTGGTTGGTCAGGCTTGGGCATTGACCGCGCTGGCGATCGCAGAGGCAGACGAACGGGCGAGCGACGAATCGATCTCAAATTTTCGGGAAGCTGCGGCGCTCGATGCCAGCGCCGGCGCGCACAGCCATCGCGGATTCACGCTTTCTTCACTGGCCGATATCCTGCGTCTGCGCGGAGATTTTACGCAGGCCCAACTCGCTTGTATCGAGGCGCGGGGCGAATATGCCAGGGTGAAGGATACTGCGAACAGTATCAATGCGGACTACGAATGCGCCTTGATTTCTCGTGATCGCGGCGACCTCGCGTCGGTCACCCCGGTTCTCGAACGCGCGCGGAATATGGCGGCGCTCAGCGGCGACACTGAGTCGCTTGTCAATGCCAACCTGACTGAAGGTGAAATCACTATGGAACAAGGGCATTGGCTTGAAGCAGCCAAACTTCTTGACGCTGCCCAGAAACAGGCCGCGGCGGCGGATCTCAAGACCGGCGAAGCTGTCGCCGTGAGCTTGCTGGCAAAATGCTATTCGGCCTTGGGTAAAGCGGCGGAACGCGACACCGCGATAAGCCATGCCGCCAACCTGCGCAGCGCGATGACGGAACGGCAAGAAGTCATGCAGGTTGATGTCGCACTGACCGAACTTCGTGGCGAAACCGGCAACAGCGCAGAGGCAATCTCGAAGCTTCAATCCATGGCAACGGATGCGCGCGCCCGTCGATGGCCTGGGTGGGCACTCGAAGCCGAACTCGCGGAGCTGCATGTTCTGAAACGGACAGGACAGAGAGCGAGTGCCCTGGCACTCCGCGCGCGGGTCGCTGGAGAAGCACGCCGGCAAGGTTTCGGCTGGGTCCTGGAACGCGTCGCAAGATAGCTTGGGCGCCTTTCCACTGCCCGGCGATCAGACGCCGAATCTTCTCGAGAAGTCCGGTGCTATGGCAAGTCCGGTCATTGATCGATACCTCTCGGGCCAACATGTCCTTTGCGATTTGCGGGTGAGTAGCCACCATACTTCGCAGCGTTCCACACGATACCAATATCAGTGCCGCGGTCGGTCGGATCGCCCGGTTCAATATCGATGGTCGTGCCGCTATGGGTGTAAAGAATATACCCGCCGTCTTCGATTTTGGAATCGCCGTTGGCGTCGCGAAGGTACTTCCGGTACCAGGCATACACAGTCTCCGGCAGATCCATGGTCCTGATAATGACAGAGCCATCGCCTACCTTTTCGATTGCAAATACGTGCGAGTTATAGAAGGGAACCGGCACTACCGCGCCGGCTGGAGATGTGGCGGCCGGGCCGAAGACGGCCAGCAGCATGACGATCGACCTGCCGAGTGTCAGCGGATAGCGCATGTCGTATCCCGTATTCCTCCATTCGCTTTGCCGAATGGAGTGCAGCTACAGCTTCATTTATTGTGTGATTTCTCCATTTCAGACACGACGTACCAGTCCATCATCCAGGTACCATTCTCGTGACGGCTCCATCCGGAAATGAAGTTGACCTTCTGCGTGAGCGGAACATTGCCGTGCGAGCTATCCTGGTTGTAGATGGACCGATACACCGCCATGTCGCCGGACTCGGACACGTCCACCGCTTCTTCGACCAGGCTGACGCGCCAATTTGGCTCAGCTGCCATGGCCTGCCTGAAGCCGGCGACATCCGCTGCGACGCCAACCGTATTCGGCTGGCTTTGTTCGACGACAAGAACGTTGGGGGCGTCGTGACTGGTCGCGAGATCGGCGTTGTGTGTGTTGATGCCGGTCACAATGTCGCGTACCTGTGCCTTGATCGCGTCGCTGATGCCGTTGCGATCTGTGGCAGTTGCGGCGAATGCCGTACTCTCGATTCCGACAATGAGCGTGAAGCACGCGCATGCCGCGAGAAGAAAAGTTCTATTCATCTGGGCCTCCTTGACGATGTCGGATTATGTGGCGCGCAAATCGGGAGGTCATGACCCACATGCGCTATGACGGTTGCACGCGGGTCAGGCCAGCCGCACAGGAGGTTCACTGCGGCGTTCGCAAATACCCGTGATACACGCCGCCGTTATCCTGCTCCCAGCCAGAAATCATATTGTGGCGGGCGACATAGAAGGCCTCCGTCCCGAGGCCGGCGCCCGTACCCGCGCCCGGCGCATCGAACTCCACGATGCAGCCTTTCCTTGATCGCTCGAAACCGTGGTACACGCCGTTCGCATCCTGGTACCAGCCAACGATTTTCCCGTTATTCGTAAGGTCTACGGCAAATGTACCCTGTTGGAAGCCGGTGCCGCTGTCCGGCGCATCAAACGTCGTGATGGTGCCGTGGGGCGCGCGCAAGAAGCCGTGCAGCACATCGTTGGCGTCGATATAGGTGCCGTCGACCCAGCCATTGTTGTTTATGACGTTGGCGATCGTACCCTGGTTGGGGCCAGCGCCCGCCCCGGGAACGTCGATCTCCGTAAATGTCCCGTCGGCGGCGCGAAGATATCCATGATAAACGTTGTTCGTGTCCGTGTACGGGCCGGAGATGATGCCGGCCCGGTTGATGTCGAAGGCCTCTGTCCCCTGCAGGTAACCCGTCCCCGCACCTGGGGCGTCGAACTGCGTTATCGTGCCGTTTCTCGCCCGGACATAGCCATGAAAGGCGCCGTTGACATCGTCATATTCTCCGACGATGGCGCCCTGGTTGTTGATGCGCTCGACGTCCGAACCGGTGCCCGCTTCCGAACCATCGAATAATTCCATGGTCCCGTCGCCCGAACGCAGATAATCCTTGAAGAGACCCGAATCGGGGTCAACAAATTCTCCGGCAATTTCGCCGCGATTGTTGATACCCCACGCATCCGTCTGACTTGTCGGACCGTCAGCGTCAAAGGTCGTGATGGCCCCATCGGCCGCGCGCATGAAACCATGCGAATAATTATTGACGTCCACATAAAATCCGCTCGAAGCAGAAGAGGAATTGACGGCGACGAGATTGGTGCCCTGGCCATACGCCGTGCCCGCGCCGGGCACATCGACGATGGTATATTGCTCCGGAGGAAATCCGTACGGCGCGTTCGAGGAGTGGGCGCTGGGACTTTTCGTATTGACTGCGGCACTGTTCACGGCCGGCAGCGGCGCGGCCGGAAACCAGCGAAGTCCGGTTGCGAATGGTCTTCGCGCGATGTGCGGCGGCGCCGCGAGAGCCGATGTGCTCATAAATGTCGCCAGCAACAAACGTGCAATGCGGCCTGTTCTGGTCATGACCATTTCCTCCTCAGGATTTCAGTTTAAAGACGACGCCGAGATTGTTGCTACCGCCTGCCAGCGTCGTGCCGTATATCTTGCCCATTTCGATGTAGAGATTACCGTAAGGATGTGCGCCGTCGCCGCCGCTGAAGGCGTGAACCACCTTCTCCTTGCCACTCCTCGCGTCTATCTTGAACACCGTTCCGAGATCGCTCGAACCCCCGCCATTGATCGTGGTACCGTAAAGCTCACCGTCCTTCGGATTGAGCGTGAGCCCGGAGCGCGGGAAACTGCCATCGGAATTGCCGCAGCAGATACCAAGAAAGGAGTGCAGTACAGTGTAGTTGCTGCCATCCGGACTGATCCGGAACACCGTACCGAGATTGCCGCCGGCGCCCCCGTTTGATGTCGTGCCGTAGAGCGCGCCGTTATAATACAGCAATGTTCCGTAAGGCGTGGCACCATCGCTGCCGCCAGCGAAACTGTGGAGTACCGTAAAGCTGCATACGTCCATGATGGCGCCCAGATCATTGGCGCCCCCTGTCGTGGTTGCAGCGAACAGACTTTCGTTGAGCGGCGTCACGGCGGCGAAGGGATGGGTCCCATATCTTGAATCAAAGTAACAGCTGCTGCCGGTGCTGCCATCCGAATCGACGTAGAAGGCCTCTCCGTCGTCATCGGGGCCGCCATTATATCCAACGCCGAAAAGAGCGTTGGCGGCCGAATCTGCGACCAGTCCGGCGAACGGAAAGGCGGGAGCCGGAGTGCAGCCGAAAGCAGTGAGTTGCTGGTATGCGCCGGAACCCGGCGTGTATTTGTAAATCGTACCGCAACCCTTGGACCCGCCGAATTGCGTGGTGCCGTACACCGCGCCGTCGATTGACCATACGATTGGCGTCCCGTCGGCATTCTGGCCGTCGCTGCCGCCGGTAAAGGTATGAAGGACCTGCGCAAGACCGTTCTTGGTGTTGACCAGGGCCAGCGTGCCTTTATTGGACGATCCGCCGCCATCAGTCGCGACATAAAAGTCGCCGCGGCTGGCAGGCGTAACGCCACCGAAGGGGCTGGCGCCGTCCAAACTTCCGCCTACGAAACTGTGCAGCACGGTGAACTTTGCGGCCTGCGCGCCGCCATCAAGTGCAAGCATCAAACCGCTGCTCAAGAGCCCCATTCTCAACGCATGAAGATTGTTTCGCATCGTAGGAATCCCTTGCGCGCGGTTGATTTCCCGGCGCCGCACGTTTCGCGCGTAACTGCGGCACCTTCCGACCGGCATGTTTCTGCGCGCACATGGCGCTCGTCGCATGACGCAAACGAGCTACGCCGGTAAAAAACGATCGGAATTCCGTCTACCGGTCACGGCGTTCGCAGGAACGCATGGAAATTGGCATATTGGTCCATGTAGCTGCCGGTCACGACGCCGCTGTCGTTGATGTCCCACGCCGCCGTCCAGATCGAGCCGGGAGGATCGAACTCGGTGAGCGTGCCGTCGCTTGAACGGACATAGCCGTGTGCAACACTGTCGGCGTCCAGATAATAACCGGCGGCTGTCCCGTTGTTGTTGATGTGCCCGTATCCCGCGGTGCCCTGCCCGGTGGTCTGTCCGGCGTCCGGGGCATCGTACACCACGATACTGGCGTCCGGTGCCCTGATCAGCGCGTGGGATACGCCATTGTCGTCCAGATAATCGCCCTGCACCTCGCCCAGTTTGTTGATTCGGGCCGCGATGTTGCAGCAGCCGGGCCCGCCAGGAGCATCGAAAGTCGTGAACGAACCGTCGGCCATACGTATGTAGCCGTGATATCCGTTACTGTCGATGTAAACACCGGCGGCTGCGCCGTTGTCATTGATATCTGTCGCGTATGTGTCTGCGGCGCCAGCCACGTCGAACACGCCGATGGTACCGTCCTTCGTTCGCAGATAGCCATGCCACAAGCCGTCCGTCGCCTTGTAATCCCCGATGATAGAGCTGCTGTTGTTGATAGCAAAGACGTCCTGATAGCAGCCTGCTGCACCGTTCGGCGGCTCAAATTTCTTCAGCCTGCCTTTTGGCGTCCGCAAGAATCCGGGACATTTCGTCTGCCTCATGTCGGTGTAAAAACCCGCACCGCCCGCAATGGCCCCGTGGTCGTTGATGTCACCGGCCGCCGTTCCGGTCCTGCCCACATCGATGGTCCGGTAGCTTCCGTCCGGGGTGCGCTCGAACCCATGCGTATTGCCATCATCGTAATATCCAACGACCACTCCCGACGAATTCAGCCCCAAGCCAAAGGTGCCCTGTCCAAGAGCGTAGCCTTCGCCGGGATCGTCGATGATCGTGTATTGCGCGTCATCGCGCTTCGCGCGATGCCCTGCATGCTGCAACGCATTGCGGATTTCGGCTGATGATGGCTTGACGAAGGCCCGGTGCGGAAAGGCCGCCGCATCGCGCAATTGGGCGGCGAGCGCCGGGGCCATACCGCCCGCCGCAAGCGAAAGGGCGAGTGTCGAACTCCGCAGCGCCGCACCAATGTGAATGGGCTTCATTTGCATCTCCCTCGATTGTTTTGGGACGCGGAGCCCGGCCGATCCAGCGCAGCCTCCAGAGACCGCGATCCTGCGAGCGACCTTTCTCAGCGCAAGCCAATTTGGATTTCTGCTTCGGGCGGCGCATGACGCAAATGTGCTATCCCGGCCAGGTTTTCAGCCTGAAGACGACGCCATGATTGCGAGTTTCTCTCGCGGGCACAGCGAACGCCCACCCCTGCGAAAATCGCCGTGTTGTCGCGAAGTTCGTCGAAGGCATTGAGCGGGAGGGAAGGTGCGAGTGGTACAGCTGGGTGGGTTCGAACCGCCGACCTCCGGATCCACAATCCGGCGCTCTAACCAACTGAGCTACAGCTGCGCTTTCGGGCGCGGAAACTAGGAGTCCGGCTGCGCGAATGCAAGGCGGCCCTTGCAGAGGGCGGCAATGCCGCGGCAAGGAGGAGCCATGATGACGCTCACCATCGATCCCGGACAGGCGCCGCTGTCGCTGTGGCGCCGGATGCTTGAACGGCCCGCACCTGTCGCCCTCGCCGACCGCGCCTGGCCCGATATCGAGCGGTCGCGGCATACGTTGGAAAAGGCGCTCGCGAGCGGCCGTGCGGTCTATGGCGTGAACACCGGTTTCGGCAAGCTGGCACAGACGCGCATTCCGCCTGACGAGATCAACACGCTTCAGCGCAATCTCGTTCTCTCCCATGCCGCGGGCGTGGGAGAACTCCTGCCGGATGCCGTTGTGCGACTTGTACTGGCGCTGAAGGTCGCCAGCCTCGCCCGCGGCTATTCGGGAGTGCGCCGGATCGTTGTCGAGCGGCTGATGGCGCTCCTGAATGCCGGAATATTCCCTGAGATTCCGGCGCAAGGCTCCGTCGGCGCCTCTGGCGACCTGGCGCCCCTCGCCCACCTTTCGGCCGTGCTGATCGGTGAAGGCCGAGCCCGGATCGCAGGGCAGTCCATGCCGGCGCGCAACGCGCTGGCGAAAGCCGGAATCGCGCCGCTCGAGCTCGAAGCCAAGGAAGGACTCGCGCTCCTGAACGGAACGCAAGTCTCGACCGCGCTTGCACTCAGTGCCCTGTTTGCCGCGGAAGCCAATATCGAAGCTGCGCTGCTCGTTGGCGCACTCTCGACCGATGCCGTCAAAGGCAGCGACACGCCGTTCGATGCGCGCATACATGCCGTGCGCGGCCATTCCGGCCAGATCGAAGCGGCGCGGGTTCTGCGCGCGCTGATCGCAGGCAGTGAAATTCGCGCCAGCCATCGCGACTGTCCCCGCGTCCAGGATCCTTATTCCATCCGCTGCCAGCCGCAGGTGCTTGGGCCGTGTCTCGAAATTCTGGCGGAAACCGCCCGCGTTCTCGCGATCGAAGCCAATGCCGCAACAGATAATCCGCTGGTGTTCGAGAACGGGGATTCGCTTTCGGGCGGCAACTTCCATGCCGAGCCTGTGGCGCTCGCCGCCGATACGCTGGCGCTGGCCATATCCGAAATGGGGGCGCTCGCTGAACGCCGCATTGCTTTGTTGATCGATTCCGCGCTCAGCGGCTTGCCGCCGTTCCTTACCGCACATGGTGGAGTCAATTCCGGGTTCATGATTGCGCATGTAACGGCCGCATCGCTCGCCTCGGAGAACAAATCGCTCGCGCATCCGGCGTCCGTCGACTCCCTCCCGACCTCCGCCAACCAGGAAGATTTTGTTTCGATGGCGACGTTTGCCGCGCGGCGGCTCGGCGCGATGAACACAAATACGTCGAACATTCTCGCAGTCGAGCTGCTGGCCGCCGCCGAAGGCATCGAATTTCACCGTCCGCTCCGATCCTCGCCGGCGCTCGAGAAGGCGCACGCTTTGCTGCGTAACCGTGTCCCGCGCTTTGAGCGCGATCGGCTCATGGCACCAGCCATTGCCGAGGCCGCGAACCTCATTACCTCCCGGGCCTTCGAGCCTCTGTTCCCGGAAGATTTTCACCTTCCCTCGCAGACGTAACGCCGGCGGCGGATTCTTCCCTGCCCCAGTGTGCGCCGCAAGGGACACCCACGGCGCCCGGTCGCGACCACCGCGAGAATAAGCTCCACACTCGGCCCGGACTTCCCTGGTAATTCCCTGCCCCGCCTGGTGCCTGACCGCAATTTTCCAGGCCCGGGCGGGATTTCCGGCTGCTCCGGACCAAATTTTCAGAATCTTCCCTGCTTTTTTCCCTGCAGCAGGGAATGCGTTCGCGCTTTGGAAAGCTTCCGCAACACCCCTTCCCGCTCCTTTTGTACTTTATCATCTAATCATCGCATATACTAAAGTCTGCATCTTGTCAATCGAAACAAAGCGCGACTCCGCGTTGTAATCAGTTACGGATATCGCAAGCGAACGTTCCGCGTACACAATAATTTGTTACTAGCGAACGATTTCCGCTTGACTTGCTTGATCAAACGCCCTATACATTTCCCCACATTGCGTTTCCGCGCCCGGCACTCAGGACTGAGCCGCCG
>DATAYG010000027.1:0-2603 GCA_036272695.1 Rhizomicrobium sp. | reverse complement strand
CATGGACGAAGTGGAAAAGCGGGTTATTGGCAAAGTGATGCGGCGGCTGATTCCGTTCCTGATCCTGTGCTATTTCGTTGCCTATCTCGATCGCGTCAATGTCGGCTTCGCCAAGCTGCACATGAACCAGGCACTGGGCTTCAGCGAGGCGGCGTTCGGACTGGGCGCCGGGCTGTTCTTCATCGCCTATTTCCTGTTTGAGGTTCCTTCCAACCTGTTTCTGGAGCGGGTCGGCGCGCGGATCTGGATCGCCCGCATCATGATCTCCTGGGGCATCGTCTCCGCGGCGTTCGCCTTCATTCCCTCGATCGCCAAGGCGACCGGGGCCTCGAACGAAACGGTGTTCTATACGCTGCGTTTGCTGCTCGGCGGATGCGAGGCCGGCTTCTTCCCCGGCATCATCTTCTATCTCACGCTGTGGTTTCCCGCGGTCTACCGGGCTCGGGTCATCAGCTTCTTCATGCTGGCCATTCCGATCTCCTCCATCGTGGGGTCGCCGATATCCGGAATGCTGCTGAACCTGTCGGGCTGGGGACTGGTCGGCTGGCAATGGCTGTTCATCCTTGAGGCGGTGCCATCCGTTCTGGTCGGCCTCGCCGTGCTGTTCTATCTGACCGATTTTCCGCGCCAGGCCCGTTGGCTGCAACCCGACGAGATCGCGTGGCTGGAGAATGTGCAAGCCACCGAGAAAAAGAACAAGGAGAAGGTCGAGCATCTTTCGCTTCTCCAGGCACTGACGGATGTCCGCATTTTGCTGTGCGCGCTGGTGTATTTCTGCCTGAATGCGGCGAGCTACGGCGTTGCCTTCTTCCTGCCGACCATCATCAAGCATTTTGGGGTGAGCGATACCCAGACCGGGCTGTTGGCTGCGTTGCCCTTTGTCTTCGGTGCCATCGGCATGGTGTTGCTCGGCCGGCACTCGGATCGCACGATGGAGCGGAAAGGCCACGTCGCCGTGGCGTTGCTGATGGCCGCGCTGGGAATCGGACTGTGCGGGCTTGTTTCCAACCCCGTCCTCGTCATGGCGTTGCTCTGCTTCGCGCAGATCGGCGTCTCGGCGGTGCCGCCGATGTTCTGGCCGTTGCCGGCAAGTTTCCTGACCGGCGCCTCGGCCGCGGCCGGAATCGCGGCCATCAACTCACTGGGCAATCTGTCCGGCTTCGCCGGCCCGTTCGCGATGGGCTATCTGAAAGATCTGACCGGAAACTTCACGGCGGGGCTGCTCCTGCTCGCGGCCTGCGCGGTGGTTGGCGCGATCGTCTCCATGAGCTTGCGCATCGACCAGAGGCGCGAGCAGGAGGTGGGGCAAGCCGCGCTGGCGCATTGATCCAAACGCAAGATGCCGTCGATCGCCGCATGTCGCGGGCGGGGTTTGGCCTGACGGCATGAGGGGCGTTCTGGCTCGGGAGATTCGTTTAGGAAAGTTCTGGCGCGACGGCATCAGGCGGCACGGCTTGGCGCTTTCGGCCGCAGGAGTATCGTTGACGAATTCCGCCTCCGCGGGGATCCCGGATTTACTTGGATTTGCCCGAATTTGCTCGAACTTAATTGTCTTTCGGCATCATTCGGGCGCAATCTCGTGGGCTATAACGCCGATATCCGGCAATTGGTGACCTCTGGGGCGTATGCGTTTTGCATTTTTGATCACCGGGCTTTGCCTCGCACTGCTCGGCTGCGCCTCTATTCAGAATGCGCCTATCAACCAGCCCGGCAGCAGCGCTGACCTCGCGGACAGGGTTCGTCTCAATTACGACGTGGGCGCCGAGGAAGATGCCGATCTGATCGGGCTGTCGTTTTCGGGCGGCGGAACCCGGGCCGCGGCGTTTTCATTCGGCGTGCTGACCGAAATGGCGCGCACGCCGGTGCGGGGCGCGAGCGCCTCGATGCTCGACCGTCTCGACTTCATCTCCGGCGTGTCCGGTGGCGCGGTGACCGCGGCATATTACGGCTTGCGAAAACGCGCTGCGCTGGATGATTTCCGCGAGCGCTTCCTGCTGCGCAACGCCGAGGAAGGACTTGAGACCAATTTGACGCTCGAAACGCTCGGAAAGGCGCTGGCCGGCGGCATCAACGACTCCCGGGGCTTTCCGCGCTGGCTCGATGCCAATCTGTTCAATGGCGCGACATTTGCCGATCTTCATGAGACCGAGCGCCCACGGGTCTGGATCAACGCGTCCGACATCTATAACCGCACGCCCTTCGTGTTCAGCGCGACCACCTTCAGCGCGATGTGCAGCAATCTTTCGAAATATCCGCTGGCGAACGCGGTTGCGGCGTCTGCCGCGGTGCCGGTCGCCTTCGCCCCGGTCGTGATTCAGACGTTCGCGCGGGAATGCAGCGATCCGTTACCCGCCTGGATCGTCAAGGCGCGCGACGACCGCCATGCGCAGCCGATACTCAGCTCCTATGCCAAGGCGATCAACCGCTATCACGACGGGACCATGCCTTACATCAAGCTGCTCGATGGCGGTCTGGTCGACAATTACGGACTGTCCGGTTTCACCATCGCGCGGCTTTCAGCCGAGACGCCCTACGGCCCGCTATCGCCCCAGCAGGCGGTCAAGCTGCGGCGCGCCTTGTTTCTCGTCGTCGACGCCAAGACC
>DATAYG010000026.1:0-7132 GCA_036272695.1 Rhizomicrobium sp. | reverse complement strand
GGCGGCGGTACCGCATTTGAACTGAGTCCCCGTTCCGGCGGCAGGAAATGGACGGAAAACGTTATCTACAGTTTCTGTTCATTGCCGAACTGCGCGGACGGCGAATATCCCCTGGGCGGGCTGGTCTTCGATCCGGCGGGGAATCTCTATGGGACAACGTCGGATCGCGGCACGCGGTTTCAGGCGGGCACGATATTCGAATTGTCGCCCAAGCGGCACATGACGCAATGGACGTGGACAGCGCTTTATTCCTTTTGCCTGGACGATGGCTGCGCGACCGGAGCGTCGCCGCAGAATTCCCTGATCATCGACAGTTCGGGAAAGCTCTACGGCACCGCCATGCTGGGCGGCCTCTACGGCTACGGCGCGGTATTTAGCCTTGTACCAGCCGGAACCCGGTCGCAACTCGCAGTCTTGTACAATATGTGCTCTGAGGAAGGATGCGCCGACGGGATTTCACCGCAATCGGCGCTGGTCATGGATGCCGAAGATAATTTGTATGGCACGGCGGAAGTCAGCGAGCACGGCGGAACCGTGTTCAAACTGAACGGCTCCTTTACCGTCCTCCACGACTTTTCTGGGTCCGACGGCTTCCTGCCCTATTCCAGCCTGATTCTGGATGCGCCGGGAACTCTTTATGGAACGACCGCGCAGGGTGGCGCGAATAATGGCGGTACGATATTCGAGATCACACCGTAATTGTTGGTGGTGACGAATGCCCGGCAAATCAATCCTTCTCATCATCGGCGGCGGGATCGCCGCCTATAAATCGCTCGAGCTGATCCGGCGGCTGCGTGACCGGGGTATCGGCGCGCGTGCGATTCTCACCCCCGCCGGCGCGCAATTCGTGACGCCGCTTTCGGTTTCGGCACTCTCCTGCGAGAGGACGTATCAGGATCTGTTCAGCCTCACCGACGAAGCGGAAATGGGGCATATCGAGCTGTCGCGTTCGGCCGATCTCGTGGTTGTGGCGCCCGCGACCGCGGATCTGATGGCGAAGCTTGCGAATGGCCACGCGAACGACCTCGCCTCCACCGCGCTGCTCGCGACCGACAAGCCGGTGCTCCTGGCGCCGGCGATGAATGTGCGCATGTGGAACCACCCCGCCACCCAGCGCAACCGGGCTCGGCTCGAAGCCGACGGCGTCGCCTTTGTCGGACCCGAAGACGGCGAGATGGCCTGCGGCGAATTTGGCCCCGGCCGCATGGCGGAGCCGGAGCGCATCGTCGACGCGATCGAAGCGATGCTGGCGCCGGCCGCCGGGCCACTCGCGGGATTGCGGGCGCTGGTGACGGCGGGGCCCACGCGCGAGCCGTTTGATCCGGTGCGCTATCTCGCCAATCATTCCTCCGGTCGGCAGGGCTATGCCATTGCGCGGGCGCTGGCCGAAGCCGGCGTCGAAACTGTGCTCGTTTCCGGACCCGTCGCGCTTGCGCCACCGCCGCGCGTGCGGCTGGTGAAAGTGGAAACGGCGCGCGAGATGCTTGCAGCGTGCGAAAACGCGCTGCCCGTCGATGTTGCCGTCTTCGCTGCCGCGGTCGCGGATTGGCGGCCCGCGGCGGAGGCCGAACAAAAGCTCAAGAAAGAAGATACGGAAGCGACACCAACCATCGCGCTGCTGCGCAATCCGGATATTCTTGCCTCCGTTGCCGGAGCAAAGAACCGCCCGCGCCTGGTGATCGGCTTTGCCGCCGAGACCGAGAATCTCATTGGTTTCGCGCAAGCCAAGCGCGTCCGAAAAGGAGCGGACTGGATCGTCGCCAATGATGTGAGTGCGACGGGCGGCGCGATGGGCGGCACGGCGAACCGCGTGCATCTGATTACTTCATCCGGCGTGGAAGATTGGCCGCTTATGAACAAACTTGAAGTCGCGCGCCGGCTCGTCGCGCGCATCGCCGAAACACTTGGCAACGGCGCGAGATGAAAATTCCAGTCCAGCGCCTGCCGCATGCGCGCGATCTCGCCCTGCCCGCCTATGCAACGGATGGCGCGGCCGGCCTCGATCTGCTGGTCGCCGCAGATAATGAGCTCGAGCTCGCCCCCGGCGCGCGCATGGCTGTGCCCTGTGGCATTGCGCTGGCGCTGCCCGAAGGGTTCGAGGCGCAGGTCCGGCCGCGCTCGGGCCTCGCGCTGCATCACGGCATCACCTTGCTCAACGCCCCGGGAACTATCGACAGCGATTACCGCGGCGAAGTCCGGGCCATCCTCATCAATCTCGGCGACGCGCCTTTCCGCATTGCCCGCGGCATGAAGATCGCCCAGCTCGTCATCGCCCCGGTGACCCGCGCCGAACTGACGGAATGTAATGACTTGCCCGTCAGCCCCCGCGGCGCCGGCGGGTTCGGCTCGACGGGACGTTGAACGCCGGGGACGTTTTGGCCCGGATAAAATCATTTCCTCTCCATGGCCGGCTGCCGGCCTCAGATAGTGTGACATCTTCAGATTTGGGCGCCCGGCAAATATTAACCGATTATTATACATATTTTGAGATCGGAACGTCACAATGGAACGGCGGGAAACCGTGGGCGTTCGCCGAATAACCAGAAGAAGATCGCGGGGATATGTCCAATGTTCCCCCACCATGTTGGCGAGGCTGCAAGTCAAACCGAGTGCGCGGAGCACTACCGCGAACTGGCGGTCGACACCCTGGCCCGCAGCGAGACGGCCAATTCGGCCGACGCCCGCATGCACTATCTCCTCCTTGCCGCCCATTGGTACGAACGCGCGCTCGAATGCGAGCGCACTCCGGAGGCCCATCATTAGGTGTCCGGGACGATAGCTCACCGCCAACGGTCGCCGGGCTTTACGATGTAGTTCGCGAATACATAGCCCCACGGGATGACGATCGGGCAGAGGACGACTCCCAACCCGATGGCGAACACATCGTCGGACATGCCCGGATAGGTCTGATGCGCAAGCCATAGCGGCAGGGCCATGGCAACCAGCCACAACGCCTTCCAGAAGAATTCGAACAGCAGGATCGGCAGCATCTGCAGCGGATAACGCAAGCCGAGCAGCGACAGCGCGCCGACGCTCGCGAGCAGGCAAATCTCGGCGCCGTTCTTCGTCGCATAGTCGCGTGTGTGCCAGATGACATGGGGCCAGAAATTTAATCCGATCCCCACGACGAGAAGTAGATATAGCGCCCGCATCAGATACAGGCGGAAAAGCGATACTCTGGCCATTGCGCCCTCCCCGCACCATTGCTGCCCGCAGCCACTCTACAGCCGGCATTGCCCCGATCAAGGCGGCGCACGCGGAACGCAAACGCGGCGTCGCGAGATTCAAATTAGACCCCGGTGCGCTGCCGCGGCTGCATCATCAAATCAGGGCGATCCGTGCAGATGGCATCGATACCGCGTGCTGCGAGAATGTCCATTGCGGTCTGATCGTTGACCGTCCAGGCGCCGACCTCAAGGCCGAGCGCATGAGCGTGGCCGACCGCATCCGCCGTTGCGTCGCGCCACCACGGAAACCAGCCGTCGCCCCCGGCGGCCCTGATTGCGCGAATGATCGAGTGACCAGATTTGCCTGCATCGAAGCCCGCCGCCCAGGGCGAGGTGCCGCCGAGCGCCCAGTGACGTAGTATTTGTAATACCGGCTCCGGCGGCGGATCGTCTTCCGCGGGCGGAGCGCAGTCGCCAAACCAGCTTTGCGGCCGCGTGGAGAACCAGCAGATACATGAGGGCTCGATTGCTTTTGCGCGCAGGAGTCCGCGCCAGTCGAAACCGATAAAAACGCTGCGTCCGATGTAATCCATTTGTTTGACGAGCGCGGCCGCGGACTCACCCAGCGCCTCGGGCGACGCCGACAGCGCGGGATCTGCAAGGGATGTTTTCAGTTCGATGAAAAGCCGGAACGGCCGCGGAGCGCGCCGCGCCAAGGCTATCACTTCGGCGAGGAGCGGAATGCGCTCGCCGTCCGACCAAATAACATCCGCATGCTCGCGCGCATAGCCGCTGTGCGGCTTTGCGCGGCCCACGTCGAAGTTTTCGATCTCGTCGAGCGACAGCTGTATGATCGCGGGCCCCGGCGATGCGATCCATGCGCCCTTCGCATCCCTGCAGAGATCGGGACTGAGGCGAAAATCATGGACCACGACGACATGGCCGTCGCGCGTGAGCTGAACGTCGAGCTCGGCGCCGTCGGCACCAAGCGCAATCGCATGCGCGAAAGCTGCGAGCGTGTTCTCCGGCCGGAGCCCGGCGCCGCCGCGATGGGCGATGCAGAGCGGCGCCATCAGACCCGGACCCGCGACCGGTGAGGACGAAATCCACGACAACCATCCTTTTCCTTGGAATGCCGGTGCGCGGAAGGTAACTTCCGCCCCTTTTCAAGGACCACCGTCCCCGGAGGGAAATCATGAAGCGCTTGTCGGCCGCATTCGCGGCCTTTCTTTTGGCTGCCACGGCCGCGCAGGCTGCTCCACAGCCGCAGCTCGCAATGCCGGGCGCGCGATTGGGCGCGGCAAAGCCGTCCCCTGCCCCCCAGCCTTCGCCCGCCGACCTCCTCTTCGAACAGGGTGAATTCGAGAAGGCACGTGCGGCCTATCAGGCCGTGCCCAAAGCGAGCCCCCAATATGAGGAGGCGCAACGCCAGCTCGGCACCATCGCGCTTTATCAGAATCATCTGGGCGAGGCGGAGACGCTGCTGAACAACGCCAGGACGCTTGACCCCACCGATCTGCGTTGCGTGGGCCTGCTGGCGGAAGTGATGAATCGCCAGGGCCGTTTCACCGAAATGGCGCAGCTGCTGCGCCAGATCGGCCGGCCCGAACGCGAGTCGGAATTCCAGATCTTCGGAAAAGCCCAGCCCTACCGGATTGCAGGGCATCCGGGCACGGTGACGGTCGATCTGCAGTTCAGCGATCCGCTGCCGGTCGTCCTTGCCAAGGTGAACGGCCTGGAAGGCCTGTTCCTGATCGACACCGGTGCGCCGGAACTCATTCTCGATCCGGAATTCGCGGTCTACGCCCATGTGCAATCGGCCGGTGGTCAGCAAAAAGCCGTTCCCGGCGCACGGCCCCCGCTTAGCTTCGGCCGCGTCGCGCAGTTCACGCTGCCGGGGCTGGAAACGGACGATGTGCCCGCGATGCTCCTGAGCACACGCGGCCTGACCACGGTCGCGCGCAACAAGCGCATCGCCGGGGTGATCGGCACCGAGTTCCTGTCGCACTTCCGGTCGACCATCGATTATGTCCACGACAAGCTGATCCTCGAGCCGCGCGACGCACCCGCGCGCGCAGCCGGAAGCCTTGCCGAAGTGCCGTTCTGGTTTGTAGGCGATCATTTCCTGCTGGCGCCGGGCCGTCTCGATCAGGGTCCGAAGCAGATGTTTCTGGTCGATACCGGCATGGTGGGAACGACCTTTTCCGCGCCGGCATCGACGCTGCAGGAGGCCGGCATCCCCGTTCCGACGCCCCAGGGACCCGTCAAGAACGCGATCGGCGTTCCGCCCAGCGCAACATTCCCGATCGCCAAACTGTCGCTCGGCAGCCTGACGCAAACCAAGCTTACCGGCCACTACGGAACATTTCCGCTGGGCCTCGAGAAAGGCCTGGGCACGGATGTCGGCGGAATCGTAAGCCACAAATTTTTCGCGCCTTATGCGGTGACCTTCGATTTCGTGCGCATGACGATCGGCTTCCGCAAGTAGGCGGGCTGGCTGTATCGGCGGCGTCATGAACCAATGTTCGGGACGCCGCCGGATTTTTCGCTTTCCCTGCTTTTTTCCCTGCATCAGGGAAAATGATCCCGAACCGTTTCACCTCCGCGCGCAGCCTATTAACGCCGCGGGCAGCCTGGGTTGAAACGCAGAGGCGCAGAGTACGCAGAGGCCAGGTGGCGCGCATTCGCGCGCAGTTTTTCACTCCGCGTCTTTGCGTCTCTGCGGTTTTCTCCTTCTCCACTCTCCGTCGCATCTAGACATCCACAATCCGTCCCCCGATCCGCACCGTGCCGGCATGCGGGTCGTGCGCGGGCGAAATATTCCCTGAGAATGGCGCCGCGACGGTTTCCGGCACGGCGTTTCGGCCCTCCCGTTCCAGCTCGAGCCGCACGCCGCGCTCGGTATTGATCCGTTCGGCTTCGAGCGCGCGGCGGAAGCGATCGCCGAGTTCCTCCCTCAGCGCCTCGGCGTGGGCTTCGCTCTGTTCCTGTTCCTGTTCCTGTTCCTCGCGCACCTTCTCGTCGTTCGCGCGCACGGTCGAATCCCACGCACCGTCTTCGCTTCAGTTCCACTGCGGCTGCGGCTGCGATTTCGGTTCCGGATTTTCCCTGAGAATCGTCATCTGGCGCCTCGATGTGCTCCACCACGCCGCACCGCCGTTCTACTTCATCGAGGAAGAAGACGACGAGCTTGATCTGGTCGCAGCGTCCCGTGGCGGCGCCCCGCACCAGACTATGCACGATCGGCCCCAGCATCGTTCGCGGTCTGCTATTGGCAAAGGCGTCCGGCTCGGCCTTCACCGCCGCGTCGATCCCGTCGCAGAAATGATGCCGCAACGACTTCCCCCGCCGCCCGATCGGCCCCCGTATGGGCTGATCTGCCGGAATTTCCCCATAAATGCGCGAATGCATGTCGGTCATCGACGTCTCCTGGATGGTTTCCAGGTTATTATTAGACCATTATGGTTCTATTGTCAACCGACACGGAACGTCACAGGGCTGGTTTGCCCTCACCGCATCACCCCGTCGGCGGCTCAAGCTGCTTTCCTCGGGGATTGGCGGGTTGCTGCGTGCTGCTCGTCGTCCCCTTGCTACTTTCCGGCCTAACCTTCGCTGTTCATCACCTCTGAGAGGAGCTTGACGTCTTCGCGAATTCCGGGTCTGACCCCGATGGTGGGCATCCATCCTCTCAACGTCCGATGGAAAGCGACTACGAACCGGTTCCCATTTTCGTCGTGCCCGGTGCCTCGATTTCAATGTACGGCTTGACCAATTGATTCCATTCTTCGCTGGAATGACAGACAACAGGCTTCTCATTCGGCATCGTAAAGCTGCACGTCGAGACCAGCGGGTTAAAACCCGGCAAATCTGATTCGAAGTATTCGGCGTAGGTCGCTTGCTCGAACGCATCCCTCAAGCTGAAGGATTTTCTGGTGTCTTTGGTAGCCGCGTCGGTGACTATGGAC
>DATAYG010000025.1:0-16789 GCA_036272695.1 Rhizomicrobium sp. | reverse complement strand
CGTCTGCGGGATGCGCGAACCCGTGACGACGACGGTTTCGACGTTGCCGCCACCACCCTGTTGCTGCGCTGCGGCTGGAGCTGACATGCCGACTGCGGCGGAAGCTGCTCCAAGAAGCAGTGCGGAACGCAGATTGCGGCTGTTTTGATTGGTCCTGAACACGTGAAACCCCCTTGTGAGAAACGCGGGCGATGGTCGAACACCACCACGTCGCGCCAAACGCGAGCCGGGTGCATGCTAGGAATCGTGCTATGGGCCAATCCATTTGAAAGGAGGAGGACCAAAAAGATCGTGTTCCCGCTGTTGCAAAAATGGCGGCATGCGCGCGCGCGAGGGAACAAACGCACAAATCACCGTTCTCATCCGCTCCAGGCTCCGAAGTTGTAATCAGCAGACGCGAGCGGTCTTTGAGCCGAAAACTCCCCTTCGAAGGAGCCAAAACACCCGGCCTGGACAAACCAAAGCGTGCCGGCAGGTATCGGGCCCAACAATCCAAAGGAATCACGGCGCCGATTTCCGACACGTTTCCCGGGTCCGTCATGGCCCGCAATCCGCCACGCTGCTCCGCAGCTTCGAAGGACGCGCACACTCCGGCGCTCAAGTCGCGGCGATGACGGGATGCGGGTCGCAACCGGCGAGGGAACCTATTCGAAAGGCATTGCGCCGCTGCATGGCGGGCATGCAGGGGAATCATTCGGTGCTTCGGCGTCTAACTTTGGAGAATAGCGTTCGAACCGGGTCGAAGCGAAGCAAGCATGCCTGCCTGCCCGGGACTGCTTAATTGAGAGGCCGACCATGTCATCGAAAGTGCCGCACGAACTGATTTGTCTTACCGATAGCGGCCCCAGCTTTCCCATTCACAAAGAATTGTACAAACGAATGCACGCCTAGGCGTCTAGTGCGGCACGGGCGGTGTCCAGCTTTATGCAACTATTTGCGGCCAAGACTTCATTCGCAAGGGTCAATCCCATGCCATCGGAAGTGCCGGGCGAACTGATTTGCCTTACCGACGATGACGCCGACCTTTCAATTCACGAAAAATTGTACAAGCGGGTGCGCGCGCTGATCGTCTCCGGGGCACTCGCCAAGGGTACGAGGTTTGCTTCCTCGCGAACGCTTGCGCTGCATCTCGGTGTGTCGCGGAATTCCGTTCTTAAGGCCATTGACCGGCTGATCGCAGACGGCTGGCTCGAAGCACGGCGGGGCTCAGGTGTCTATGTAAGGTATGCGAGCCGGAAGCTCCCGGCTTCGCGCCGGGCCGTCGACGGCGCGGTTCGATCGCGGCCCTTTGCACTGGGGACAAAACCGCTCGATCTGTTTCCCTATCAAATTTGGAATCGCCTGCAATCGCGGCGCTGGAAACACATCGCCGAATTCGAACCGGCAAAATCCCAGCCACTCGGCGTGGCCAATCTCAGGGAAGCCATTGCCGCCCACAGCGCGCTCATGCGCGGTTTCGACTACGAACCCGACCAGGTCGTAATAACGACAAGCGTACCGGTCGCCGTCGACCTCGCGGCGCGCGCGCTTGGTCTTTCGCATTGCAGGGCGTGGGTCGAAGATCCGGGATATCCCGGTGCCACCTCGGCGCTCAACCGGCGGAATATCGAACTGGTGCCGGTGGCGGTCGACGCGTCGGGCATCGATGTCGAGGACGGCATCCGCAGGGCGCCCGACGCAAGATTTGCCTATGTCACACCTGCCTGCCAATTCCCGACTTGCGCGGTCCTTTCGCCCGCGCGTCGCCGCGCGTTGATCGGCTGGGCACATGCCTCCGGCCGGTGGATTTTGGAAGATGATTACGACTGGCAAAGTTGTCCGCAGTCCGAGCGTCTGCCGCCACTTGCCATGGAGGACCGGACGAACACGATTTATATCAATTCGCTCAACCCCCTGCTCTTTCCCGCGTTACGAGTCGCCTACCTGATTTGTCCGGCGTCGCTTGTCGACCGCTTCAGCGCGGCAAGCTCGGCTCTGGAAGAATCGTCAAATGTTCTTCACCAGGTCGTGCTGGCCGACTTCATCGAGGCGGGTTATCTCGGCGATCACATCGCCCGCCTGGCCGCCGCTTATACCGAACGCCGCGAGACCATTTACAAAGCACTCGCGCGCGAACTGCCCGGAACCGTCGAGACGCAAATCCTCCAGCGGGGTACGCACGTGCCGGCTTCGCTTTGTACCCATGACGAACGGGAGTTCGCGGCGCGTTGCGCCTCCGAGAACATCACCATCAACGGGGCGAGGGAATACTGTTTTTCCAAGCCGGCGCGGAACGCAATTCTCCTGGGATATTCGGGATTCTCTCCGCCGATCATCGACAAGGGCGTGCGCGCAATCGCACGCGCGATTCGCGCCAACCTGCAATAAACACGAAAGCAGACGGCCTCAATTTCCGGCCGTGATGGTCTCGGTCGCGAACCGGAACCCGTAACGCGTCGCCTCCACTCACGCCATCTTGAGCAGACACACGCGGTCTTGAACAGACAACAACAACATTTGTCATGTTCACTGAGACGTGAGGTGGTACCTGACTAAAGCGGGAATTGGTTCTCGATTTGTAGGGCAAATCCGGGCCAGATGCAGACATGTCGATAAACTTCATGACATCCGCCCATCGTCGCGCAGAACGGGAAGACGACGTGCTTCCAGATGGCCTGTTGGGATCCGACTTGCCGATTGCCATCGCTGCGATGCGCGTCAGTCCGGAATCACCGATTCCGATGTATGAGCAGATCTCCAATGCGTTGCGACGCGCGATCGTCGCGGGCGATCTTCCGCCCGGAACCGCAATACCTACAAGCCGCGAGCTTGCCGCGACAATGAGGGTCGGGCGCAACACGGTGGTCAGGGCTTATTCGCAACTCGTTGCGGAGGGATACCTTGCCTCCGGCCGCCGCCGCGGCACCAGGGTCGAAGACGGCCTGGTCAGCGACACGTTTGCCACCCCGAGCAGACCAGCCGCTGCGGCCAACGACCATCACAATGTGTTGATGGCGCCGATCGGCATTGGAATACGGGCGCAGCATGCGCTTAAGGATTGCCGGCCGCCGAATTGTTCAAACGGCGCGTTTGCGCTTCACGCCTGCGATCCCGCGCTGTTTCCGAGACATCAGCTCAGCAGATTGTTGATCGAGGAATTCCGCGGATCTTCGGGTAAGCATCTCACCGAGGCGCGCGGACGCTTTCAGGCGGCGGTTTCCACCTATCTGCGGGTAAAACGCGGCGTCTGCTGCGAACCTGCGCAGATCATTCCCGTCACCGGGCTCGAAAATGCGCTCGACCTGACGGCACGCGTAATGATCGACCCGGGACACTGTGTGTTGATCGAAGAGCCGGCAACCCGCGATGCAGGCCGGGTATTTTCCGCGGCCGGGGGCAGGATCGCGGTGTTGCCGGGCGATGCCAAATGGCGAAACAACCCGCAGGTTCCACCATCGCGCCTCATATTTGTTTCCCCATCGCTCAGATTTCCCGTCGGCACGCAAATGCCATCGGATCAAAGAACAGCGGTGCTCGAATTTGCCCTGCAATGCGGCGCCGTCATCTTCGAAAACGACACCGGCTGGGAACTGACAACCGGTAATGACCGGCTGCGTCCCATCCAGGCAAGCGACCGCTTCGGCCAGGTGCTCTATTTCGGCAGCATGAACGAGACGCTCGGCCCCTATATCCGTGCATCATATCTTATCGTCCCGCGTCATCTCGTCGAGGCGTTCATCGAAACGGCAAATGGCTGGGCTACGGCCCGGAGCCTTTCGTACTTGCCGCCGTGGCGCGATTTGTCGAAGACGGTCAATACGCCGTCCACGTCCGGAATACCCGCGCAAAATACGCCCAACGCATGGCGTTCGCGCTGCGCGCGCTGCGAAGTCATTTGAAGGACGCGACGCCGCTCGAGCCGTCGGGCGGATTTCACCTGTCCGTGCTCTTTCCAAAGTGTTCCGACGACGTCGAACTGTGCCGCAGGGCTGCCGAGCAGGGATTCGCAGTGGAACCCTTGTCGTCGTTCTATCAATACAGCGCACAGCTGCGCGGCCTGGTGCTCGGCCTGGGCGCGATGTCCGAGCGCATCATCGACACGGCGATACGCCGGCTTAGTGAGTCAATTACTGCCGACACGGCGTGACACGGCTTCACTTCGAGCTGCGCGGGCGCCAACGTACTTTCTCGGTTATTATAACAAACCAAGCTCCGCCAGTTCGGCGCACAGCGCCTCCGGCAATCCTTTGCCGTGTTTGAGGTTGCGCGCATCGGGCGGGGCATCTTTGGGGGCAAGATAGCGCCAGCCCTGGAAGGGGCGGTGGGCGCGGCGCAGGGTGGGGATCAGTTCGGGCGCGTAGACGAGACCGCATTTGGGCGGCCCGTTTTTGCTGCGCACTTCTCTTATATCAATCAGCGTCTGCCGCGCCGCGATCTGGCCCTTGATGACCCAATAAAGCGAACCGCCGTCGAGCAACTCCGGCGCTCGTTTCGGCGTTTGCCGCGTCACATGGACCAGTTCGGGTTTTGCGCGCTTCTTCTTCAGCGCGGCGACGCGGGCCGCCTGCCAGCGGGCCAGTTCTTCGAGCGTATCCACACCGACGCAAAGCTTGATGAGATGCAGCGTCATGCGGCGGCGTCAGCTTTCGCAAAGCGAACGAGCACAGTACCTTCTGCAACCTGGTCACCGGCCGATGCTTCCACTGATTCTATCTGCGTATCGTTTGGGGCCGCGAGGGTGTGTTCCATCTTCATCGCTTCGAGCACGATAAGCGGCGCCCCGCGTTTCACCTTCGCTTTCGGCTCCACGAGCACGCGGATCACTTTGCCGGGCATGGGTGCCACGATCCTGTCCGACACCGTGCCCACTGAGTCCGCCTCATCAAAAGGATCATGTGGTAGGAGCACAAAGGTTTCGCCCTGCTCCATCACGGCGACGGCGCCGGAGCAAAGCCGCATAGCGGCCGAGTGCGAGCCCGGTTGAATTTCCTTGCCGTCGAGCGTGAGCGTCACGCCGCCGCCGCGATGATGGGTAGCAACAATTTCCATGCGAGCAGTATCGCGCCCGAATTCCAGCGTCTCCCGCGCTTCGCCGGATAACCGGAATCCGTCCTGCGCATCCCAGGGATCGCGATGCGCTGCATCCCTCCCGCGCTCGCCAATAACAAACAAGGCGGCGCGCGCATAAATCCCGGGCGTTGGATGGGCAGCCGTCAGTTCTTCCATATGGCGCGGAATAAAACCCGTATCGATCTCGCCCGCGAGAAACTTGGGATGCTTAAGCGCACGCACGAGAAAACCCGCGTTCGTCTGCACGCCGGCGATCTTGCTTCCCGCCAGCGCATTGGCGAGCCGATGCGCCGCACCCTCGCGTGTTTCATCCCAGGCAATCACTTTCGCGATCATCGGGTCGTAGAACATCGTCACCGTGTCGCCTTCGCGCACGCCGGCATCGACGCGCACGCCACCGCCATCGGCCGGTAAACGCAGACGTTCGAGCTTTCCGATGGAGGGGAGAAAACCTTTGCGTGGATCCTCGGCATAAAGCCGCGCCTCAATCGCATGGCCGCGCGGGTGAAGCTCGTCCTGCCTGCGCGGCAGCTTCTCACCCGCAGCCACCCGCAGCTGCCATTCCACGAGATCGACGCCGGTGATCATTTCGGTGACAGGATGCTCGACCTGCAGCCGCGTGTTCATCTCCATGAACCAGAAGCGATCGGCTTTGAGTCCATCCGAAGCATCGGCGATGAACTCGACCGTGCCCGCGCCGACATAGCTCACAGCCTTCGCAGCTTTGACCGCCGCAGCACCCATTTCTTCGCGCATGCTTTCGCTCATGCCGGGCGCGGTCGCCTCTTCGATCACCTTCTGGTGGCGGCGCTGCAACGAACAATCACGCTCGAAGAGATGCACGGCACTGCCATGGCAGTCAGCGAAGACCTGCACTTCGATATGGCGCGGGCGGGATACATATTTCTCGATCAGAACGCGGCTGTCGCCGAAGGCGGAGCTCGCCTCGCGCTGCGCACCTTCGAGCGCTGCTTCGAATTCGTCGGCGCTGTCGACGCGCCGCATGCCCTTGCCGCCGCCGCCAGCCACGGCCTTGATCAGCACCGGAAAGCCGAGCCGCGCGGCTTCCCTGGCCAGCCGCGTGGGCGACTGGTCGTCGCCCAAATAGCCGGGAATAACCGCGACACCCGCCTCCGCCATAATTGTTTTGGCGCGATCCTTGAGCCCCATGGCGCGAATGGCATTCGGCGGCGGCCCCACGAATGCAACGCCGGCTTTCGCACAGGCCTCCGCGAACTCGGCATTCTCCGACAGGAAGCCATAGCCCGGATGTATCGCCCCGGCCCCGCTCGCTTTGGCCGCGGAAATCACCGCCGCAATATCGAGATAGCTTTCGCGCGCCGGCGCCGGCCCGATCCGCACCGCCTCGTCGGCCATCGCCACATGCGCGGCACCCGCATCCGCATCCGAATAGACCGCGACGGTCGCAATCCCCAGCCGATGCGCCGTCCGCATGACCCGAATGGCAATCTCGCCGCGGTTGGCGATCAGAAGTTTGTAGAAAGGTTGCGACATGGGAATCCGCTTAAGAGACTTTCAGCAAGTGCCATAAGAGCATACCCACGCTATGTGTCGCTACTGTTCGGTGAGCCCACCTTCGCGGGAAATGCACGGCGGCTTTCGCGCGCCTTGAATGAAATCGTTTCTAATGCCTTAGTTTGAACTTTCCGCCTCTCTTGGAAGGCTGCCCCCTGGTCGTGGGCTAGGCCCATGGAGCGACGCGTCCGGTGCGTCCCATGGCATAACAGGGGGCCAAATCGGCGGGCCAACGACCTCAGGCGCGTGCAGAGCGCCGGGGTCCCCGGCGCGGCACTTGATACAATTGAATAACACAAGGCGTCGCAGATATGCGGATAAAGTTGCCGTACTTACCTCCGGCACTTGTCGTTCCAATCTGATCGACGTGAACGGAACGCTCTACGGCAGGACATCATTTGGGGGCATCTATAATTGCCAAAACATGCCTCCCGGCTGTGGCACGGCCTTTGCGCTTGACCCCAGTTCCGGGTCGGAGACCGTGCTGCACTCTTTTCAGCGGCGAAGACGCGCACCATCCAGACGCCGGCATGATCGATGTGCGGGGCAAACTGTACGGCACTACTTTTGGTGGTGGCAGGGAACATGCCGGGACAGAGTTTGCGCTCGACCCGAAAACCGGAACCGAGAAGATAATCTGGTCCTTTTGCGGTACGAACTGCGAATTCCCGTCGGGCCTTGTCGACCTTGACGACAAGCTATACGGCACAATGCCATCCAGTGGCACCAGCATGAGCAGCGGATGTGGGATGGTGTTCGTGATCGCCAAAGAGCATTAAGCGCCGCACGTTTCGGTCGACTCGATTGGGTACAGAACGACGTCCCCCGTTTACATCCGGAAGACGCCAAACTTGGTCTCCGGAATCGACGCGTTCAGGCAGGCCGACAGCGCGAGCGCCACTACCCGGCGCGTGTCCGACGGCGCGATGATGCCGTCGTCCCACAGCCGCGCTGTGGCGTAGTAGGGATTGCCTTCGTCTTCATATTTCTGACGGATCGGCGCCTTGAAGGCTTCGGCTTGTTCCGGCGTCCATTTGTCGGCATCGCGGTGGACGGTGGCGAGCACGCTTGCCGCCTGCTCGCCGCCCATCACCGAGATGCGCGAATTGGGCCAGCTGAACAGGAAGCGAGGGCTGTAGGCCCGGCCGCTCATCCCGTAATTGCCCGCGCCGTATGAGCCGCCGATCAGCACGGTGATCTTGGGGACATTGGCGCAGGCGACGGCGGTGACCATCTTGGCGCCATCCCTGGCGATGCCGCCGGCTTCGTATTTCCGCCCGATCATGAAGCCCGAAATATTCTGCAGGAACAGCAGCGGCACACGGCGCTGGCAGCACAGTTCGATGAAATGCGCGGCCTTCAACGCGGATTCTGAAAACAGGATTCCGTTATTGGCGACGATGCCGACCGGCATGCCTTCGATATGCGCGAAGCCGGTGACGATGGTCGTTCCATAGAGTTTCTTGAACTCGTCGAGTACGGAGCCGTCGACCAGCCGCGCAATCACTTCGCGCACGTCATATTGCACCGACAGCGATTGCGGCACGATGCCATCGAGCTCTCCGATGTCAAAGAGCGGAGCTTTCGGCTCCGCGAGCGGAATGTCGGGTGACTTGCGAAAATTGAGGTTTGAAACAATACGGCGCGCGATGGCGAGCGCATGCGCATCATCGGTCGCGTAATGATCGGCGACGCCGGAAATACGCGCGTGCACTTCGGCCCCGCCGAGATCCTCCGCGCTGACGATTTCCCCTGTCGCGGCTTTCACCAGCGGCGGGCCGCCGAGGAAGATCGTGCCCTGCCCTTTGACGATGATTGTTTCATCCGACATGGCCGGCACATAGGCGCCGCCCGCGGTACACGAGCCCATCACGGAGGAGATCTGCGGTATCCCCAGCGCCGACATATTGGCCTGATTGTAGAAGATGCGGCCGAAATGCTCGCGGTCGGGAAATATCTCCGCCTGGTTGGGCAGATTGGCGCCACCGGAATCGACCAGATAGATGCAGGGCAGCCGGTTCTCGCGCGCGATCTCCTGCGCGCGCAGATGTTTCTTCACCGTCATCGGATAGTACGTGCCGCCCTTGATCGTCGCGTCGTTGCAGACGATCACGCATTCCCGGCCCTCGACGCGGCCGATGCCGGTAATTATTCCCGCGGCGTGGATGTCGCCGTCATACATGCCGTAGGCCGCGAGCGGCGAGAGTTCGAGAAACGGCGCGCCGGGATCGAGCAGCCGTTCCACGCGCTCACGCGGCAGAAGCTTGCCCCGCGCGGTATGACGCTCGCGCGAGCGCTCGTCGCCGCCCAGCGCCGCGATTTCCATTCGCGATTTCAGCTCGGCGACGAGATTCTCCATCGCCTCGGCATTGGCTTTGAACGCAGTGTCGCGTGGATTGACCGCCGATTTGAGGACGGTCACGGCAGGCTCGCGAATCGCAACGGGCGTTCTGGACACGCGGCAATGAACCGCAAAGGCGCAGAGACGCAAAGGGCCACGCGCCCGCTGGACCTCGGGCCAGAAAATGTCCGGACGGATATTTGGCGCGCTCTGCGCGCCGTTTGTTCCTCTTCGTACGCCGGGTGCCTCACCAGTTAAGCCCTATTTCTCTGCGCCTTTGCGTCTTTGCGGTTCAAAAAGAAACTGGCGCCGCTACCACAATCGAAGAAAGTTCCGACTCACGCCGCCAACTCCACTGCCACCGCTGTCGCTTCGCCGCCGCCGATGCAGAGTGCAGCGATGCCGCGTTTCAGCCCGCGCCGCTCCAGCGCATTGAGCAGCGTCACGATGATCCGCGCGCCCGAGGCGCCGATCGGATGGCCGAGCGCACAGGCGCCGCCATTCACATTCACCTTTTCATGCGGGAGATTGAGATCGCGCATGGCAATCATCGCCACGGCTGCGAAAGCTTCATTTATCTCGAAAAGATCGACTTCGTCTTTGTTCCAGCCCGCCTGCGCGAGAACCTTTTCGATTGCGCCGACGGGCGCTGTGGTGAACCAGCGCGGCTCGGCGGCGTGGCTCGCCTGCGCCACAATGCGCGCCAGCGGCTTCAGTCCGTTTTTCGATGCAAAATCCTCGCGGGCCAGTACTAACGCCGCAGCGCCATCCGAGATCGACGAGGAATTCGCTGCTGTGACGGTGCCGTCCTTCGCAAAGGCGGGCTTGAGCGCCGGGATCTTTCCCGGATCGGAGCGCCGCGGCTGCTCGTCGGTTGTTACTTCGCTCTCGCCGCCTCTGCCGGAGATCTTCACGCCGACGATTTCGGCGGCAAACGAACCATCCGTCTGCGCGCGTTTGGCACGGTGGAGCGACTCGGTCGCGAACGCATCCTGATCGGCGCGCGTGAACTGATAATGCCGCGCGGTGTCCTCGGCATAGGTTCCCATCAATTTGTGCTCGTAAGCATCCTCGAGCCCGTCTAGGAACATGTGATCCTTGATCTCGCCATGACCGAGCCGGTAACCGCCGCGCGCCTTGGGCAGGAGATAAGGCGCGTTGGTCATTGACTCCATGCCGCCCGCGACGATGATATTGGCGCGCCCCGCGGCCAGTTGATCCGCGCCGATCATCACCGCTTTCATCCCCGAGCCGCAAACCTTGCTGACCGTCGTACACGGCACGCTGTCCGGCAGGCCGGCGAAGCGCGACGCCTGGCGCGCGGGAGCCTGGCCGACACCTGCCGGCAGCACGCAGCCCATCAGCGTCTCCTCGATTTGCTCCGGCGCCAACTCCGCCCGTTCGAGGGCGGCGGCGATCGCGACCGCGCCAAGCTGTGGCGCGGATTTCGACGCCAGTTCGCCCTGGAACGCCCCCATCGGCGTCCGCGCGCCGGACAGGATTACGGTTTCGGAATCAGCCACGAGGATTATCCTTTTTCATTTGAGACGATGGTTCATGCGCCGCGTTATTCTTGGCGTTCGAGTGCTGATGCACGGGCCGTCCCGCAACAGAAAATGCGCCGGTAAGATCCAGCTCGCCCTGCGCGAATTTCCGGGCCGTTTCTTCTAGCGCCTTGCGCATCGCATCCAGAATTTGTCTGTCCGTCAGTTCCGTCATTGTCTCGCTTTCGCGATTGCCGCCCAACGCGTTCCGTCAAGCACCACAAGCGGAGATGCCGCCGTCTTCTCAGCTATGGAGAACACGTTTCTGGTCCGAATTGCCATATATGGCCACGATATCAGCCTTCGGCAAATAAAGTTTGAGCATATTCGCCAGCCCGGCCCGATATCGGCGCTCGATGACATGCGTCGGTAAGCCATGTCCGCCCATCTGAACTCGCCGCGCAACTCGCGCAATCGCGGCCTCCGGTGAAGGCAACCACAGATACATCAGACTCACGCGCCAACCATCGGCCTTGCAGCGTTTCAGAACACATCGTCTCAAATGCAAAACTTTGCCGGTCCCGCGCAAGGGAATGCATGCGTTCGAGCATGAGCCGGCCCGCGGCGATGGCGACCCGCTCCGGATCGCGCGGCGACAGACCTCGCGCGATTTCGTCGGCATTGACGAATTCTTGGATACCGAGCTTCTCGGGGACAAGCTCCCGGGCGGCCGTGGTTTTTCCCGCGCCGTTCGGCCCGCCGAGCACGACAACATCTTTCACGAAAACAGGACCTTATCCGCGGCTGTACCGAAGGAACGCACAATAGCTGGCGCGTCCGAACCGCGCAGCGTCACAATAGCGTTAAAAAGCACCCCTAGCTTCGCGCCGGCCCAGCGAAAAGAAAAACCGATGACCGACGCCACCCTTACCCTCCCCCACGCCCATTCCGGCAAGCCGCATCTCGACGGCAAGACGGGCAAGGGTACCGCCATTGTCTTCATCCTGCTGCTGCTCGGCGGCATCGCCTATGCCGGCTACGGCTTTCTGGCAGACATCCAGAGCGTCCACGAGACGTTGGCGCTGGGCGCCTTTGCGCTCCTCGGGCTTGCACTTCTGATCGCGCTCGGGTTCGAATTCGTCAACGGTTTCCACGACACGGCGAATGCGGTGGCGACCGTCATCTACACTCACAGCATGGCGCCGGTTTTCGCCGTCGTATGGTCGGGGGTCTTCAATTTCCTGGGCGTGCTCGTTTCTACGGGCGCAGTCGCCTACAGCATCGTCACGCTCCTGCCCGTCGATCTCATCCTTCAGGTCGGCAGCACGGCGGGCTATGCGATGATTTTCGCGCTCCTGATTGCCGCGATCGTCTGGAATCTCGGCACCTGGGCGCTCGGCATCCCTAACAGTTCGAGCCATGCGCTGATCGGGTCCGTCATGGGCGTGGGCCTTGCCAACCAGCTGATGGCGCCCGCTTCGGAACACACGGCCGGCGTGGACTGGTCGCAGGCTCTCAAGGTCGGCGAGGCGCTGCTGTTCAGCCCCTTGATGGGTTTCGTGTTCGCGGGCGGCCTGCTGCTTATCATGCGGGCGCTTATCCGTACGCCGGCCCTTTATTCCGAGCCGAAAGGCAACACGCCGCCGCCCTGGTGGATCCGCGGCACGCTGATCTTCACCTGCACCGCCGTGTCTTTCGCGCATGGCGGCAATGACGGCCAGAAAGGCATGGGCCTCATCATGCTGATCCTGATCGGCGTGGCGCCGACGGCCTATGCGCTCAACCGCACCATGCCCGACAGCGCGATGCCGGCCTTCATGCAATCCGCGTCATCGGCGGAGCAGGTGTTTAACGCGCACGCACAGGGCGCGCCCGCCATGAACGCCGACGAGGCGCGCGCAAAGGTCGGCGCCGCGTTGCGCGCCCGCGACCTCAATCATCCTTTCGTTTATGAAGGGCTGTCCGTGCTGTCGCAGGACATCAGCAACCAAGTGCACAATTACGGCTCCATCAGCCATGTGCCCGCAGCGGCGACGCCCAATGTGCGCAACGACATGTATCTGACGGCGGATTCGATCCGGCTGCTACCGGATTCCGGCGCCAAGTTTACCAGTCCCGAAAAGGCAACGCTCAAGACCTACCAGACCAATCTGCAAAACGGCACGCGCTTCATTCCCGGCTGGGTCAAGGTGGCTGTCGCCATCGCGCTCGGGCTCGGAACGATGATCGGCTGGAAGCGCATCGTGGTCACCGTGGGCGAACGCATCGGCAAGACCCATCTCACCTACGCGCAGGGGGCTTCCGCCGAACTCGTCGCCGCGGCGACGATCGGCGCCGCCGAGCTTTACGGCCTGCCCGTATCGACCACGCATATTCTGTCGAGCGGTGTCGCCGGCACCATGGCTGCGAATCACTCCGGCCTGCAATGGAGCACGATCCGTAGCATCGCCTCGGCCTGGGTGCTGACCCTGCCGGCCGCAATGTTGATCGCCGGCGTGCTCTACGGGCTGCTGCGCGCGGTGATTTAGAAATAGCTTTGTTTTGAGACGCGAAGCTCACACAGAGGCACAGAGCCACGGAGAATAAGAGCGGGATAAAGGGGCCGGTCTAATCAATTCGCGATACGCCTAATGCCGTCTTTGAGGCGCGCGGCGCCAAAATTGATCAATAGCCCCACGGGAAGATGAAGCAGGCGCAAATAAGTGAGCAGCTGCTTTGGATGGACCGGCGAGAGTTGCTCCACCGACTTTAATTCCACAACAATAATATTTTCGACCAGGATGTCGATCCGAAGTCCCGAATCAAATCTCATACCGTCATATTCAAATGAAATAAGCCGTCCGGTATCGACTCGCAGCCCTCTGCGCGCGAGGTCGCGCGCCAAAATGGATTGATAAACAGATTCGAGTAGCCTAGGACCAAGCGCAACGTGCAACTTGAAAGCAGCATCCACAATCTCTCCGGTGAGTACTTTAAGATCGCATCTACCGGAAACGCTCATCGGCTGTACCCCAGATGTTCGAGTACATTGTTCACCTATGTTGTCGAAAAATCTCCGGACTTCGTCGCAATGTGTCTCCTCCGTGCCTCTGTGCCTCAGTGTGAGACTTTCTTACCGCCCGCGCGGTGGTGACCTTGAGCGCGCCCGGCTGACGGGTACTTACCCCGATTCGCCGAACAGCTCCCGGCCGATCAGCCAGCGGCGGATTTCGGAGGTGCCGGCGCCGATGTCGTAGAGCTTGGCATCGCGCAAGAGGCGGCCGGTCGGAAAGTCGTTGATGTAACCATTGCCGCCCAGGCATTGGATCGCTTCGAGCGCCATCCACACGCCCTTCTCGCCCGCATAAAGAATGGCGCCCGCCGCGTCCTTGCGCGCGGTCTCGCCGCGATCGCAGGCTTTGGCGACGGCGTAGACATAGGCGCGCGCCGCCGAGAGTGTGACATACATGTCGGCAAGCTTGCCCTGCATGAGCTGGAATGACCCGATGGGCTCACCGAACTGTTTCCTGTCGTGCACATAGGGAATGACCACATCCAGGCAGGACTGCATGATGCCGAGCGATCCGGCCGCAAGTACGGTGCGCTCGTAATCGAGGCCGCTCATCAGCACGCGCACGCCCTCGCCTTCGCGGCCCAGCACATTCTCCGCCGGCACTTCGCAATCCTCGAACACCAGCTCTGACGTATCCGACCCCCGCATGCCGAGCTTGTCGAGTTTCTGCGCCGCTTTGAATCCCTTGAAATCCTTCTCGATGAGGAACGCGGTAATTCCGCGCGGGCCCGCTGATGGATCGGTCTTGGCATAGACCACGAGCGTGTCGGCTTCCGGCCCGTTGGTGATCCACATCTTGGTGCCGTTGAGCACGTATCGGTCGCCGCGTTTCTCTGCGCGCAGCCGCATCGACACTACATCCGAGCCCGACCCCGTTTCGCTCATCGCCAGCGCGCCAACATGCTCGCCCGACACCAGCTTCGGGAGATAGCGTCGCTTCTGCTCGTCATTGCCGTTGCGGCGGATCTGGTTGACGCAGAGATTGGAATGCGCGCCATAGGAGAGACCGACGGAAGCCGAGCCCCGGCTCACCTCTTCCATCGCCACGCAATGTTCCAGATAGCCGAGCCCCGAGCCGCCATATTCCTCCTCGACCGTGATTCCGAGGAGCCCAAGCTCGCCCATCTGCGGCCAGAGATGGCGCGGGAATTTGTTGCTGCGGTCGATCTCTTCAGCGATCGGCGCGATCCTGTCGTCACTGAAGCTGCGCACGCTGTCGCGGAGAAGATCGGCGGTGTCGCCGAGATCGAAATCGAGGGTCGGATAGGAATTACGGATCATGCCCCGGTTATGTGCGGGATTGGCGGCGTTGCCAAGATGGAGATGTGGCTTGCCGAGTCGAAGCGTGCGCAAACAGGCGCGCCTTCGCGTCGCGTCACTAACAGGCTGGCTTGCCGAGCCGAAGCTGCGGGAGCGGGCCCGCCTTCGCCCTTTGGGCTCCGGCGCGGCAGCCTCCGCTGCTTCGCAGCGTAGGCTGGTGCGGTCGAGAAGACTCGAACTTCCACGGGTTGCCCCACTAGCACCTCAAGCTAGCGCGTCTACCGTTCCGCCACGACCGCAGCAGGGCGCGGGGTGTAGCAAATCGCCGAGCCGGAGGGAAGCTTTCCGGAGGGCGGGTGGATAAGACGCCAATGCCACCCTAGATTTGCGGAAATGGACAGTGAATCGATGGCGGAAGCGGCGGCGCTCCGGCCCGAATGGCGGGTTGCGGCGGAACCGGTCGCCTATCCCGATGCGGTCGCGTTCATGGAGCGGCGGGCAGCGGAAATTGCCGAGGGTCGCGCGGCGGAATGCGTGTGGCTGCTCGAACATCCGCCGATCTACACCGCGGGCACGAGCGCTCAGCCGTCGGACCTCATGGACGCGCGCTTTCCAGTCTTCCAGACCGGGCGCGGCGGCCAGTACACCTATCACGGCCCCGGCCAGCGAGTGGCCTATGTGATGCTCGACCTCAAAGGCCGCGCGATGGATGTACGCCGCTATGTGCGCGATCTCGAGGAATGGCTGATCCGCACCCTCGCCCGCTTCGGTGTCGTGGGTGAGCGGCGCCAAGGGCGCGTCGGCATCTGGGTGGTTCGCGAGGATGGCCGCGAGGACAAGATCGCTGCCATCGGCGTTCGCGTCCGGCGTTGGGTGACCTATCACGGCATCGCGCTCAACGTGGCGTCGGACCTAAGTCATTTCAACGGCATCGTCCCCTGCGGGATCCGCGGCCACGGAATCACGAGCCTTGCGGATTTGGGCATGCATCTTTCACTGACGGAGGTGGACGAATCGCTGCGAATTGAGTTCGCGCGTGTCTTCCATTCTCACGCCCCGGTTGAGGGAGGGCGCCCTATTCCTACGGATCGCCGCCCGTGACGGCGACACCGAAAGGCCCATTCGCGCCTTTGATGAACTTCAGGTTTATTTTCGACCCGTCGATATTCGCGCGCCCGATCGTCTGGCCCGCATCGCCATCCCAATCCGCCCAGTAGATATAATTCCTGTCTGCCGCGAGGAACGCGACCTCGCCATTCAGGCTCGGGATGAAATTCGTGTTCACATCGGTTCCGTCGATATCAGCCCGACCGATCGCGGTGCCGCTCGCCGCCGTGAAATAGATGTACTTGCCTTCGACGGCGACGCCCGACCCACACCCGCTGATGAAATCGTCATTCACATCGGTGCCGTCGAGTTTGGCCCGCCCGATCTGCCCAGTCAGGTAATTGGCCCAGTAGATGTATTGCTTCGTCACCGCAACTCCGCACACCCCGGTCCCGGTAGTGATGAAATCCTGATTTACATCGCTGCCATCGAGATTGGCTCGCCCGATCGAGCTGCCGACATCGCCCGCCCAGTAGATGTACGAGCTGTTGACGGCCACCCCGCATGGGTTCTCGGCGCCGGTGATGAAATCATAATTCACTTTCGAACCGTCTAGATTGGCGCGGGCGATCGTTGTCGACGTGCCACCATTGGCGCTCGTCCAATAGATATAATTCTTGTCTACGGTCAGTCCCGCACCTGTGATGGTATTTTGCGGTTTGATAAACTTCTCATTCGCTTTGGTACCGGCGGTCGTGGCCCGGCCAACCGAGCCGTCGGCGTTGTTGGTCCAGTAGACGTAGCCCTTCGCACCGGCACCTCTCTCGTCGGGCCGACCAAACGAAGTTTGCGCGGGCGACGCGGTGGTCCATGCGCAAAGCAGAATCATCGCCGCAATGGTCTTGCCGAAAAGCTGCGTTCCAGCGGTTTGCATATTAGTCATCTGATCCCCCATATTTAGAAAGCCAATTGCCCGGCCGCGGAAGCGGCACCGGCAGCGCCATTATTCACCATCCGCCG
>DATAYG010000024.1:0-4307 GCA_036272695.1 Rhizomicrobium sp. | reverse complement strand
AGGAACGCGAAGAAGGGCAGGAAAAGCATCGCGAAACGCAGCGGGACACGCGTCGGCAGCACGACCATCTCAAGACCGAGATCCTGAAACAGCGCCTCGAACGTGAAAAATCGAACGCAATGGTCGCCGGTCTACGATCTGCCAAAGTCATGGAGCGCGAATTAGGCCCCGAGTTCATGAGAGAAATGGTCAAACAGGCTGCCTAGCCAGGCGCCCAACACTGACTCAGAGCTATGCGAAGCGATTGGACTGCTCCGAGCCCGGCGATGACATCGAAGGTGCGCGTTCAGTGCTGCCGGGCTCGCTAGTACAGGCGGACGCCGCGCGGGCCGGGCTTGCGCGTCATATGAACGGCGTCGATAAAACGCACGCTATTGTTGCCGGATGTCATCAGCAGCGTGTGCGTGCGGTAACCTTCGCCGAAGAAGCGGACGCCGCGCAGCAGAGCGCCATCGGTGACCCCGCACGCGGCAAAGACGATGTGCGTGCCCATGGCGAGGTCGCCGGCGGTATAGATGCGCTTCGGATTCTTGATGCCCATGCGGGCGACGCGCTCTTCGAGTTCGGGCGTATCGATGACCAGACGTCCCACCATTTCGCCATGCAGGCAGCGCATAGCCGCCGCAGCCAGAACACCTTCGGGCGCTCCACCGATTCCCATCACCGCGTGGACGCCGTTGCCGCGCACAGCCACCGCAATGGCGGCAGAAAGATCGCCGTCACCGATCAGCCGGATGCGCGCACCTTCGCGCCTGATGTCGTCAATCAGCTTTTCGTGGCGCGGGCGATCGAGAACGATGACCACGAGATCTTTGACGTCGCGGTCAAGGCGACGCGCGATGGACTTAAGATTCTGCCCAACGGGGGCGTCGAGATCGAGAGCACCGCGGCAGGCAGGGCCGGCGACGATTTTCTCCATGTAGCAATCGGGCGCGTGCAGAAGGCCGCCGGGCTCCGACGCCGCCAGAACCGCGATGGCGTTAGCCGCGCCGGTGGCGCAGAGATTGGTGCCTTCGAGCGGATCGACTGCAATATCCACGCCCGGAAACTCCCGGCCGTTCGGCGTCATGCCGACACGTTCGCCGATGTAGAGCATGGGAGCCTCATCGCGCTCGCCTTCGCCGATGACGATGTTGCCGTTGATCGGAACCGTTTCGAACGCCTGCCGCATGGCGTGTACGGCGGCATGATCGGAGTGCTTCCGATCTCCGATGCCCATAGTGCGGGCGCTTGCGACCGCCGCTTCTTCTACCACGCGAACGAAGTGCGAAGAGAGATCGCGCTCGAGATTGGTTTCAGTTTCCGTAGGGGTATGGTTCAGGCTTGCATGCGACATGGCAGGTCACCTCGAAAAATCCTCTTCACTGTACTCTAGTGGTTTATTGCCTATGAAATCCTCCTTGTCCGCGGTTCACAAGAGCATTAAGTCGCATCAGGCAGAAACGCCTCTCAGCACGAATAAGCATTTGATCCGGTGGGTAGAAAAAATGGCCGAGTTGTGCCGGCCGGCGGCGATTCACTGGGTGGATGGCTCGGAAGACGAAAACGCAACGCTCTGCGCGGAAATGGTGGCAAGCGGCACGTTCATTAAGTTGAACGAGGAGTTGTGGCCGGGCTGTTATTACGCGCGTTCCGACGCGAGCGACGTGGCGCGCGTGGAAGACCGCACCTTCATTTGCTCTTTGTCAAAGGAGAGCGCGGGGCCAACAAACAATTGGGTGAATCCGTTCGAAATGCGCCGCACGCTGAAGTCGCTGTTTCGCGGCTGCATGCGGGGGCGGACGATGTACGTGCTGCCGTTCAGCATGGGGCCGATTGATTCGCCGATGTCGCAGATCGGTGTCGAGCTGACCGATTCGCCGTATGTGGTGGTCAACATGCGCATCATGGCGCGCATCGGGCTGCCCGTGTTTCGTGAGATCGACAAGGATCTCAAGCGCGTGGTGCCGTGCATGCACAGTGTGGGAGCGCCGCTGGCGCCGGGCGAGAAGGACGTGCCCTGGCCGTGCAATTCGCAGAAGTACATCGTCCACTTCCCGGAGACACGCGAGATCTGGTCATATGGTTCGGGCTACGGCGGAAACGCGCTGCTGGGCAAGAAGTGCTTCGCTCTGCGAATTGCTTCGAACATCGCGCGCGATGAAGGCTGGATGGCCGAGCACATGCTCATCGTGGGCGTGGAAGATCCGAAAGGCGAAAAGACGTATATCGCGGCGGCTTTTCCCAGCGCCTGTGGCAAGACCAATTTCGCGATGATGATTCCGCCTCCGGGCTTCGAAGGCTGGAAAATCTGGACGGTTGGTGACGATATCGCCTGGATCAAAGCAGATGCCACCGGGCAGTTGCGCGCGATCAATCCGGAAGCGGGATTTTTCGGAGTTGCGCCGGGAACCTCGCCGAAGACGAACCCGAATGCGATTGCGACCCTGTCGCGCAACACGATCTTCACCAATGTGGCTCTGACACCCGACGGGGGCGTGTGGTGGGAAGGATTGACGGATGAACCGCCGGCCGAGTGCCAGGATTGGCAGGGTAATCCCTGGACGCCGGAGATCGGACGCGAGACAGGCAGGAAGGCTGCCCATCCGAATGCGCGCTTTACCGCACCGGCTTCTCAATGCCCGTCGATCGATCCCAATTGGGAAGACCCGGAAGGAGTCCCGATCAGCGCGTTCATATTCGGCGGCCGGCGAGCCTCCACGATTCCGTTGGTCTATCAGGCATTCAACTGGAGCGCGGGCGTGTATGTTGGCGCAACCATGGGGTCGGAAACGACAGCGGCGGCGGCGGGCGCGGTTGGGAAAGTGCGGCGTGATCCCATGGCCATGCTGCCGTTCTGCGGCTATCACATGGGAGACTATTTCCGGCACTGGCTGACGATGCAACGCTCGCTCAGCGCGACACCGCGGATCTTCCACGTCAACTGGTTCCGCAAGGATGAAAACGGGCAATTCATCTGGCCAGGATTCGGCCAGAACATGCGGGTGCTGAAGTGGATTGTCGACCGAGCGCACAGCCGCGTTGCCGGCCGCGAAACGCCGATCGGCTGGATGCCGAAATACGAAGACATCGACTGGGACGGTCTGGATTTTCCGCACGCGAAGTTCGACGAGTTACAGTCGTTTGACCGGGGCGAATGGCGCGGAGAAGTAATTGGTCATGAGGAGTTATTCATCGACTTACATGACCACTTACCGCCGGAGATGATCTATGAGCGCGAGCTACTTATCTGCCGGTTGTAGTTAGGAGCGACTTACCAGCCAGTTAGCGTGGCATCAGAACGACTTCATTGATGAAGCCGAATTTGCCGTGTAATTCGGGTCGCTTCGTCGTGTCGGCGGTCCCGTTCACCTTGACGTTGATGGTGTCCGGCAGAATCTGAATACTGAAATGCAACGTGTCGCCGGCGCTGATGGGAAGGTCGTTGCGCGCTTCTTTGATTTCCTTGCCATTGACGAAGATTTTCTTCGTTAGATGGTGTCCGTCGAGCGAGTAGGTAATTTTGTTCTCTTCGTCTTTGTAGTCGGCCACGAATTCGTACTTCTTGACGCGTTCCTTGACGAACGGCTTGGGGTCTTTGGCGATGGTGAAGGTCAGGGTGCCTTCGTCCCGTTTCAAAAAGCTGAAGCCCTTCTGCGAACAAGCCCACCAACCGTCGGGATCGCTGAACGTCCAGGCTGAGCCGTTCGCAAACACCTTTTGCGGCGTCAGTTTTTCAACCGCAACGACGACGGGATGGAGGGTTGCGGCATACGTTGCCTCTTTCCCCGCCGCGACGGCTATGTTCTGGAGGTCGGGCATAAAACCGTCGGCCTTCGATTCCAACACGTAATCGCCGGGAGGAATAGAGGCGGCTCCGTTCGCGGACAGCGGCTTTGCTTCCGTTTCTCCAGCACGTTTATACGTGACGCGGGCGCTCTCTGGAGTTACTTTGGCCAGCAGTTTGCCAAACGGCTTCATGTCGGCGGCGCTGATAGTTGCGCTCTGGCCGGCAGCGAACTGCTGGTAGTGCGTGAAATCGACGTAATCGGGCTTACGAATGGTGATGGTATGGTTGCCGGGCGAAACTTCCTTCTTAAATGCGCCGGAGGCGGCGGTGCCGATACTTGAGCCATCCAGAAGAACCTCGCTCTCGGGCGGCGCGGATTCAATGGCGACCGTCGCTGTATGGACAATTCGGTTCAGGGCGAAATTGACGGGCGGCAGCCTTGCGCCGGCCTTGAGTTCGACGGTCTGTACAGTCGCAGGATCGTAATCGTCCGCTTTTACAAGTACCTGATATTTGCCGGCCGGGCGGCGGATGGTCA
>DATAYG010000023.1:0-43933 GCA_036272695.1 Rhizomicrobium sp. | reverse complement strand
TGGGCAATGTGGCTTTCGAGTTTAGAGATAAGCTCGATTTAGATGCTCGGTCGTGGGTTGCTGGCGCCTTTGGAGACGCCCGACTGAATAGTGACAAAGTTGTAGTTGCCAGCATTCAGAAGGCTGTGTTCGGAAGTAATTTTAAAGAGGTGGTTAATAGTGGTCCTTGGGATGTAATCATAGTGGATGAATGTCACCATCTCTCTGATTGGGGTGCGGACGGCGGGAAACCAAACCAGTCGTTTCGATTGGTGAATCAGCTGGCGCAGGGGCTTACCCGCGGCGGCCGACTTGTTATTATGAGTGGAACGCCTCATCAGGGAAGTCAGATCAGATTTCGAAATCTACTAAAGTTGCTTGGTGATGGAAACGACGTCAGCAGCGCGGCCGGGCGTGTAATCTTCCGGGCAAAAGACGCGGTACGAGATTGGGGCGGGAAGCCACTCTTTCCGTCACGACTCGTACGATCTCCAGTCGTGGTTCAGCTGGGTCACGCTTACGAGCAGTGGTACGCGGCGGTCGCATCGCTATACGATAGTTCACTTACCGGCGGGACCCAGTCGCGGGCACGCGCAGCGGGTTGGGCTAAAGGGCAAGCTCTTCAATGGGCGGCATCGAGCGTCCAGGCCGGCTTAGGGTATCTTGCGCGGTTAGGCATTCGGCGTTTGCGTTGGGATCTCGAGAATGGGGCGCTCCGTGATGCTCTCGCGGCGCTTCGGCCGTACCGAGGTGGTCGGGCTGAGGAAGCGTTGCCCCTTCTCTACGAGCGGCTTCTCAGGCAGATCGGCGCGCAGCTCCAACAGGAAGATGTGTTGGGTGACGACGAAGACATTGAACTGGATGAATGGCGGCCAGATGCAAACGCTCTGGCAAGTCTTTTGGAGGAGGGCGTAGCCTTACTCCGAAGCCCTGCAGCCGACGCAAAGTGGCGGGCGTTATCTCCAATTATTGAAGAAGCAAATGGCGAACGAATTGTCTTGTTTGCCCAACCCGTGGAAACGGTTACGGTCGTTGCAGCTTACCTAGAGCGACGCTATGGCCGACGTCCAAGCATAATCGTCGGTGAGCAGTCGGAAGAGGAGCGGCGTGCTCAAGTTGCGGCGTTTCAATCAGATGGAGGCCCCCAGTTTCTTGTCTCGTCACGTGCCGGTGGGGAGGGGCTCAACATGCAACGAGCGCGACGGCTCATTCACCTCGACGTACCGTGGAATCCAATGGAAATGGAACAACGGGTAGGACGCGTACATAGATTTGGATCGCGAAGGACCATAATGGTCGACACTGTAGTCGCAGCTGGGAGTCGCGAAGTCGATATGTATCGAATCGCGCGCGAAAAACTGCGACTTATCGCAACGCAACTCGATCCGGAGCAATTCGAGAGTTTGTTTAGCCGTGTCATGTCGCTAGTCCCGCCCAAGGAGTTTGAAGAACTTCTAAGTTCCGCACCTGTCAGCTCCATAAACGATACTGCATCGGTTGAGATTGGAAGAATTGTCAAGCAGGGATATGAGACGTGGCGAAATTTCGACAGCGAATACAGACAAAATGCGGATCGTATTCGAGCGGTGAATGCGGGTAGCACCTCCTGGGCCGACATTGAAAGCTTTTTGATGAGACAGTGTGGCGCAGAAGCCGGTCCAAATGCAAGTGTGACAACGTTCAGCTTCGAGGGAAGTGAAATCGTGGCTTCGGATCAGTCGTGTCCGACCGTTCGATTTGGCGGCAACCTATATGCATGTGGCGATACCGAGGGTGGCCCAATCGAAGCGATAAATGGTCAGACCGTCCGGCAACTCGGCTTGAACCTGACTGAAGTTCTTGACCAACTGCGTCGAACTTTCCTACCGGACAGGCCAAGCGGAGCTGCCTACCTGAACAGTCCTGAGGAGCTGGACGTGGAATTTCCGCGTGGGAGACCACGTGCTGTGCTGTTTTTTCTCCGTCAGATGATCAGACAGGAGGGAGGCGAACCTTCTGAGGGATTGACAAGCCTTCACGCGTACGGAATTTACCCCGATAAAACGCGGTGCGAATTTTCGCAACACAGTCAAGCGCTACTTGTCCGACACTTAGTGAGTGCAACAAGGGTCCGGGACCCTGTTATCACAGAATTTGAGCCAACATTGTCAGGAGTGGAAGATGAAATTATTCTTGAACTTCGGCGCCCGAACGATGATGACGTGTCAAAACAGATTCGGTACGTGGCTTGGCCGGTTGCAGCAGTGATTCTTGTTTAAAAAATAATGGAAGCGATTTAGGAAATGCTGGATGTGGGAATTCCGGCGACGAGCTTTACGACCGCGCGCTCGCCATCGTCGCCCGCGACCGCAAGCCCACCGTGAGCTACATTCAGCGCCGCCTCGAAATCGGCTACAACAAGGCCGCGCGCCTGATCGAGCGCATGGAAGACGAAGGCGTCATCTCCAAGCCCAACCACCAGGGCAAACGCGAAGTGCTGCTGCCGGATCACGGCGAGGATTGAAGAGCGTCATCGTTCGAGCTTCGCTGATCGGTCTGACTATGCAGCCTTCCGGCGTGTCCGCTTGTGCGCAATGACACGGGCCAAGGCGTCGTTGATCCGGCTTTGCCAGCCGGGTCCCTGTGCCTTGAACGCCTCCACAACGGCCGCATCCAGCCTGAGGGTCACATGCTGTTTGGGTTTTTCGAGTTTAGGCCGGCCCCGGGCATGCTTCATTGCGGCCACCACCTGCGGCGCCACCTTGCGGGCCGGCTTCGCGCGCGCAAAATCCTCCGCCGACATTTCGGGAATGTCGTCGTCCGAGACCGTCGTGGGTTTGCGTCTTGCCGGCATACCGCTTCACCTCTCGTGGATTCGCCTTCCGGAAACTGATCACCCGAATTTTTCCTCGACGCTCGCAATAGGCCGCCAGATGCAAGCGGCCGCGCAGCATGCCAAACGCCCAGAAGCGCTGTTCGGGATAATCGAAGCGCTTATCCTCAAGAATCGTGGCGTGATCCCAATCCATGAATGGGACATCCGCGAAATCCACGCCGTGCTTTGCGAGATTGGCGAGGCGCTTCGCCTCGTCCCATACGGCTTCCGGCATGAATTAGCGTAGCACAATAAATGGGAAATTCAAGAGGTACGAAACCCCTCGCGCCATCCGGACTTCAAATGCGGCAACCGAAACCTAGGCCGCCTCTTCGCCGCCGGCCGGATCGCGGAGCACATAGCCGCGGCCCCACACCGTTTCGATGTAATTCTCGCCATTGGTCGCGGCGGCGAGTTTCTTGCGCAGCTTGCAGATGAACACGTCGATGATCTTGAGCTCGGGCTCGTCCATCCCGCCATAGAGATGATTGAGGAACATCTCCTTGGTCAGCGTCGTGCCCTTTCGCAGCGAAAGCAGCTCGAGCATCTGATATTCCTTGCCGGTCAGATGCACCCGGCTGGTGTCGACCTCGACCGTTTTGGCGTCGAGATTGACGGTAAGCTTACCGGTGGTGATCACCGATTGTGAATGACCCTTGGAGCGGCGCACCACCGCCTGGATGCGCGCGACAAGCTCGTCCTTGTGGAAGGGCTTGGTCATGTAATCATCGGCGCCGAATCCCAGCGCCTTGACTTTCGCCTCGACGATGGCATTGCCGGAAAGAATGAGAACCGGCGTCTGCACCTTCGCGGTCCGCAGCGACTTCAACACTTCGAAGCCGCTCATGTCCGGCAATTGCAGGTCGAGAACGATGATGTCGTAATCGTAGAGTTTGCCGAGATCGATCCCCTCTTCGCCGAGATCGGTCGTGTAGACATTGAAGCCTTCGGATCGGAGCATCAGTTCGATGCTGCGCGCCATTGCGCTGTCGTCTTCGATCAAAAGAACGCGCATAATTTAAGTCCCCTTCAACGGCCCCGTTAACGCAATCATTCCGGAAGGTAAGCGGAAATGGTTAACAACGGCTTGCGTCCCTCCCGACCTGTTCATGCCGGCGGCAGGCTCGTCGAAGCGGCCCCGCCCGAATCTATCCCCTTGATTCGTCTCGTTAAGTTTACCGCGACTTAAATCCTTCTGTTCAAGATTGTGACGGCCGGGAGGAATCAAAGCTTTGCCGAACAAGCCGTGGATGACCGGGTGGATGATCGGACTGGGCCTGGATGCGCTTGGCGCGGGCAATGCGGTCATGCCGTTCGGGCCAGCCGGCCGCAGGGGAGCCTAACCCATTGGCCGAGAGAGAATTTTCCCAATCCGGGAAAGGCGGCGGAGGGATGAAGCGCCGCGAGAACGTTGTGCGGCTCAAGCGGTTTCGGGCCGAGGAGCTGAAGCGGCGCAATGTCACGCTGGAAATCATGTCGGCCGAAGTGAAGCGGAAGCTTACCGATCTTGAAGACGCGGTCGCGCGCGAAAAGCAGCGGGCAAACGAGTCCGATATCGGCCGCCTGGCGTTTCCGAGCTTCCTGCGCGCGATGGACGTACGCCGCGAGAACCTGAAGGCTACGCTTAAGGATATCGACCGGGAGCGGGCGCAGGCCATTGTCGAGCTGGAAAAGGCCGGGGAAGAACTCCGGGCGCTCGAACTGGCCGCCGAACAGGAACTGCGGCGCGCGGCCGAGACCCAGCTGCGCCGGAGCAGGCTAAGGCTCGACGAACTCGCGCTCAGCCGTCAATTGCGCAAACAGGCGCTTCGGCAGATCTGACGTTTCGTTGCATGGGATCGGCTGCGCGTCACTTGTCGGGGTCGCGCGTGATCATGAACGTCGCCATGTCCCAGGCGTTGCGCATCCCTATGATCAGGATCACGACCAACGACGCCGCCAGCGTATCGAGGGCCAATGTCACGGCCCAGCGCTCGATCAGCGCGGCCGCCGTCATTGCGGCATAGGCGAAGATCGGCAGGATCACGTAACAAAGGCGGTCGTCGAGATCGAGGCGCATTTTCCAGATGCGCGTCGCGACCAGCAGCCCATAGACCGTGCCGCCAATTCCCCCGGTACCCAGAAGGATCGCGAGCGACAGCGATGTGAGCGTGGGAACCGTCAGGATGGCGGAGCCGACCAGCACGCTGCCGAGATGAACGGCGGTCGGAGTGATGAAGCCGCGTATGCCGGTGGTCCGCTCCTTGAGGTTGGATGCGAGGGTGGCCACGATGAACGAGGCGCCGACGATCGCCCCCGACGCGGTGCCGATCGTCACATAGAAATCCCGCCAGTCGGCGAGCGGCAGCGCTGCCATGGTGTTCCCTCCCCTCAGAGCCTAGCCGATTTTTGCCGCCGGGGCTCGCAGCCTGTAGGCTCCAAACATCCGAGGTTGAGCGCAAGGGCAGATGACGAACTCGTAACGAAAGAGTCAGATTTTGAAGCGACCATTTGTCCTCGGCTACGCACAAAACCATCTTCACTTCCGCAGCGCACGGGCTATATTGATAACTGTCTTCGAACACAGGGAGACTACGATGAAATCCATCCAAACAGCTCTACTTGCAGGCGTTGGAGCCTTGCTGCTTTCCGGCGCCATCAGTGTTGCCACGGCAGCTGGCCACGGAGCGCATGTCATGACCGTCCGTCTTCCGGGCGGGGTCGTCGAGCATATCCGCTATAGCGGAGATGTCCCGCCCCAGGTGGAGGTGAGCCCCTGGGCAGGCTCATTCGATGTCGGCTGGCCGGTCGCGTTCTTCGGCCCATCGCCTTTTGCTGAAATGGACCGCATCTCCGCCGCGATGGATCGGCAGATGGCGACGATGCTCCAAAATGCGGATGCAATCGCCGCCAATCCAGGCCTGGTCGAGATCGGCGCCGGAAAACTTCCGCCCGGTTCCGAAAGCTATTCCTTCGTCTCGACGGCATCCGGCAGCGGCGTTTGCGCACGCAGCGTGCAAATCATGTCGCGCGGCGGGGGACAGAAGCCCCAAATCGTCTCGAAAACCTATGGCGATTGCGGCAACGGTCACGGCGGCGTCTCGTCCGGCGTCGGGCATGCAGCCCCCGCGGACCAACCGTCCGATGTGCGCGAGATTCGCTACACGCCGCGCGCCGCGCCGGATGGTGGCATGATCCGCGAAGCCAGCGCGGTCCAGCACTGAATTTGTCCGAGAGTAATGTCAGCGGGCGCTGTGCGAATGCACAGCGCCCGTTTGTTTCGTGATCGGTTCGATCAACCCACGCCGCGACGGAGAAAGGCGCCTACCGCTGCAAACAACGCCTCGCGATTTTGCTCGAGATGCAGGAGATGGGTTCCGTTTGGAATCCTTGTGTCTTGCCGGACCGGAGATGAAATACGTGACAGGAGCCAGTTCGCATCTGCATTCGTCGACACGCTATCCCATTCGCCCCGGACGATGAGTACGGGACAAAGAGCCTCTTCGGGCCGCCAGGCAAGCTTGCCTGACCAAGCGGCGAGAATGTCCGCGACCGGGCCTGTCGGGATCTTGACGGCTGGCGGGGTACGCCGCTCCGCTTCCGGATCGCTTGCCAGATAAGCGGGGCCCCAGGTCTCCAGCTCCGGCTCTATCAGGACGGGTGCGTGGCCTGGGGGAACGTCTTCCACGAAACGTGCAAGCTGTTCGGCCACGCCGACCAACCGCCATGCACCGACGCTTTCAGGCGCAGGAAGGCCTGGCGTGTCGCGCTGTGCCAACGGGCCAAACAAACATAGCTTGTCCATGAGGTCGGGATGGCGTCCGGCAAACAAGCCCGCCGGCATGGAGCCCCAGGAATGCGCGACCAATGAAACGCGCGAATGGTCCGCCGAAGCCATGATGCGCTGGACGACACGGGCAATCTGTGCGGCAGCATCGATGGCTCGGCCCGTGGGCACGCCGTTCCGGTCGCCACTCAATGTCGGTGGCCGGTCCGAACCGCCAAAGCCCGCAAAGTCGAACGCCCAGACGTCAAAGCCGCACGCGCCGAGGTCGTCCATCCAGGAGCGGCCATTGAATCGATAGGCGACGGATAGCGCCGACGGAAACGTCGCGCCATGTACGTAAAGTACCGGCGGCCCGGCTCCAGGCACATGCCGCACGAGCAATGTGGGCTCGCCCGGGGCACGCAATTGCAAAACGGCCTCGTTATCTGACGTACGACCGAATGCCAGGCTCATTGGTCGGCTTCGACGCGTCGAAGAAAGGTGCGTTCTTCGCGAAGGATGAACCGTTCGCTCTCGGCGAACTGGAAGTTGGCCACGCTCTCGGGATCGGCGCGCAGCTTTGCACGGTAGGTCTCATAGGCCGCGAGGCTGTCGAAGCAGATCATCGCATAGGCGATATCATTGGTGCCTTCATGCGGCATGAAATAACCGATCAAATCGCCGCCGCAGGCGGGAATGGCCGTGAGCCATTTGCGGGCATATTCTTCGAAGGCCGCGCGCTTGAAGGGGTCGATCTGATAGCGGATGTGGCAGACGATACTCATGTGGACTGCTCCTGAAACCGTCCGCAGCTTAGCGCTTGCGGTTGCATATTCAGTTCGATACACATCGAAGTATGAAGGACGGACCCAGCATCGCGCCGGTGGCCGCGCTGGCGGGCGATCCGGCGCGCGCCAATATGCTCGCCGCGCTTTCCGGCGGGATGGCGCTGACCGCGAGCGAGCTTGCGGGAGAAGCGGGCGTCACGTTGCAGACGGCCAGCTCGCATCTGGCGAAGCTCGCGTCGGCCGGGTTGATCTCCGCCACACGTCAGGGCCGGCATCGGTACTTTCGTCTCGCCGACGACGACGTGGCGCAGATGCTCGAAGCGATCATGAGCGTCGCGGCGCGCACCGGGCAGCTGAGGACGCGCCCAGGTCCGCGCGATCCGGCGCTGAGGAGAGCGCGGGTCTGTTACGATCATCTCGCGGGCGAGATGGGCGTCCAGCTTCTGGACAACCTGCTCTCTCTCAACCGCATCGTGCGCGAACGCGACGATCTCAGTCTGACGAAAGCGGGAGCAGATTTCATGAACGGCTTCAGGATCGATGTCGACAGGCTCTCCAACGAGCGGCGGCCATTGTGCCGCGCCTGTCTCGACTGGAGCATGCGCCGCCATCATTTGGGCGGGGCGCTCGGCGCTGCATTGCTGAAGAGATTTCAGGAGCTCAGATGGGTCTCGCGCGTGACCGACAGCCGCACCTTGCGCTTCACGCCCTCGGGTGAAGCGGCGTTCCGTCAGATATTTTCCGGGGAAGCGGCTTCCAGTCCCAGTCCGCGCACCGTCAACACGCCATAGATCGCGATCCAGATGTAACAGGCGGCGGGAACGAAGAGCGCCGTGGCGAGATTCGTTGCATCCGCCACCGCGCCGGTGATTTCGGGAACAATGGCGCCGCCGACGATCGCCATGCAGAGCAGTGCGGAGGCGTTCGGTTTCTCCGCGCCGAGGTTTTCGCTCGCGAGTGCGAAGATGGTGGGAAACATGATGGAATTGAACAGACCCACGGCGAGGAGCGACCAGGCTGCGAACGCACCGCTCGATTGAGATGAAACAAGCGCCAATGTACAGGCGCTCATCGCGCAAATCGTAAGGACGAAGCCGGGACGCGCCTCCCGCAATACGAAGCTGCCGAGGAAGCGCCCGACCATCGCGCCGCCCCAATAAAAGCTGACAAGCTTGCCCGCTCTTTCGGCAACGAGGCCGAGTGTTGAGGGCTGCATGAGATAATTTGTCATCATGCTGCCGATCGACACTTCGGCGCCGACATAAACGAAGATTGCGATAGCCCCCAAAAGCAGGCGCGGCTGGTTCCTGAGCGCCCAAACCGCACGAAACGAGGCCATTTGCGCGCTCACCGGCGGTGCCGCATTTCGGCGCATGATCCAGAAAAGAATCGCTACGACTGTCAGTCCTGCTGCGATCATCAGGAACGGCAGCTGTGTGGCGTGCGCCTGGGTGATGCGGGCGGCGCTGAGTTCGGCCGGAGTCAGATGTGCGGCATCGATCGTGACGCCGCCGCTCAATATCAGAGTCGCACCCACCCAGGGTCCGATCGTCGTTCCGAGCGAATTAAAGGCCTGCGCGAGAGTCAAGCGGCTGGATGACGACGATTCGGGTCCAAGTTCGGCGATGAAAGGATTGGCCACCACTTGCAGGAGCGTGATGCCGGCGGACATTACAAACAGCGCCACCAGAAAGGCGGCGAACAGGCCGGACGCGGCGGCGGGCGAGAACAACAGGCAGCCGCAAACCATGATGGCAAGGCCCAGTATTGCGCCACGAACGTAACCGATGCGCGAGAGTACGAACCCCGCAGGTATCGAGAAAAAGAAATAACCGATGAAGAAGCTGAACTGGGTCAGCATCACCTGCGTGTAGGAAAGGGCGAAGACGCCTTTAAGCTTGGGGACAAGTGAATCGAGCAGGACTGTCGCAAATCCCCAGGCAAAGAAAAGCAGGACTACCAGCGCGACGAGCAAAAACTGCCTGGACCGCCCGCCTTCTTGCGCAGGACCGGCTGGTATCTGCGTAACCGCGCTCAATGCCGGCACAAGGGACAGAATCCAGCCCCAGTCTCAATTTTCAAATGTTTCCCCGTCGCGACGAATCTGCGTCAGCGTACATACTCCATGCACGGATGGCTCCCGGCAAGGGCGATGTCCACGCGGCCAAGACGTGTTCAGGATTGCAATTGCCGCGTTGCCTGCCCGGCCATGCGCCGCATAAGGTCCCCACATGTTTCACCGGATTTTCGTCCCTTCGACCATTGTCGCGTCGCTGGCCTTGGCGCCTTGCAGCGCTGCCGCGGCGCCGCAAATCCTCCATCGCTACCTGGAAATCGCCATGTCGCCCGATGGGCGCCATGTCGCCTCGGTCGAAGGCGACGCCTCGCCTTGGGGCGGCGAGCCTGTGGTCCGCATACTGATCATCCGCGAGAGCGACGGGAAAGGCACAGCGGCGGTGCGGCTGCCCTGTGGCGGTGTGCGGGAATGCTGGCCCTCTTCGCCGGTATGGCGGGCGGATGGCGAGAATCTCATCTTCGCGTTGCGTACGCCGGGAAGCCATGCGCGCTCGCTCTATTCCGTAGCCGCCGACGGAAGTCATCTGACGAAGCTTTTCGCGTTCGACGGCACGATCGGCGATCTGCGCCTGGGGCCTGACGGGAAACTCGCCATGCTGGCGATCGCCGGCGCCAACAAGGAAGTCGGCGCCACGCAGGCCGGTGCGCCCGTCACCGGCGATCTGACGGGCCCCGCCCCCGAACAGCGTATCGCGATTCTCGAGAAGGGCGGCCTGCATTGGGCGTCGCCGCCGGGACTGTTCGTCTATGACTATGATTGGTTGCCGGACGGCCACGGCTTTGTCGGCACGGCTGCGCCCGGCAATGGCGACGCCAATTGGTGGGTGGCGAAGCTTTACAGATTTGATGCAGGCGATGGCGCGGCACATGTAATTTTCGCGCCGCCGGATCCGCGCCACCAGCTTGCCGATCCGGTGGTCTCGAAGGACGGCAGCGTGGCCTTCATCAGCGGCTTGATGAGCGATGAAGGCTCGACGGGCGGAGATATCTACACCGTGCCCATGAGTGGCGGGAATGCTGTTGATATAACACCCGGCATGCGCGCGTCCGCACGCAGCGTGGCCTGGAATTGCAACGGACATCTGCAGGCCGAGCTGCTCGCGGGCGCGGCCACGCAACTCGTCGAATTCGACGATACGTCAAAACCCGGAGCGCCCCGATTGCTGTTTCAAGGCAGCGAATCGCTGCATGGTCGCGACGGCGGGCTGTCGCGCACCTGTCCGTCGCCGGTGACGGCGTCGGTGCATGAAAGCTTTGCCTCGCCGCCCGAGATCGAGGTCGGGTCTCCCGGCCAATGGCGCGATCTCACGCATGCCAATGCCGGCCTCACCGTGCCGGCGACCGCGCGAAGCATCACCTGGACGAATGATGGCTTCGATGTGCAGGGCTGGCTTCTGTTGCCGGCAAACGCGATCGGAAAGCTTCCTCTCATCACCATCGTGCATGGCGGACCGGCGGCTGCCGTCGTTCCCTCCTTCTTCGCTGCCGGGACGGACCGTGCGTTGCTCGAACACGGCTATGCCCTGTTCCTGCCCAATCCGCGTGGCAGTTTCGGGCAGGGCGAAGCTTTCACTGCGGCGAATGTGCGCGACCTCGGATATGGCGATCTGCGCGACATTCTTGCCGGAATTGATGCGGTCGAGCGCCAGGCGCCGATCGATCCTGAACGCCTTGGCATCATGGGGGGCAGCTATGGCGGCTTCATGACCATGTGGGCGGTGACGCAAACCCACCGGTTCAAGGCCGGCGTTGCTGCGGCAGGTCTCAGCGACTGGCTTTCGTATTATGGCGAAAACGGTATCGACGAGTGGATGATCCCCTATTTCGGCGCCAGCGTTTATGACGATCCGCAGATCTATGCGCGCTCTTCGCCGATCAATTACATCCGCAACGTCAGGATGCCCGTCTTCGAATATGTGGGGGCGGACGACATCGAATGTCCTGCGCCGCAGACCCAGGAATTCTGGCACGCCCTGCACGATCTCCGCGTGCCGACCTCCTATGCCATCTATCCCGGCGAAGGCCATGGCCTGCGCGACCCCGCTCACATCGCCGACGCCGAAGCCCGCACGCTCGCCTGGTTCTACCGGTATCTGAAATGAAATCGCCCCAAAACCCACGCGCCCGGTGAGGCACGTATTTCGGAACTCAGCCGTCGGGATTATATTGGCACCATGAATCGGGAACAGGCGATCGACGTCCTTCGAAGATTGCGTTCTTCCCTCGAAGCGCGGGGAGTAGCGCACGTTGCGCTGTTCGGCTCGACGGCGCGCGATGATGGTGACGACAGAAGTGACGTCGACGTTGTCATAACACCAGCGGAGGGGAAACGGCTTGACCTCATTGACCTGGGAGGTGTCCAGACGCTCCTGGAAGAGGGATTTGGATTCGCTGTAGATGTTGTTGTCGAGCCCGTCAGAAAGGCCGAGCTGCGTCTGGCAATTCAGCGGGACCGCGCGGATGCCTTCTGAGCGGATTGTTCGATGCTTGCGCGACATTATCACTGCAATAGACCTTATTCTGACCTGGATCGAAGAAGCCGGCGGAGCCGAAGAGGCAATGCTCCGGAATCCCCTTGTGCGCAGCGGCGTGGAACGACAGATTCTGGTGATCAGTGAAGCGGCGAATCGTCTGTATGGAGTTGACCCGCTGATCGCGCCAAAACTCGCGCCCGATATCGATTGGGCAGGCATTCGAGGCATCGGGAATTTTATTCGTCACAAATATGACGATCTCGACACCGCGATTCTGGTGGATGTAATTACAAATCGCCTCGAACCGTTGCGAATGGCGGTGGAACGCGCGATGGCACGAATCGACGTGCCAAAGGACGACGCATAGTTTCCGTCACGCTTTCCGCCGCACCATGCGGACGGGCAGGGGCATGTTGCAAACACCGATGTGGCCGGGGCTGTGTTTGTACCAGGGATCCGGCCGGGTGCGGCGCTCCTGCAGAAGGGCGCGAAAGGTGCTGGTGTCGGTGCGCAGCGCTTCGAAGTTCGGCCGCTGCGCCACCGGTATGTCGCTCGCCAGCCGTATGGACGTGATCGGCACACGCTGCGTAGGCTTCTCGTAGAAGCCGAGCGCGCCGGTTCCGCGCGGCAGAGTGGAGAAGAGCTCGATACCTTCGATGATTCGGCCGACAAGCGTGACGTTGCGATCGAGATTGCGGGGCGACTGGCCAATCACGGCATAGAGTTCGCTGCCATTGCCCGAATCGGCTGGGACATCGCGTCCAACGCCGATCATGCCGTAGCAATGCGTAAGCCACATACGCCCCTTGGCAGCGTCGCGCGCCACGGGAAATCCGTCCGAAAACCCGGTCTGCGGTGCATAGGTATCGGGATCCGGAAGCGAGGTGAAACCGATGTCCGGCTCAATCGCCCGGTCGAATTCAGGCGCAATGGTGGATTTTGCAGCCCCGAGCGGGTGGTGGTCGCTGCGCGACCATTGGACGACGTAATTGTCCTGCGCCCGCACGATTGCAGCGCCATCGAAATAACGCGCGTGAACCAGTGCCTTGATATTTGCGATCGCTTTCGGCGCAAAGGCGGGCGCGAGTTCGATCACGAGACGTCCCGCAGGTAGCTGCATGACGAGCGTGTTGCCAGGGTCGACCGCGCGCCAGTCGCCCTTCGGCGATGCGGCCAAAATGCCGTTCATCGTCGGCGGAGCCGGCGCCGCGCCGCCGGTCAGAGCCACCACGCCGAGCGCGAACAAAGCCCGCACCAATGCCGTTCTGCCGACCATTTCTGACCCTCTTCGATTCACCGAAGAGGCATACTGCACCAAATGCCCTCCGCTCCAGTCCGGCGATGTTTTGCGGGCAATTTGCGATCTCACTCTTGATGGTCGCCGGGCCCTTCCCAGCTATGGTGTGTAGCGCTCAGGATCGGAGGACGCGATGTCGCGCAGGATTGCCGGGATGCTTGCAGCTCTCATGATTGCCGGAGCGGTCGTCCCCGCAGAGGCCGGGTGCCTGAAAGGCGCGATGGTCGGCGCCGTGGCGGGTCACTTTGCGCACCACCACGCCGTACTCGGCGCCATGGCGGGTTGTGCCATGGGGCACCATATGTCTGTCAGGGCGCGCGAGCAGAAGGCGGCGCGCGAACAGAAAGCTGCCCAGGCCAAGGCTGCGGCTGCAACCCCGGTCCATCATCCCTGACTCAGGCGGCTTTCGGGCCGAAGGGAATCAGCATGGAGACCTTGCGGCAATAGGCGTCGTATGCCTCGGCGCCGAGTTCCTGGCGCAGCCAGCGTTCTTCGAGCCGCGCCTTCATCCAGATTCCAATGGTAATTAAGAACGCGCCGATCAGCCCCAGCACCGTCCCCTTCGCCGCCGCCGTTGCAAAGACCGCAAGCAGAATGCCGGTGTAGATCGGGTGGCGCACGATGCCATATGGCCCGGTATCCACAATCCGGTGATCGGGTTTCTTCGTAATGCTGCCCGACCACAATTGACCGAGATAGACGCGCGCCCAGGCGCTGAAGGCGAAGCCGAGCGCGACCAGCGCCACACAGATCCAGGCTTCTGCCCGGGTAACAAGCCAGAGCCGCAACGGTCCGCGATAGCCATGTGCAGGGATGAAAAACACGATCGCGCCGAGGATCAGGACGATGCGGTAGGGAAGCTCCGATCCCAGCCCCGCGCGTTTCTCGGCTTTGCTGCTCCACGCCGCGAGCGCGATCCAGCATACGATGAAGCCAATCCACAGCGCGGCGATGATGACGGCGATACTCATTGCTGATGCCCTTCAGTCCCGCAGCAATTCATTGATCGACGTCCTGGCGCGCGTGCGCGCATCGACGCGCTTGACGATGACGGCGCAGGCGAGCGCCGGGCGATCGGCCGCATGAGGCAGCACGCCAGGCACAATGACGGAATATGGCGGAACGCGGCCGTAGAAAATCTCGCCCGATTCGCGATCCACAATCTTTGTCGATTGTCCGAGAAAGACGCCCATCGACAGCACCGAGCCTTCGCCGACGATCACGCCTTCCGCCACTTCGGAACGCGCACCGATGAAACAATCATCCTCGATAATTACCGGCGCGGCCTGCAACGGTTCGAGCACGCCGCCGATGCCCGCGCCGCCGGAGATGTGACAATTCCGGCCGATCTGCGCGCAGGAACCAATGGTGACCCAGGTATCGACCATCGTGTTCTCGCCGACATAGGCGCCCACATTGACGAAAGACGGCATCAGCACGACACCTTTGCCGATGAACGCGGAGCGGCGCACCAGCGCACCCGGCACAGCGCGGAATCCTGCAGCACGAAACTCTTCATCGCTCCAGTCCCTGAATTTCGAGTCCACCTTGTCCCACCAGGCCGATCCGCCCGGACCGCCCGAGATTGCCTGAATATTGTTGAGCCGGAATGACAGCAGCACGGCTTTCTTCAGCCATTGATGCACATGCCACTCGCATTCATGCTTCTCGGCCACCCGCAGTCGTCCAGCGTCGAGCGCATCGAGCGCCGCATCGACGGCCTCGCGCACCAAACCCCCGGTCGACGTATCGAAAGAATTCCGTTTCTCCCATGCGTCGTCGATTACGCGTGCCAGATCGCTCGTCATCTCAAATCCTGATTGTTTGGAGAAATGCACACAGATCGGATGTTTCGTAGTCGATATGCGCGGGCGAAACATGCGGATGTTCGGGACCCTGTTTCGACCATTCCGAATCATTCCTGAGCCAGATGGTAGTACAGCCCAGCTCATGCGCCGGCGCGAGGTTGCGGGCGATGTCGTCAAACATGGCCGCGCGCGCTGGCTTCGCGCCAGCGCGCGCCAGCACCGCGCGATAGGAGTCCGGATCCGGCTTCGGGCGGAATGCGATTGTGCGGATGTCCCATAGCTCTTCAAAAAAGCCCGAAAGGGCGAGCCGTTCGAGAATGCGGCTGGCGTGATTGCGGCAGCCATTGGTGAAGACGAAACGGCGGCCGGGCAGCCGCGCAATGGCCCGGGCGAGCGCCGCATCCGCGCCGAGCGCAGAGATATCGATGTCGTGCACAAAGGCCAGATACGCGTCGGGATCTGCGCCATGGACTCGCATCAGCCCGTTCAGCGTCGTGCCGTGCTCGCGGTAATAGGCCTTCTGTACGCGGCGGGCTTCCTGCTCGTCGAGCTTCAGGAACTGCTGAACGAATAGGGTCATGCGCGCTTCGATCTGCGCGAATATGCGGCTTTCGGCGGGGTAGAGCGTGTTGTCCAGATCGAAGATCCAGACGTCGATGTGCCGGAAATCCGGCGCGGCATCGATTGCGGGAGCGGCCTGCATTGCGCGCGCAACATGGTCGATGGCACAAGACGGCGCAAGCCTCGCCGGATTCCTTCCCGTGCCCTCCGATCTCGTGCTCACCGTCACGAATTTGCGCAAGAGCTATCACCATGTGATGGCGGTGGACGATGTGTCTTTCGCGATCGCGGCGGGAGAGATTGTGGGGCTCCTTGGCCCGAACGGCGCGGGCAAGACGACCACCGTCAACATGATCCTCGGCGTGCTCGAGCCCAGCGCCGGAAGCATCGTGATCGATGGCGTCGATCTCCTCCGCCACCGCAGCGCTGCACTATCGTGCACCAATTTCTCCGCTGTTTATGCCGCGCTGCCGGGCAATCTGAGCGTCGAGGAAAATCTGCGGGTGTTTGCACTCCTCTACGAAGTGCCCGACATCGCCCGCCGCATCGAGGATCTGCTCGTGCGCCTTGATCTCGTCCAGTTTCGCCGCACCAGGGCGGGCATACTTTCATCCGGCGAGCAGACGCGACTGACACTCGCCAAGGCGCTCCTGAACCGCCCGAAGCTCCTGCTCCTCGATGAGCCGACCGCTTCCATCGATCCGGCCACGGCGCGCGGGATCCGCGGCACGATCCGCGCTTTTGCCGAGGAGAACGGCAGCGCGGTGCTCTGGACCAGCCACAACATGTACGAAGTCGAAGAGGTCTGCCATCGCGTGCTCTTCCTTTCGCACGGCCATCTGCTTCTTGAAGGCGATCCGAAAACACTGCCGCGCGAGCACGGCGCAGCCAATCTCGAAGAGCTGTTCGTAAATGTCGCGCGCGAACAGCTGCATGCGGGGACGGGGTGATGCATCTGCGGCGGGTTGCGGCCGTGGCGCTGCGGCAATTCTATCTTTATCGCGGCAGTCCCACGCGCCTGGTCCCGCTCTTCGTATGGGTGGCGGTCGACATCATCGTCTGGGGGTTCATCTCGCGCTATCTGAACAGCGTAGCTTCGCCAGGATATAATTTCATTGCTGGTCTCCTCGGCGTGGTGCTGCTCTGGGATTTCCTGACCCGCGTGATGCAGGGCGTTTCGACGGCCTTCCTGGAGGATGTCTGGTCGCGCAATTTCCTCAACATGTTCGCGACGCCGCTGCGCATATCGGAGTATGTGCTGGGGCTCGTGATCACCGCAGTCGGCACCAGCCTGATCGGGCTTCTTACCATGGTGGTGCTCGCCGGCTTCGCCTTTGGTCTTTCCTTCTTCGCTTACGGGATCGCGCTCCTGCCATTCGTGCTTGTGCTGTTCCTGTCTGGTATCGCGCTCGGTATTGCCGGCAGCGCCATGGTGCTCCGGCTCGGCCCGGCCTCGGAATGGCTCGTCTGGCCTTTGCCGGCTTTTGTCGCGCCTTTTGTCGGCGTCTATTATCCCGTCTCGGTCCTGCCTGGCTGGATGCAGGCCGTCTCTCGTGTGCTGCCCCCATCTTATGTTTTCGAAGGCATGCGCGCGATCATCCGCCATGCGCCATGGCATGTTTCCGATCTCGCGATCGGCTTCGCGCTTTCCTTGCTTTACATTCTTGGCGCCGCCATTTTCTTCCGGCAAGTCTTCCGCACCGCCGTGCGCACCGGCCTCCTCGCCCGCTACAGCGCCGAAAGCACGGCCTAACAAACAAGAAAGCGGATTGCGTGAATTATCTGCCGGCCCGTGCCTGCGGAAGTCTCGGCGCGGGCGGAAGCAGGCCGTCATCGCCGATATGGGCCACAAAGCCAGGCTGACCTTTGGTATTCGTGCCGGCAAACCCCGCTTCGGTCAGCCCGCGTTTGGCGCAGCCCGTATTGCCGAAGATTTCGAACGCGACATTGGCCACGCAGAACGTTGTGGCGCCGCTGACGAGCTTGTTGTTCCCGTGTTTCTGCGCCAGCAGATAGACGGTATCGAAGCTGAGCGCTATCGTGAGCACTCTGGCGCAGGCGCCGGGCGGCACGTCCCACCAGCCGCGTGACACGCTGAGCCGTGGCGAGCGTAGCGCGATGGCCGCCCAGAGTTCCGACTGTCCGTCATTGCAGACCGAATAACCTTCGGGCGCCGCGGTTTTCTGCGCTTCGGTCTCCAGCGCAGCGAAGAGGTCGGCATCGCCGACATTGGAGGGCAGGCGCATACGCGCGTGGAAATCCGCGAGTGCCTTGGCGTCGGGCGCCGCGTCGGGATTTACGTGATAACCGATATCCGAAAGCAGCCGCGCAATGCCGGCCCCGCGCGCCGCCTGCATGCTGGGAAAATGCCGGGTGCCGGTCAGTGTCGTCGTCCACGTCGCCTTGTGACCGGTCGCGAGCGACGCGAATGGCATCAGGAACGCATCGTCGGACCCGCAATGCGCGCCACCCACCGGCACGTCGATGGCAAAATTTGTTTCCTTCGCGCAGAGACGGATGCGTCCGCCCCAGGCGCGCGCCGGCCCGGAATGCGCCCGCGAAGTGCGCGCATAAAGAAAGTAAGAGGGCTGGCCGAGCGGCCCTTCGAGCGCGGTGCCGCAATCGCCGGGCACCACACGCGTCCAGCCGCGCGTCAGCATCTGCAGGCCGGACTCATATCCGACCGCCGCATAGACGACATAGCTCGTGCGATTGCAGATCCTGAGATCGGCGGCAGCCGGCGTCGCCTGAAGCGCCGCAGCCAGCGCCAGCGCCCCGCAAAATAGCCCGAAATATCTCATTCCGCGGTGATCATCGTTCCCGCGCCGTGCTCGGTGAATAGTTCGAGCAGCAGCACATGGGGTATGCGTCCGTCGAGAATGACGGCGGCGCGGACGCCCGCTTCGACGGCTTCGATCGCGGTTTCGATTTTCGGGATCATGCCGCCCGAAATGGTGCCGTCCGCGATCAGGGCGCGCGCTTCGGCGATGCTGAGACGCGGAATGAGTTTGCCCTCGCGATCGAGCACGCCTTCGACATCGGTGAGAAGCAGCAGACGCGCCGCTTTCATCGCACCTGCGACCGCGCCTGAAACCGTATCCGCGTTGATGTTGTAGGTCTCGCCCCGCCGGCCGATCCCGATCGGCGCGATCACGGGAATGAGGTCCGAATTGATGATGGTACGCAGTACCTCAGGATTGATTTCGTCCGGCACGCCGACAAAGCCGAGATCGACAGGCTTCATCTCCAGGCTCATCGGATCGAGCTTCGATCGCTCGAGTTTCTTCGCGATGACGAGATTGCCGTCCTTGCCCGAAAGCCCGACCGCACGGCCACCGGCCGCGTTGATGCCGCTGACGATCTGTTTGTTGATCGCGCCGGTCAGCACCATCTCGACGACTTCGATCGCCGCTTCGTCCGTCACGCGCAGGCCATCGACGAAGGAAGAGGGAATGGAAAGCCTGGAAAGCATCGAGCCGATCTGCGGTCCGCCGCCATGCACCACGACGGGATCGATTCCCGTCTGTTTCATCAGCACGATGTCCTGCGCAAAATGCTCGGAGACGCCGCCCTCCATTGCGTGGCCGCCATATTTGACGACGATCGACTCGCCGTCATAGCGCAGGATATAGGGAAGAGCTTCGACGAGAACGCGGGCCGTCGAGCGCCAGCGCGCCATGACGCGCAGGTTTCGATCCTGGCCAGCTTCGTCCTGCAGCGTCATGTTATGATTCCGGCAGACTCTGCCGCTTATAGCCCATGACGCCACGCCCCTGCCAGCGTGGCGATATGGTCGCGGAGCGACTCGAGACCTTCGGCCTTGCGCGCGGAAGTGGCAAACAATTCGGGAAAGGCCGCGGTGCGGCGGCCCAGTTCTTCCGCGGCGGCCGCCCGGACTTGCTCGCGTTCGCCGACCGTGAGTTCGTCCTGCTTTGTGAGTACGCCCGCATAGGAGACCGCCGCCTGGTCGAGCAGATCCATGGCCTCGCGGTCGGGCGGCATGATCCCTCGCCGCGAATCGATGAGCAACAGGGTGCGGGCAAGATTCGCGCGGCCGCGGAGATAGGCGAAGATCAGATTCTGCCATTCTTGTGACAGCGCGCGCGAAGCTTTGGCATAGCCGTAGCCCGGCAGGTCCACGAGCATGCAGCTTTCGCCCAATTGGAAAAAATTTATTTGTCTGGTCGCGCCCGGCGTATGCGACACCCGCGCAAGCGTGCGGCGCCCGGTCAGTGCGTTGACGAGACTCGATTTGCCGACATTCGAGCGCCCGACGAACGCGATCTCCGGCAGGTTGCCTTGCGGAATCGCTTCGACGTTCGCCGCACCAGCAACGAACTCGCATGTCCCGGCAAATAACTTCCGAACGTCCAATTCCCGAGCCGCGGGCGTCCCGCCCGCACGGTTTTGCGGGCGGGACGCCCGCGGTCCCAGAAGCGTTCGTTCCCTTTGCGCCATCGGTGGACTAATTACTCGCCGGGCGGTGTAGATGCGCGCGCGCCGGGCGACCCGAGCCGCTTCAGGAAGGCCGGCGGCTTAAGGTTCTCGAAGAGATGCACTTCGACGCCCTGGCGCTTCATCACCACATATTGCTGCGCCGTCGTAAGCAGGTTGTTCCAGGTCCAGTAGATCACCAGTCCCGCCGGGAAGGTGGCGAGCATGAAAGTGAAGATAAGCGGCATGAAGGCGAACATCTGCGCTTGCACCGGATCGGTGGGCGCGGGGTTCATCTTGGTCTGCAGCCATTGGGTCACGCCCATCAGCGCCGGCCAGATGCCGATAAGCAGGAAACTCGGAATCCAGTGCGGAATGGCAAAGGGCAACAGCCCGAAGAGATTGATGAAACATGTCGGATCAGGTGCCGAAAGGTCGCGAATCCAGCCGAAGAACGGCGCTTGCCGCATCTCGATCGTGACGAACAGCACCTTGTAGAGCGAAAAGAAGACCGGAATTGTGAGCAGCATCGGCAGGCAACCCGAAACCGGATTGACCTTTTCGCGCTTGTAGAGCGCCATCATCTCCTGTTGCTGCCGGAGCTTGTCTTCCGCGAAACGTTCGCGAATACGCTCGACCTCCGGCTGCAGCTTCTTCATGCGGCCCATTGAGCGGTAGGACGTTTCGGCAAGCGGGAAAAAGATCAGCTTGACCGCGACGGTGAGCAGCAGAATCGCGAGCCCGAAATTGCCCGTGAAGCTGTAGAAGAAATCGAGCAGCCAGAACATCGGCTTGGTCAGAAATATGAACCAGCCCCAATCGATCGCCAGGTCGAATCGTTCGATATGGAGCGTGTCCTCGTAGTGACGGATGACGGAAACGATTTTCGCTCCCGCAAACAGGCGTTGCGTAAGTTGGAGCGTCGCGCCGGGCGCTATGGTGTGTCCACTGAGCCGGTAATCGGCCTGATAGGCTTTGGCGCCTTCGAGCGGCGTGGCGCGATAGGAGCCGTCGAATGGCTGGTTCTGCGGTGGAATGGCGGCCGCCATCCAGTATTTGTCGGTGATGCCGACCCAGCCACCGGTGGACTGGAAGGTGACGGGCGGCTTGTCGTCCTTCTTGAAATCATCGTAGCTCGCATCCTTCAGCGCGCCGTCCGCCGCGCCGACGAAGCCTTCGTGCAGCACCCAATAGTGTTTGGTGTCGGGCAGGCCGTCGCGCGCGACGTAACCGTAGGGATAAAGCTCAACGCTTCGCCCCGTCCCGTTTTTGACGGAATCGCTGATTGTAAACATGTACTGATCGTCGACCGCGATTGTGCGCGTGAAGACGAGGCCCTGGCCGTTATCCCAGGTGAGCGTCACCGGATGGCCCGGCGCGAGCGTGTCTCCGCTGGCGAGCTTCCAGGGCGTGTTTTCGCCGGGCACAGCGATATGCGAGCCCGGAGCGCCGACGAATCCGAACACTCCGTAATAGGGATAGCGGGTTCGCAGTGGAGAAAGCAGCGTGATTTCCGGGCTCTTCGGATCCACCGTCTCGTGGTAGCGCTTGAGACGCAGATCGTCGAAACGCGCGCCCGTCAGCCGCAAGGAACCGTCCACCGTCGGCGTGTCGATCGGAACGCGCGGGCCGGACTGTGCAAGTGCCTGCCCGCGTGAAAGTTGACCCGGGCCGGATTGCGCCGGTGCCTGCGCCGCGGGCTGGCGCGTCGCCGACTGCGCATTCTCTTTGTGAATAAAGGCTTGACGCGCTCGCTCGGCCTGCATTTGCGGTTGCGCGACGAAATATTCCCAACCCAGCAAAACGATGGCCGAAAGGATGATGGCGAGAAGAAGATTGCGATTTTCGTTCATCGATCTTTACCGGCTCGGAGGCACGGGGTCGAAGCCCGACGAACCGCCGAGCCAGGTGAAGGGGTGGCACCGCAAAAGGCGGTGCAGGGCGAGGCCTGTGCCCCTCCATGGCCCGTGCACATCAAGCGCTTCAAGCGCGTAAGTCGAGCAGCTGGGTGTGAAGCGGCATACATTCGGAAGCAGCGGTCCTATGAACCAGCGATAGAATAGAATCGGTGCCTTGAGGAGCACGAGCGCGGCCTCCCGGGCAAGCTGGACGAGGCGATTCATTTCCGGATGCTTTCCGTCCGAATTCGCTCCAGCCTGTCGTGAGCCGCCACGAGCGCCGATTCGAGGTCGCCGAGCAGATCGCCGAAGGGCCGGGTCAGCGTCTCCCGCCGCGCAACGACAACATAGTCATTGCCCGGCAGGCCATAAAGGGGAAGCAGCTGCTGCGCCGCCGCTTTCAGGCGCCGCCGCGCCCGGTTCCGCGCCACCGCGTTGCCGATCTTCCGGCTTGCCGTAAACCCCACCCGGATCGTCGCCAATCCTTCCTCCGGTGCTGGGCAGAGCTCAAGAGTCACACCCGCCGCGACCCGGCGGATACAGCGGGCGGCGCGCAAAAAGTCCTGCCGTTTCTTGAGGCGTTCGATTTTGGGCCGCAGATCTTCAGGGCGCGGCCCGGTTCCGTCGCAATCGATCAGGCCGACAGTCTCTTACGCCCATGGGCCCGGCGGCGGGACAGAACCTTGCGCCCGCCCACCGTCGCCATGCGGGCGCGGAAGCCGTGCCGGCGCTTGCGCACGATCTTGCTCGGCTGATAGGTGCGTTTCATGTCCCTGTCTCCGGTCGGCCCGCAGAAGAGCCGGGTTTCTAAGGACCGGCCAGGCGCCTGTCAACCTTCGTCCGCCGCTCATAGCCGGACATCATTGGACTCGCACACGGGAAATTCATTGCTGAAGTGCGGTATTTAAGAGGAGAATTCGTCTCCATTTCAGAGTGGAGAACGTCAGGATAAAATCCGCCGTGGTTATGTTGCGCGTGATCAAGGGAGGTGCGGAGGCCGAGCGGCTGGCGGAAATCCCGCATGCCCTTGAGCCGCCCGCGACGGGGCCCGGCCCGCAGGAAGCGAAGAGCTGGGATTTTGCTACCGACTGGCACCGGCGTATTTCGGCCGTATGGGCGCTCGTTGCGCACAGCCTTTCGGGCCGACTGCTGCTGCTCACCATCCTTTATGTATTGATCACCGAGGTGCTGATCCTTCTGCCCACGCTGGGGCGCTACCACACCAGCTTGCTCGAATCACGGATATCGAGCGCCGAGATCGCCATCCTTCCCTTTACCGAGCCGAGCGGCGCGCAGCTCTCCGATGGATTGCGGCAGCAATTGCTCGCCCGGGCTGGCGCCGCCGCGGTGATGCTCACCCGGCCGGACCAGCACGAGCTCTTCCTTGCCCATGACGAGCCCAGCCATTTCGACATGACGATCGATCTGCGTGGCCAGAATCTCTTCGCCCAGATTGGCGGGGCGCTGGATTGCCTCTTCGTCGGCGGCAATCGCACGCTGCATGTCGTGGCCCGCACGCAAATCCTGCATGCGCAGACTGTCGAGCTGATCACCGACGAACAACCGGTCCGCAACGATCTGCTCGCTTACGGCGGAAGGTTGATGCTCGTGGCGCTGGGGATTTCGCTGGCGACCGGCGTGCTGGTGTTCCTGAGCCTTTATGCGGTGTTTGTCAGGCCAATGGGCCGGCTGACACGAGCGATGGTGCGTTTCCACGAGAATCCGGAAGACGCGAGCCGCATCGTGACGCCGTCTGAGCGGCAGGACGAAATAGGCTTGGCCGAACGCGAGCTCGCGGCCATGCAGCGCGCCATCACTGGATTCCTTCAACAAAAGGCGCGGCTCGCCGCTCTGGGCGGAGCGGTCGCGAAAATCCAACACGACCTGCGCAATATTCTCGCAAGCGCGCAGCTCGCCTCGGATCGGCTCGCCAGCGTCGACGATCCGGTGGTCAAACGGTTGGCGCCACGCATCGTCGCTTCGCTCGATCATGCGGTGAATCTGGCGACGCGAACCATGCGTTTCGGCCGCGCAGACGAGCATCCGCCGCGGCGGGAGCGCTTCCCGATTGCCCCGCTGATCAACGAAGTGGGTGAGGTAGCGATCGCGGCCGAGCCCAGCGAAACAAATTTGGTGTTCGAGAACGCGGCCGACCCGGCCCTCGAAATCGATGCGGATCGTGAGCAGCTCTTCCGTCTTCTACTCAATCTGGTACGCAATGCCGCGGAGGCGGCGAAAGAGCGCGAGCATGGTTTCGTGGAAGTGAGGGCCGCCCGCGACGAAAGCCTTGTGCGCATCCGCATTTGCGACAATGGTCCGGGTGTGCCGACTGCGGTGCGCGAGAAATTGTTTCAGCCTTTCGCGGCCTCCACGCGTTCGGCCGGCACGGGGCTCGGACTTGCCATCGCGCGCGATCTTGCCCGTGCCCATGGTGGCGATGTGATGCTGGAGTCCACCGGCGAAACGGGTACCTCCTTCCGGGTCGAAATTCCGGACCGGGGTAAAATCTGACCTGGAATCCAGAAACCTATCTCGCCTTCGGCGGCGAGCGCACGCGCGCGGCCGCCGAACTGGTTGCGCATGTTCCGCTCGAATCGCCGAAGCTGGTCGCCGATCTCGGCTGCGGTCCGGGAAATTCGACGGCGCTGCTGGCGGCACGCTGGCCCGATGCAGAGATAGATGGAATAGACAATTCGCCTGCCATGCTGACTGCCGCGCGCGAGACCGGCGTTCGCGCGCGCTGGATCGAAGCCGATGTCACAGCCTGGGCTCCCGATCGCGCGTATAATCTGATCTATTCGAATGCCACGCTGCAATGGGTGAACGATCACGAAGCCCTGCTGCCGCGTCTCGTTTCATTCCTCGCGCCGCGCGGCGTGCTCGCGTTCCAGGTGCCGCGCAATTTCGACTCGCCAAGTCATACGATCGCGCGGGACCTGGCGAAGGATGCGCGCCGGGCAGACAAGCTCACAAATGTGCGCGACTGGTGGACGCTGCGCGAGCCGGAGGTCTACTACAGCATTCTTGAGCCGCTCGCGCGGCGGATCGATATCTGGGAAACGCGTTATCTGCAGACGCTCGAAGGCGCGGACGCCGTCTATCGCTGGGTGCTTGGCGCGGGCCTGCGCCCCTTTGTCGATGCACTCGAAGGCGATGAACGCGAAGCTTTCCTCGCCGAATACCGCGCCCGCGCGGCTGGGGCCTATCCGCAACGCGCCAGCGGCGTCACGCTTTTCCCATTCCTCCGGCTCTTCTGCGTCGCCACCCGGCGCTGATTCCTCGCAAAAGACTCACACAGAGGCACGGAGCCACAGAGTTATTTTACCGCAAAGACAACGAAGGAAAATCGCGCGCGTAGCGCGCAATTCTTCACCGTGTGCTTCGTGCTCTTCGCGGGTTCAATTCATTTTTTCTCTGTGTCTCCGTGCCTCTGTGCGAATCATTCACCTTTGGCGATGCCGTCGCGGCGGGGGTCGGAGCCGCCGATATAACCACCCTTGACATGCTCGATGATGTTGAGGCCGCTTTCGAGCTCGCTGAACACGACGCGGTGGCCCATGGCGGTGAGCTCGGACGCATACTCCGTAATGGGCGTGTCCGCCTCGAGAATCGTCGGCCCGTTCAGGTTCGCGTGATGGGGCAACGCCGCTGCATCCTGCGCCGACAGTCCGCCATCGATCATCGCGATCAGCGCTTCCCCCGTATATGGAATGATAACGGGGCCGCCCGGTGAACCGACTGCGATCCGGAAAGTGCCGTCATTGTTGAATACGATGGTCGGCGACATGGCGCTCATCGGCCGCTTGCTGGGACCGACCGCATTGGCCACCGGCTTTCCGTCGCGCACCGGCTCGAGCGAGAAATCGGTCAGCTCGTTGTTGAGGAAGAATCCCTTCGCCATCATCTCGGAGCCGAAGATGTATTCCACGGTCGTCGTCATCGAGATGACTTCGCCCTGTCCGTCGACGATCGACATATGGCTGGTACCGGGCAATTGCGCGCTCCTTTGCGGCGCGAAATCGAGCGCCGCATGTTTCATCGGAGGATCGCCGGCGGTCGCCGTTCCCATGTCATGCTTCGGATCGATCAGTCTGGCGCGCGCTGCGAGGTAATTCCTGTCAAGCAACCCGGACACTGGCACATGTACCACATCGGGATCGGCGAGCCATTTCGCGCGATCGGCGAAAGCGAGCCGGCTGGCTTCCGAGAAGAGGTGTATTTCGGACAACGTGTTCGCTTGCAGCGCTTTCGGCGAAAATCCTTCCAGCATGCCGAGAATCTGCAGCACCGAGACACCGCCGGACGAAGGCGGCCCCATCGAGCACAAACGCAGCCCGCGATACGTGCCGCAGACCGGCGGGCGCTCCTTCGCCTGATAGTTGGAAAGATCGGCGAGTGTCATGCGCGCGGGGTTGACCGGCGCGTGCGTGACCTTGTCGACAATCGCCTGTGCAATGGCGCCGGTATAGAAGGCTTTGGCGCCGCCCGCCGCAATCGCGCGCAACGTCTTTGCAAGTTCGGGATTGCGCAAAATCTCGCCCTGTTTCAGCGGCGTACCGTCGGGCTTGTAGAAATAGGCCTTCACATCGGGCATGCGCGCCATTTCGGGATGATCGCGCAAGGTGGCGGCAAGCTTGCGTCCGACGGGAAAGCCCTTGTCGGCCAGCGCAATCGCGGGCTCGAACAGCTTGGCCCAGGGCAGCCGCCCATAGCGTTTGTGTACCAGCTCCAGCATTGCGATGTCGCCGGGAACGCCGACGGAAAGCCCACCGGGTACGACTTCGCGCTTCGGCCGTGGCTGGCCGGCAGCGTCGAGAAACATGCCGGGCGTCGCGGAAGCGGGCGCGGTTTCGCGGCCGTCGAAACTCGTCACCTGTTTTGTCGCAGGATCGTAGAGCAGAAGAAACGCGCCGCCCCCGATGCCCGAGGATTCCGGTTCGACCAGCGTCAGCACCATCTGCACAGCGATAGCAGCATCGACGGCCGAGCCCCCTGCACGCAGCATTTGCAGGCCGGCATCGACGGCATAAGGATTCGCCGCCGCCACCATGTAATGCTTTGCCGGCGGTTCCGCGGCGCGCGCCGGTGCGGCGGTTGCAAGAGCAAACGCTGCAAACATCAGAGCAAATAACTTCCCCCCCCGCGCGAAGCCTGCCCCGCACTTGTTGCGGGGTGTCCCAAAGGGGCGGAGGGGGGCCTTCCGGCGCGGCGCGTTTCCCCCGCCACCGCTTCGCGGTCCTCCGCCTCTGGCGGGGAAGGAAAACATCGGCTCGGGCATTGTTGACATGAATCCTTCCCTTTTCGCGCGCGGCGGCGGGCGGTACGGTTGCCAGCGATGACGCGGCCGGGCAAGCGCAATCTCATCACCGACGTGGCGGGCATTTCCGTCGGCCAGTCGGAAGACGCTGCGGCTCGCACCGGCGTCACGGTCGTGGTCACCGAGCGGCCATTCGCGGCGGCCGTGGATGTGCGCGGTGGCGCGCCGGGAACAAGCGAAACCGAAGCACTCGATCCGATAAATCTCGTCGGTGCGGTGGACGCGATCGTTCTGTCCGGCGGTTCGGTATACGGGCTCGACGCGGCCGCCGGCGTGGTCGCATGGCTCGGCGCGCGGGGGCGCGGATTTCGACTGCGCGCCGACGCGCCACCCGCGCCCATCGTGCCGGGCGCCATCCTCTTCGATCTCGCCAATGGCGGCGACAAGCAATGGGGAACGGACCCGCCCTATCGCGTGCTTGCCGTCACGGCTGCGGAACGGGCGGCCGACGCGTTCGCGCTTGGCAATGCCGGCGCCGGTCTGGGCGCCACCGCGGGAATGTACAAGGGCGGAACGGGGAGCGCCTCCGTTATTACGGAACGAGGCTTCACCATTGGCGCGTTGGCTATTGTCAATTCCGCGGGCTCGCCTCTTATTCCGTATACGGATGTGTTCTGGGCCTTTCCCTTCGAGCGGAACAGCGAATTCGGCGCCAAACGTCTGCCGCCCGATTTCCGGTACATCGACTCAGCTCTTCCCCCGGATATGAAGCGCCCGCCTCAGGCCGGTGCGAATACGACGCTTGCGATCGTCGCAACCGACGCCGAACTCTCGCGCCTTGAACTGAAGCGTCTTGCCATCATGGCAGCGGACGGCGTGGCGCGTGCCGTTCGCCCGATTCACACGCCGTTCGACGGCGACATCGTGTTTGCTCTGGCAACGGGAAGCAGTGCGCTGACAGGTCCGCGGCCGTTTGCTCTCATCGAGCTCGGCAATGCCGCAGCCGATTGCCTCGCCCGCGCCATCGCGCGCGGCGTGTTTGAAGCCGACAGCCTGGGAACCATGCGCAGCTACCGCGATCTTTGCGCCAAAGGGGAGGACCCGCAATGAACAACGATTCGCTTGTAATTACCCGCCGCACCTTTGCCGCCACGTCGCTCGTCGCCGGTTTCACGCTGGCCTCGGGACCGCTGCGCGCCGGGGCGATCGTCACCGATGCAAACGGGCTCGTGGCCGGCGAAGTGAAGCTGCCGGTAAGCGACGGAACGATCCCCGGCTATCGTGCGCGGCCGGCAACCGGCGCGCATTGGCCGGTCGTGCTGGTGACACAGGAGATCTTCGGCATTCACGAGCATATCCGCGATATCTGCCGCCGCTTCGCCAGGCTTGGCTGTTATGCCATCGCACCCTCGCTCTATGCGCGTTATGGCGACCCCGGCCAATACACCGACATGTACAAGCTGGTCACCGACATAGTATCGAAAGTGCCCGATGCGGAAGTCATGAGCGACCTTGATGCGGCGGCGAAATTCGCCGGCAGCGAGGGCGCCGATAATGCGCGGCTGTCGATCATCGGCTTCTGCTGGGGCGGGCGCATCGTCTGGCTCTATGCCGCGCATAATCCGGGGCTCAAGGCCGCGGCCGCGTTCTATGGCGCACTGCGCTCACCGACGCCGCGCAATCCGCTGCGGCCGCTTTATCCGCTCGATCTCGCGTCGAAGACCGATACGCCGGTGATCGCCTTTTATGGCGCGAAGGACCAAGGCATTCCGGTGGCCGATGCCGAAGCCATGCGTGCGGCGCTTGCCCAGGCGGGAAAACGCGACTGGCGTATCGATGTGTTCATGGATGCGGGCCACGGCTTTTTCGCCGACTATCGCCCGTCTTACAATGAAACCGACGCCAAACTCGCATGGTCGCGCACGCTCGACTGGTTCAAACAACATCGCGCTATGTAATTATATACCGTGGCGTCGAAGAGTAAAGTTTACCACGAAGAGCACAAAGCACACAAAGAAATTTGCGTGCTTCGCGCGCGATTCGTCTTCGTGCTCTTTGTGGTAAAACCTTTCCTGCCGCGGTCTGGTATTATTTTACAAATACCCGCACTTCCGCCGCAGCGATGGCCGGGTCGCTAGTGGACGTGGCCGACATGCGCGTAGCCGGCACGCCCATGGCGCCCATGGATTTCATCACGTTTTCGGCATCCCTGTCGGCGCTGCCGGCGTTGGCGCCGCCGGGCGATACGGCGATGACGCTGAACGACGCCGTGGGTTTCGCCGCCAGCGCCTGCGACAGTGCCGAATAGAGCGCGTGATCGTAGGAAACATGCGCGCTCTTGAATTTGATCGTGATGATCGGCGTGCCGGCAGCGATGGCCGCGGCGACATCCGAAGCGGCTGCTGTGGCGGGGCCGGCCGGCGCGGTTTCCGCCGCGGGCCTGACCGGTGCGGCTTCCGCCGGGGCCGCCGAAGCGGTGGCGGCCATGCGCGTCCGCCTGGCGCGCGGCGCAGCTGCCTCGCGGCGCGACTCTGTCACGCCGGCGTAATTGCCCGCCTTGATCAGGTCGGCGAGGGTTGTGAGATGGCCGCGCTCGGTCGCCACATAGGCGGTCTGGCGCTGCAACGTCTGTTTCACCTCGCGCAGCAGCCGGTCGAGCAGCACGATGGTCTGGCCGGTTTCGTCGGAAAGGACGCTGAGCTGGCGATGGTCTTCGTCCACCGCGCCCGGAACCTCGAAGGTGGATTGGATAGTATCGAACTCCTGGTGCGCGTCGGCGGCGTCCTTCGACACGTCGCTCGCCAGCTGGCCGAGCGCATTGATATTGCCGGTGAGCGAATCGAGCGCGCCCTGGGCGGTGTTCCATTCGCCGATCAGCTCGGGATTGCCGCGTGTCGTGCCGCCCGAAAGCCGGGCCTGGATGTGCCCCGTCGCCTCCTGATAGCTCGCCGCCGCCTGTCCGCCGCTGTTACGGAGATCCGTGAAGTGCTGCGCGTTTGCCGCAAGCTTCGATTCGAGCCCTTCGAGTTGCGAACGCAGAGTCGCGATCGTATGGCCGACTGTCGTGCCCGTATCGGCGTCGGCCGCCACCATGACAGGGGTGAACTCACCGCCGACGGCCGGCGGCGCCATCTGCGCGGTCGCAACCGGAGCCGGAGCCGGCACGGCTGGTGCCGGCTGCGGCGAAGCCGCTTGGGGGGCAGGTTCAGGCGCGGCAGGCTGGGTTCCGCCCTGGGCTGGAGCCACAGCGGGCTGGGCTTCGGTTTGGGCCTGCGCCTGCTGCTGCGGGGCGTTGCCAGCCGGCGGCGGCGCAGCTTCTGGGGGTCCGAACAAGGCCTCGTCGATCTCGCCGCAGCCCGAAAGGCCGGCCGCCAATGTGGCCAGAAGGAAGCCGAGGGCAAGAATCCGCAATCTTGCCGCCCTAGTGCGTGTCATGCCGTGTATCTCCGCTCCGCGGGCTGGCGATGCCCCTCGCGCCCCTCTGGCCTGCCCGCGCGCGCCCCGCGCCGCAAACCGCATTCGACCGACTCTTAACCACGCCGTGCGGCGGGAACAAGGGAGCCTGCGCGCGATCCAAGGGGATAATTTCCCGCGTGGCACGGGAACTTGGCGCGAACGCGATTCGTGCCGCCAGCTCTTTGCGGAAGTGGCGCACCGGAAGGGATTCGAACCCCTGACCCCCAGATTCGTAGTCTGGTGCTCTATCCAGCTGAGCTACCGGTGCGGCGGGGGCGCGAAACCTAGTAAGCGTGGGACGCAAGTGCAAGCGGCTTCGGTAGCATAGTGCCGCCCCGGCAATTGCAGGGCGGGCAGCGCCCAGGGCTCGAATTTCCCTGAGAATGTGCACGGCGAGACGACAGCGGCGCTTCCGCCCCCCCGCTGCCGGATATTTCGTGATTGCCGGAGTGCGATACCGTCGAAATGGGGCCAAAAAAATCCCTGAGAATTGCCCGCGGGCATGCCCCTTGCGCCCTCGATCTCGAAGCAGGGCAGTGCCCAAAACGCGACCACCCGCGCAAGGCGCGCCGCGATTTCCCTGAGATCGTGCATGCGGTAATTTCGACGATCTCAAGCGCATGATATTTCGCCATCGTCTCGTGGGCGCGAACAGCCGCGATCCCTCCGTTCAGATCGGAATAGGCGCGCGAAAGATCGCGGCAGCCGACGGCAATCGTATCAGAATTCGGCGACCATGTAAACCAAATCAGTTATTTTTATTACCGGCCATGCCGATCCCGGCGCCGGGCGGGTCGGACGCCGCCAGCCGTCACACGGGGGTGCCGAGCGACGCCTTCGCGACATATCCGTCGTCATAATTACCCGTGAAATCCGGTGTCATCACGACCAGTTGCTTATGGGTATCGTCTCCGAACGATATGTCGTTCTTGAGGCTGACGTCGGCAAAGTAATTTCTGCTCGCTTCATACCCGTTTACGTTATCATAGACGTCCTTGCAGATGTGGCGGGGCATGGCCAGTTTAAAGAAGCCGAAGATCCCGATGAAATCCGCCGTCCGGATGGTCAGTGCCCTCGTCCCGCATCACAACACCTCCGTTAAATGCTGCCCGCAAGAACCGACATCATAGTTTCCAGCATATTTCAAGGCCGGCGCGAGTGACGACGGGATATCACAACGGAGATCGTGTTTTTGTTCCGCAGCGAGCGGGCAAATAAGCTTGTGACGTGAGCCGCGCATTCACGCCCGGTGATGGAAGCAGGTGCGAGAGAATTGACTCTCTTTCCAGGATTATGGGCAAACCATTCACGATGCCCGCTCGTTTCTGATCGATCAGAAAGGCAATCTATACGGTACCACGCAGGGCGGCGGCGATCCGAAGTGCCAGGTTTTTTGTTGATCGCGCCCGGCGTATCCTGGAATTGCGGGGTTCGGCATTGTTGGCGAATTGGGATATCCGCGCGCCAAACCGCACCCTTCACTCGGGGGAAATCGAACATCGGATGTGGCACAAAGTTGTGCCCAGCGCGCCGGGTTCGAGGGACGGCAGGGAGCCCGAGACGGTGATTCCAGCCGACATTGCGTCGATCGCGGCTTTCATGTGTTATCGCACGTTCTCTGCGAGGGGCCTCGCCGGAGCATGGATTGGTCGTGACGCCACAACCTCGCTTGTGCAGCCTTGGAATTGCAGTCCCGCCTTATATTCTCGATCAGCTGGAGGTCCGCAATCGGGCGGCCGCGCTGTTCGGAGAGCGCCACGACGTTGACCGTCTGCTCGGAATTTTCGGGAACGCCGGAATTCGCCGTCGTTATTCCTGCGTCCCCATCGAATGGTATTCGCACGCGCATGGCTGGGCGGATCGCTCCGCCATCTACGTCGAGAGCGCGGTGAATTTGCTCGAAACAGTTGCGCTCGATTGTCTGCGTGATGCAAATCTGGCGCCGGAAGCGATCGATACGATCGTCGTCGCCTCCACAACGGGGATCGCAACACCCAGCCTCGATGCATTGCTGGTCGAGCGGCTGAAACTGCGCCGCGACATCAAGCGCTTGCCCATTTTCGGACTTGGCTGCGCCGGAGGCGTAACAGGCCTGGCGCGCGCAGGCGATCTTGCGAAAGCCAACCCCGGCAGCAAAGTGCTGTTTCTGGTTGTCGAGTTGTGCGCGCTGACCTTCCGGCGCAACGATCTCGACAAGAGCAATCTTGTCGCTACGGCCTTATTCGGTGACGGGGCGGCGGGCGCGATTTTGTCCACCGACTGCGGCGGGCCGCGCCTGACAGCGGCGGGAGAATACACCTGGCCGGATTCGCTCGAGGTCATGGGTTGGGACGTCGAGGAAGACGGGCTGAAAGCACGTTTCGCGCGCAGCATTCCAACCCTGGTGTCGGAAGGAATGACAAACATCGCCACGTCTTTTCTGGCGCGCCACGATATGCGGATCGGCGACATCGACCGTTTCGCCTGCCATCCGGGCGGCGCCAAGGTGCTGGATGCCCTCGAATCGGCGTTCGGCCTTGACCCCGGCGCGCTGGTCGAAAGCCGCGAGGTGCTGCGCGACTACGGCAACATGTCGGCGGCGACGGTTCTATTTGTCCTTGCACGGATGAATTGGCGTGCGGCTTCGGGGCGTACGCTTCTGAGCGCGCTGGGACCAGGTTTTTCTGCAACATTTCTTATGCTGGAAGGTTGATGAGTCCCGCCGTCCTTATCATCGCGGCGGTGGCACTCGAACGGGTCGCCGAGATGATCTATGCGGCGCGCAACACGCGCGCTCTGCTCGCGCGCGGTGCCGTTGAAACGGGCAGAAATCACTACCCGCTCATTGTGCTCCTCCACGCGACGTGGCTCGTCTGCCTCGTCCTGTTCCTGCCAAACCCGCCATCGGTGCACTGGTTGTGGCTGGCGGTGTTTCTTGTGCTGCAGGTCCTGCGCGGCTGGGTTTTTGCAAGCCTCGGCCCTTATTGGACGACACGCATCCTGACGCTGCCCGGCGCGCCTCTCGTGCGCGGCGGGCCCTATCGTTTCATGCGCCATCCGAACTACGTAGTCGTCATGGGCGAGATTGCCAGCCTGCCGCTGGTCTTTGGCGAATTGGGTGTCGCAATCGTATTTTCGATCCTGAATGCGGGATTGCTCGCGTGGCGGATTGGGGCCGAGGACAAGGCGCTGCTGGCGCGGCGAAGCTTATGACGAGCGGCCAGGTGGACGCGAACGAGACGGTCTCTCTCCGCGTCTGGATCGGGTTTCTCGCCATGTGCGTCGGCATGTTCATGGCGATTCTGGACATTCAGATCGTCGCGAGTTCGCTCACGAATATCGGCGGCGCCTTGCATATCGGGCAAGATCAGCTCAGCTGGATTCAAACATCCTATCTGATTGCGGAAATCGTCGCGATTCCCTTGACCGGCTGGCTTACGCGCGCCGTGTCACTGCGCGTGCTCTTTTTCGCCGCCACACTCGGCTTCACGCTGGCGAGCCTTGGCTGCGCGGCGAGCACGAGCGAGGCGCTCCTGATCGGCGCGCGGATCGTGCAGGGATTTTGCGGCGGCATGCTGATTCCGGCGGTGTTCACCTCGGTGTTCACATTGTTCCCGGAACGCCGGCAGTTGCTGGCGACCACGATCGCCGGCTCGTTCGCCATGATCGCACCGACCATCGGTCCCGCGCTCGGCGGCTACATGACCGAGAGGTGGTCCTGGCACTGGATATTCCTGATCAATCTGCCGCCCGGAATTATTGTCTGCCTCACGGTGCTGGCGTTTGTGAGCACGGGCCGCCCCCATTGGCATTTGCTGCGCGACATCGACTACGCGACGATCATCGCCGCTGCCCTGTTTTTGGGCGGGTTGGAGCTCTTGCTGAAAGAAGGCCCCGGGCACGACTGGCATGGGCCGCTCGTCACGCCGCTTCTTGTTTTGTGTCCCCTGTTAGGTGCGGCTGCGATTGCCCTTTGCCTTACGCGCAAGCGGCCGTTCGTCGATCTGCGCCGCTTTCGCGACCGGGATTTCTCGCTCGGCTGCGCGTTGAGCTTTGTTCTCGGCGCCGGACTATACGGCTCGACCTATCTGATGGCGCTTTTCCTCGGGCTGGTCCGGCGGCATTCGCCGCTCGAGATCGGGATGATCATGGCCGTAACAGGTGCCGCGCAGCTCCTGACCGCGCCTGGGGCGGCTTTTGCCGAAACGCGGGTGAATGCCAAATGGCTGGCCGCCGCGGGTTTTGCGCTTTTCGGCGCCGGTCTCTTCGCCAACGGCTTCACCACGGCGCGAACCGACTTCGACGGCTTGTTCTGGCCGCAAGTGTTTCGCGGCGTGAGTCTGCTGGTATGTCTCTTGCCCGCGACGCGGCTCGCGCTCGATCACTGGCCCGCGGATGATCTGGCCGAAGCCAGCGCCATGTTCAACCTGATGCGCAATCTGGGCGGGGCCATCGGTCTTGCGCTCATCGATACGATTCTGGAACGCCGCACGCCCGGACATTTCACCGATCTGACGACGCTTCTCGCGGCCGGCAACCGGGAAACGGCACGGCTGGTGGGCCTGCCGCTGGCAGAGTTTCACAACGTGCCGCTGGGACCGATCGACCCGGTGATGAAAGCGATCGCAAAGCCGCTGGTCGAACGCGCCGCGCTGTCCCAATCCTTCAACGAGGCATGGCTCATGCTCGGCGCGTTTTTCGTGTTCGCGCTGTTTCTTATTCCCTTCATCCGCAACGACGAGGCCACCCGTACCGGAACCATCCCGTGGGAACCGGACGTTCCCGAAGCGTCTTGAGCAAGCTGGCGCAACGCTTTCTGCTCCTGCGCCTTGATCGCCTGACAATCGCAAAGGGAGCCGCCGGCTGCCGGGCCGAGCGCGTTGTCGTCTCAGTCTTCGTCGTCCTCCTCCGACAGGAGGTTGAGAAGACAATCGATATGACCCTGCCGCGCTTCGCCGGGCCACTGGCGGAAGGAGGTCACGATTTCCCCGTCCTGGAATTCCTCGCTGCAGATCGCGCAGGTATCTTGCTCGTTCGCCATTATGATCTCCTTCGTTCGTGACGCTCTCGGTCATGGCATAACGCCCGGCCGGCGTGTTCGTGGCAACCGCGGCCTGGGTAAATCTAGATTACGCATGAAATAAACCTGTCATCCCCGCGAAAGCGGGGACCCAGATCGCCGTTCTTTCCGGATATATCAAGCAGCCGGGTTCCCGCATTCGCGGGAATGACAATGATATTGAAACAGAATGATCCTATTCGATTCAACGCATCCCTCACTCACCATGGCCGGCCTGCGAGCCTGCCGCCCAGCCGCCGCGCGTCGGCGCGGCAAATGACTCCGAATCTCGAGGAGATACAGACAAAGAGTCAGGCGCTCACGCACGCTCGCGTCGCTGGGTGGCCGGGTCACGCCCGGCCATGGTGAAATTGGATGTTATCTTGGCACCCACGCGGCTTCGCCCGGCCGCAAAATCCAGATCGTCCCTACCGTGGCTCGCCATTCGTGTCGCGCGACCGTTACGTCGGGTCGGCGACAGGCAGGCTCGGGCGTCTTCATTTGAACCGGCCGTTCAATGCGGCGCGGTGTAAGAATCGCGCAGCTGGTTGGATTCCAGTTCGAGGTCTTCCAGGCGATGCTTCACCACGTCGCCGCCGCTGACGACGCCGACGAGCTGTTCGCCCGAAAACACGGGAACATGCGTGGCATGATGGCGGGTCATCAGCGTCATCACCCGTCTCAGTGAATCCTGCGGCGTCGTGCGCAGGAAGTTCCGCTGCATCAGGTCGGACACGTGCAGACCGGCCAGCTGGCCGCCGTTGCGGGCCAAACCGTCGACGATTTCGCGCCTGGTGATCATGCCTACGACATTGCTTGCGGCGGTTACGGGCAGCGCGCCGATGCGATATTCGTGCATCAGTCCGGCGGCGCGTTCGACGCTGGCGTCCTTGTCGATGGTAATTACCTGGCTGCCCTTGTCGTAAAGAATACTCTGGATGCTCATGTGGTAACTCCTTTCCGTCCGGCAGGCCGGCCGCGAACAACGGCGCCGCTGTCAGACATGGTGGTGAACCGCCTCCGTCCCGGTGATCCGTTTCTCCAGCGCCCGCAGCGTCACGTAAAACACCGGCGTCAGGAACAGGCCGAAGAAGGTCACGCCCAGCATGCCGAAGAACACGGCGACGCCCATGGCGTGGCGCATCTCCGCGCCGGCGCCGGAGGACAGCACCAGCGGCGTCACGCCCATGATGAAGGCGAAGCTTGTCATCAGGATCGGGCGCAGCCTCAGACGCGCGGCTTCCATCGCCGCATCGAGCGTCTTGCTGCCGCGGATCTCGAGCTCGCGGGCGAATTCCACGATCAGGATGGCGTTCTTGCAGGCGAGACCGATCAGCACGAAGAGCCCGATCTGGGTGAAGATGTTGTTGTCGCCACCGGTCAGCCACACGCCGGTGATCGCCGAGAACAGACACATCGGCACGATCAGGATGATGGCGAGCGGCAGAAACAGGCTTTCATATTGGGCGGACAGCACCAGAAACACCAGCAGCACGCAGAGTGGGAAGACGAGCAGCGCCGTGTTGCCCGCCAGAATCTGCTGATAGGTGAGATCGGTCCATTCGAAGCTCATGCCCTTGGGCAGATTGTCCTTCAGGATTTTGGTGATGGCGGCCTGCGCCTGTCCCGACGAATAGCCGGGCGCCGGCGCGCCGTTGAGATCGGCCGAGCGAAAGCCATTGTAGCGGATCGCGCTGTCGGGGCCCGTCGTTTGCTTTATCTGCACAAAGGCGCCGAACGGCACCATCTGTCCGTCGGCATTGCGCGTCTTGAGGCGCAGGATGTCGTCCGGCTTCGAGCGGAAGGGCGTGTCGGCCTGCGCGATCACTTCATAGGTGCGGCCGAAGCGGTTGAAATCGTCGACGTAAATGGAGCCGAGGTAGGTCTGCATCGTGTCGAACACGTCCTGCATGTTGACGCCCAGTTGCATCGCCTGGGTGCGGTTCAGATCGGCGTAGAGCTGCGGCACGCCGATGTTGAAGCTGGAGAACACGCCCGCGAGTGACGGCTCCTTTGCGGCTTTCTGCTGGACGTCCTGCATGGCGCGGTTCAGGGCCTCGTCGCCCTGGTCGGTGCGGTCCTCCACCTGCAGCTTGAAACCGCCGATCGTGCCGAGCCCATTCACCGGCGGGGCCGGGAAAATCGCGATCATGGCGTTGCCGATGGCGTTGTATTTCTTCTGCAACTTGCCGGCGATGGCCAGGCCGGAAAGGTCCGACGCGTTGCGCTGCTCAAACGGCTTCAAGGTAACAAACACGATCCCGGCCGACGGGCTGTTGATGAAGCCGTTGATGGAGAGTCCGGGAAACGCCACGGCGCTTTGCACGCCGGGTTCCTTCAGCGCGATGTCGCTCATCCTGCGGATCACGGATTCGGTGCGGTCGAGCGTGGCGCCCTCGGGCAACTGCGCGAAGCTGACGAGATAGGCCTTGTCCTGCAACGGCACGAAGCCCGGCGGCACGAGCTGGAAGCCGAACCAGGTGAGACCCAGCAGCGCCGCATAGACGACAAGCGCGCCCGAACGGCGCTTCAGGATGCCGCCGACACCGCGGCTGTAATCCGCCGAGCCCCGGCGAAACAGTTTGTTGAAACCGCCGAAGAATGGTCCCAACACGCGGTCCATGCCGCGCGCCAGCAAATCTTTCGGGGCGCCATGCGCTTTCAGCAGCGTGGCCGAGAGCGCGGGCGACAGGGTCAGCGAATTGAACGCCGAGATGACGGTGGAGAAGGCGATGGTCAGCGCGAACTGGCGATAGAATTCGCCGGTCAAACCGCTGATGAAAGCGATGGGAACAAACACCGCGCAGAGGACGAGCGCGATGGCGATTATTGGGCCGGTGACTTCCGACATCGCTTTCAGCGTCGCCTCGCGCGGCGCAAGCCCGGCTTCGATATTCCGTTCCACATTTTCGACCACCACGATCGCATCGTCCACCACGATGCCGATGGCGAGCACCAGGCCGAACAGCGACAGCGCGTTGATCGAGAATCCGAACAGGAACATGAAGGCAAATGTGCCGATGATGGAAACCGGCACGGCCAGCAGCGGAATGATGGATGCGCGCCAGGTCTGCAGGAATAGAATGACGACCAGCACGACCAGCAGCACCGCTTCCAAGAGCGTGTGCACCACCGCGCGGATGGAATCCCGCACGAACACGGTCGGGTCGTAGACGATGCTGTAGTCGAGGCCCTGCGGGAAATTCTGCTTCAGCTCCTGCATGGTCGCGCGGACCTGGTTGGAGATCTCAATCGCGTTCGAGCCCGGCGACTGGAAGATCGGAATGGCGACGGCCTGTTTGTTGTCGAGCAGCGAGCGCAACCCGTATTCCGACGCGTCGATTTCCACCCGCGCCACATCGCCCAGCCGCGTGACCACACCTGCGTCGCGCTTGATGACGATGTTCTTGAATTCCTCCGGCGTGCTGAGGCGGCCCTGCACATTGATGGGAAGCTGAAGCTCACCCGTCTTGCCATAGGGCGGGCCATTGATGATTCCGGCGGCGACCTGCGCATTCTGCTGGCGGACGGCGTTGACGACATCGTCCGCCGTCATGTTGCGCTCGGCGACCTTCTCCGGGTTGAGCCATATCCGCATCGCGTAATCGCCCGAACCGAACAGCTGCACACTGCCCACGCCTTCGATCTTGGCGAGACGATCCTTGACGTTCAGCACCGCGTAGTTGTGCAAATAGAGCATGTCATAACGGCCGTCCGGCGAGGTCAGATGGACGACCATGGTGAGGTCGGGGGAGCTTTTCGTCGTGGTGACGCCGAGCGCCTGCGTCACCTGCGGCAGGCGCGGCAATGCCTGGTTGACGCGGTTCTGGACGAGTTGCTGCGCGAGATCCGGATTGGTGCCGATCTTGAAGGTGACGGTGAGCGTCAGCGTGCCGTCGGAGGCGGCCTGCGAGGACATATAGAGCATGTTCTCGACGCCGTTGATCTGTTCTTCCAGCGGGGTTGCCACCGTCTCGGCGATCACATTCGGATTGGCGCCGGGAAATTGCGCCTTCACCACCACGGAGGGCGGCACGACCTCGGGATATTCCGAGATCGGCAGCTGCGTCATCGCAATCAACCCGGCAAGGAAGATCAGAATGGATATGACGCCCGCAAAGATCGGGCGATCGATGAAGAATTTGGACAAACTCATGACGTCCGCCCCAAAGGGCGCTCCCTCAAATGCCGTTCAAAATTTCAAGCGGTCAGCGTGACGCCAGATCGCGCGCGGCCGGCTCCGGATCGACGAGCGCGCCGGGCTGAACCTTCTGCAGCCCGCTGACGATGATGCGGTCGCCGTCATGCAGGCCCGATGTAACAACCTGCTCGCCGCCGACTTCCTCGCCCAGCGTGATCGCGCGATAGTCCGCATGATCGTGCCCGTCGACGACGAAGACGAAGCGTTTGCTCTGGTCGCTCTCCACGGCCGCTTCGGGCACCAGGATTGCGTTCCTGTCGCGCGCACTGGCGAGCCGCACCGAAACAAACATGCCCGGCACCAGCGTGCCGTCCGCATTGGCGAAGCGGGCGCGGGCGCGGATCGTGCCGGTGCCGGTGTTGATCTTGTTGTCGAAGCTTTCGATGGCGCCGTCATAGGCATGGCCCGTGTCGCCCGGGATCGTCAGTTCGACGGGGATATTCCGTTCCCGCGCCGCCGTCTTGGCCTGGGCGCGCACGGCTTCCAGATAGGTCTGCTCGTCCACGTCGAAATCGGCATAGATGCCGTCATTGGAGACGATCGATGTCAGCAGCGGCGCGTTCGCCCCGCTCTGCACGACATTGCCGACGGTCAGTTCGGCGCGGCTCACACGGCCGTCGATTGGCGCTTTGACGTAAGCGTGGTCGAGATCGACATTCGCATTGGCGAGTTCCGCTTCTCCTGCCTTGATGGAGGCGTCCGCGACACCTTCCGCGTTCACCCGCTGGTCGTAATAGGAGCGCGAGATGGCCTGCGCGCCGATCAGCGCCGTGGCGCGCGCGAGGTCGGTATGCGCAAAGCTGGCGTTGGATTTCGCCGTGGCGATGTCGGCTTCGGCCTTGGCGACGGCGGCTTCATAGGGGCGCGGGTCGATGACGAACAGAATGTCGCCTTTCTTCACCGTCTGCCCATTGCTGAAATGGACTTCGGTGATGCGGCCGTTCACTTCCGGCCGGATATCGGCGGAATCGACCGCCGTCATGCGGCCGGAGAATTCCGACCAGATGCGTACCGGCCGCTCATGCACGACCGCAACGCCGACGGGAACCGCTGACGGAGCAGCGGGAGGCGGCTTGATGCCGGCATCCGCACGCCAGGCGATCAGCCCGATGCCCCCCAGCAGGATAGCCGCGGCCGCGCCCAGGAGCGCGCGATTCCTGAGTTTTGTGGTGGATCCGAGGGGACGGCTTCCGGCCTCAAAATGCTCGGCCCGGGTCAGGTCTGCGATGTACGACATCGTTCTGGCCTCTAATTTTGTATCGAACGATACACATGTAGAGGCTGGATAAAGACCTTCAAGGCCATTATGTATCATGCGATACAATAATATGGGAACCGCAGTGAAGGCAGGACGGCCCCGCAGTTTTTGCACGGATACGGTGCTCGACCGCGCGATGACCGTGTTCTGGCGCCAGGGTTACGAAGGCGCGTCGCTGGCCGACCTTACCGATGCCATGGGCATCAACCCGCCAAGCCTGTATGCCGCGTTCGGCAACAAGGAAGGACTCTTCCGTGCGGTGCTTGAGCGCTACGACGCGCTCCGCCAGGATTTGATGAATCGCGTGCTCGCAGCACCCGACCCGCGCGCGGTCGCGCGGCTGTTCCTCGAGGGCGTTGCGGAGTTCGCCGTCCATACCGAGGGCCGCACGCCGCCGGGTTGTCTGCTGGTGCAGAGCGGGCTCTCCTGCTCCGATGCGGACATTCCGGAGGCGCTGGCCGAACATCGCGCGGAGAAGGAACGCGCACTGCGCGAGCGGTTCGAGCGCGACAAGAAGGCGGGACGTCTGCCGACGGATGCAAATCCCGCGACGCTTGCAAGTTATCTGGTCGCGATGGCGAACGGCATGTGCGTCCAGGCGTCCGCCGGCGCCACGGCGGAGCAGCTACACAATATCGTCGAGGTCGCGCTCGCCGCCTGGCCGGGTTCGGGGGAGACGAGCCCGTCCGGGACAAACGACGAACCATCCTGGCGCGCCCATCCTGGCTGAAAGCGCCGGCAGCCCTCTATCAGTGTGTGATGCGGAAAACCGTTCCGCAACCGTTGAAACACGCGGCTGCGCCACCGCCGATCTCCTTGAACAAGCAGGCGATTCCGTCCCCGCCGGGCGAGCCCAGCGGCGGCCGACGCCTGTCGGCAAATAATTCGCTCGCACCCGCTCGAGGATGGTATGCTCCATTAAGGTCCTGCCTCGGGGGTGACGTCATGATATCCGGTTCCAGACGCTTAGTCTGTGCAGTCGTGCTCGCATTCGAAGTCACGGCCGCGCACGCCGATGTAACAATTTCGACCGCTGCAACGCAAGACATGAGTTGCACAGAAGGTGTTTGCGCGCCGACAGCCGCGAGTGCCGTTCTGAATGCCGGAGATCTGGAATCGATGCTCGCTTCCGGCGACATCAAGGTGACCACCACCGGGTCCGGGGTCCAGTCACAAAATATCGTTGTTGCCGCGCAGATTGCCTGGAGCAGCACGAGCGCGCTCGCACTGGATGCCTACCAATCGATAGAAATCAGAAGACCGCTTGCTATGCAGGGCCTCGCTGCGCTGTCTTTGACCACAAACGATGGCGGCCAGGGAGGCGTGCTCGAATTTGGAGGGCATGGTCATGTGACCTTTGCCAATCTCTCCAGCAGTCTCTCGATCAACGCCGTCCCTTACACCCTTGTCGGCAGCGTCAAGGATATTGCTTCCAGTGTCTCGGCCAATCCCACAGGAAAATTTGCCCTTGCCGCCGACTATGACGCCAAGGTCGACGGCATTTATACCACGGCACCCGTCGGCACCGAGCTTGACGGCCGCTTCGAGGGGTTGGGTAATGCGATCTCCAACTTGACCATCAGTGACCAGGAATACGGCGGGACCGATGGCCTGTTTACCGAACTTGGAGACGACGGCTTGATTGAAAACCTCACTTTGGCAAATCTCCTTTTTCTCACGAACGCGGACGAAGTGGGCGGACTGGTCGGCTTCAGCAGCGGGCAAATTTATTCAGTCACGATAAATGGTGCGGTACAGGGAGGGGAAGCTGGCTGCCTGGCGGGCGAGACTACAAATGGTCCAATTGAAAATATCCGCACGGATTGCAAAGTCGGCGGTATTACTACGGCCGGCGGGCTTGTCGGAAGCAATAGCGCAACCATCAGCCAATCGCGCGCGATGGGAGGCGTGAATGGAATATATGCGGGCGGCCTGGTCGGCAGAGACTTCGGGCAGATACGGTTTTCTTCTGCCACGGGCAAAGTCAGCGGCCTTGGAGACCTTGGTGGCCTGGTCGGGCTCGAGGACGGCTCCATCGATCACTCATGGGCGGGCGGCTCGGTAAACAGCAACTTGGGAAGTTATATGGGAGGACTTGTCGGTTACCTGGACGGCGGTGCCATAGACCAGTCCTTTGCGATGGGCCGCGTTGCCGGAGATAATGGATCTATCGTTGGAGGACTGGTGGGAACCTTGTGTTCGTGCGAGGCGCTGACCAGCCTCACCAACTCTTATGCAACGGGCGCGGTAAGAGCCCGTGGAGGTTTCGTGGGAGGACTTGTCGGTCATTCCGACGGTAGCCCGATCGGAGATTCCTATTCGACCGGCATGGTCCGCGGAGTAGCGCACAGCGATCGGGGCGGTTTTGTCGGCTATGATGGAGGACCAGGCCAGATATTGGACGGTTACTGGGATACCACAACGAGCAATATTACCGATCCGAGCCAGGGCACCGGCAACGTGGCCAATGATCCCGGCATCACCGGACTGACCACCGCGCAATTGCAATCCGGCCTTCCTGCAGGCTTCAGCAACACAATCTGGGCGGAAAATCCGAATATCAATCGCGGACTGCCCTATCTCACCGGCAACCCACCAGCGAAATGAAATCACAGCTCGGCAATGCGGGAACGATCGCTCAGGGGTGCCATAGGAAGCCCCGAAAATGACGGAGTCCGGTGAGTCCCGTCACGAGCTCGTCATCGTTGATTCCCGAGGATTGATTTATGTCGCGACTGTTGGGACGAAATTCGGTAAATTTTCCATCCATCGATCGGATAAAGCTGTGGCTGATCCCCTGGCCGCAGAA
>DATAYG010000022.1:0-65469 GCA_036272695.1 Rhizomicrobium sp. | reverse complement strand
GAAAAAGCGTCGCCTGATAACGCGATTCACCCCCGATATGCGCCATCGTGACCTACAAATCATGCCATTGCGACGCGCACACAGAATCAGCGTCGCCCGCCCAAATCAACGCCAGAGTTTCCTCACAGCCTGGAAAGCGGGGGTGACAGCGATGAGACGGAGTTGAAATGGCGCTGGTCGTCTATGGCAGCTCGCTTTCGCCCTTCGTGCGCAAGGTGCGCGTGGTGCTGGCGGAGAAGGGGCTCGATTATTCGATCGAACAGATCAACCCGTTCGATCCGCCCGCCTGGTTTGGCGACATCAGTCCGCTGAAGCGCATCCCGGTTCTTCGCGACACCAATCGGCCCGAGCCGAATACGCTGCCGGACTCCTCGGTGATCTGCGCCTATCTGGAAGCCGGATGGCCGGTGCCTCAGCTGTATCCCGCCGATCCTTTTGCGCGGGCACAGGCGCTGTGGTTCGAGGAATATGCCGACACGCAGATGATGCAAAGCCTCATTCCGGTGTTCTTCGAGCGCGTCGTCAGACCGTTGAGCCGCGCGCGATGCGATGAAAGCATCGTCGCAAGCACACTCACCGAAAAAGTGCCGCCCGTGTTCGATTATCTGGAAACGTGCATAAGCGCTCACCGGTTTTTCGCTGGCGATTCCTTCTCGATTGCCGATATCTCGGTCGCTGCGATGCTGGCGAATTTCCAGCACGGAGGCGAAGAGCTGGACGCATCCCGCTGGCCCGAACTCGCGCGATTTGCACGGGAGGCACATGAGCGACCGTCCTTCGCAAATTGCCTCGCAAAGGAACGCAGCTTCCTCGAGCGCTATCTTCCGGCGTAACGCCTGGTCAAAACCAGGATAGTGCGAGTGCCGGGAAAAAATTCAGCAGGACTTCGCGCGTGGTGACGAGCGCGATGCCGGCGCCCACGAGAACGTCGCTCAGGAAATGCGAATTGAGCAGCGCGCGGGTGAGGGCCAGCCATACAGCAATCGCGAACCACAGCGCGGCCAGGGCCGGAATGGCCGCCGACAGCACGCTGGCCACGCAGAAAATGGTCAGTGCGTGCCCCGAGGGAAACGAGTCGCTGCGCAGATCGAAGGTGAAGGGGCGGAAGCCATAGAGATCGAGCTCCAGCTCGTCGCGCGGCCGCCTTCGTCCGAGCAGGATCTTGATCGTGTGCAGGATCACGCTTGCCACAGCGAGGCTTGCGAGGAATGCGCCGCTGACCTCCATCAGCCGGGCGGCGAGGGGGTTCGGGCCGTAGAGGCGTTGAAACAGCCACGCGGCGGCGAGCGCCGTGAGTGAGGCGATGAGCCACAGCGCGCCTTTCGCCCAGTCGGTCGTCGCGTGAAGCACGCGCTCGAACGGCCGCGGCACGGCGGCATGAAAGAAATGCGCCGCACGCCGGTCGATGCCGAAGCATGCCAAACCGCAGAGAATCAGCGCGAATCCGGACCACAGCAGCACAGGGACTGATTGCCGTCGCAATCAGCGCCTGTCAAATCTACGCTCCTGGGACCGCGGGCGTCCTCGCCCGCTTCCTCGACAAGCCTCGCGGCAGGGAAAATATTACTCAAACTGAGCCCGTTGAAGCGTGCGGGCGAGGACGCCCGCGGTCCCAGGAGTCGGAGAAATACGCATGGATTTCGATTATTCACTGCGCCAGAAGGAATGGATGGCGCGGCTTGCTGCGTTCATGGACGCGCATGTCTACCCAGCCGAGGCTGTGTATGCGGCGCAGATGGAGGAGGCGACGCGCAGCGGCAATCGCTGGATCGTGGTGCCGGTCGTGGAGGAACTCAAGGCGCAGGCGAAAGCGCAAGGCCTGTGGAATATGTTTCTTCCCGACGGGAAATGGGGTGCGGGTCTGGGCAATCTCGACTATGCGCCACTGGCCGAGATGATGGGCCGCGTCAAGTTTGCATCCGAAGTGTTCAATTGCTCGGCGCCCGATACCGGCAACATGGAAGTCCTCGCGCGCTATGGCTCGCCGGCGCAGCAGGAGCAATGGCTGAAACCGCTGCTCGCGGGCGAAATGCGTTCGGCTTTCGTCATGACCGAGCCCGATGTCGCGTCATCGGATGCGACGAACATCGCGACGCGGATCGAGCGCGACGGTGATCATTATATCATCAACGGCCGCAAATGGTGGTCGTCGGGCACGGGCGATTCGCGCTGCAAGATCCTGATCGTGATGGGGAAGACCGATCCTTCAGCGGACAAATACCATCAGCAATCGCAGGTTCTTGTGCCTACAAACACGCCGGGCGTGAAGATCGAGCGCATGCTGCCGGTGTTCGGCTTCGACGATGCGCCGCACGGCCACGGCGAGGTGTTGTTCGAAAATGTAAAGGTGCCCGTCGGGAACGTCATTCTTGGCGAGGGCCGCGGTTTCGAGATTGCGCAGGGACGGCTCGGTCCCGGCCGCATCCACCACTGCATGCGCACGATCGGCGCCGCCGAGCGCGCGCTGGAGAAAATGGTGACGCGTCTGTTATCGCGCGAAGCCTTCGGCAAGAAGATCGCCGATCATTCCGTCTGGGAGCAGCGCGTGGCAGAAGCCCGCATCGAGATCGAGATGTGCCGGCTCTTGACGCTCAAAGCCGCCGACATGATGGACAAGTTCGGCAACAAGGTCGCGCGCGCGGAGATCGCGATGATCAAGGTTGCCGCACCGCGCATGGCGCTGAAAGTCGTCGACGATGCAATCCAGGCCTGGGGCGGCGCCGGCGTGACGACCGATTCGGGCCTTGCGCGGACCTATGCGAGCCTGCGCACATTGCGCCTCGCCGACGGCCCGGACGAAGTCCACAACCGCACCATCGCAAGGCTCGAATACGCCAAATACATGAACCGATCGCCTCACGCCGAGAGCGGCTGACAGAAAATTTCATGGACTCGGGAGGGCTTCACTGCGCGGTTATTCCCAATCCAGCACATCCATGATCCGCCCCTTGCCGCGGGCCACACGAAGATAGCGGATGTCCGAGGTGAGGAGTGTGGCATGGGGGGTTTCAAGCGCCACTGCATGATAAAGCGTATCGAAGACGTGCTGTCCGAGTTCGATCGCCAGTTCGACGCCGCGTCGCAATATCAGAGGATCTGATGTGGTCGGCAGCTCGAGTGCTTGTAACATGGTCACGTCGTTCACCGCCGTCACCGGGCTTTCCCGCGCGAGGACTGCGCCGACTTCCGCAAGCCAATGGACGGGCTGTATGGCGATATGTCTGCCCCCAGCCACCAATTCCATTATCTGCGTTGCTTTCTCTGTCCCGCTCTCTCGTTCCGGATCGTTGAGCAACCATTTTATGATCACGCTGGCATCCAGAACGAGCGTCACGGCCGGCCGGATATTCTGGACGTTCGTATGCCCGTGTCCGCCAATTGGGGCCGGTCCCCGCGCGTCCGGGTCAATTCGCGGAACAGGGTCATTCGACGCCTCCGCCGCTTTTCTTCGGCGACCGCCTTGCGCATCAAATCTGCGATCACGGCGCTCTTGTTCTGTTTGCCGAATACCCTGTCGAATTCGTTTTTGACGTCCTCTGGAACGCTGAAATTGACTGTGGCCATCCGCGCATCCATTGTTGAAGATTTCAACAATGACAGCATATCGGGAATTCTGCGCCCGTCAATGGCAGCATTGCTGCCCGTTGGGCGTAACTCTGGTTTCAAGCTGCTTGCGCGCGCAGGGCGAAATACCAGCCGCGTTCGGCGAGAGGGCGGATGGCGGCTTCGTTCTGGGCCGCGCTTTCGCTGGCTGCGGTGCCGTCGCGGACGCGGCCGACAATGCCCTGGAGGATGCCGGCAAGCCGGAAGAAATTATAAGCGGCGTAATAGTCCATGTTGGGCGTTTGCGTGCGACCGGTGCGGCGGCAATACAGCGCCACATAATCATCCATTTCGGGAATGCCGAGCGCCTTGAGGTCGACGCCCATCAGGCTGCCGGCGCCGTTGGTGGAAAGGCCTTGCGGCATCTGCCATTGCATCAGGTGATAGGTGAAATCCGCCAGCGGATCGCCGATGGTCGAAAGTTCCCAGTCCAGCACGGCAAGAATTTGCGGTCGCACCGGATGCAGGATCAGGTTGTCGAGCCGGAAATCGCCATGGACAATGGCGGTGTTTTCCTCCACCGGCAGATGATCGGGAAGCCAGGCGATGAGCCGGTCCATCTCGTCGATCTTCTCGGTCTCGGACGCACGATATTGTTTGGTCCAGCGCGCCACCTGCCGGGCGATGTAGTTACCCGGCTTTCCGAAACCGGAGAGGCCGAGCTTCTCGTAGTCCAGCGTGTGGAGACGGGCGATGGTGGCATTCATCGCGTCGTAAATTGCTGAGCGTTCCTGCGGCGACAGGCCGGGCAGGAGCGGTCCCCAGAACACCCGTCCTTCCACGCAGTCCATGACATAGAAGCTCGTGCCGATGACGGATTCGTCTTCGCAGAGCACGTAGGGTTTCGCGACTGGAAAGCCCGTCGGATGGAGCGCCGCGATGATCCGATATTCGCGGTCGACGGCATGTGCCGACGGCAGCAACAGGCCTGGCGGTTTGCGGCGCAAGACGTATTTGCGTCCGGGCGTGGTCAATTCATAAGTCGGATTGGACTGCCCGCCGCGGAACTGGCGCACAGATAACGGACCAGCAAATCCCTCGATGTGTTGCGCGAGGTAGTCCGCAAGTCTTCCCTCGTCGAAGCGCAGCGCGTCGGCGATCTCTTTGGTGCCGGAGAATTTTTGCTGGCGGTCGTCTGTGCTCATTGCCGCATCCGGGCGCGGTCGCCGATATCGCGGCGGCAGAAGCCTTCCGGCCAGTCGATGCAATCAACCGCGGCGTAAGCGCGTTTCCGTGCTTCGGCGATATCGGACCCTGTCGCGGCGACATTCAACACGCGTCCTCCCGTCGCGAACAATTTGCCGTCGCGCCGCTCCGTGGCGGCATGGAATATCTGCGCGCCCGGTAGCTTCGCCGCTGATTCAACGCCTCGGATCTCGGAGCCTTTCTCATACGCGCCCGGGTAGCCGCGCGCCGCCATCACCACGGCAAGTGCTGCGTCGTCGCGCCAGCGCAGATCGATATGCGCAAGTTCGCCGTCGCGTGCCGCGAGAAGGGCAGTGGCAAGGTCGGATTTGAGGCGCAGCATCAGCACCTGACATTCCGGATCTCCGAAGCGGCAATTGTATTCCACGAGCTTCGGCTCGCCGTCCTTGATCATCAGTCCGGCATAGAGAACGCCCATATAGGGCGTTCCGCGCTCCGCCATCGCGGCAATGGTCGGTTTGACGATGCGCGCGAGCGCCTTTTCCGTCACCTCCGGTGTCAGCAGCGTGGAAGGGCTCACGGCGCCCATGCCGCCCGTATTGGGGCCCCGGTCGCCGTCAAAGGCGCGCTTGTGATCTTCGGCGCCGGCCAGCGGCAACACATGCTGGCCATCGGTGAGCACAAACAAGCTCGCTTCTTCGCCTTCGAGAAATTCCTCGATCACCACGCCCGCGCCATAGCGCGACGAAATTTCCTCGATGGCCGCACACGCCTCCTCGTGCGTTTGCGCAACGACGACGCCTTTGCCCTGCGCGAGTCCGTCCGCTTTGATGACAACAGGACAGTTGCGCGCGTTCACATGGGCAATTGCAGCAGCGCGATCTTCGAAGCGCGCAAAAGCCGCAGTCGGAATGTTCTGCGCGCGGCAGAGCTCTTTGAGAAAGCCTTTCGAGCCTTCGAGCTGCGCTGCGCTCGCGCTCGGTCCCAGCGCGCGAATGCCGGCGGCCTCCAGGCGATCCCACAAACCGGCAACCAGGGGCACCTCCGGACCAATCACGACAAAATCGATCGCTTGTTCTTGCGCGAAAGACACAAGCGCGTCCGAATTGTCTGCAGTGACGGGGACGCGTTCGGCCACCTCCGCGATCCCTGCATTTCCGGGCGCGCAATAGAGCTTCGTGACCAGCGGGCTCGCCGACAGCGCCCAGGCCAGCGCATGCTCCCGCCCTCCCGATCCGATGAGAAGGAAGTTCACGACGTGCGGGCCTCTCGTCGGCGGTGCGGGGCATCAGCTGCATTTGCAGGCGGAGACGCGGAGGCGCGGGAGAAATCCGCCAAGACGCAAAGGCGCAAAGAAAATATTGCGCGCGAATGCGCGCCAGTAGTCCTTTGCGCCTTTGCGTCTTGGCGGTTCGGTTGCGTTTCTCCGCGCCTCCGCGCCTCCGCGTGGATCATTGCTTGCGAAAAATTTCTTGCGGCGTTCGTCATCGCGATCTCCTATATCATCCCGAGTCATGTCGGAACGGGCCGAACGGGCGAATCTGCCCGAATATAGCGTCAGCGAGATCGCGGCCGCCCTCAAGCGGACGGTGGAGAGCGCCTTTCCCTTCGTGCGGGTCAGAGGCGAGATCAGCGGGCTCAAATTCCACTCCTCCGGCCATGTCTATTTCGACCTGAAGGACGATCGGGCGGTGCTCAACGCCGTCGTCTGGCGCGGCACGGCCCAGGCGCTGCGGGTGAAGCCGGAACAGGGGCTGGAGGTCGTCTGCACCGGTCGGGTGTCCACCTATGCCGGTTCCTCGCGCTACCAGCTGATCGTCGAGAGCATAGAGCTTGCGGGCCTCGGCGCGCTGATGGCGATGCTGGAAGAGCGCAAGAAAAGGCTTGCCGCCGAAGGCCTGTTCGCCGAGGAGCGCAAGAAACCACTGCCATTCCTCCCGGGTGTCATCGGAGTGATTACTTCGCCGACGGGTGCGGTGATCCGCGATATCATGCACCGGCTCGATGCGCGCTTTCCCCGTCGCGTGCTGCTCTGGCCGGTCGCCGTGCAGGGCGAGCGCGCGGCGGCCGAAGTCGCCGCGGCCATCCGCGGCTTCAATGAACTTTTGCCGCTTGGCGACATCCCGCGGCCCGACCTTCTGATCGTCGCCCGCGGCGGCGGCTCGATCGAGGATCTGATGGCGTTCAACGAGGAGATCGTGGTGCGCGCGGCGGCCGAAAGCGCGATCCCGCTGATCTCCGCAGTTGGGCATGAGACCGACACCACGCTGATCGATCTCGCGGCGGACCGCCGCGCGCCGACGCCGACGGCAGCCGCGGAAATGGCCGTGCCGGTGCGCACGGAGTTGCTCGCGCAGACGCTCGATTTCGAACGGCGCAATCTGCGCTGCTTCGCTCACGGGCTCGAACAGCGCAGCAGACATCTGCAGGCGCTGGCGCGCGCGCTGCCGCGGGCCGAGCAGCTCCTGGCGTCGTCGCGCCAGCGTTTCGATCACTCAGCCGACAGGCTCGGACACGGCCTGAAACGGAATCTGCAGGAGCATCTTCGCGCGCTGGTGGAAGTGGGGACGCTGCTGCGTCCGCGCTGTGTGACGAGCCGCATCGAGGCCGGCACCGAGCGCGCCAAATCGGCGGCACATCGTCTCGGGCGCTGCTACGGCGCGCGGCTCAGGAACTGGCGCGACCGGCTGGAATCATCGGCGCGTCTGCTCGAAAGCGTGAGTCATCGCTCGGTGCTCGAGCGCGGTTTCGCGCTGGTGCGCGCCGCAGACGGCACCCTCCGCCGCCGCGCGGCACAGGTGAAATCCGGCGAGGAGCTGTCGATTGTTTTCGCGGATGGCAACGTCGATGCGAAGGCGGAAGGCGCGGCATCGCGTGCCGCCAAGAAGCCAAAGGCGGGGCAGGGCACGCTGTTCTGACGGCCTCGTTATTCTTCGACAAATTTGGCCTGCACAGACATTGTGCGTGCTTCGACAGGCTCAGCATGAGGACGTTGTGATTTGCACAACCATTGTTTGCACGAATATTGATGGAAGTACGATTTCCCTCATGCTGAGCCTGTCGAAGCACGCAATCCGGTTGTCCAGGTCAACCCCGCGACACACCAAACCGCTCCAGCGCCAGCGCGGCGCCGAGGAAGGCGGAATCTTCGTTCAGGATCAGGCGCGTCGGGACGGCCTGGACGTAATAACTTAGGCGTCCCTTGTTCTCGAATGCCGCGCGGAAGGCGGATCGCGCAAGTGTCGACTCGATCTTCCTGGCGATGCCGCCGGCGATGTAAACGCCGCCGCGCGCGCCATGCGCCAGGGCAAAATCTCCGGCAACCGCGCCGAAGATCGCGCAGAACATGTCGAGCGCCGCGGCGCTGATTTCTTCGCCGTCCTCGGCCTGTTGAGTGATTTCCGCCGCATGGAGCGTTGCCGGGTTCTTTCCCGCCATTTCGCTGAGCGCGCCGTGGAGATTGGTGAGACCAGGACCCGAGAGGACGCGTTCGACGGAGACATGCCCGAATCGGGCGGCAAGTATGCGCAGCACCTCGCGCTGTTCGCCATTCTGCGGCGAAAAGGAAACATGGCCGCCTTCGGTGGCGATGGGGAGCGATGCGCCGCGAAAACGCGCGAGGCACGAAACGCCAAAGCCCGTGCCGGCGCCCAATATCGTGATAGGTTCGTCCGCAATGCTGTCAAGTTGCGGACCGATGCTGCGAACGTCCTCAGGCCGCAGCGCCGTAACCGAAAACGCCGCGGCGGCGAAATCGTTGATCAGCAGCGCGCGCTCGAATCCGAGCTTGTGCAGCCCCTCCTCGGATGCATGCCAGTCGCGATTGGTGAAACTCACCCGCCCGGCGGTCACGGGGCCTGCCACCCCGATCGCCGCCGCGCGCGGGCGCTTCAGGCCGAGATAACCCAGATAGGCGGCGAGGGTCGCATCGAAACTTTCGAAATCGTCCGCGGCAAGTTCGAGCTGGTCGGTGACGCGGAAAGGATCGGTCTCAACGACGGCGAAGCGCGCATGCGTGCCGCCCACATCGCCGACAAGCACAGCCGCTTCCTGATTCAAGGCGCAAGGTCCCTTTGATCCAACTGGACGGTAACGCTTGTACCGGGGTCGGCGTATGATTCCGCCAGCCGCACAACGTAATCTCCGGCTTCGATATGCCAGTAGTGGCGGAAAATATCGAACTGGGCGAGGCGCCGCGGATCGGCGGTGAACGAAATATGCCGCGTTTCGCCGGGCTTGAGATCGATTTTGCTCCAGCCGATCAGGCGGGGCATCTCGTCTGAATCCGGCGCTGCGGGGGCCGCATAGGCCTCTACGGTTTCCTTGCCCTCCACCGCGCCGGTATTTGTTACATCAGCTGCAACCGTCACCGTCGCGCCGCCAGCGGCGGTCACGTTGGTCGTTTGAAAGCGGCTGTAGGAAAGGCCGTAGCCGAACGGAAACAGCGGCGTTTCTTTCTTCATCGCGAACCAGCGATAGCCGACATCGGCGCCCTCGAAATAATCGACGTCGAAGAAGAGGCTCTGCAGTCCGCGGTGCGGCAATACGGGATGGGGCAATTGCGCTTCGCTCTGCGGAAATGTGATCGGAAGCCGGCCCGAAGGATTCACCGCCCCAAAGAGAACGCGCGCGATGGCTTCCGCGCCGCGGTTGCCGGCATACCAGGCCTCGAGGACAACCGGCACCTTGTCGAGCCAGGGCATCAGCACCGGACCGCCGGTCTCAAGCACGACAATGGTGTTGGGATTGGCCGCGGCGACCGCTTCGATGAGCGCATTCTGATTGCCCGGCAGGTTGAGATCATGAACGTCATAGCTTTCCTGCATCCATTGCGTCGCGAACACGATCGCGATGCCGGCCTGGTGTGCTGCGGCCACTGCCTGGGCGATATCGTCGCCGGAATCGAAGGTCACCACCGCCGCGGTTGCTGCCGCCGCAATCGCGGAAACCGGCGACGGCGGATCGAAAACGCGACTGTCATGCGGAAGGGTCTTTATGCGGTCTTCCGATCCCATGAGAGACTGGGCAAAGCCGATGGGAATAACCTGCGAAGAGCCGCCGCCCGATAGCACGCCCAGATCCGCATGGCCGCCGATGACAGCGATGCTCTCCATTTGCCGGGTAAGCGGCAATGTATTGTTCGCGTTCTTCAGGAGAACGATGCCGTCCTCCGCCTCCTGTTGCGCGAAACCCAAATGCGCCTGGATATCCACGGGAGCGGGCAGGGCCGGCGCGTCCATGACGCCGATTGCGAACAGCGAACGAAGAATACGATGCACCATGTCGTGCAGCCGCTGCGGATCGAACTTCCCATCCGCAACAGCTTGGGCGAGCGGCGCGCCGAAATAATCCTGACGATCGAAACCCGATGCGGATTCCTGATCGAGGCCTGCATTCGCGGCGGGGAGCGTGCTGTGCACGCCGCCCCAGTCGGACAGCACCCAGCCGGGGTAATTCCAATCCCGTTTCAGCACCTGGTTGAGAAGGAAATCATTTTCACAGGAATAAATACCGTTGTAGCGGTTATAGGCACACATCACCGCGCCGGGATTGCTCTTCTCAAGTGCAATCTCGAAGGCATACAGGTCGGATTCGCGCGCCGGCCCTTCGCCGATATCGGCGCTGTATTCCATGCGGCCGGTTTCCTGGTCGTTGAAGGCGAAATGCTTGACAGTCGAGACGACGTGTTCGCTCTGGACGCCGGCGACTTCGCCACCGGCCATTGTCCCGGCAAGCAGCGGGTCTTCGCCCGCATATTCGAATGTCCGGCCGCCGCGCGGTTCACGCGCCAGATTCATCGCGCCGTCGAGCACCACGTTGTAACCGCGCGCACGCGCCTCGCTGCCGATCACCGCGCCGGCCGAGAATGCGATCTGCGGATCCCAGGTCGACGCCATGAGCATGCCCGAAGGCAGCGCCGTCGCTTCGTCCCCGGGGCGCATATTGCCGCCGTTGGCGATGCCCACGCCCGCGTCCGTTTCGACGAGCGGCGGGATGCCGAGTCGCGGAATTCCCGGCACGAATCCCGCCGTCCCGCGCCCCTGCGCCTGGATCTCTTTAGGTATCGCGCGCGAATAAAGATTCCCCTTGGTGCCCCAATAGCCCATGACGAGCCGAAGCTCTTCATCCTGCGTCATCTGCGATTCGAGGAGTTCGGCGCGCTGGTCCGGCGGCAATGCCGTATTCATCCATGGCATTGCCGGCCCGGACTGAGCAGGGGGTTGGGGAATCGGCGTAAGCGGCTGGGCCAACCCGGCCGCGCTCGCACCGAGAGCGACAAAAGCCGCCCCGACAACAAGAGTAGCGCGGCGACGCGTACACTGCCGAATGTCCATCAATTGTCTTTGGAAAGCCATGTCGATAAAACCCGCGCATCATTGCGGAATCAGTGTCAGGATAGCAAATTCATGCCCGCAAATACGAAGATACCGGGCCGTCTGAGGCGGGCATCCTCCTGAAGCCCCGATTAGCTTCTTCTCGGCGCGTGTGAGGGTTTGGCGCATGGACGTTACCGACCGGCAGATCATCCGGCTCCTGCAGGAGGACGCCTCGCTGTCGGTCGCCGAGATCGGCAAACGCGTCGGACTTTCCTCCACGCCCTGCTGGAAGCGCATCCAGCGGCTTGAGGAGGAGGGTGTCATCGCGCGGCGTGTGGCGGTGATCGACCCCGACAAGGTGGGCCTCGGCGTCACCGTCTTTGTTTCGATCGAGACCGGCGATCATTCCGAGGAATGGCTCGCGCGGTTCGCCGCCACGGTTCGCGACATGCCGGAAGTCATGGAATTCTACCGCATGGCGGGCGATGTCGATTACATGCTCCGCGTGGTGACCACCGATATCCAGAGCTTCGACGCCTTCTACAAGCGTTTGATTGTGGTGGCACCGCTGAAGAATGTTACATCCCGTTTCGCAATGGAACGGATCAAGTCCACGACGGTGTTGCCAGTGCCGTGAGCCTGGGACCGCGGGCGTCATCGCCCGCCCTTCCCCAAGATAACATCTGCCGCAAGACGACAAGATGCGGGCGAGGACGCCCGCGGTCCCAGAAAGCGTGCACCAGCGCTCGTCGCTGTTCCATTTCGTCAATGCAAATCGTCTCTTTCCCGAGCGCCCCACAGAAGAAAATGCTCGCGCGACTCGCGCAAAGAGCAGAAATTTCTTTCGCTTTACTGCGCTGTTTTCCGGTCTATATGGAACATCGTGCTCATGCGAACCGGAGAGCGCGAATGCGGTCCCTGCCGATTTTTGTCGATCTCAGCAAAGGAAGAATAGTTGTTGTCGGCGCCACGCCCGCAGCCTCTTCCAAACTCGAAACGCTGCGCCGCCGCGGCGCGGACATTGCGTGGCATCCCGTAACGCTCGGCCGCGAAGAGGCGGAACGGCGTTTCTCACTTCGGTATGACCATGTCTTCCGCATTGTGGAGGGCGAGCCGGCAGTGCGCGATCTTGCGGGTGCGGCAGCTGTAATTTCCGCTGTCGGCGATGAGACCGACTGCCGTATCGCGGAATATGCGCGCGGCCTCGGCATTCCCGTCAATGTGGTCGATCTCCCGGAGCTTTCGAGTTTTCAATTTCCTGCGATTGTCGATCGCGATGAGGTGGTCGTCGCCGTCGGCACCGGTGGCGCATCGCCGGTTCTCGCAAGGCGGTTGCGCGAACGCATCGAGGCGCTGCTGCCGTCGCGGCTCGGTGCCCTCGCGGAGTTTCTTGGGCACCAGCGCGCGCGTCTGCGCGGCCATGGTTCGCCGGTCGCTTCCGATCGCAGGTTCTGGGAAGAGATCATAGATGGACCGGTCGCGCAGCAGGTGATGGAAGGCGATCTCCATGCAGCCGAACAATTGTTCGATGCAAGGAAACGGGCCGGCGCGAAGCAACAGATCGGATCTGTTGCGCTGGTGGGCGCAGGTCCCGGCGATCCGGACCTTCTTACACTGAAGGCGCTGCGTGCCCTCCAGGACGCCGATGTAATCTATTACGACGCGCTGGTATCTCCAGAAATTCTCTCTCTCGCCCGCCGCGACGCGCGCAAGGTGCTCGTCGGAAAGCGCAACGGGCAGTCGAGCGAAGATCAGGAAGAGATCAATCGCCTGCTGATCGCGGAAGCACGCAACGGCAGCCGCGTGGTCCGCCTCAAAGGCGGCGATCCTTTCATATTCGGACGCGGTGGAGAGGAACTGGCCGCACTGCAGGCAGCGGGCATTGCCGTTACCGTCGTGCCTGGAATTACCGCCGCGCTCGGATGTGCCGCGCAAGCCGAACTTCCTCTGACATTCCGTGATGAGGCGACACGACTCGTTGTTCTGACCGGACATCTCGCGAAGAAGGATTCTGCGATCGACTGGTCGGGGCTGGATGATCCGCAGACGACCGTGGTGATTTATATGGGACTGACGTCCGCCGCCGCGGTCCGCGACGGGTTGATTGCTGCCGGACGTTCGCCGGCAACGCCCGCGGCCGTACTCGCGCGTGGAACATGCCCGGATTCTTTTTCTGTTGCGGGCCCGCTCAGGGACCTCGCCACGCTTGCCTCGCAGGCCGGCGACGGACCGGCGTTGATTGTCGTTGGCGATGTTGTCGCACGCTCGAAACCGTGGCGAGCGCTTGTTGAGAATGCAGCGCAGATAATCGCGGAGGCCGCATGACTGCGCCGCAGCAACAAAGAATCCGGGTCGCAGGTCAGGTCGTAATTACAGCGAACAGGTTGCTCGACGGCAGGGTTGTCTATCGTGCCGCCGATGGCCGTTGGGTCACCGAATTGGCATCCGCGGCTATCACCTCAATTCCGGCAGACGCAGAGACCTCGCTCCGGGCCGCGCGCGGAGATTCCCAACGCATCGTCGATCCCTACATCGCACCGGTGGCAAACGGCGAAGACGGAAGCTGGGTGCCGGCAAATCTTCGAGAATGGATCCGCAGGGACGGCCCGACAGCCGGCCCGCCGTTACAGGGCTGACAAAGCATGTATCTTCAGGATGACATCGACCGGACATTGGTTGCCGAACGTGTGAACGAATTCCGCGATCAGGTCGCGCGGCGGCTCTCGGGCGAATTGAACGAGGACGAGTTCAAGCCGCTCAGGCTGATGAACGGCGTCTATCTCCAGCTCCACGCCTACATGCTCCGCGTCGGAGTTCCCTACGGCACGCTGTCATCGCGGCAGCTGCGCGGGCTGGCGCTAGTCGCGCGCAAATTCGACCGCGGCTACGGCCATTTCACCACGCGGCAGAACGTCCAGTTCAATTGGATGAAACTTGAGGAACTTCCCGACGCGCTTGCTGCGCTGGGCGAAGTGGGTCTGCACGCGATGCAGACCAGCGGCAATTGCGTGCGCAACATCACCACGGATCAATGGGCGGGTGCGGCGCCCGACGAGATCGACGATCCGCGCATCTGGGCGGAAATTCTGCGCCAGCACACCACGCTGCATCCTGAATTTTCCTTCCTGCCGCGCAAATTCAAGATCGCGATTACCGCCGCGCCGCATGACCGCGCGGCGATCAAGGTCCATGACATCGGACTGCGGCTGCTTGAGAATGATTTGGGCGAGACCGGGTTCGAGATTCTTGTCGGCGGCGGCCTCGGGCGCACGCCTTTCCTTGCAAAGACCATCAGATCATTTCTACCCGCACGCGACCTCCTGAGCTACATCGAGGCGATCCTGCGCGTCTATAATCAGTACGGCCGGCGCGACAACATCTACAAGGCGCGCATCAAGATTCTCGTACACGAGCTTGGCGCCGAGAAATTCGGGAATGAGGTTGAGGCGGAGTGGACGACAATTCGCGAAGCTCTCGCGCTCGACTCCGCCGTCGTTGCGGAAATCCGGTCGCGCTTTCGCTATCCGGATTATAACAAGCTTGAAGACAATCCCCCGGAATTGACGCAGGCGCGTGCGCGGAGTGTGAAGTTCGACGCGTGGTGTCAAACAGCCGTTACTCCGCACCGTGTCCCCGGCCATGCGATCGTCACGATTTCACTGAAGCCGGAAGGCGGCACGCCTGGTGACGCGACGGCCGAACAGATGGACGCGGTCGCCAATCTTGCGGATAAGGCAGGCTTTGGCGAAATCCGCGTCGGACATGACCAGAACCTTGTTCTGCCGCATGTCGCGCGGCGCGACCTGTTTGCTGTCTGGCAGGCGCTCGAAGGCGCGAGCCTGGCCACGCCAAATATCGGGTTCGCATCGGACATCATCGCCTGTCCGGGTCTCGACTATTGCAGCCTCGCCAATGCGCGCTCTATCCCGCTGGCGCAGGAGCTGAGCCGTCGCTTCCGCGAGCTCGAACGCAGCCATGGCCTTGGGCAATTCCACATCAACATTTCCGGCTGCATCAATGCCTGCGGCCATCATCATGTCGGACATGTCGGCCTGCTCGGCGTCGAGAAGAACGGCGAGGAATACTATCAGATCACCATCGGCGGCCGTGCGGACGAGAAAGCCAAGCTTGGCGAGTTGATTGGTCCGGCGGTTGCGCGCGAGCACGTTGCCGATGTCGTCGAGGAAATCGCGCGCGCATATTTCGATCTGCGGCAATCCGGCGAACTGTTTCCGGACACGCTCGCCCGTGTGGGTGTCGAAGCGGTGAAGGGACGAGTCCATGCAGCTCATTAGGAACGGAGAAATCGTCACCGACGAATTCGTCGCACTCCCCGACGATGCGTCGGTGCCCGCCGATGGCGCGATCATCGTACCGGCTCCGCGCTTCCTTGCCGATCCGGACATGTCCTCACAAAGGCCCGCACCTTTTGGCGTTGCGTGGCCCAACAACCGCCGTGTTGCGGAGCTCTCTCCCTATCTTGAGCGGCTTGCGCTCGTCGCGCTGAATTTTCCGTCATTCCGCGACGGCCGCGCCTACAGCCAGGCGCGGCAGCTGCGCGAACAGCATCGTTTCGCGGGTGAATTGCGGGCGACGGGCGATGTCCTGCGCGATCAGTTTCTGTTTATGCTGCGCGCCGGTTTCGATTCTCTGGAAGTCCGCAAGGATGCGGATGCGGCCGCCTTCTTGAAGGTCATGGCGCATTCCAGCATTTATTATCAGCCGGCTTCCGACCATCGCGCCACAGCCGCCGTTACACGGCTTGCAAGAGCAGCAAACGGAATCGAGACGCGTGCAGTCGGCAGGTTTCCGCGGGACTTGCCGGGGCTCAACGCCGCGCTCGAACATGCAACGCCGGAGGAAATTCTCGCGCAAGCGATCCGCGTCGCGCCAAGGCTCGCGATCGTATCATCCTTCGGCATCGAGTCGGCGGTGCTGCTGCATCTGGCGGCGTCGGTGGATCGCTCGCTGCCGGTGATCTTTCTCGACACCGGCTGGCTCTTCGGTGAAACGCTGGCCTATCGCGACTCATTGATTGAGCAACTCGGCCTGACGGATGTTCGCACGATTCGTCCCGATGCGCGGCGTCTGTCCCGCGCCGATCCCGATTCCGAACTATGGTCGGAGGATCCGGACAGATGCTGCCAAGTGCGCAAGGTCGAGCCGTTGGCGGACGCGCTTGCTTCATTTGATGGCTGGGTCACCGGCCGCAAACGCTTTCAGGGCGGAGCACGTACACAACTCGCAACCGTGGAGACCGACGCGGGACGTCTCAAATTCAATCCTTTTGCCGCCACGCCGGCGAAAGAAATCGCCGCACGCTTCGGCGCCGCAAATCTGCCGCGGCATCCCCTTGCGGCTTCAGGCTATCTTTCCGTCGGCTGTCTGCCGTGTTCAAGCCGCGCACGCGCCGGCGAGGGCGTTCGCGACGGCCGCTGGCGCGGGAGAGGCCGCACCGAATGCGGGATACATGGCTTCTAAAAATTTGCTGGATATATTTTCCAGAGCAGTTTGAGAGCCAGATGCACACGAAAGCCTGTCATCCCCGCGAAAGAGGGACCCAGCAGCGTGATTTATTCGAAAAGGTCGGCGATCTCGGTTCCAGCTTTCGCGGGAATGACAAAAGTAGTGTGACCTGCGATTCTGTTTGACTTCAAACTGCCCTAGCTCACCCCGTCTTCGCCTCGTTGGACGAGATGATGGAGGTGCGCAGCTGCTCGGCGATGTCAGACATGCCGCTCGGCGTATGCGGCATCAGGATGACCTTGCTGCCGGCCGAGACGCCGATTTCCTTCATCGTGTCGAAATACTGCGTCATCAGCACGAGCTTGAGCACTTCGGGTGCGGAGACGCCGCCGATCTGGTCGGTGAAGGCGGCGATCGATTCGCGCAACCCGTCCACGATCGCACGGCGCTGCTTGGCGATGCCTTCGCCCTGGAGACGCTTGGATTCTGCCTCGGCCTCGGCGTTCTTCACTACCAGAATCTTGTTTGCTTCGCCCTTCGCCGCAGCGGCCACCTGCAGGCGCTGCTGCGTCTGGATCTCGTTCATCGCCGCCTTGACGTTGTCGGCGGGATTGACGTCGGTCACCAGTGCATTGGGAATTTCGAAGCCGTAGATCTTCATCGAGGTGTCGAGCTCGGTCTTGACCGAACTTCCCACCTCGTCCTTCTTCTCGAACACCTCGTCGAGATTCATCTTCGGGACCTGTGCCCGCACCACATCGAGCACGTAGGAGGTTATCTGGTCGCGCGCATTCTGCAGCTTGTAATAGGCGTCCGCCTCCTTGCCCTCGATTACGCGATATTGCACCGCGACGAACAATTTCACGAACACGTTGTCGAGCGTCTTCGTTTCCACCTCGACCGGCAGCTGCTGGACGCGCAGGGAGACACGCTGGGCGACCACGTCGATGAACGGCAATTTGACGTTCAGCCCCGGTGACGCCGTGCCGATAAACCGGCCGAAGCGCTCGATGATGGCGCGGCTCTGCTGCTCGACGGTAAAAAAGCTCGAGGTAAGGACGATGAGAGCGACAAATCCGATTACTGCAAAGAATATGATCACCGCAAAATGCTCCTGTCCCGCCATGGCGACCCCCTTCGACGAATCGAACGGGATTCTATTCCGGGGCGGGATAATCAACCATGAACACGCGGCTATTTTCCTCCCTCGCCTCCGCGGAGCGGGGCAGAGGGACGTTGATAAATATCTCAGTGGGGCGAGACGCCTCTTGCGCCGAAATGCAACGGCTTGCCGTGCTCAACCCGGACCTGCTTTTCAAACGTAATCTTCGGCTCCTTGCTCTCGGCAGATTCGGCCCCATCGGGCGTGAGCTTCCGCATCTTGGCCTTGATTTTCACGGCTCGGGGTGACGGTCCGCTCAGCCATGCGCGAGGCCCTTCGCCCCATGTTTGTTGAAGGTCGCGGCGATGAGGTCCGCCGCCCAGTTGAGATCGCTTTCGCTGTGCGATTGCGAAACCTGGAAGCGGATGCGCGCGGCGCCTTCCGGAACAACCGGAAAAGAAAAGCTGGTCGCCAGCAATCCGCCCGCGAGCAGATCCTGGCTTATCGCTTTCGATTTCACCGATTCGCCGACAACAACGGGAACGATCGCGCCTTCGCCTTCGAGCGGGGTGATCTGCCGCGATTTAAGCGCTTCACGGAACAATTCCGCCTTCTCGCGCAACTGTGTCGCGCGGTGCGGCTCTCTTTCCAGAATGCGTATGGATTGCAGTCCCGCAGCTGCGACCGATGGCGGCACGGCATTTGAAAACAGATGCGGACGTGACTTCTGGATCAGCGAATCGATCACCACGCGCGGCCCGGCGACATAACCTCCGGCGCCGCCGCCCAATGCCTTGCCGAGCGTACCGGTGTGGATGTCGATCTGATCGAGCAGACCGAAATGTTCGACCGTGCCGCGACCCGTGGGGCCGACAACGCCCACGCCATGTGAGTCGTCGACCACCACCAGCGCGTTGTGTTGTTTGGCGAGGCGTACGATCTCGGGGAGTGGTCCAAGATCGCCTTCCATGGAGAACACGCCGTCGGTGACGATGATCTTGCCGGCCTTGTCGGCATGTTTCTCGAGCACGCGGGCGAGGTCCGTCATATCGGCATGGCGGTAGACGTCGCGCGCCGCTTCTTTCGAGATCGCGCGGCAGCCATCGATGATGCTGGCATGATTGAGCGCGTCGGAAATCACCACATCGCCCGGTCCGGCCAGCACTGGAAAGAGTCCGGTGTTTGCAGACCAGCACGAGGAGTACGTGATCGCGGACTCGGTATGCAGGAATTCCGCGATCTTCTTTTCCAGCTCTTCATGGACCGTCAGCGTTCCGCATATGAAACGCACGGAAGCGGGACCGACGCCGAAGCGATCAAGCGCCGCGCGCGCCGCGTCGACCACTTCGGGATGTGCCGCAAAGCCCTGATAATCGTTCGAGCACATGAGCAGGACTTCGCCTATCTCGGCGACTTTCACGTGGGCGCCGGTCGCGGTCTCCAGGTCGTGGAGTGTTTTGTAAGTTCCAACTTCGCGCGCTTTGGCGAGGTCGCGCTCGAGCCGTTCGAGGACCGCGTTGCTCATGCCGCCTCCTTGGTGAAATCCAGGATGATCTTGCCGCAATTGCCGGCGGCGATGAGATCGAAGCCCGTTGCATAATCGCGCGCGGCGAGTCGGTGAGTGAGGACACGGTCCATGACATCGGGATTGCGCAGCATGAAGGCCGAGACGTCATACCAGGTCTCGAACATGCGCCGGCCGGTGACGCCGTGAAGCGTCGCGCCTTTCATGATGACTGTCTCGGCGAGGTCGAGCGTGACGTCCGAGCCGGGCAGGCCGAGCAGGACGACATGCGCGCCATTGCTCGCCATTTCGAGCGCGCTTCTGAGCGCGTCCGCATTGCCGCTCATTTCGAGCACGATCTCCGGACCCTGGCCGTCGGTCGCGGCGAAAATCTGTTCGCGCGCATCGGGATTGCGCGGATCGACAACGAGGTCGGCGCCGAGGCTGCGCGCGATTTCAGATCTGTATTCCGAGATCTCGGTCACAATCACTTTGCGCGCGCCATGCGAGCGGGCGATGCCGATGCTGAACAGCCCGATGGTGCCGGCGCCGGTAATGAGTACGTCGCGGCCGGCGAGCGGGACAATGGTAGAGGAATGCATGGCGTTGCCGCAGGGATCGAACACGGCCGCATGCCGGTCGGGAATGTCAGCATGCACCGGCCAGACGTTCAGCGCCGGTACAACGACGCGCTCGGCGAAAGCGCCGGCGCGATCCACGCCGATGATCGATGTCTCCCGGCACAGATGCGCGCGGCCGGTGCGGCAGAGGCGGCAATGCCCGCAGGTGATATGGCACTCGCAGCTCACCCGCTGGCCTGGCGAAAGGTGGCTCACGCCTTCGCCCACCTTCGTGATGCGGCCGACGAATTCATGCCCCACCACGCGCGGCGGCTTCACCCGGCGCGACGACCATTCGTCCCATTTCCAGATATGGAAATCGGTCCCGCACACCCCCGCCATGCTGACGGCAATCTCGACTTCGCCCGGTCCAGGGGCCGCCGGGCTTTCCACCTGGGCATCGGAGAGGCCCTTTTCGGGGCGTGCTTTGAGGATGGCGAACATGGGCGTCCCTTCCGGTTTCGTCGCGGCGAAATTATCCGCTATAGTGGTACGGCGCAACCAAGATATTGGACATGCCCGGGTCGGATCCAAGCATCGCCGTAGCCGTCGCCAGGCTTCGCAGGGAACGCAAGCTGTCGCTCGCAGCGCTGGCGCAGCAGGCCGGTATTTCACGCTCCATGCTGCATGAAATCGAGAAGGACCGCACCAATCCGACGGTCGGCATCGCCTGGCGGCTGGCGACAGCGCTCGGCGTCGACCTGCCGGAATTGCTGCGCGGATCGGTGCAGAGTCCGATCGTCGATGTGCTCAGCGAGCACGCTACGCCGTCGATTACCAGCGCGGACGGTCTGTGCCATCTGCGTATCCTGGGGCCGCTCGATCTTGCGGGCCATCTCGAATGGTATCTGCTCAAAGCCGAATCCGGCGGCGAGCTCGTCTCTACCCCGCATCAGCCACGCACGACTGAACATCTGTCCGTGCTGAAGGGCGGACTGGTCGTCTCGGTCGACAACGAGGAAAACACGGTCCCCGCCGGCGCCACCATCCGCTACCGCGCCGATCGCCCCCACGCCATCCGCAACAAGAGCAAAGAGCCCGCCGAGGCGCTGCTGATGGTGGTGTTATAATTAGTGACTCCCTCGCCCTCGCAGCGCGGGGAGAGGGAAATTTACTGCGCAGCGAGAGAAACTTTCGGCTGCTGCTCCGCTCCGAATTGTTCAAGCGCCGCCACTGCGCCGATGATGTGATAGAATGAGCTTGCCGGTGACGGCTCGTCGACGAAACGGTTCGTGGGCGTGAGCTTGTCGCGCCATAGGCCGCGCGTCGGCATTTCGAGATAGCGCCACAGCGATTCCGCGGCCGCCAGCGCATGGGCGAGATAGGAATCGTCCACTTCGCTGCGGCCTTCGTGCAGCAGCAGCGCTGCCTTGAGCCGCTCGGTCTGCGGCCAGAGCCGCGCGCGGCTGGTGCGGATGGTCAGGTCCTCGTTCAGCGCATCGATCGCAACGCCGCGCACCGGATCGATTCCGCGTGCACCCGCCGCGAAGAGACGCCGGGCTGCGAGCTCGCCCGCCGGTTCGCTGCGCCGCCGCGCCCAGCGCGCCAGGAGCCACGCCCATTCGAACTGATGGCCGGGCTCGACGAGACGCCCGCGCTCGCCGACCGCGGGCTCCCAATGCGCGGTGAAATGCTCCCGAAGAAACCCCTCATCCGGATCGATGAAACGCGACAGGCAGAGCGCCACAATTTCATCGGCAAGTGCCTCCCATTTCACGCCGCCGCCGGCTTCCGCCCAGGCCAGCGCGGCTTCGAGCAGATGCATATGCGGATTGGACTGGAATGCACTGGCATCGGATTCGCGAAATCCGCCGGCCTCGTGACGCATGGTCCGGTCGAGCGCAGTGAGCAGCGCTTCGGCTTCCTCGCGAAATCCGCCCGGCGCGCCGGGCAGCGCGTGAAGCGATGCCATCGCAAGCAGCGCAAAGCTTTGATCGTAGAGCCGCGGCGTTTCGTCCGTCACCCGTCCGTCGGGTTCCACTTCGCTGCGGAAGAAGCCGTCGCTCCGCAGATAATGCCTGCGGAACCAGTTCATGCCGTGCAGGGCGGCTTCACGTCCCGGCCCCTGCCAACCGAGCGCCGCGGCGGTGGCATAAACGAACACCTGCCGCGCCTGCACGCGCGCGCGCCTCGGTGCGGGAACGGCTCGTCCATCGCAATCGAGCAGCTCATGAAATCCGCCGCGCGGGTGATCGGCGCCGAGCGACCACCAGAGGGGCAGGGCAGACGTCGCGAGCCAGTGATCATAACGCGTGCCCCAGTCCGTGAGCACTTCCGAAACGGGCTGCACCGCCGCTGTTCGTCCGCCTACGGACAATTTTTCGGCGATGCTCTTCACCGCCTGGCTGGAAGAAAGATCGCAAACCAGAAGCCCCGTCGGTTCGGCGATGATCGCGATGTCGCTGATGCCGATGGCGGCAACGGGAACATTGGTCTCGTTGCGCACGAAACAGCGTTCCACATTCACCAGCGTGCAGTCGCCGCTCACCGAATTTCCGCTCGTATCCTTCGCGGACGCGTCGTGCACGGCGTTCCATGCCCCGAGGTCCGACCAGAAGAAATCGACGGGCAGAACGGCTGCGCATTCGGTTTTTTCCATCACTGCGTAGTCGATGGAAATCTTCGGCGCGCTCGCGAAGCTCGCGGCGAGGCGAAGCGTCAGGCCATCGCGCTCCGCATCGCGCACCGAGCGTTTGGCGGCATCGGCTACCAGCGGCGCATGGCGATCGAGTTCGTTGAGCATCGTGTCGACGGCGAAGATGAAATTGCCGCTGTTCCAGAGATAGTTGGACTGCATGTAGTCCGCCGCTTTGGCGGGGCCGGGTTTTTCCACAAAGGCCTCGACGGCTACGGCAGCGACGCTGATGCCGCGCCCAGGCTTGATGTAGCCATAGGCGGTGGAGGCATGCGTCGGCCGGATACCGAGCGTGACGATCGATCCTTCCGCGGCGGCATTTGCCGCGACGAGCACCGCCTCGCGAAAGGCGGCGTCGTCGGGGATGTAATGATCCGAAGCAACCACCACCGCGATCGCATCAGGGTCCTCCTGCGCGATGGCGGCGACGGCCGCGGCGATGGCCGGCGCCGAATCGCGCACGCAGGGCTCGAGCAGGATCATCGCACCCACGCCGATATCGGCGAGCTGCGTTTCAATCGCGTCGGCATGCTGGATGTTGCCGATGATGACGGGCCGGCCCGTGGCCAGCGCTTCGACCCGCAGCACCGTCTGTTGAAACATCGACTTGGCGCCCGTCAGCCGCAGGAACTGCTTGGGATGGGCATGCTGCGATGCCGGCCACAGACGCGTGCCTGCGCCGCCGCACATCACCACCGGATGAATTCGCCGTTCTGTCACGATCATGTTCCGCCGCTTTGCGGGACGTTGGTCGCCCGCATTGTATGAAAATATCCGACGGGCTTGCCCGCTCTCCGCCGCCAGTTTCCGCCAGACGCCGGCGTCCGCGCAAGCCGGGGCGGCGAAAAATCTGAAATCCGTTTACAAATCAATACCTTGAGGGATAGGGCCGGGCTGCTTCGGTTTTCGGAGTGGCTGTCCGATTTCCCCAGCCTTTCGGTTTCCAATGTGCTAGGTTGCAGGCAAGCGGCTGCGCGAAGCGCTCCATTCGGCGGCGCAAGCCTAGCCTGCTGCGAATGAAAGCACAGCCTATGTCCCACGCCAATGAACCGCGCGATGCGGTACGCCGCAACGCCCAGAGCCATTTTACCCATACCGAGCGCCGCGACGAACTCGTCCGTCAGGAAATCGAGAAAGAGCGCGCCGCCACGGATGCGAAAACCGCGCGGCTCCGCGCCCTGCGTCTTGCCAAGGAGGCGACCGAAAAGGCCGAAGCGGAAAGGCTTGGAGCCGAGCGCGCCAAGGCCGGAATTGCCGCACCGAAATCGCCGGCCCGCCGAAAACGTGCGGTTTCGTGACGCCCGCCGACTGTCCGGGGACTGGAACCGGTCATGGCCTCCTGTTATCTTTTGATGCGGGGGAGGGATTCCGGCGCAATGTTTTTGCCGGAGTTTCGAATCGGTCATTCACGGGGAACCCGGCGCGGATTTGGCGCGTTGGCCCAACGCTTTTGGGACGGTTCCTTCACAACGGGAGTAAGACATGAAGACGACGCTCAAAATTGCGGCTGGGGCACTGTTCGGCGCCGGGATGCTGGCGCTTTCGGCCGGCAGCGCATCCGCGGCGGTCGCGTGCAACGGGGCCGGCGAGTGCTGGCACGTCCGCGGCCATTATGTGTATCCGCCCGAAGCCGGCATCGTGATCCATCCGGCAGGCTGGAAATGGGGCCCCCGCGAGCACTTCGTATGGCGGGATCATCCAGGCCGCGGCTATTGGCGGAACGGCGTCTGGATCAAGCTCTGATCCGGCACCGACGGAAAACGGAAGCGGCGGGCGCGAAGAACGCGTCCGCCGTTTTTGTTTGCACCGACAGTTGTTGGGCGCCGGCCGTGATTGGGCTGAATCGCCCGCCCATGGTGTGTAATAGGCGGCGGCAATGATCGTGATACATCACCATTGCAGTGATTACTACTTCGGCGTCGTCACCGTCGTGCTGTAGATGTTGCTGCTGAACGAACCGTTGCTGTAGGCATCGCCGATGCACCAGATCTGCGTCTGGCCGGTGCCGAGGTTCTGGTAGTCGCAGGCGCCGATTTCATCCTCGGTGCCCAAATCCTGCGACCAGGTCTTGCCGCCGTCGGCGGAGTAATAAATCCCGCCGATGGTTGAGTAGATGTCGCCGCCGGCGGCCCAGCCGACCTTCTTGTTCAGGAAGGTGATCTGTCGGATCGGCCAGGCCGTGTCGAGCACGCGCCCGCTCCACGTTGCGCCGCCATCCGTCGTGCGGTGCAGCCAGCCTTCGACATTGGGCGAAATCTCGCCGCCGCCCGTCCAGCCAGTCTTGTCGGAAACAAATTCCGTCGGCCCGTCAAACACGCTGTCGGCCGGCGGTCCGCAGGTCCAGCTCGCGCCGGTATTGGCGCTCGTGCAGTACTGGATGCCCGAGGCATAAGCGGTCTGATCCTTGAGCAGCGTGAACTGATAGCCGAACCAGCCGCCATCGGGATCCGGCGTCACCTGCGCCCACTGACCGGGCTTCACGCGCCACCAGGCCGCATTGGGATTGCCGAGGCCTTCGCCGTTCATTGCCAGCCCGTCCTTCACGCCGCGCGTGTACCGCACCCGACCTCCCCAGGCATTGCTGCTGAGGACGGTGTCGGCATTCCATGTTTTTCCGCCGTCGTTGCTCTGGGTGAGGATTGCCTCGCTGTTGTTGTCATTGAAGCCGGAAGCCGTGACCTTTTTCCCGTCCACCGCGATCCCATAGTAATAATAAGGAAAGCCGCGGTTCAGGATTTCCTTCCAGGTGTTGCCGCCATCGGTCGTCTGCCAGACCTGCCCAAGCTCCGCTGCGGCATAGCCGACGCTCGGACTGGCGAAGGCCACGTCATGCACCGTGGCGCCGGGCAGGTTGGCAAGCTTCGTCCAGGTGTTCGCCGGCACGCCCTTGGGCGTCAGCGAACTCCGGTCCAGCCCCGCGGGCCGCACAGCGCCAACCTCTTTCGACAGTCCGTTCATCGGCAGGCGCGCGCTGACATAGCGGGTCATGGCCGCGTGTGCCGGCGCTGCCAGCAGCGCGATGGTTGCAATCGAAATGGCAAAAGGAGGCGTGCGTCCGGCATGCGGAATTGTTCTCATTAGTTAATTTCCCTTGTGGATCAGTGACATCACCTCACTCCATTTTCCACTTGCGGGCAAGCGGTACCCGGGCCCGCGAATTCCCATCTGCCGATACGAAGCGCGTACGCGGCGAGGGAAAGCGAGTCGCTCTGGCCGCACGCCCGAAATATTCCCTGAGAATTGCGCATGCAGTGCGCAGTGCTGCGTACATGAGCGAAAGTTCCCTGAGAACTGCGCACGCCGTCCACACCTGCCGCCTGCCCGCCGAAGCTTCAGCCAAGGTGGGCAAGGGCAGGGCAATTGACGCCACAGCGCGGAATAGGAAGGTCCCGGCCCTCGTATCATGCGTGCTTCGACAGGCTCAGCATGAGGGAAAGTCTGTCTGCCATCGACATCTATGCAGGTAACAGTCCCCCCTCATGCTGAGCTTGTCGAAGCACGCAGATCCTCTGTGCGGGACTTCTTCGGCCATATGCGATCGGGCGAGGGGCGGGTGGACACACTGCGCCGCGAAAGCAGCGCGCCGCGGCACCCAAAAATTCCCTGAGATCGTGCAGCGCCGGGTCGCTGCTTCGCACATGAGGCGGAAATTCCCTGAGATTGTGCATGGAGCGGAGCACCGTTTCGCGCATGGTCCGAAAACTCCCTGAGTTCGTGCGCGCCCATCGGCCTCACGCGACGACAGCGGCCCGCGCGCGTTCACGACGCGCCGCACCGAAACGGCAACCCACGGTGAAATATTCCCTGCGAAACTCCTTGCAGCAGGGAATTTGGCGACCATCCGTTCTCCGCGTTCCTGCGCTGCTTTGGCGCTGTGTTCACTTACACCGATTCGGGCCTATTGTCAACCAATATGGTCTTGTGGCTGCCTCTCCATGCCCGTTCAGAGGTGCACATATTGCCTTGGCGTGCAGACGTTAAGGCGGGGGAAAAGGCCGCGCATGTGAGCGACGTTCCAGGTGACCAGAATGGGAATTCCATGGACGCCCGCACTTTGGCCGATCAGTTTGTCGTACAATCGTGCCCCCGCGCCGCCGCCTCGTGCATAGTCGCGGATTGCGTCGAAGTTTTGCGCGGCGGTTAGACCGATGAGCGCCGTGACGGCTCGAACGCTTTCCAGCACCGTCCAGGCTTCGTCCGGAGCAATCTGGAACGGCGCACGGTCGCCCCGCCGGGTAAGCGTACAGAAAGCTTCCGCGTAGCTGTGCGCAGCGACGGCAAACGCCGTTCTTGTGTCCATGAGCAGACCAAGAGATACCGCGTGGCACTCATGAGCTTCTGCAACAATGGCGACGACAACGTTGCTGTCGAGCAGTGCGTCCACTTTCATGGCAGGCGTTCGCGTGCAGCTTCAAGCGCCGCGTTTGCCTGGCGAAGGCTGACTTTCTTTCCGGAGGCTGGACAGACAAGCACGGGACCGTGTCGCACGAGCCGGCCCACCTTCTTTGTGGACACAGGCGGCACATAGCCGCGCAGTGCATCTTCCACCACCTCCGTCGCCGTCATACCAGTCTGCTTCGCCAGTTCATGAGCACGCTCGCGCGCAAAGCTGGACCGGACATTCAATTGCAGGCGTTCGGTTCGGGGCATCCAGATCATCTCCTTGAGTCACGCCCAGTATAAACGCCACCGGGACCTCCAGCTAGCACAATTCTGCAGTGGCTAGCCGCGATGCTGCAGAGAGGCGCAACGACGACAATGCCGGTCTCGGGCTTGTGTTGGATATAACCTCCAAACACCTGCGGTCGAAATGGCAAGGGCAACGCACTTCATGTCACTGGCTTCTTCACGATTCCAGAGAAGGCCAAGCGTCTTTCCCGATCGGGGAATGCGCGGCCATTTGGCAACGGCACGTTAAGGCGGCATGGCCTACCAAACTGTCCTGACCGAATGAGCCGGGAAGAACTCCTTGAGGCCCGCGCCAACGTGGAGCACCAGCTTAGGGAGTCTGACTACGGTTCGATCATCGGTGGCAGTTTTGGCGCGTCACCGAAGCCTCCATTGCGCAAACGGTTGCAGGAAATTCTGGCCGAGATAGATCAAGAGTTGGCTGAACTCGACGTGCCGAAATCCTGAGTATTCGCGAGCGCCCACCGCGCATCCCGCGTCTTTACGATAGCCCTCGACCGTGGCGAACACGCCCAGCCGGGCCATGCCATCTTCGTCACGGCAAGGTTTGCCCAGTCGGCGAGCCCATAGTCGCCGAAAAGCGCCTCTAAGCTATTCCGGGCTGTCGACAGGGCTGCCGGGCGAAGTCGCCAGCAGCCGCTGATATTCGGCCGCCAATTGTTCCCACAATGCGGCGACCCTGAGCCAGTCTTCCCGGAGTCTTGTGTCCAACGATTCGGAAGCCGTCCGGTACGCCGCCAAGGCTTCGCGCCTTGCGTGCTCGATTTTCTGAAGCATAACCCCGCCCCGTTAAGAGGCCCATCCGCTCCCGGTTTGGCCGAAACCGGGGCGCATATGCAATTACATGGGTTAAGAGAACTGGCCTTTTCAGCCGATCGGTGGCGTTTACGCGATAATACCGTTTGCGTCGGATGCGCCTTCCAACACCTGCGGCCGGGACGGCAACGGCAACGCATTTCACGGTCACCGGCTTCCAATTCCTTTTTCTCAGTCGCGCAATATCGACGCCCCCGTCACGGCGTGATCTCATAGGCGACGCCCCTGGCATGCTTTCCACCATCGACGGTGGTGCCGAAGATCGTCCCGGATTTGTCCACGATTGGCCGCGCGTATGGCAGCGAACCGTCGCTGCCGCCGGAAAAACTGTGCAGAACGGTTTCCATCCAGGTTCCGTTCGGGTTGGTGAGTTCGAAGACGGTTCCTCCGCCACTCGCTCCGCCCCTGGAGGTCGTGCCGTAAAGCGCTCCCGAGGCGAGCGAGACGCCGTCTTCCGGGTTTTCGCCGTCCGCGCCGCCCGTGAAGCTGTAGAGCGTCGCAGCCGACCAGCCTCCATTCGACGGGCTCAGCTCGAAAACCGACCCTTGCCCGTCCTCTCCGCCATTGATTGTGGTGCCGTAGAGATTTCCTGCGGGGTCTTTGGCAAGTGCACCGTAGGGACTGCCGGTTCCATCGCCGTCGCCGCCGAAGCTGTGAAGGACGGTCTCCGTCCAGTTGCCGTTGGAATTGGCAAGCTGGAACACGACACCCTCGCTATTGGCGCCGCCCTCGCTCGCCGTGCCATAGATTGTGCCGGTTGCGTCCATCAGAAGGGATCGGGGCCGGTTGCCGTCGGCGCCGCCGGTGAAATTGTAGAGATCAGATTCCAGCCAGCCCGTTTTATTCTTTGTGAGTTGGAAAACCATGCCGGAGCTGTGGGCTCCTCCGATTGCGGTAACGCCATAAAGATTACCTCCGGCGTCGCGAACCAGCTCGCCATTGGGCACGCACCCATCGCCGCCATAAGCGAAATTGTGCAGAACCGTCTCGGTCCAGATGCCGTTCTGCGGCTCGAGCTCGAAAACCATGCCGCAGCCATCGTTGCCGCCAAGGGATGTTGTTCCGTAGAGCGTTCCCTTCGGACTCGGGATGAGGGCCGCCGTTGGAAAACCGCCGGTTTCGAGGTCGAACGTCTGGAGCACAGTGGTGTGCCAGCGCCTGCCGGATCGCGTGAGTTCCGCGACCGTGCCAAATTTGCCGCCCGCGTAGTGGCCTCGCATACCGCCCAGCTCGGTCGTAGCGAAGAGGTGGCCGGAAGCGTCCATCAGCAGACTGGCATCGGGGTAGCGGCCGCGATGAAGTCCGAAATTCACGATAACCGATTCCGTTTGCGCGGCGGCGGAGCAGAAGAACCCCAGGCCGGACAGGGCACCCAACAGCACACTTCGCACTGCACAATTGCGCATGATTTCCCCCATCGGATTTGCAGCGGGCCCAGTCTGACAGCAGTGCGATAAAATCACAATCGGGAGGATCGCTGCGCAGATCGGGGAATTGCGGCGATACGATGTCATCGCTTCATGCGAAACATTGGTTCACGGTCCGGTTTTGTTATTCCTGTAGTTTTTACTGTTCGGTGGCATGCCACGGCTGGGGCGGGAAACAATGGATTCCGGCGCAAGCGGCACCCAAATCTGCCCGGTGAAACAGGAAACCGGCGGGCAGTTTCCCATTCGGCGTGCCGCAGTGTAAGCTGCCTGCGGGCGAGCGGTGGATACGAGAACCGATGGAAGCGGGCGAGAAGGCGCAGAGCCAGCCGGCATTGAAGCGTTGGCATATCGCGGCGGCGACGCTCGGCAATGCGCTCGCGTTCTATGATTTTCTCACCTATTCCTTTTTCGCCATCCAGATCGGGCATACGTTTTTCCCCAGCCGGAGCGGCTATGTCAGCCTGATGCTGTCGCTCGCGGCGTTCTTCGTGGGATTTCTTGCGCGGCCGGTCGGTGCGCTGGTGATTGGCGTCTATGCCGATCGTGTGGGCCGCAGGCCCGCCATGCTGCTCAGCTTTCTCCTGATGGGCGCGTCAATCGCCGCCATGGCGCTGATCCCGTCCTATTCCGCGATCGGAATCGCCGCGCCGGCGCTCGCCATTCTCGCTCGGCTGATGCAGGGCTTTTCGCTCGGCGGGGAAATCGGCTCGAACAGCGCTTTTCTTCTCGAAGCCGCGGCACCCGAGAACCGCGGGTTCAACGTGGCCTGGCAGGGGGCGAGCCAGAATGCCGCTCTGCTTGTCGCGAGCCTTGTCGGCATCGCGCTCACGAGTTTCATGCCGCCCGCGCTGCTCGATGCCTGGGGCTGGCGTATTGCCTTTTTGCTTGGTGCCGTAACTTTGCCGTTCGGTCTGTGGCTGCGCAGCCATCTGCCGGAGACGCTGCACACCCAGGAAATATCATCACCGGTTCTCGCCCATGATGCAGTGCCCTCGACGCGTCTTGCGCTCGCCGCACGCCATTGGCGCATCATGATCCTGGGACTCGTCGCGCTGGGAATGGCGACGATTGCAAATTACATCATTGTTTATGCCGTAACCTATGCGCAGGATTCGTTGCATCTTTCCGCGCGCGCCGGCTTCATCGCCGAAACCGCCAACAACCTCATCGGAATTCCCGCGGGGCTGCTTGGCGCCTGGCTTTCCGACCGCCATGGCCGCTGGCCGGTGAATGTGGGAACGAATCTGGCCTTGCTCGCGACCGCATGGCCGCTCTTCGCCTGGATGGTAGGCGCCCATTCGGATACCGCGCTCATCGTCAGCATGACCATTCTCGGCATCACGGCCAATTTCTCGTTCGGCTCGCTGCTCGCCACGCTCGGCGAGAGCGTGCCGAAATCCATCCGCGTGACGGGGCTCGCCACGGTCTATTCGCTGGCGATCGGAGTGCTAGGCGGCAGCACGCAATTCGTGGTCAACGGGCTCATCCATCTGACCGGAAACCCGATGGCACCGGCCTGGTACATGACCGGCTCCGCGCTGATCGGACAGATCGCGCTCATGCTGATCCCCGAAAGCGCCCCGGTGCGCCAGAGGCCGGTATCGGCATTCGCCGCCGCCCCGGCGGAGTGAATTTCTGCGCTGCCTGGGACCGCGGGCGTCCCCGCCCGCACTTTCCTGCTTATTATACGAGAGGCTTCGGTCTACGACTCGTTCTCCAACCTTGTCATCCCCGCGAAAGCGGGGACCCAGATCGCCGACCTTTCAGGATAAATCACGATGCTGGGTTCCCGCTTTCGCGGGAATGACAACAGCAGTGGGACAAAATTATTCCGTTCAATTAAAGGCGCGATAAGGGACCGAGTCGGAAATCCGAGCCTCTGGTATTATTTATTACTTACGTTTCTGTCAGTCGCTATCGCTGTTTTGATAGACATGCGAGCGGGGACGCCCGCGGTCCCAGGGGCGCCGGTGTTCCGGAACTATGGAAACAATTGCCTATCCGGCATTTCCGGGCGGACGCCGAGGCCGACCATGCGGGCGGGGATTCTGCGCCACGCGGGAAAATACTGTGTCATGCGCAAGATGAACGGCACCCGCGCGCGGCCGTGGCTGGCCAGAGCCCTGCTGATGATGCGATCTTGCACGAAGACCTGCATGGCCTGCGTGAGCTTTGTCGGTAATTCGCGGCGGCGCTGTACCGCATAGAGATCGGCCGGTCGCGGTCTGCCGGAGCGGAATGCAGGAACAAGAATATTCGTCGCAGCCACCGCATCCTGTATCGCCAGATTAATGCCGACGCCGCCGATAGGCGACATGGCGTGCGCCGCATCGCCGATGCAGAGAAGTCCATCGCGTGACCATTCCACGAGCCGGTCCACGGCAACGCTGAGGAGTTTCACCGAGTCGAAACTCTCCAATTCCTGCACGCGATCACCGACGGCCGGCGCAAGCTCCGCGATGCCGGCGCGAAACCGGTCAATCCCTTCGGCGCGGATGTGGTCGAACTCCCCTTTGGGAATGACAAAGCCGCATTGCCAGTAATCCTTGCGTTTGATCATCACGAGAATGCGGCCGCGGTCGAACACCCCGAGCGGGCGGTCTGGATCGTCGCTCCGGCGCGAAAGCCGGAACCAGAGCACGTCAATCGGCGCTCCCAAATTCTTCAACGCAAGACCGCTCATCGCGCGCGTCGTGGAATGACGTCCGTCGGCGCCGACGACGAGATCGGCGCGGATCGCAATCTGTCGATCGCCGCTCCGGGCCGCGACTCCGGTAACTATACCGTTCTCGATCAGAAGATCCGTTACTTCCGTTTCCATGTGCAGATGAAAGCCGGTGTAACGTCGCGCCTCGCCGGCAAGGAAGTCGAGGAAGTCCCATTGCGGAATGAGCGCGATGAAGCGACAATGGACGGGCAGATGGGTGAAATCGGCAACGGTTACTTCCTTGCCGCCGATCTGCCCACCGAGCGTCTCTACCCTGTCCGGGTTCAACTCCAGAAACCTGTCAAGCAGCCCGAGCGCGTGCAGCACCTCCATGGTCGAAGGATGGATCGTGTCGCCGCGAAAATCGCGGAAGAAATCCTTCCATTTCTCGAGCACGATCACATCGATGCCGGCGCGCGCAAGCAGATAGCCCAGCGTCACTCCCGCCGGCCCGCCGCCGGCAATGCAGCATCGCGTGGACAATTCTTCCGCCGTTTCGCTCACCGGCGGTCGCCGAAAGTGCGGCCGTCCAGTTTTGGCCCGCCTGCGATCAAGAGCGACCCTCCTTTTTCGGCCATTCCTGCATGATATGGTTCGTTCGTCGAAGCAACTGGGGGTTAGCTTATGCTGGGGAAGTTTTTTGGCGCATTTCTAGTTTTCTGCGCTTCGGCCGGTGGTGCCGCCGCGGCGACTCCTGCGCCGCCTTTGCAACATATCCGACTTATGAGGGCCGATACGGTCCTGGCGGCAGACGGGAGCGCCGTCGCGACCATTCATGTCGAGACCGAGGCCGACAACGCGGCGGCCGTGATGGCGCTTGGCCAGATCTCAATTCCCTATGTTACCGCCAACCAGACACTCGAAATCGCCGAGGCCTATACGCGCAAGGCGGACGGCACGAAGATTCCCGTCGACGTCAGCGCCATCTACGATCAGCTTCCGCCGGGCACGCCCGGCGCGCCGATGATTACCGACCTCCACGTGAAGACGATCGTCTTCCCGCAGTTCGCGGTGGGCGACACCGCCGTCTATACCGCCAAGCTCGTGACGAACCATGCGATCTTTCCCGGCCAGTACTGGGGTGGGGATGCTTTTTTGAAACAGGTCGCCTTCGACGACGCCGAGGAGACTCTGACGGCGCCGCGCGATCTTCCGCTCCATGTTGAGAACCACGGGGTCGCATTCGAAAAGAGCCAGAAGGATGGCCAGACGGTCTATCGCTGGCGTTACAGCGCGCCGGCCTCGGCGGTCGCAGACTTTGATTCCGTCCATCCGCTCGCGCATCTGCCGCATTATTTTGTCTCGACGTTTCCGGATTATGCCGCGCTCGGGCGCGCCTATGCACAGGCTGCCGCGCCCGCATCGGCGGTGACGCCCACGATCAAGGCGCTGGCCGACAAGATCACCAAAGGCGTTTCCGACCGCCGCGCAGTCGCCCGCGCGCTCTACGAATGGGTCGCCGGACATATCCGCTATGTCGCAATCGAACTCGGCAAGGGCTCGCTCGTTCCACACCCAGCCGATGCGGTGTTGGCGAACGGTTATGGCGACTGCAAGGACCACGTCGCGCTCCTTGCGGCATTGCTCCGGGCCGAAGGCATTACAAGCGAGTCTGTACTACTCAATGCGCTGTCGGATTATGACCTTGCCGGCGTGGCGAGCTTTGCGGGTCTCGACCATGTCATTACCTATGTTCCCGATCTCGATCTTTATCTCGACAGCACCGGCAATGTTGCGTCCTTCGGCGTGTTGCCGTTTAACGAGTATGGCAAACCCGCAGTGTTCGCGTCGGAAACTTCGCCCCGCCTCGGCAAAATCCCTGTTCTTCCGCCGGGATTGGCGAGCGAAAACACTAAGACCGTGTCCCATCTGAGCAGGGACGGCGTGCTGACGGGAACGACAACGACAACCGCCAGCGGACCCTATGCGATCCAGCTCCGTACATTGGCGCTGGCCGTTCAGGCTATCGGGCCGGAAGCGGCTGCAAAACGCCTTCTGGAGTTGCACGGCTTCGGGGGCAATTCCACCGGCTCGCTCGAGATGTCGTCGCCGACCGAGCTAGCCGATTCCTACACCATCACAGGCACGTTCAAAGCCGACGACTGGTCAAGTGAGGCGGCAGGAACGAAGCGGTTTTATCTGCCCGGCGGCATGCGCCTGCTCGACGTTTCCGGCGATGGCCTGATGGGGTCCTTTTTCGGACGCTCTGCCGCGAAGCCGGACGAAGAGACACCTTGTTACAACGGCGCGGCCAGCGAGGACATCTCGCTGGAAGCACCCGCCGGAGAGCGATTCTCCGGCATCCCTTCCGACACGCACGTGCAAACGGCAAATATCCGTTTCGATGCGCATTGGACACTCGATGGCCAGACCCTCAGCGTTCACCGAAGTTTCGCAAGCTCGATTGATCGGCCGCTCTGCACGGCCGCCATTCGCGCCGCGAACGCCGAGGCGCTGAAAACCATCGGCGACAGCTACAACGATGAAATCTGGCTGGAGTCATCCAAACGGGACGACAAAAAAGCCTCGTATGAGACGGATATCGCCAATCCGCCCAATGATCCCAAGCTTGCCGCGGCGCTAAAGGATGCGTTCGTGAACATGCAGCAGAAACACGATGATGCCGCGATCGCCCAATTTTCGGCCATTCTCGCGCAACCCAGTCTACCGATTTCTGCCTCAACTCCCGCACGGTATGGTCGTGCGATGTTGTACATACGCAACAGGCGCGCCGACGATGCGCTTGCGGATGTCAATGCGGCGCTGGCGTTGACACCGAAGGATGCGCGAATGCTGGTTGCGCGCGCCTATGTATATTTCATGCGTGCGGACTTCAAACACGCGCTCGAGGATTGCAACGTCGCGCTGGAGGACAGTCCCGGCAACGCTTTCGGCCTGCATGTCAGGGCGAACGTTTCGATGGAAATGGGCCAATATCAGGACGCGGTTCGTGACTACACCGCCGAACTCCAGGTCATGAAGGATCCTGCAGCACATGTGCTGCGCGCCGTTGCGTATCACCGCCTGGGGCGCGAAAGCGATGCAATGTCCGATATCGCGCAGGCCGATGCAAATGGGGACAAGAAATTCAAGGCGATGTACGATTCAATCGCGAATGCGAGCAGCGTCGCAAAGCATGAAGCATCGGACCGGGTGATATCATCGGCCGCCGACCCCATCCACGCATTCAACGAACCGGGTATCACCCCCCCGACCGCAGCGAACGATCACCAATCGCACTTTCCGCCGCTTTCTGTCCTCCTTGGCGAAGCCGGAAGCACGAGAGTGGGAATGGAAGTCGCTGTCGATGGCAGCGTCAGCAATCCGGTGATCGAAAAATCCAGCGGCTTTCCAACGCTTGACACGGCTGCGCTCGAATCTGTGAGGTCATGGCGCTACAATCCGGCACGCCGCGACGGAAAACCTGTCGGCTGTCACTACAGCGCAAACATTGACTGGATGGCGAACTGACGCGCGCGGGTCATTCCTCTCCGAACTTCGCTTCGGCGAGGGCGACGATGGCGGCAAGTGCGGCGGCGGCATCCGGGCCTTCGGCTTCGATGGCGATTTCGCTGCCTTCGCTGGCGGCAAGCATCATCAGGCCCATGATCGACCGCGCGTCCACGGTCTGGCCATCCTTCGAAATGCGAATCTGCGATTGAAACCGGGCGGCCGCTTCCACAACCTTGGCAGACGCGCGTGCATGCAATCCTTTCTTGTTGGCGATCCGGACGATCACGCGAAGCGGCTCGGTCATCGGGATTTCACCCGTCGAGATCGGCGGAACCCGCGCGCATATATTTGCGCCCGGCCTCAATGGCTTGCGCGACCGCCTGTTCGAGCGGCAGACGCCCGCGCACATCGACAAGCTTGATCAGACTGGGAAGACTGTAGCCTGCCAGCACCTCCACATGCCCGCGCGAAAGGCAGGACAGCGCGATATTGCAGGGCGTGCCGCCGTACATGTCGGTGGCAACCACGACGCCCTGGCCGTGATCCACCGACTTGACGGCTGCGGCAAGCTCCCGCTGCCGCTTCTCGATATCGTCTTCGGGACCGATGCTGATCGCGCGCAGATCCGGCTGCGGGCCGACCATATGTTCCATCGCGACGATGGTTTCCTGGGCCAGCCGCCCGTGCGTGACGATCACAATCCCGATCATGTGTTGTCAGAGAGCCCCGAGAACCTGTCCGACGATAGCGTACATGGCGCGGGATGGAAGCCCCGGAAGCAGTCTATCGGCGCCGACGCCGTGCAAATACTGCCGCGGCCGCGAGGACCTTGGCGGCGCTCGCGGCCTCAAAAGGCGCAAGCAGAATTTCCTGCGGCAGGTGCTCCTCAGGCAGGTCGAGCGGAGGGGGAGGGCGGTACTTCGCGGGTTCTGGCAGACGGGGAATCGCCTCCGCCTCTTCGAGGCGGACCACCAGCAAAATTTGCGCATCCGGCTGGTGAGGCACCCGAACGATGCCAACGCCCCGCACTTCGATCATTCCCGCCAGCGTCGCGGGCACGGCGGCGCGAAGCGCGCCCGATGTAACAAACAGATCGCAGCGGTCGTCGGCGACGAGTGTCGCCCCCATTGCGATCAGCCTCAGCGCCAGATCGGATTTTCCCGTGCCGCTTTCGCCCAGTATCAGTACGCCCGCATCGCGCGGCGCACCGAATGCATTGCCCGCCCGCGCCAGCGCCACGCAGCTCGCATGGATGTTGATACGGGGCGCGGCCATCGTTCGCTTCCGCTCACCGTTTTTCCGCCAGCGGCAACTCGACGACGAAGCGCGCGCCGGCGTCCTGGCGGTTTTCCGCCCAGAGCCGGCCGCCGAAACCTTCCACGATCTGGCGCGCGATGGAGAGACCGAGGCCGGAATTCCGGCCGAAACCGTGTTCGGGCGGACGCTCCGTGTAAAAACGGTTGAAGATGGTTTCGAGATTTTCCGGCGGGATGCCCGGGCCCTCGTCTTCGACAGAGACGCGAATGCATCCGTCATGTTCACGGCCGTTTATGGTCACCGTTCCGCCTTCCGGGCTGAACGAGACGGCATTGTCGACCAGATTGCGGAATACCTGGCCCAGCCGTTCGTCCTGTCCGATGACGACGGCGCGCATCGGCAGGCTCGGCGCCAGGGCAAGTTTCACGCCGCGCGCGAGCGGCACGAGCTGATAGATTTCAACCACGACGTTGAGAAGATGCGCGAGATCGACTCGTTCGACCTGCTCGCGGCTCAGCTCGGCATCGAGTCTCGAAGCGTCCGAAATATCGGTGATGAGCCTGTCGATGCGGCCGACGTCGTTCTTGATGATTGCTACCAGCCGTTCGCGACCGGTCTCATCACTTGCACGACCAAGCATTTCCACGGCGCTCTTGAGCGAGGTCAGCGGGTTCTTGAGTTCATGGGCGACATCGGCCGCGAACCGTTCGATCGCGTCGATGCGCTCATAAAGCGCGCGCGTCATCGCCGACAGGCTGTTGGCGAGATCTCCGATTTCGTCGTTGCGTCCGGAGAGCGGCGGGATGCTCTCGCGGCCGAGCCGGCCCCGGCGCACCCGGTCGGCTGCATCGGCCAGCGCCTTCACCGGCCGTGCGATCGTGCCCGAGAGATAAAGAGAAAGTACAATCATCACTGCGAGCGCCACGAGCGAGATGCCGATCAGCGTTGCGCGCTCTTCCATCAGAATGTTGTCGATATCGCCGCCTTCCGTGGTGACCAGCAGCACGCCATAGACGGTACGGAAGCGCTGGACGGGAACCGCCACGGAAAGAATGAGCTTGTTCTGCGGGTCGAAGCGCCGCGCCGAAGCGGGCTCGCCGTCGAGCGCGCGGCGTACTTCGGCATAGACGCGGCCATTTCCTCCGGCTTCGAAATAGGGCTCCAACGCGCTGAACGGACGCACGCCCATGGCAGCGTCAAACAAACGCTGAAACCACGTTTCGACCCGATGGCGAAAATCGAGCGGTGGCAGATCGACGGTTTCCACCACGTTGCGGGCCAGAAGATCGCGCGTGTCGATCTCGAGCTTGCCGTCGGTATCGTAGAGGCGGGCGCGCAAATTTGTCGGCGCGATGAGCTGGCGCAACAACGGCTCGGCTTCGTCATCGGCGATGGAACGAGTCCGTTCCTGTGTCGCATATTCTGCGAGCGTTCCCGCGACGATGGAGGCCACCTGCCGCACACCGTGGAGCCGTTCGTCCACGAGACCCTGCCGGCTCGACTGCACGAGCAGCATGCCGGCTATGAGAATCGCGAGTGCGACCGCATTGAAGACGATGATGCGCGAGGACAGGCCGGAAAGACGCCGGTGCGCAGGGCGCGCCCGCTGCCCCGGATACACCGAACCGGCTTCGTGATCAGCTTTCCCGATAGCGGTATCCAACGCCGTAGAGCGTTTCGATGGCGTCGAAACTGTCGTCGACGGCTTTGAATTTCTTCCGGAGCCGTTTGATGTGGCTGTCGATCGTGCGGTCGTCGACATAGACCTGATCGTCATAGGCGGCATCCATGAGGTTGTCGCGGCTTTTCACGAAGCCCGGGCGCTGGGCGAGCGATTGCAGGATCAGGAACTCGGTCACGGTGAGCCGCACCGGTTTTCCTTCCCAGGTGCAATCGTGGCGCTGCGGATCGAGGGCGAGCTTGCCGCGGACGAGCACTTCCCGCTTTGGCTCAGCCGCCGCGGGCGCCGCGCCATTGCCGCGCGATTCGGCCCGGCGCAGTACGGCCCTGACCCGCTCAAGCAGCAGCCGCTGCGAGAACGGTTTGCGGATATAGTCGTCCGCGCCGGCATTGAGCCCCATCAGCTCGTCGATCTCTTCATCCTTCGAGGTGAGGAAGATCACCGGCATGTCGCCGTTCTGCCTAAGGCGGCGGAGCAGTTCAAGGCCGTCCATTCGGGGCATCTTGATGTCGAGAATGGCCAGGTCCGGCGGCGTCGCCTGCAACGCGCTCAATGCCGAGGCGCCGTCCGCATAGGTGCGGACGTGATAGCCTTCCTGTTCCAGCAGCATGCCGACGGATGTCAGGATATTCCTGTCGTCGTCGACCAGCGCAATCGTTGCCATTATCTTGTCCAGCCCGTGTCGTCTGTGGCTAGTATAGGACGCGGGAAGCAATTGCGCACGGGTCAGCGATGGACCAGCCGGATTACGACCCGCGCCGATTCCGGGCGAATGTCCCGTTCTATGCGCGCTATCGCCTCGGCTATCCCGATTCGCTGATCCACAGGATCTCCCGCTCGGTGGGGCTCGAGCGAGGCGACGCCGTTCTCGATCTGGGCGCCGGACCGGGACTTCTGGCGATTCCCTTTGCGAGGGCGGGAATGGCGGTCACGGCTGTCGATCCCGAACCGGGAATGCTCGCGGAACTTAAGGAGTCGGCGGCCGGGCACGGCGTTGCCGTCAATATACGCCGCGGCAGTTCGTTCGATATGCCTGCGGGGCTGGGACCTTTCCGGCTTGTCACCATCGGGCGCGCCTTTCATTGGATGAACCGTCCCGCCGCGCTTGAAATGCTGGACGGGATGATCGGCGCGGGCGGCGCCATTGCGCTGGTCCATGACGACCATCCCCCGACGGTCGAGAATATATGGCGCGGGGTCCTTCGCGACGTTGCCGACCGGTATGGACGGGCGGATGCTCCGCATGTCCGCGAAACGCACGCGAAAGGCTACCGCTCGCATGAATCGGTGCTGCTCGATTCGCCATTTTCGCAATTGGAGCGGGTAGGGGTCATTATCCGGCGCGAACTGACCGCCGACGATATCGTCGGGCTTGCCCATTCACTCTCCGCGCTTTCGCCCGAGAAGCTGGGCACGCGTGCGCAGGCGTTTGAGACCGAATTGCGCGAAGAACTCGCGCGATTATCCCCCGACAATCGCTTCATTGAAATCGCAGAACTCTTCGCGCTGATCGCGAAGCGGGGGTAGCTGTTTATCACTTGTCCATTTCGTCATCGCCCGATTTGTCCGGACGGTCCAATTCCTTCGCAAAGAACAATGAAATTTGATCATTGGCAAAAGTTCATCCAAACCGTCATGGCCGGGACAGCGGCCCGGCCATGACGGGGCGGGGGACTGCGCGGATGGCGAGCGTGCTTCGACAGGCTCAGCATGACGACATTTATACTTGCACGGAAATCGATGGCCGCACGCTTCTCGTCATGCTGAGCCAGTGGTGATCCAAGGCAACCAGACGGCTCAGACGAACTCCACCTTCAAAATTTCATAGGAGCGGGCGCCGCCCGGTGCAGCTACTTCAACCGAATCGCCCTTCGTTTTGCCGATCAACGCACGTGCGATCGGCGAGGAGATGGAGATCCGCCCGTTCTGGGCATTGGCTTCGAAATCGCCGACGATCTGATATTTCTTCTTGGCCTTGGTGTCTTCGTCCACCAGCGTTACCGTCGCGCCGAAGGTCACGGAATGGCCCGACAGCTTTGAAATATCAATTACGTCGGCGCGGCCGAGTTTGTCTTCGAGCTCGAGCACGCGCCCTTCGATGAAAGCCTGCCGCTCTTTGGCGGCGTGATATTCCGCGTTCTCCGAGAGGTCGCCATGGGCGCGCGCCTCTTCGATCAGCCGAATGGTTGCCGGCCGTTCCACCGACTTCAGATGATTGATCTCGTCCTCAAGGGCTTTTAAGCCCCCGGACGTCATGGGAATACGTTCCATGGTCTCCTGGTCCCGCTGGCGGCAAAAAAGCTCCTCTCGGCCTGCCTTCGAGGCCCGGCCGATCCGGAGTTTTCGACGTCTGCTCTAAATGCCTGTCACGCCTCGGCGATCCATTCCCGATCCGCTTGGCGGCAAGAAAGGTAGGACCACCACTTCAGGACTTCAAGGGAAACTCGCCGCACCCCGGATCAGCCATAGCTCTGGAGCGGCCGCACATCGAGCGCCCCTTCCCTGAGCGCGGCGATGGCCTCCACGGAAGCAGCCGCGCCCGCCATTGTCGTATAATAGGGCACTTTCATCTGGAGTGCCGTTCGGCGGATGGAGAGCGAGTCGGCCAGTGCCTGACGCCCTTCGGTCGTGTTGAAGACGAGCTGGACCTCGCCATTCTTGAGCGCATCCACGATGTGGGGCCGCCCTTCGAGCACCTTGTTGACGACGCGTACCGGAAGGCCCGCGGCCTCGAAATAGCGGGCCGTGCCGCGCGTCGCGATCACATCGAAGCCCATGGCAATCAGCTGGCGCGCGGGTTCCACCGCCAACGGCTTGTCCGCCTCCTTGAGCGAAATGAAGGCAGTGCCGCCCATGGGTAATTTGGCCCCGGCGCCGATCTGGCTCTTGGCAAAGGCACGGCCGAAGCTCGTGTCGAGACCCATGACCTCGCCGGTGGAGCGCATTTCAGGCCCAAGCACCGTGTCCACGCCGGGGAAGCGGGCGAACGGCATCACCGCCTCTTTGACCGCAATGTGGTCGGCGGGCCGGCGTGCGAGGTCGAAGGCGGCAAGCTGTTCGCCGGCCATCACCCGTGCGGCGATCGCGGCCACCGGAAGTCCGATTGCCTTTGCCACGAACGGGACGGTGCGGCTCGCGCGCGGGTTCACCTCGAGAACGAATATCTCTTCGTCCTGCACGGCATATTGCACGTTCATCAGTCCGCGCACGCGCAGCGCGCGGGCAAGCGCGACGGTTTGCCGTTCGACTTCGGTCACCGTCTCCTTTTTGAGGGAATGGGGCGGGAGCGCACAGGCCGAATCGCCCGAATGGACGCCCGCTTCTTCGATATGCTCCATGATGCCGGCGACAAACACGGCCCCCGTTGCATCGGCGACGGCGTCGACATCGATCTCGATCGCATGGTTCAGGAAGCCGTCGATCAGCACCGGATTGTCCCCGGAAATCCGGAACAGTTCACCGGACTGCAGCACGGATTTGAGCTGCGATTCGTCGGAGACGACCACCATGCCGCGGCCGCCCAATACATAGGACGGGCGCAGGATCACCGGATAGCCGATTTCGTGCGCGGACGAGATGGCGACTTCAGCCGTGAGCGCGGTGGCGTTGCGAGGTTGTTTGAGGCCGAGTTCGGTAAGCAGGATCTGGAAGCGTTTCCTGTCTTCCGCGAGGTCGATGGCATCGGCGCTGGTGCCGAGAATCGGCACGCCTTCCTCGACCAGCCGGCGCGCGAGCTTGAGCGGTGTCTGCCCGCCGAACTGGACGATCACGCCCGCCAAGGTGCCCTGTGTTTGCTCGACTCGGACGATCTCGAGCACGTCTTCCGCCGTCAGCGGCTCGAAATAAAGCCGATCCGACGTATCGTAATCGGTTGAGACGGTCTCGGGATTGCAGTTGACCATGATGGTTTCGAAGCCCTGCGCCGACAACGCATAGGCAGCATGGCAGCAGCAGTAGTCGAATTCGATTCCCTGGCCGATGCGGTTCGGTCCGCCGCCGAGAATGACGATCTTGCGCGCGCCCGTAGGTCGGCTCTCGCATTCGGGCGCCGGGCCGGATTCGTAGCTGCTGTACATATAGGGCGTAAGGGCGAGAAATTCGGCGGCGCAGCTGTCGATGCGTTTGAAAATCGGACGGACGCCTGCGGCGATACGGGCGCGACGAACTTCGGGCTCGGTCGTTCCGCACAGCGCCGCGAGCCGTGCGTCGGAGAAGCCCATCGATTTGTTCCTACGCCACGCGGCAGCATTCGCGGGCAAACCGTCGCGCCGCAACCGCGCTTCCATGGCGAGGATCGATTCTATTTCCTCCAGGAACCAGCGATCGTAACGGGTAATCTCGGCGATCTCCGTAACCGGGAAGCCCATGCGTATCGCCTGCGCGGCGATGCGCAGACGATCCGGACCGGTGCGCGCGAGCGCCGCACGCACGGCGTTGGGATCGGCTGGAAGTTCGACTTCATCGAAACCCGTGAGGCCGGTTTCGAGCGAGCGCAGGGCCTTCTGCAGGGACTCGGCGAAGGTGCGTCCGATCGCCATCACTTCGCCGACGGATTTCATCGACGTCGTCAGCGTGGTTTCGGCGCCGGGGAATTTCTCGAAAGCAAAGCGCGGGATCTTGGTAACAACATAGTCGATCGCCGGCTCGAACGAGGCCGGCGTTGCCTGTGTGATGTCGTTCTGCAATTCGTCGAGCGTATAGCCGATGGCCAGCTTGGCCGCGATCTTGGCAATGGGGAAACCGGTTGCTTTCGACGCCAGCGCGGACGAGCGCGACACCCGCGGATTCATCTCGATCACGACCATGCGCCCGTCTTCGGGATTGACGGCGAACTGCACGTTGGAACCGCCCGTTTCCACGCCGATTTCGCGCAGCACGGCGATCGAAGCGCTGCGCATGCGCTGATATTCTTTATCGGTGAGCGTCAGCGCCGGCGCGACCGTGATCGAATCGCCCGTATGCACGCCCATCGGGTCGACGTTTTCGATGGAACAGACGATGATGGCGTTGTCCGCGCGGTCGCGGACGACCTCCATCTCGAACTCCTTCCAGCCGATAACGGACTCCTCAATCAGCACTTCGTTTGTGGGCGATGCGTCGAGCCCCTGTTCGACGATCTCGAAATACTCCTCGCGGTTGTAAGCGATACCGCCGCCGGTGCCGCCGAGAGTGAAGGAGGGGCGGATGACGGCGGGAAGGCCAACTTCGTCGAGTGCCTGCAAGGCATGCGCGAAGGCCTCGGGCGATAATTCCATGACGGGATTGTTCTGGCCGTCATAGAGGAAATTTCCGCGTGCATCCTTCTTGTGGCGCAGATAGCCTTTGAGCGTGATGCCGCGCGGCACGTCGAGGCCGATGCGCATCATCGCGCGGCGAAACAGTTCGCGATCCTCCGCCTTGTCGATGGCGTCCGCGCTCGCGCCGATCAGTTCCACGCCGTATTTTTCCAGCACGCCGCGCTTGCGCAGGGACAGCGCCGTATTGAGCGCCGTCTGACCGCCCATGGTCGGCAGAAGCGCGAAGACGCGGCCCGGCGGAACGGTGGGCCGCTCGCGGGCAATGATCTTTTCGACGAATTCCGGCGTGATCGGCTCGATATAGGTGGCATCGGCGAGCTGCGGATCGGTCATGATCGTGGCGGGGTTCGAATTGACGAGAACGACGCGATAACCCTCTGCCCGCAGCGCCTTGCAGGCCTGTGCGCCGGAATAATCGAACTCGCCCGCCTGCCCGATCACGATCGGCCCCGCGCCGATGATCAGGACCGTGTGGATGTCGCTGCGTCTGGGCATCAGATTATTTACTCGAAGAGACAAATGTCATGCGAATCGCCTTGGAGCGGCATATTGCGTGCTTCGACCAGCTCAGCATGAGGGAAATCGTACTCCCGCCAATAGTTGTGCAGGTAAGAACAATCCTCATCCTGAGCCTGTCGAAGGACGCACGCTATAAATGCAATTCTCCATCAACTTCGCCATCTGAGCGTCGTTTCCGGCACCGGATTGACGAACGCCTCGCCGGTTTCGACGGAAGCGTTCCATGCCTTCTTCAGACGCTGATACCACATGGCGGGCACGTCCGAGTCCGGGATCAGCATGAGACGTGGATTGAATTTCAATCCCTCGCGCTGCAGCTCGACCATCGCGCGGTCCTGGCTGAGAAAGGCATGCATAAATGGCCGCAAAAATGGCGTTACCACGCCAAGCCAGCCGCGATTCCAGTAGAAGGTCTGCGTAACCTCCGTGTTCTCGGCATCGATCGGTGTGCAGGTGGTCAACCCCACCACTTCTCTTTCGCGGGCGCGAATATGTTCGAAGCGGACGCCGGGCAGCTCAAAGCGGATCTCGGTCGATACGCCGCCGCCAAGGAGCCGATAGGCAAGGGAGTTGGAGGAGGGGCGGTGCGCCACCATCGAGAAGCCGCGAGGCGAGGGCGCGAAGCGCTTGGCCTTGGCGTGAATTGAATTTCGCGAGCGCCAGTACCAGGACTGATGGACGAAAGGTCCATGGGCGGGGTCCATGAGCCCGACCACCGCGTGGTCCATCGCGCAGCGGAAATGCTGGGTTTCTGCAAGCCTCGGGACCGCGTCGCCCGGGAGCGGTACTTTCGGCGCGTTGATCGCCGGCGCGGCAGTTTCGCGGCCGTTCGCCGGCATGAACACCCAGATCTGTCCATCCTGTTCGCAAAGCGGATAGCTGCGGACACGAATCCGGGACGCTTCGAATTCCTGTCCTTCGATAAGCGAAGGAATGAATTGGCAGACGCCGTCCGGCGCAAAGCGCCAGCCGTGATAGGCGCACTCGACGGTATTCTCTTTGAGCAGACGTCCCGCCGACAACGGCACCCCGCGATGGGGACAGATATCGCGCAGCGCAAATGCGCGCCCGTCATGCGCGCGGCCAAGCAGAATGGGTTCGCCGAGAATTATCCGCCGGCAAAGCCGGCCACGCAGGACCGCAGAGGCGGGCGCGGCGCGATACCAGAGATTGCGCAGGAAGGCGGATGCGCCGTCGGCGTCCGCCATGCCTGCATTGCTCATTTCTGCGGCGTTGCGGGCGCCGGCGGCGTGGGCAGGGGCTTGAGAAGGCTCTCGAGCGTCGTCATGAGCTGATGGCCCTTATAGGGCGGCAGCTTGTATGCCCAGCCGGAGGTGCGCGCATCGATCGTGCGGGCCATTTTCTGAGCTTGCGGTTTCCCCGCGGCGCCTTCCGCCGAAACCGTGGCCCAATAGTCCTGCCCCTTCTGGATGGCGTTCACCGTCACCGTCAGCCCGTCGAAAGTATGCGTGACAACGCGCGCGACATGCGCGCCATCCGAGAAATCGAAATTCCTGGCGGGCTGGACATCATCGAAGGTAAAGCCTGTGACTGCGCCGGCCACGCCGTCCACCGCATCCGGATACCCGATTTCGCGGCCCTTCGGAATATCGACCAGGTTCAGGTTCGCGACATTGGGCTTGTCGCGACGGATTTCGTAGGAGGGCCCATCGGCGGGATTTACGTCGACTTGCTGGATGCGTCCCATATCGACGTCGATCACGCGCTTGTCGAGCCACTCCTTCATGTCGACCTTCGGCACGAACACGCTGCGTACGAGCCAGCTCTGATCGGAATTGGACTGCCGCACGAACATGCCCACGGCGCCGCTCGGATCGCCGATCTCCACATTCTTCCCGGTGACGATCGACGCCAGCGTGCGTCCCTGTCCATCCTGAATCGTGACCGCGATACCGTCGCCCTTGGGCGGCGCATCGAGGTCGAGATAATGCAGCCAGTCGGCGCGCGCGGTCTTCGGCTCGATCGTTTCGAGCGCCGCGAGACCAACGACAGTCTCCCGCACATGCTCGAAGGAAGCGGGATAATCGTCGTGACCGGTTACGACCCAGCCTTTGTCCGGCTTGAACTGAACATCGACCGCGCCCTTCTTGTCGACGAGGCGGATATGCGCCACGTCGCGAACCTGCGAGGCGAGACCGGGCAGGAAGGGCTGCGGCTGGTAGTGCGGCGCGACTTCCTCCGACTGGCGGACCAGCGCGAACACCGCGAAGACAACCATCACCAGCGCGATGCCGGCGAGGACGAGGAGATTCCGCCGGCGCGGATCCCGTGAGATTGCGAGCGTATCAGCCATGACGGTGCCTCACAGCGCCAGTGCGCGGGCGCGCCTGCGACGCCTGAGCCCGGCCAGCACGATCGCAAAGGCGGCCACGAGAATCGGGACCAGCGCGATGTTGATGAAAGCGAGGAGCGAGCCGAGCGCGTCGATGTCTTTCCTGAGGCTGTGCTGCACGTCGCGCAATTGCGCGCGCGTATCGGACACCTGCTTCCGGAACTGGGCAATCTCGTGCTGTTGTTCCTGACTGAGCGCCGTGCCCGACTCGGGCTGGCCATTGGCAGCGCCGCCCTGCTCGAGCGCATGCAGGCGGCTCTCGGTATCGGAGAGGCGCTGCTTGAGAGCATCGGCTTCCTGCTGAAAACGCGCCTGTGCCTGCCCCTGCATCTTCTGTACGACGATAAAGGGCCGGTTGCTCGTCGCCCGCGTGCGCAGCGAGATCAGATCGTTCGAGCCGGTCAGGTTCTCCACCGCGTTAAGAACGAAGGCACCGTTGTCCGCAAAGGGTTGGGCCAGGCGGTGACCGTAGAGCGATTCCACATGCACCCAGAAACGGTCGTCAAAGATGTCGCTGTCCGCCATCAGGATGACGTTGATCGGATCCTTCGACACCTTGATCTGCGGCGGTCGCTTCGGCGGCTGCGCGGTTTTGCCGGATGGATCCGCAGCCGTAGTCAGCGTCGGCGGACCACCCGGGAACGCGGTCTTCACCGGGCCGGAGACGCGCGCCGCGATCGTGTAGCGTCGGCCTGTCGGCTCAACCTGAGCCATCAGATCCTGCGGACGGGGATCGAGCTTCGCCTGTATGGCCTCCATCACCGACGCTTCGTCCGACGAACGGATCAGCGGCTGGAATGTCGTCGTGGCGCCCTTCAACGGTGAGAACGCGCCGACGCTCGCGAGATTGAGTGTCTGCAGATTGGCCGTCACCTGATCGCTGCTGTCGAAGTCCGAGGTATCGAAATGCAGCCACAGCGGATAGCGCGTGACAGGATTGCGTGGATCGGACGAAGTTTGCACGGCCTGCGCCAATGCGCGGTCGAGCACGACCTTCGATGAGTCGTAGCTGACGCCCCAGGCCTTGAGCAGTTGCGGCATATCGGACGAGGAAGGCGCCATGCCCTGTTGTCCGCCCTGCGAGGCCTGCGCGATCTCCGACATGGGGTCGAGGAAGACGAGCGCATGTCCGCCGCCCAGCACATACTGATCGATCGCGTACAACTGCTTCGGCGGAAGCGGCGGCGGGTGCGCGAGAATGAGTAGCGTAACGTCGGGCGGGATGCTGTCGAAATTCTGCCCCAGCATCTTTGTCGTGTAGGCCTGGTTCAGCTCCTGATAGATCAGGAAAGGCTGCGCCTGGCCCTGCAGCATCGCGGCCATGCCGCCTGCGCCAGTCTGGAGCGGCAGACTCGATACAATTCCGATGACAGGCTTCTTCGGGGTCGCGAGCCGGTAGATCAGCGAGGTGAGGTCGTATTCGAGATAGGGCTCGCGCTCCTGCGAGAAGAAGGAGATGACTTCCTTGCCATCGATCGTATTGGTGCCGACGAGCCCGAAATAAACAAGGTCGCCGCTGTCTGTCGGCGCACCCGTCAAGCCTGCCGCGGCAGCCGCGTCTTCGGCCGTGGTGAACGGCTCGGCGTCGATTTCCTCGAGAATGATCTTGCCGTGGGAGTTAGCGGCATATTCGCCGAGAAGATCGCGCACGCGGCCGGCATAGGCGTTGATCTGCGAGTATTGGGCCGCGACCTTCTTGGAATAAGAGAACTTCAGCGTGATCGGCTCGACCAGCTGATCGAGCGTATGGATCGTGCCCGGAGACAGCGTGTAGAGCCGGTTCTGGGTCAGATCGAGCCGGGTCGTGGTGAAGGTCGCATCGGCGGCGATATTCAGCGCCACGAAGATGACGGCGGCGAGCGTGATCGCGCCGAGGGCGTAAAGGCGGCGGGAAAGCGGCTTCATGAGGAGGTCAGCCTGTCTTTTTCAGATCCACGACGACGACGTTCGCGGCCAGGAAGAGTGCGATCAGCGACAGGAAGAAGATCAGATCGCGCAGGTCGATCACTCCGGCCGAGATCGCAGTGAAATGGGTGAGGAAGCTGAACGACGACACCGCGTTCACCAGCTCGATCGGCGCCCAGGCGCGGAAGAAATCGAGCACGAGCGGCGCGCCGGCGACCGTGAACAGGAAACAGACAACGACGCTCACCACGAAAGCTATCACCTGGTTGTTGGTGCAGGCTGAAATGCAGGCACCGATCGCGAGATAGCCGCCGGCCATCAGAAAGCTGCCGACGTAGCTCGCGAAGATCACGCCGTTGTCCGGGTGACCAAGATAGTTGACCGTGATCCAGATCGGAAATGTCAGGAAAAGCGCGACGCCGGTGAAGGCCCATGCGGCCAGAAATTTGCCTGCGACCGTCGCCCACAGCGGCACCGGCAGCGTCAGAAGCAGTTCCATCGTGCCGGTGCGCCGTTCCTCTGCCCAGAGGCGCATGGAGATCGCTGGCACGAGGAACAGATACAGCCAGGGATGGAAGCCGAAGAACACTTGCAGATCGGCCGTGCCGTTCTCGAAGAAATGCCCGATGTAGAAGGTGAAGGCGCCCATCGCGAACAGAAAGATCACGATGAACACATAGGCGAGCGGCGTGGCAAAATAGGCTGCGAATTCGCGCTTGAAGACGGCAAGAAGCTCTCTCATGCGCGTATCTCCCGCGCCCTCTTTGCATCATGCGTGGTGATGGCGCGGAACACCTCGTCGAGGCGGCCAGGCTCGGCATAAAGCTCCTTGACATCCCATTTCTCGGCGGCGGCGAGCGCGCTCACATTCTCGATCAGCAGCGCGCCGCTTTTCGGGAAGGCCGTGAGTTCGATCATGCCGTCGCTGCGCTGAACTTCCTCGACGCTTGCGACGCCGTTCAGCGAACTCAGCCGTGCCTTGACTGCCGGCGCGGCGGCCGCCGGCAGAGCGAGCGTAACCGCATTGTGATGGCGGGAGCGGGCGAGCAGTTCGGAAGGCGTGCCGTCGGCCACAATGCGTCCGCGATCGATGATCACGGCACGTGTGCAGATGGCCTCGACCTCCTCGAGGAGATGGGTGGAAACGATGATGGCCTTCGAGGGCGCCATCGCCCGCAAGAGCTTCCGCACCGCATGCTTCTGGTTGGGATCGAGGCCGTCGGTCGGTTCATCCATCACCAGCACCGGCGGATCGTGAAGCACGGCCTGGGCGAGGCCGACGCGCCGCTTGAAGCCCTTTGACAAGGTTTCGATCGGCTGATCGAGCACAGGGTCGAGTTCCGTCTTTTCGACGGCATCCGCGACGCGCTTCTTCGCTTCAGCGCCGGAGAACCCGCGCACTTCAGCGATGAAGGACAGAAACTGACGCGGGGTCATGTCGCCATAGGCTGGCGCACCCTCGGGGAGATAGCCGATCGTGCGCTGGGCGCTCAGACATTCGTCCTCGACATCGAAACCGCACACCCGCACCCGGCCGGAGCTCGGCGCCAGAAAGCCGGTGATCATTTTCATGGTCGTGGATTTGCCCGCGCCGTTGGGGCCGAGAAATCCCAGCACCTCGCCGCGCTCGACTTTCAGATTGATTCCGGCCACGGCGGCGAATGGGCCGAAACTCTTGGTCAGTCCCTCTATTTCAATCATGGGAGGTGGGGTGCGGCTCGAAAGGTCTTCAGAAGAACGGGAGCCCCATAGAGAAATCATTCCTCCGAGGCAAGATGGCAAAGGTTAAGTTGCGGTCATGATCCTGCACGGCTGCCGTTTCCTTGACGCCGAAGTTCACTCACCGGGATTTGATTAGATAATTGCCGGCCGTAGGCCAGGGACACGCAGGTCAGGCGACGAGTGCGGATGGATCGTACGGGATTGATCGATAACAACGCCCTGCAACGGGCGATCATCGTGGGCACGCTGCTCCAGATCGTCTTCGTGCTGATCGCCCATTTCAGCGTCTGGATCGAAACCCATGCACTGCTTTTTGCGGGAATGATGACTTCCGCGACGGTGGGCTACCTTTACGCCCAGGAAGTCGCGAAAGGATACGCACGGGGCGCCTATGGTGGAGCAATCGCTGGCGGACTGTGTGCCTTAATCGGGATCGCCCCGTCGGTCCTTCTGGGCGACATGACGGGCGGAATGCTCCTCGTCCGCGACCTGATTTCGATCCTTACCGGCGCTGTGGGCGGCATTTACGGCCAGATGGCCGCAGACTGGCGATAGATTTTCTGGGGAGAGGTCGTCGGCTGGCCCGTTTTGGCAAACCCGAGAGGGTTGGGGGGCCTGGATCTGCGGATCCGCCGCTGCAAACCAGCCGACCGATCACTCTAGGCGGGTGAATATGGCCGAACCACGGTTTAATCATGGCAATATTGTGGCAATTCACAGGTTAATGGGGCGTCCCGTCGGGTTGCGGTCAATTTTCCGCGAACGCAACGGCTTGCTTGTGCGGCCGAGCGGCAGGATGAAAACATGGACGCCCTCTCAAGACGAAAGTGATCGAAGATGAGCCGCATGATCCAGTTCACCGAAAAGCTGCGGGACTATGTCGAGCAGTTCGGTGCGAGAGAACATCCCGCGTTGCGGCGCTGCCGCGAGGAAACCGCAAGACTTCCCAATGCAAATATGCAGATCGCACCCGAGCAGGGCGCCTTTCTGGCGTTGCTCGCCAAGCTCGTCGGCGCGCGGCAGACACTCGAGATCGGCACCTTTACGGGTTACAGCGCCCTCAGCGTGGCGCTTGCGCTGCCGCAAGGAGGCCGGGTGATCGCGCTCGATGTGAGCAAAGATTATACCGATCGCGCCCGGAACTACTGGACCGAGGCCGGCATGGACGGGCGTATCGAGCTGCGGCTCGGCCCCGGACTCGGGTCTCTCGAACGGATGATAGCAGACGGCGAAGGGCCGTTCGACATGGCGTTCATCGACGCGGACAAGTCGAACTACGATGCCTATTACGAGCGGGCACTACAGCTGATTCGGCCCGGCGGCGTGATCGCGCTCGACAATATGCTGTGGGGCGGCGCGGTGGCCGACCCGTCCGTCAACGATCCTGACACGACGGCCTTGCGGGCGCTGAACGCGAAGGTTCAGGCGGACGAACGCGTGGATATGGCGCTTGCCACCATTGCCGACGGCGTGATGCTGGCCCGCAAGCGCCCCTCGACAAGCTCTGGGTGAGGAATATGTCGCCTCATGCTGACGGAGCATGAGCCTGTCGAAGCATGAGTTGTCCAACCACTCTTGCCTGTCGGCCCGGCGAGTTCCATTGTGACACTATGGCTGAGGAACCCATAGCGTTCCTCCGCGCGGGCGACCGCCCGTCCGCGCGGACGGTTTCCTGGGGCGGAGAGACCGGGGCCCACAAGCACGAGGTGCGCTTCGACCGGCGCGAGCTTGCGCAGGTTCTGCTCGTCTATGGGCGCATGGTCTCGGCGGGAGAATGGCGCGACTACGCCATCGATTTTCTTTCCGATCGCGCCGTGTTTTCGGTTTTCCGTCGCGCAAGCGAAGTGCCGCTCTACACGATCGAGAAACATCCGGGGTTCAGATCACGCCAGGGCGAATACGCGGTGTTTGCCGCGAGCGGGCATCTCCTGAAACGTGCGCGCGAACTCGCACATGTGCTGCGCGTGTTCGACCGCACGCTGATCCGCGCCCTCGAGAGTGCGTGAGGCACAGGCAAGTGACTGTCATGGCCTGCATTCGCGGCTCGTGACATTACTTCGTAATGGAGGCACAAATGAAAACCGCGGCTATCTTTCTTCTCGCAGCAGCATTCTCCACCACCGCGCTGGACCGCGGGCATATCCGGTAGAATCGGTCGGCGGCCCGTGTCTCATGGCCCGGAATCGTCATCACCCGCTCGATGCGGGCCATCCGATATTCCTTGCCATAAAAGCGGATCGCCCGGACAAGCCGGGCGATGACGCGTCAGGGAAGTTGGAAGTATCTTACCGCCGGTTGCCGAGCAGCTGCATCAGCATCAGAAACAGGTTGAGGAAATCGAGATAGAGTCGCAGCGCGCCGAAAATCGCCTTGCGGCCCGCCACGGTGCCGTCGTCATTGGCGACATACATTTCCTTGATGGACTGCGTGTCATAGGCGGTGAGGCCCGTGAACACGATCACGCCGATTATCGAGATGATGAAGGTCATCATCGCGGAGTGCAGGAACAGGTTGACGAGTGACGCGATCACCACGCCGATCAGACCCATGAACAGGAAGGAGCCGAAGCCGGAGAGATCCGAGCGGGTCGTGTAGCCCCACAGGCTCATGGCGCCGAAAGTGGCCGCCGTGATGAAGAACACCTGCGCCACGCTTGCGCCCGTGTAGACGAGCAGGATCGGCGCGACGCCGATGCCGACCAGCGCGGCATAGACCCAGAACGTCGCCTGCGCCGCGCCCACGCTCATCCGGTTGATCCGGAACGACATGAAGAGCACGAGCCCGAGCGGCGCAAAAAGCGCAATCAGGCCGAGAAGGGTCATCCCCATCTGACCGGTAGTGGGGTTCACGTGATAGAAAAGCTGGCCGAACGATGTTTCGGCGGTCAGCCACGCCGTGGCACCGGTGAGCGCCAGGCCAATGAGCATGTAGTTGTAGACGCGCAGCATATGGGCGCGCAGTCCGGCGTCGATGACGCCGGCCGTAGCCGTCTGCCCACGCAGGACGCGATTGTCGTAGTCAGCCATCTGGCAAATCCTCCTGGGCCCGCAATTCGGACCACGCAGCGGTAATATCGGTCTTCCCCATGACAGGATCAAGGCGGCGTCGCCACGCAGCCGGGCGGACACATGGCGCCCACGCATTGCCGTTTTTCCGCCGTTTGGGGAGCGTGGTCGGCCGCGCGGCCGGAAGATGTGGAAATCTTGGATTATCATTGAGGAAATCGTGCATGAGCCCGAAAAACAAGCTTCCGCCGGTCCATCGGGGTGAGGTTTTGCGCGAGGAGTTCCTGGTTCCGCTGGGCCTCACGCCCTATGCGGTGGCCAGGGCCGTCGGCGTGCCGCGCACGCGGCTCGAACGCCTCGCCCGCGAAGAGACACCCGTCACGGCCGATACAGCGCTTCGCCTGTCCCGCTATTTCGACACCACGGCATCGTTCTGGATGGGCATGCAGGCAATTCGATCGTGAAATCGTTGCGGACCGTATCGATCACGAACTCAGGCGGATCGAACCGTGCCACGCAGCCTGAGTTTGGTGACGGACAGCATCACAAATTTCTTAGCTGCTGCGCTGGCCTTGCTGCGAGGGCTGACCACGTGATGGCGAGCCCGAGAACCACGGTGAGGATTGCACCGCCGGCGACGGCGAGGAGCACGGAACTCCAATCGATGACCGGCGGGACCTCGAAGACGCGCCGCGTCACGAGCGATGCAGCCGCGGCGCCGGCGCCGAGGGCGAGGATGCCGGTCAACGCGCCGATCAGCGCATATTCGAGCGCGTAGATGCGCGCGATCTGTGCCCGCGTGGCACCGATGACCTTCATGACCGTCGAATCATAGAGCCGTGCGCGCAATCCCGCGGCGATGGCGCTCGCGAGCACCAGCAACCCGGCAAGAATGGTGACCAGGCTTGCCGCGCGCACGCTGAAGGCAAGTTTTTCGAGCACCAAATCGAGCTGGGCGATTACATCGCGAACCCGCACGGTCGAAACCGAAGGAAAGTGGTCGGTCACCGCGCGGTACAGTGCGTCTTCGTCGCGCGGCGCGACATGCACCGTAGCGAGGAAACTGTGCGGCGCTTTGTCGATCAGTCCCGGCGAAAGGATCAGCACGTAATTTTGCCGCCCCGTCGAGAAATCGACGTCACGCAGATTTGCGATGCGTCCTTCGATCTCGCGTCCGAGCACGTTCACCGTGAGCGTGTCGCCCACTTTCAATCCCATGCCGCGGGCAAGCTCGGCATCGAAGGAAACAAGCGTCGGTCCGCGATAATGCGCCGGCCACCAGTGACCCGCGGTAAGTTGCGTGTCCTTGGGTTCCTGTGCGGCGTAGGTGATGCCGCGGTCGCCGTTGAGCGCCCAGCGCGAGTCTCGCGCCACTTTCGCGCGTGTGGCCGGCACGCCGTTCAGCGCGACGATCCGTCCACGGATCATTGGGGTGCGCCGGTAATCGCGCGCGGACGCGAAATGCGCGATCGTCTTGTCGAACGCTGGCGCATCCGAGGGCTGAATATCGACAAAGTAGAAACTGGGCGCGGTGCCCGGCAGGCTTTCGTTCACGCCGTGCGAGATGGTGTTGTCGAGAATGGTAACGGTCGCAAGCAGCGACAGCCCAAGACCGAGCGCCGTAACAACCGCGGCGGTGGCCGAGCCGGGCCGGGTCATGTTTGCAAGCGCAAGCCGCAACGCAGGCTGCGACGCCGGCGGCAGGCGGCGCAGGGCAAATCCGATTGCCGCAGATACAAGCGCGAGCGCGATGAGACCGCCGCCCGCACAGGCGAGGAACCAGAGCGAGAAGGAGAGCGATGGCGAGAAAACAAGCGCGAGCGCTATGATCGCGACACCTGCGCCGGCCGCCGCTGCGAGATAGGGCAGCCTGCCGCGCCCGCGCGCCGGCTGAACGAGGTCGCGGAACAAACCCGCCGCCGGAATTTCGCGAGCCCGCGCGAGCGGCGGAATGGCAAACGCGGCTGCGGAAAGAATACCGAACACGAAGGCAAGGAGGAGTGGTGCGATGAAGAAACCGAAATGCGCGGGCACCGGAATCTCCGCGCCATAGAACAACGCCACAAGGAACGGAATGGCTGCGCCCGCGACAATTCCCGCCACGGCGGCGAGCACCGCGATCGTCATCACCTGCAGAAAGAAAATCAGGAACACAAGTCTGCCATCGGCACCCAGCGCCTTCAGCGTTGCGATCTCCTCGCGTTTCCGGTCGAGAAACGCGCGCACCGCCTGGCCGGCGCCCACACCGCCGACCGCAAGCGCGGTGAGGCCGGCAAGTGTCAGGAAAACACTGATCTGCTTGATGAACTGGTCGGTACCGGGCGCCGCATGATCGCGATCGCGGATCTGCCAGCCGGCATCGGGAAAGCGTGCCTTTGCTTCTTGACGGAATGTGGCAATAGACGCGCCTGGCGGCAGGCGCACACGCGTGTCGTACTCGATCAGGCTGCCAATGGCGACCAGGCCGGTGCGCGCGAGCGCGCCCGTTGATATAATGACGTGCGGACCGAGACTGAAGCCGCCCGAGAGTCGATCGGGTTCATCCGTGAGAACGGCGGAGACCCGGAAATCCTGGTTGCCGATGCGCATTGATCCGCCGCGCGCGAGATGAATCCGGTCGAGCAGCGTCTGTTCCACAGCCGCGCTGCAGATACTGTCCTGCCCGCAGGCAAGTGCTGCGTTCAGACTGATCGGAGGCGAGAGCCCCACATTGCCGTAGAGCGGATAGTGAGCGTCGACGGCTTTCAACTGGATGAGCTGACGTGCACCGCTGCGCCCGTTTGCGAGCGCGTATGACATTGCCCGCATGGAAATGGTTTGCGAAATCGTCCCCTGCGATTGTGCAAACGCGCGCTGTTCGGGCGTGAGCGGCCAGTGCACGCTTTCGATCGCGACATCACCGCCCAGGATCGCGCGGCCATTGTCTGCAAGCCCGGAAAGCAGCGCCTGGGCAAGCGATCCGACCGCCGCGATGGCGGCAACGCCCAGAACGAGTGAGGCAAAGAAGATGCGGAAACCGGACAGACCGCTGCGCAATTCGCGCCGCGCGAGCCGCCACGCCAGCCCGAATGCGTTCATGCCGCGGCCGCGACACGGCTATCGGAAACAATCGCGCCATCCTTCAGACGCAGGATGCGCGCGCAGCGCCGCGCCAGCGCCTCTTCATGCGTCACGAGAAAAAGCGTTGTACCCAGGCGGGCGGGCAGGGCAAAAAGCAGCTCGGCCACTTCCGCGCCGGTTTCGGTGTCGAGATTGCCGGTCGGCTCGTCGGCAAACAGCACGCGTGGCCGCGCCACCATGGCGCGTGCGAGCGCCACACGCTGCTGCTCGCCGCCCGAAAGCTGGCCCGGGTAGTGGTCCGCGCGCTGGCCAAGCCCGACTGCGTCCAGCTCTTCGCGCGCACGCGAGAAAGGATGCTCGGCACGGGCAAATTCCAACGGGAGCGCCACATTCTCCAGCGCTGTCATGGTGGCAATGAGATGAAAGGACTGGAAAACGATACCGATGGTTCCGCGCCGGAGACGCGCGAGCGCGTCTTCGTCGAGACTGGTGATGTCTGTGCCCGCCAGCACGACGCGTCCGGAGGTCGGTTTTTCGAGACCCGCCGAGATCATCAGAAGCGAGGATTTGCCGGATCCGGATGGCCCGAGCAGCGCCAGCGATTCGCCCTGCGGAATCGCAAGCGACACCCCGCGCAGCACATTGACCGGCCCCGCGCGGCTCGACAGGGTGAGTTGGACGTCATCAAGAACGATGGCGGATTCTTGCATTTCCATCTCTCGTGTTACCAAAAACCGCCTGTCATTCCCGCGCAAGCGGGAACCCAGAACGTACGATATTGGAGAGTCCATAAGGTCATGTTCACTTTACAGGTCGGTATTGCTGGGTCCCTGCTTTCGCGGGGATGACACTCTTTTTGAACGTCCGAATCACCCTGAATAGTGCTAGGCGATATGGCATGGCATCGCGGCGATTCAAGCGAACGTTGGGCGCGGCCGTGCTGGCCGTCACGATCACTTGGCCGGCCCACGCCACAGCGCCACTCAAGATCCTGATGTTCGGCACGAGCATCACGCAGGGTCTGGGCCTGCCGCCGGGCACGGAATTGCCGGCCGTGCTGCAGACAAGACTCGCCGCCTCCGGAATCCCCACTCAGGTCATCAACGCCGGCGTCTCCGGAGACACGTCTGCGGATGGGTTGTCGCGTATCGACTGGTCCCTCGCCGACCATCCCGACGCTGCAATCGTCGAACTCGGCTCTAACGATACGCTTCGCGGTATCGATCCGGCACAGACCGAAAAGAACATCGCCGCCATTCTTACGAAGCTCAAAGCCGCGCATGTTCCGGTGTTGCTGCTCGGCATGAAGGCGCCGCGCAATCTTGGCGCGCAATACGATGCGGCGTTCGATGCCATCTATCCGACGCTGGCGCACCGGTTTGGCGACATGCTTTATCCTTTCATTCTTGAGAGTGTCGCGCTCGATCCGAAACTCAACCAGGCCGACGGTATCCATCCCAATCCCGCCGGCGTGCAGGTGATCGCCGCGCATCTGTTTCCCTATGTACAGAGATTGATCGCTGGAATTCCGAAGGGCCATCATTGATGTTCCGGCGTCTGCTTTCCGTCGGCGGCTACACCGCACTCTCGCGTATTACCGGGTTTGGCCGCGACATCATGATGGCCATGATCCTGGGCGCCGGCCCGATGTCAGACGCTTTCCTTGTCGCGTTCCGCCTGCCAAATAACTTCCGCTCCATCTTCGCCGAAGGGGCGTTCAATCTCGCTTTCCTGCCGCGCTATGCGGCATTGCGGGCACGCGAAAGCGATGAAAGCGCAGCCCGGTTTGCCGATCGCGTATTCTCCTGGCAGATCGCGTTCCAGATTATATTGCTCGTTACCGCGCTGGCCGGCATGGGTTGGATTATTCGCGTCATGGCGCCGGGCTTTTCGGCCCATCCCGGCCAGACCGAGCTCGCGACGGATCTCGCGCGCATCACATTTCCCTATTTGATACTCACCGTAGTTGCAGTGCAGCTCTCGGCTATGCTGAACGCGCATGACAAATTTGCTGCCGCCGCGGCTTGGTCGATTTTTCTCAACGTGGCGATGATGGCGACACTTGCCCTTTGGCGCTTGTTCCCGAGTGCCGCCTATGCGGCCGCCTGGGGTGTATTGCTGGCAGGGCTGCTGCAGTTGGTCTTCATCATTATGGCTGCCGCGCGCAGCGGATTGTCGCTCCGTATCGGCTGGCCACGCTGGACCCCGGAAATTCGGAGCTTTCTGGTCGCGCTGGGTGCCGCGACTTTTGGTTCAGCGAGTGTGCAGATCAGCCTGTTCGTCGATAATCTGATCGCGAGCTTTCTTCCCTCGGGCGATCTTACTGCGCTCTATTACGCCGACCGCATCAATCAGCTGCCCACGGGCCTTTTCGCCATCTCGCTCGCCACTGTGCTCTTGCCGGAAATGTCGACCCGGCTCGCGAAGGGCGATCGGGAGGGCGCGGACGACGCGCAGAACCGCTCTGCCGCGCTGGCGCTGTTGCTTACATTGCCGTTCGTCGCCGCCTATTTCGCAGTGCCACTCGTCATCATGCGCGGCTTCTTTGCCCACGGCGCATTCCATCTCGACGCCGCGCTCATCTCCGCTCATGCGTTGATGGCCTATGGCGTGGGACTGCCCGCCTTTGTGCTTCTGCGCATCGTACAGCCCACCTTCTATGCCCGCGGCGATACCGTCACGCCGGTGCGCGCAACGATCGCGTCGGTGATATTCAACGTCGCGGTCAAATTCCTTCTCGTCTGGGGATTCCATTTCGGCGCGGTCGGCATTGCGCTTGGCACATCGCTGGCCAGTTGGCTGAACGTAGCTGTTCTGCTTTGGCTCGCGCAGTCGCGCGATCTGATCCGCGTGCACACAAATTTTATCCGCTCTCTTGCGCCGACATTGCTTGCCGCGGCGGCGACCGGCGTATTTGCGCTTGCCGGCGCAACACTCGCGCAGCAGCTTTTGCACCGGGGTCTGCTTCAGGATGAGGCAATGCTCGCCGCCGCGATTCTGGCAGGGGGGATCGCCTATGGCGCAGTGGCAACGGTCTTCCGGGGTGCGCTCCCGCTCGGGCGGCTAAGCAACGCCGGAACACGATTATGATGCGGCTTTTCGTGGCACTTGCGCTCCCGGACGCAATCGCGGAAGGGCTGCTCCTGCTGCAGGGCGGCGTGCCCGGCGCGCGCTGGAGCCAGCGCGAACAGCTCCACCTCACGTTGCGTTTCATCGGCGAAGTGGATGGCCGCGACGCGGCCGCGATCGACGATGCGCTGTCTTCCATCCGCGCGCCGCGGTTCGCGCTGGAATTGAAAGGCGTGGGCGAGTTCGGCGGGAGAAACCCGCGTGCGCTTTGGGCGGGCGTGCGGGACGATGCGGCCGTTCAGCATCTCCGGCGCAAGATCGAAACTGCGCTGCAGCGCATCGGACTTCCCGCCGAGGAGCGCAAATTCTCGCCGCACATCACGCTCGCGCGTCTGCGCGCGGCTCCCCGCGAGCGCGTCATCACTTTCCTGGCGACTCACGCACTGTATGCCAGTGCGCCATTCGAAGCGAACAGCTTCATCCTCTATTCCAGCCAGATGTCGCCGAACGGCAGCCTCTATCGCCCCGAACGTTCCTACGCGCTGGAGTGATAATGGTTCACGCGAAGACGCAGGAAATATTACCACAAAGAGCACAAGGACCACGAAGGGATATGGCGCGCTTCGCGCGCAATTGTTCTTTGTGCTCCTTGTGGTAAATTAAACCACCTCCGCGCGAAAATTAGTCCCCGCCGGATTCGATGGCGTGCATCGCCTCGTCGGAGAGCCCGAAATGATGGCCGATCTCGTGAATGAGTACATGGCGTATGATCGCGCCGAGTGTTTCATCGTGTTCCGCCCAGTAGTCGAGAATCGGCCGGCGGTAGAGAAGGATCATAGTCGGCTCAGGCCGCCCGCGATTGGCCTGGCGGGCGGCGAGATCGGAGCCATGAAACAGCCCGAGCAGTTCGAACTCGCTTTCGAGGTCGAGGTCCTTCACGGTTTCCTCGTCCGGAAAGTCCTGCACCACGAAAGCGATGCCCTCCACCAGCTCGGGGAATTCCGCCGGCAATCCGGCGAAAGCGGCGCGGGCCAGCAGTTCCACATCATCGAGCGAGGGTGCTTTGAGTTCCGACCAGTCCATGGCGCTTGATCCCATGGCGACGCCGTGCACGCAATCGGCTAACATCGGCGCAGCGCATTAAGAGGAGACAGCCCGATGAAGAAGCTCGAGCCGGCCGCGCGCGAGGCCGCGCTGAAGGACCTGCCGCTGTGGCGCGAGGTGCCCGGCCGCGATGTCATCGCCAGAAAATTCGAATTCCACGATTTCAACGAAGCCTTCGGTTTCATGACCCGCGTCGCGCTCCTCGCCGAGCGCATGGATCATCATCCCGAATGGATGAATGTCTACCGGACGGTCGATGTCCGCCTCACCACTCATGACGCCGGCGGCCTGACGGAGAACGACATCCGCATGGCCAGGGCAATGGACGAATACGCGAAGGCTCCCGCCCTCCCGCAAACGTGAAAGCAGGCGATCTGCCGATCGCAGACGTCGCGACATGGCCGGGGAATTCGGCTCGAGCCGCGAGCGTCTACGCGCCGGAAGACGCGGCCAGTCCGTTCAGTTCCTGTTCCTGATCGGAACTGTCGAGCTCGAACACATGATTGTCGAAGTCGAAGAAATACAGGGATGCACCCGACCCGGACAGAATGAACTCGCAGCCCTTCGACGTCAGCTTCTCGGCGATTGCCGCGATGGTCTTGCGCGCGACGCGAAACGCTACGTGGTCGCCCGTGCGCTCACGCGTCACGTCGGCGCCGACCAGGGCGAACCAGGTGACTCCCAGCCGGACGAAAGTTTCGTCGTGACCTTCGGCATCCCTGCGCCGCACGATGGGAGCGTCAAACAGATCTCGCAGGAAACCCGCGGTTCGGGCCGGATCCCGGACAGTCAGCGCGATGTGAGCAATGGGTCCCAGCATGAAAATTTGCCTCCGCTGAAATCGCGCAAATTCGGTAGGAACACGCATATACCAATTGTCGCTGCAACGGAATGGCGCACGTCCGATGGCGTGCCGCGCGACAGCTCGATAGCGGGCGTGCAGAGTGCGAGGACGGGCTGATACCGAACTTCAATCGCGCGCGACCAGGCGACTTCGGAGTATTCTGTGTAAGTGGAACTCCAGGGCAAGCCGCGTATCACTCGACCACGATTCCGGGCACCAGTGATGTTGTGCTCGCGCCGCGAGAAACCATGACCGGCTTCCGGAGTCCGTACGGGAACTGCGGCCTGAGCGGACCGTTACCGTTGATACGGCAACGGGAGTGTAACAAATGGCAAACGGAGACGGCGGCGGTACCTCTGTGCTCGCCTTCATCCTTGGCGGCGCGATCGTGATCATCGCAGCGCTGGGGTTCTTCTTCTACAATGGACATCACGGCGGCCCCAATTTCCACGTGACGGAAAACGTGACCAAACATTAGCCGGGCAGACCGGCAGGTTCGCGCGCACCGAGGTTGCGAGGTTGCGCTCGGTGGTCTTGCGCAGGATGCGGCGTATGATCTTTCCCGAGCGCGCCTTGAGCACTCCGGGCGCGAACCGGATGCCCGTCGGGCCTCGGTTATTTCGGATGTTGGGCAGCGATACGGTCATGCTCGGCCCGCCATGCGCGCAGTTCCGGCTTCGTTGCCAGGGCCTTCCAGCCTGCTGTGTCGAAGAACGGCTTTGGCAGAGTTGCGTCATAGGGCAGGCTTGCGAGATCGACGACTTCCTTCGCCGCATAGGCCCGTCGCGACCATTTCAGGGCCGTGTCGTAATCGCCGATCTGGATATAGGCCAAAGCTTTTTCCGCCGCCCCAAGCTGGCCTCGTGAAGCTTCGGAGGCCATCGCATCGATATTCTTCCTGGCCGATGCGAAGTCCTCGGCGGCGATGTCGATCTCGGCCTGACATTCCCTGAGGTCGTCAATCGGCGCCATTCGCCGCAAATCCTCCGCGATAGCCCGGGCCTCCGGCAGCCGATGGGCATAGGCGTAGCCGTCGCACAGCCCGTAAAGCGCAATGTCCTGCCACGGCTGCAGCGCCAGGGCCGCTTTCCAGGCCGCGATGGCAGCGTCCGTTTCGCCGGCGCGCGCCAGCAAATATCCCAGCCAGACCTGCGCGTTATTGGAGAGCGGATCCAGTTCCGCTCCTTTCTTTGCTTCCGCCGCGGCTTCGGGAAAAAAGCCCAGATCGTTGTAGTAGCTGGACAGGGCCTTCGCCATAATCGAGCTGTTCGGACTGGCTGCTTTGAGGCGACGCAGGTCGTCGGCAGCCGCTCGCCAGTTCGAGTCGTCGTCGTGCATCCTGGACCGAAGATAGAGCGCGAACGCGTTGCCGGGATCGAGCCGCAGGGCCGTGGCACTGGCGGCGGCTGCTTTCTCGCGGAAAGCGGCCTCATCCGACACGATCCAGTCGACATCCAGATAGGCAGACGCGAGCGCGGCGAAAGCGTCGGCGAAGCCGGGCTCGCGCGATGTCACTTTCTCCAGCAACGCGACGGCTCTTGTTATTCCGCCCCGCGTCTTCAGCGCGTTGAAATGCTTGGCCGCGAGGTAATCCCGATAATCCTGCGGATCGATCCGGATGGGTGTGCCGTTCGCAACCGGAACCAGACGTGCCTGCAACGTCGTCGTAATGGCGCGGGCGATATCGTCCTGCACGACCAGGATGTCGGTGAGATTCCTGTCGTACACGGACGACCACAGATGAAATCCGTCCGTTGCGTTGATCAGCTGCGCGGTGATGCGGATGCGGTTTACGCTTTCCCGTACACTGCCTTCCAGCACCGCGCGGACACCCAGCAGATGCGCGATCGTCTTGATATCCACGGTTCTGTTCTTGAATGCGAAGGACGATGTGCGCGCCGCCACGCGAAGGCCGGGCACGTTCGACAGATCGTTGAGCAATTCCTCCGAGATGCCGTCGCTGAAATATTCCTTGTGTGCATCCCCACTCATGTTCACGAAGGGAAGCACGGCAATGGACGCCTCAATCGGTGTCGCGTGACGCGGTGCCGGCACCGCGGGGACGGGCACGCGCAGAAATAGCGCCTCGCTGACCGAGAGCAGGAGCACGACGCCGAGCAGCGCGAGCAACACCAGTTCGCGGTGCGAGACAAGACCAGCCGGTGCGTGCGCGACCACTGCAGGAGAGACCGCGAACCAGGCGATCCCCAGAGTGGCGGGAAATCCCATGACGACCGCCACAATGAAAGCGCGAAGCGTCCAGATCGGCGCGTCGAAAGCCGGCAGCACGATCGACGCGCCCTGCACCAGAATCCATCCCGCTACCGCATAAGCCACGGCGATGCGGTCAAGATTGCGGGCCTGCGCCGCTCTCAACAGCCACTGCATAGGTCCTAGTGTAGTTCGCTCCGAACCCACCATTACCACCAGCCCCTCGCGCTACATATCTCCCTGATGGGGAGGCAAAACTTCACCGGTGCATCACGTCCTTGCCGGCGTTCCTGACGAGGTCTTCGACGACCGTCGGATCGGCCAGCGTGGAGGTATCGCCGAGATTGGCGAGGTCGCGTTCGGCGATCTTGCGCAGGATACGGCGCATGATCTTGCCGGAGCGCGTCTTGGGCAACCCGGGCGCGAACTGGATCACATCCGGTTTGGCGATGGCGGAAAGGTGATGCGCCACATATTGTTTCAACTCTGCCGCCAGCGCGTCGGTTGAAGCTTCGCCGATCACCAGCGTGACATAGGCGTAGATGCCCTGGCCTTTCAGCTCGTGCGGCATGCCGACGACGGCGGCCTCTGCCACTTTCGGATGCGCGACCAGCGCAGATTCGATCTCCGCCGTGCCGAGCCGGTGGCCTGAAACATTGATCACGTCGTCGACGCGGCCGGTGATCCAGTAATAACCATCTGCGTCGCGCCGGCAGCCATCGCCGGTGAAATACTTCCCGCGATAGGTCTTGAAATAGGTATCGATGAAACGCCGATGATCGCCATAGACGGTGCGCATCTGTCCAGGCCAGGAATCGGCAATCACGAGATTGCCGGTTGCTTCGCCTTCGAGGACGGAACCGGTCGCGTCCACGAGTTCGGGCCTGATGCCGAACAGCGGCTTCGTCGCCGAGCCGGGTTTGAGGTCGGTAGCGCCAGGCAAAGGTGAAATCATGATGCCGCCGGTCTCCGTCTGCCACCAGGTGTCGACGATGGGGCAGCGGCCGTTGCCCACCACGCGGTGATACCAGAGCCAGGCTTCCGGATTGATCGGCTCGCCGACGGTGCCCAACAGACGCAGCGAGGCGCGGCTTGTGCGCACTACGGGCGCTTCGCCTTCGCGCATCAGCGCCCGGATCGCAGTGGGCGCCGTGTAGAAAGTGTTGACCTGGTGCTTGTCGATGACGTCCCAGAAGCGCGACGGCGAAGGATGGTTCGGCACGCCTTCAAACATCAGCGTGGTGGCGCCGTTCGAGAGTGGACCATAGACGATGTAGCTGTGGCCGGTGACCCAGCCGACGTCGGCAGTGCACCAGTAAATATCGCCGTCGTGATAATCGAACACGTATTGATGCGTCATCGACGTATAGATCAGATAACCGGCGGTGGTGTGCATCACGCCTTTCGGCTTGCCGGTCGAGCCTGACGTGTAAAGAATAAACAGCGGATCTTCCGCGTTCATCTCCTCACACGGACAGTCCGCGTTCACCACTTCCTTGGCTTGGTGGTACCAGACGTCGCGCACCGGATCCATGTCGACCGCACCACCGGTGCGCTTGACCACGATAACGAACTCTACGGCAACCCCACTCTTTGCAACTTTCTTGATCGCCTCATCGGTGTTGGCTTTCAGCGGCACCTTGCGGCCGCCGCGCAATCCTTCATCCGCGGTGATGACGATGTTCGATTTGCAATCCTCGATGCGGCCGGCGAGCGAATCCGGCGAGAAGCCGCCGAACACCACGGAATGGATGGCGCCGATGCGGGCGCACGCCAGCATGGCGTAGGCGGCTTCCGGAATCATCGGCATGTAGATGGTGACGCGATCGCCTTTCTTGACGTTACGGGTGCGCAGGATGTTGGCGAAGCGGCAGACCTCGTCGTGCAGCTCCCGGTAGCTGATATGCTTGGAGTCCTTCGGATCATCACCTTCCCAGATGATGGCGGTCTGGTC
>DATAYG010000021.1:0-14532 GCA_036272695.1 Rhizomicrobium sp. | reverse complement strand
CGAAGGGACCTATGCAGAAGGCGCAGTCGCGGGCGGAGCCGGCCTCATTGTCGGCGGATCGCTTGGGGAGAACGCGTATCCGCAGAACGACTATTATATTCAACTCAGTTATTCCACTGGCGCCGTATCGGGAGGAAACGGCAGCATCGTCGGGGGATTCATCGGTGAGAATGACAGCAGATACACGGCGGACGATTATTGGGATACCACGACGAGCGGTACGAAGATCGGGGTGGGTCTCGGAAACGAAACGTCGATAACCGGAATGACCACCGCACAGCTGCAATCGGGATTGCCGCCCGGATTTGATGCAAGAACCTGGAGAGAAACCGCGGGGATCAATGACGGACTGCCCTACCTGCGGCGGAACGCGCCACCGAAGTGAGCTGCCCCCCGGTCGTGCGCAAACCTGAATGCTGCGACAGCAGAGTAATTACCCACTTTATTCCCTCTCCCTCGCCAAGGTCAGGGGTGTCTCCGCCGCACAGTTCTTAAATACCGGCTGCGATGCCGACGCGGTTTTTCGACAGCCGACGCGCGTCGGCACCCTCACCCCAATCCTCTCCCCCGGAGGGGAAGAGGGAGTAGGAACGGAAGCAGATAATCACGGATGCTGCGACAGCGTAATTGACTTTCCCGGCGAAGGGTAGCGAGTATCGCCTTGGTTCGTGGAGCGGGGAGATTTGAGGCCGGGTTTCCGAAACGGCCGGGGAAAAGACCTTCATCGCTTCACGAACGCAGGCCGGAGCAGCCGACACTCGAAGCGTGCATGAGGGCGGGCGGGTCATGTTAGAGGGCTGGGCGAGACTCTCCTGGCATCGCGGTCTCGAGATTGCGTGGCGGCTCACCGCGTTCCTGGTCGCCGTTGCCATCATTGTGGTTGTCACCACGCAGTGGAACAGCTGGGAGGGAAGCCCGGGTTGGCAGTCCACCGACGACGCCTATCTGCAAGCCGACATCACGCCGATTGCGGCCAAAGTTCCGGGCTATTTGCGCATGGTGCCCGCGCAGGATTTCGAACGAGTCCATGCGGGCGAATTGCTGGCGCAAGTCGTCGACGATGACTACCGGGCGGCAGTCGCGCAGGCCGAGGCTGCCGTTGCAACGGCGAAGGCGCAGTACGAGACGGTGCAGGCCCAGTCCACCCTGCAGCAGGCCAATGTGCGCGCCGCCGATGCGGTCGTGATATCGACGACGGCGGCGCTCGATCAGAACACCCGCGATGTTGCGCGCCAGAAGAAATTACTGGCGACAGGATCGTCTTCGACGGAAGAGGGCGAGAAGCTCGATACGACGCGGGCGCAACTGGAAGCACAACTCCATCAGAACCAGGCGCAGGCAGCGGCCGCGCGCCGGCAGCTCGGCGTGCTGGCTGCGCAGGCGGCGCAGGCAGAGGCCGCCATCGCCGCCCAGAATGCCAATCTCCGCGTCGCGCTGATCAATCTCGGCTACACGCGGATCGTGGCGCCGCAGGATGGCGAGCTTGGCGAACGCCAGGTGCGCAAGGGGCAATATGTCGGCGTCGGAACCCAGATCACCACGCTGACGCCGCTGCCGCATGTCTGGGTCGTTGCTAATTATAAGGAAACCCAGCTGACGCATATGCAGGTGGGGCAGGCTGCCAGGGTCCGGGTCGACACATTTCCGGGGGATGTGCTGCGCGGGCACGTCATCGGATTCTCGCCGGGCTCCGGCTCGGAATTTGCTCTGCTGCCGCCCGACAATGCGACCGGAAACTTCACCAAGGTCGTCCAGAGGATCGCCGTCAAGATCGCCATCGACGATGCGGCTGGGCTGGCCGACCGCCTGCGGCCGGGTATGTCGGTGGTGGTGGAGGTCGACGCGCGGGATGGGCGATCGTGAGCAGTCAAGCTGCCGTTCCGCCCGCCCAACAGTCTATCCCATGGTTCGGGCTGATTGCCGTGCTGATGGGGACGTTCATCTCCACGCTCAACAGCCGGCTGTCCACCTTCGGCGCCGCGGACATACGCGGTTCGCTTCACGTGGGCTTCGACGAGGGGGCCTGGATCACGACCGCCCAGGCCGTTGGCCAGATGGTCATACTGCCCGTCGCCTTCTGGATGGGCACAATACGCGGCCCCCGCCGCGTGCTCATTCAGGCCGCCGTCGCGTTCGGGCTGATCTCCCTTCTTATTCCATTTGCTCCGAACTATCCCGTCTTTCTGACGCTGCAATTCTCGAGCGGCATGGCGTCCGGATTTTTCATTCCGTTGACCATCGGCTTCGTGGTCCGCAATATGCCGCCGCGCTACTGGGCCTGGGGCATCGCCCTCTATGCGCTCAATCTCGAATTCTCGCTCAATATCGCCGCCTCGCTCGAGGCCTGGTACATCGATCATCTCAACTGGCACTGGATCTTCTGGCAAAACGTGCCGCTGGCCGCGATCATGGCTGCGTGTTTGTATTTCGGTGCGGCGCGCGACCCCGTGCACCCCAATCCGCCCCCACCAGATTTGTATGGCTTCGCCGCGGGCGGGATTGGGCTTGCGCTCATCTATGCCGCGCTCGACCAGGGCAACCGGCTCGACTGGCTGAACTCCGGTCTCGTGTGCGGTCTGTTTCTTGCGGGAACCGTTCTGTTCGTGGCTTTCCTTGTTCACGAACGCAGCACCGCTCATCCGGCAACCGACCTGAAAGCCGTGTTCTCTGGCCCGCTGCCGCGCCTGCTTGTCCTCATCGGATTCCTGCGACTGACGCTGCTCGCGACGGCCTATCTGGTACCGCAATATCTGCAGGTGGTGCGGGGCTTTCGTTCATTGGAAGTCGGTCAGTCGCTTGTCTGGATCGCGCTCCCGCAGCTGCTTTTCTGTCCGCTCGCCGCGCTGATGTTGCGACGCACCGACCCCCGCCTCGTCGCCTGCATCGGCTTCATCTTCATCAGTATCGCCAGTCTCACCGTCGCCTATTCGATCACGCCGCAATGGGGGCCGGACCAGTTCCTCAAGACCCAGTTGATGCAGGCGATGGGCCAGAGCTTTGCCCTGTCCGGAATTGTCTTCTACGCGATATTGAACCTGAAGCCGGAGGATGCCCTCACTTTCGGCGCCGGCATCCAGACTGCGCGCCTCATGGGCGGCGAAATGGGACTCGCGCTTGTGGTGACGCTGGCGCGCGTGCGCGGGCAGGTCGGGTCGAACCACCTCGGCACGCATGTGCAGAGCGGAGCCGCGGAAGTAATTACCAGGCTGCACGGCTATGCGGGGGCGATAGGCCGCGGCAATCCGGTTGTCGGTTCCGAACGTGCGTTCGGCGTGTTGCAGCTCACGGTCCACCGCGCGGCGATCATCCAGGGGATCATGGACACGTTCGTCGCGCTGGGTCTGGCCACCGCGCTCGCGCTGATATTCGCCGTGGCGCAGAAGCCCGCGCCGATTGGGCCCGCATCGCATAAACCGTTCATTCCGCGTCCCGGCGAGGCGAGGTCATGAATATTCGCGGATGTTTTCCTGTTTCCGTATTCGTTGCGCTGATCGTTTGCGGATGCGCGGTCGGTCCGGACTACCACGCTCCGGAATTGCCGGCAGGATCGCAATCGGCACTCGTGAACACCGATGCGAAAGTTGAGAGCGTGGCGGACACGCCGGACGCCTGGTGGCGTCTTTACAGCGACCCGAAACTCAACACGTACATTCTCGAGGCGTTTCGCGCCAACAGGGATCTCGCGGCGGCACGGGCAAATCTCGCATCCGCCCGCGCGGTGCTCGACGAAGCGCGCGCCGGCCGCCTGCCGGACACCGATGTTCATCTGAGCGGCACTTATGGGCGCGACCCCGCCACCGACGAAATCCTCGAACTTGGCGGCCATCGTCCGCGCACCACCTGGATTCTCGAAGACCTCCTATCGCTGACTTATGAACTGGATCTGTTTGGTCATGTGACCCGTGAGATCGAAGAGGCGAAAGACGAAGCGCAAGCCGCGGCCGCCGCCCGCGATACGCTGCGCGCCGCGGTCGCGGCGGAGACGGCGAAGGCCTATGTCCGTATCTGCACGCTGGGCATCGAACTCGCCGTCGCCAGACAATCCGCCGACGTCACCGCGCATGAGGCGCAGATCGCGTCCGACCGTCACGAGGCGGGCGCCAATTCTCTGTTCGATGTCGTCCGCACGCAGGGACTTGCGGCCTCCACAAGGGCCGACGTCCCCGAACTGGACGGCGAAAGAAAAGTCACGCTTTATGAGCTGACGGCGCTGCTCGGCCGGACGCCGCAGAACGCGCCAGTGGAGACGCTGGAATGTACAAGCGCGCCGCAATTGGCCGGCCGCCTTCCCGTCGGCGATGGCGCGAGTCTGCTGCGCCGCAGGCCCGACGTGCGCGAGGCAGAACGGGACTTGGCGGCGGCCACCGCGCGCATCGGCGTCGCGACGGCGGATCTGTATCCCCGCATCAGCCTCACCGGCTTTTACGGCGGCGTCGGCACCAATCTGCCATCGCTGTCGAAAGAAGAGGGCCTGGCCTGGGGCGTCGGGCCTTCGATCAGCTGGGCGTTCCCCAACCAATCCGCGCCGCGCGCCCGGGTTCGCGAGGCGGAGGCCGGCAGCGAGGCCGCGCTCGACCATTTCGACGCCGTGGTGTTGAAGGCGCTCCAGGAAACCGAACAGGCGCTCGCCCGCTATCGCGCCGATCTCGACAGCCGTGGTTCGCTCGATGTGGCGCAGACGAAGGCGGACAAGGCCTATCATTTCGCCCATGACGCATTCCTGAGCGGCTCCATCACGACGCTGGATGTACTTACATCGGAGGAGGCGCTGGTCTCCGCCAACAGCGCAGTCGCAAAGTCGGACGCCGCGATCGCCGACGACCAGATCGCGCTGTTCCAGGCACTCGGCGGCGGCTGGATGACCGCGGCGGAGGCTGCGAAATAATATCAGAAGCCCGTATACGGCGCAACTGCAACCAACGACGGCCTTGAACCTATCGAGCCGATCATCTGCACCGTGCCGCAGAGTAATTACCCACTTTATTCCCTCTCCCCCGCGGCGGGATAGGGAGTACGGCCCTGGCCGCAACGACCGGCGCGAGATGCATGAACTCTGCTGCGCCACAATTTGCATGCTGCTGCCGGAATGAACTCGATTCTGAATCGCCTTTACGCCTGATCCATCGATCGCCCGAGTTCGGTCCTGCAAAGCTGCTCCAGCGGTTGCAGCTCGTCTTGCGCAACCTTCTAGAGAATCGGCGGCGCTATGCGCTCATATTCGTGCCGCAGCACGTTGCCGTTCCGGCGATCCGCTGCCACGGTATCTCGGGGATGGCGTTGTTTCAGCTCATCGGGGAGGCGGCGGCTCGCTTCCCAAATGATTTCGATGCCGCGCTCGACCAGCCATCGCTTCTGCCAGTCGGTCTCGAACTCTTCCAAAGAAACATCCTTCATCAGCGTAAGGATGTTCGCGATGGCTTCGAGAATATCTCTGAGCCGGGCGATCGCGGATTGCGGGGTCATCAGAAAATCATGGCCGCTTCGGCCTCGATGTGGGGACGAAAGACCGGATGCACGCTGTCGCGCGTCATGATGTCTGCCCGGTGCCCGAGAATATTCGACGCCAGCTCCTTCACCTCCACGAGGGCGAACAGACCAAACTGCCCCCTATCGTAGTCGAAGAACAGATCCACATCGGATTCTGCGTGCGCCTCGTCCCGGGCCACGGACCCGAACAGATAAAGATGCCGAACCCCGGCACGTTCGAGTTGGCCCCGGTGCCGTCGTAAGAATTTCGATTGCCTGGCCGCGAGTCATGTCTTCCTTCCCGGGAGAGCGTCTAACACCTTCCGGCAACAGCGGCAAAGAAAGTGCGGCAGACCGACCCGCGTTGTCGGCCCTCGCAATTCGTGTTCTCCTGCCACTCGAGAATATGTTGCCGGCTGCACCGAATTTTGGTGCTGAGTCGGGCTGTGGTGGGCTTCGCTGGCCTATGACTACATTATCACTCTCCTCCGTGGAGAGGGAGCAGTCAGGCTTTGTCGGCCGGCGTTTCGCGCGCGCATGGAATGACAAGCCGGGATATTACACCAGCGCGCCGTGGCAGTGTTTGAATTTGCGGCCCGAGCCGCAGGGGCAGGGGGCGTTGCGTTGCACTTTGCCCCAGGTGGCGGGATCGTTGGGATCGACGGGACCGTCATAGCTGCGCATCGTGCGCACCGCATGGTCGTCCGGCACTGAGCCGGGGTTGGCATCGTCTTCGCCCGTCAGCGGATCGATGTGCCGCGCCTGCATCTGCGGCAGCGGGCGCTCGATCGGCGGCGGGGCCTGCTCGACATTGATCTGCAGGTGCATGAGCGTCCGCACCACATCGGTGCGCAGCTTGCTCAGGAGGCCCTCGAACAACGCGAAGGCTTCGCTCTTGTATTCGTTGAGCGGATCGCGCTGGCCGTAACCGCGCAGGCCCACATATTGGCGCAGATGATCGAGACTGACGATGTGCTCGCGCCAGTCGTGATCCAGCGTCTGCAGCAGCACCGATTTCTCGACATAGCGCATGATGTCGGTGCCGACATTGGCGGTGCGCTCCGCCGCGCGCGTTTCAACCGCTTTCAGGATGCGATCGCGCACTTCCTCTTCGGCGATTCCTTCTTCCTTGGTCCAGTCCACGACGGGCAGGGTGATGGCGAAGATCTTCTCCACTTCCGCCTGGAGGCCCACTGCGTCCCATTGCTCGGCATAAGCCTTTTCGGGGATGTGGCGCGCCACCAGCTCGTCCGTGATCTGCTCGCGCATGTCGGCGATCTGATCGCTCACATCGTCGGCCGACATGATCTCGCGGCGCTGCTCGAAGATCACCCGGCGCTGGTCGTGCTGCACATTGTCGTATTTCAGAACGTTCTTGCGCATCTCGAAATTGCGCGCTTCCACTTTCTGCTGCGCTTTCTCGAGCGCCTTGTTCACCCAGGGATGGGCGATGGCTTCGCCCTCCTGGAGACCGAGCCGCTGCAGCATCGAATCGAGGCGATCCGAGCCGAAGATGCGCATCAGGTCGTCCTGGAGGCTCAGGAAGAATTTCGAGGCGCCCGGATCGCCCTGGCGGCCCGAACGGCCGCGCAGCTGATTGTCGATGCGCCGGCTTTCATGACGCTCGGTGCCGACGACATAAAGACCGCCGGCGCCAAGCGCGCGTTCCTTGTCGGCGGCGATTTCCGCCTTGATCTCCGCGATCCGCATCGCGCGTTCCGCTTCGTCGATGACGCCACCGAGCTCGGTGCGGATGCGCATATCGACATTGCCGCCCAGCTGAATGTCGGTGCCGCGGCCCGCCATGTTGGTGGCGATCGTGACGTTGCCCGACACGCCCGCCTGCGCCACGATCATGGCTTCCTGTTCGTGATAGCGCGCGTTGAGTACGTTGTGTTTGATCTTGCGCTGCTTGAGCAGATTCGAGAGATGCTCGGATTTCTCGATCGAGGTCGTGCCCACCAGCACCGGCTGCCCGCGTTCGTGGCAGTCCTTGACCAGCGCGATGATGGCTTCGTTCTTCTCGTCCGCCGTGCGATAGACCTCGTCGTCATAATCCGGACGGTTGACCGGCAGGTTCGTGGGGATATCGAGCACGTCGAGCTTGTAGATGTCCATAAACTCGGCGGCTTCCGTCAGCGCGGTGCCGGTCATGCCGGCGAGCTTGCCGTAGAGCCGGAAGTAATTCTGGAAGGTAATGGAGGCGAGGGTCACGTTCTCCGCCTGGATGACCGCATTTTCCTTCGCTTCCAGCGCCTGGTGCAGGCCATCGGAATAACGCCGGCCTTCCATCATGCGGCCGGTGAATTCGTCGATGATGACGACTTTGCCGTCCTTGACGATGTAATCCTTGTCCTTCTGGAACAACGAATGGGCCTTCAGCGCCTGGTTGACGTGATGGACCATGTTGATGTTTTCGATGTCGTAGAGATCGCCGGTCTCGAGAAGCCCCGCCTCGCGGAGATATTCCACCATGTGCTCGTTGCCGGCTTCGGTGAGCGTCACGGTGCGCTGCTTCTCGTCCAGTTCGTAATCCGCCTTTAGCTCAAGACGCGGAATGAGCGCATCGACCGAGCGATAGACCTCGGTCTGATCGTCGGTCGGGCCGGAAATGATGAGCGGCGTGCGCGCCTCATCGACGAGAATGGAATCGACTTCGTCGACGATCGCGTAGGAATGGCCGCGCTGGACCATGGTCGCGATGCTGTATTTCATATTGTCGCGCAGATAGTCGAAGCCGAACTCGTTGTTGGTGCCGTAGGTCACGTCGCAGGCATAAGCCGCGTGGCGCTGCTCGTCGGTCAGTCCATGCACGATGCAGCCGACGCTGAGGCCGAGATAGCGATAGATCTGGCCCATCCAGTCGGCGTCACGGCGCGCCAGATAATCATTGACGGTAACGACATGCACGCCCTCGCCCGCGAGAGCGTTCAGGTAGACAGGAAGCGTCGCGACCAGCGTCTTGCCTTCACCGGTCTTCATTTCGGCGATGTTGCCGCCATGCAGCACCATGCCGCCGACGAGCTGGACGTCGAAATGCCGTTGTCCCAGCGTCCGCTTGGCGGCCTCGCGCACCGTTGCGAAGGCTTCGGGCAGGAGATCGTCGAAGCTTTCTCCCGCTTTCAGGCGCTCCTTGAACGTCGCCGTCATTGCTTTGAGCTCGTCCGCGCTCTTGGCCTCGAAAATGGTCTCGAGCGCATTGATCGCCTCGACGCGCCGCTTGAATGGCCGCAATTTTCGTTCGTTGGACGATCCGAAGAAACGTTCGAGCATGAATTGTCCTCGATAGGCCTGACGGCCGTTCGCATTTTCGCCGGGCCGTCTACCCCCGCGAGACCGAAAAACTGCCGGTCATGTGGAATTGCGCCGGCCGCGCGGGCGACAGATAAGAAGCGCATTCCCCCTTGTCAAATCGCGTCAAACGGGCCTAATCGGCCCGCCAGGCTTGGCGGGTCGGGCACCTGGTGTCGGGTGGGGAGGACGAAATTGGCCAGCAAGCTGGCGAAGGCGGCCAGGCGGAAGCCTCGGCCTGCCGAAACACGCAAAACAGCGCGTCTTCGGCTCTCGAAAACTGCGGCGCGCGCGGTTTCCGCGCCACCAATTTCGCCGCTTGCACCGAAAAGCTTTGCGGTCCTGCCGCCGCTTGCCGGAGTGAGACTCGCGACAGGGGCGGCCGGTATCCGATATCGTGGGCGCAACGATCTCATGCTGGTTGTCCTCGCGCCCGGCACACAGGTGGCCGGCGTCTTCACAAAATCGCGGACGGCTGCGGCACCGGTCGAGTGGTGCCGCGCGCAGTTGTCGCGTCAATCCGCAAGAGCGCTGGTCGCCAATAGCGGCAATGCGAACGCCTTCACCGGTGCGGCCGGCCGCGAAGCGGTGCGCGCGGTTGCCGGTTCAGCCGCAGCCGTCCTCGACTGTCACGTTCACGAGGTCTTCGTCGCTTCGACCGGCGTGATCGGTGAACCTCTGCCGGCCGAAATCATCACGCGCATGCTTGGCGAGCTTGCGGAATCGGGAGCTGCCGGCGGCTGGCGCGATGCGGCCGAAGCCATAATGACCACCGACACATTTCCAAAGATGGCTAACGCCCGCGCCGCGATCGAAAATCATCGCGTCACGATCAATGGCATTGCCAAGGGTTCGGGCATGATCGCGCCCGATATGGGAACGCTGCTGGCTTTTATTTTCACCGACGCCAATCTGCCTGCGCAGCTCCTGCAGGAATTGTTGATCGCCGGTGCGAACGATTCGTTCAACGCAATCACCGTCGACGGAGATACCTCGACCAACGACACCCTGCTTCTTTTCGCGACGGGCAAAGGTCCGCCGCATCCGGCCATTAGCAGGGCGGGCGACAGGCGTCTGACGGATTTCCGGCAGAAGCTGAATGCGGTACTCTTGGATCTGGCGCTTCAGGTGGTGCGCGACGGGGAAGGCGCCCGCAAGCTCATCCGGGTGGATGTCAGCGGTGCTGAAACCGATGAATCGGCAAAGCGCATCGCATTTTCGATCGCGAATTCTCCCCTGGTGAAGACGGCTATTGCCGGTGGCGATGCAAATTGGGGGCGCGTGGTCATGGCTGTCGGGAAGGCCGGCGAACCCGCCGATCGGGACCGCCTGCGTATCGGCTTTGGCGGGCTTGTGGTGGCTGAGGCCGGGCAGCGGGCCAATAATTATGACGAAGCGGCGGTGACGCGGGCAGTTTCCGGTTCGGAGGTTGCCGTCGAAGTCGATCTGGGCCTGGGAAGCGGCCGGGCGCGAGTCTGGACCTGCGACCTGACCGATGGCTACATCCGCATCAATGGTTCCTATCGCAGTTGATGCGGGATTCATGAACGTCTTTTAACGTCACCTTAATGCGCGGCTTGCAAGGATTAAAAGGCGCAATGCCACAAACGCATCTGCTGCTTGTTGCGGCCTGCGCGCTGATCGATGCCGACGGGAGGGTGATGATCGCCCAACGCCCGGCATCCAGGGACATGGCGGGGTTATGGGAATTTCCCGGAGGCAAGCTCGAGGCGGACGAAAGCCCGGAACAGGCGCTTATCCGCGAACTCGGCGAAGAGTTGGGGATCGCGGTCAGGCAAGATTGCCTGGCGCCCTTTACCTTCGCATCCCACCCATACCCCGAGTTTCATGTGCTGATGCCGCTTTACATTTGCCGAAAATGGGAAGGTCTGCCATGTCCACATCACCATCAGGCTCTCAAATGGGTATTCCCGAGGGACCTCAGACTGTACCCGATGCCGCCGGCGGATCTCCCGCTCATTCCCTTGCTGTGCGATCTGCTCTGACGGGCTTTCTGCGCGACCGGGGCGGGGTCACGGCGATCGAATACGGCCTCTTGTGTGCCCTGACGACCCTGGCCGTCCTCGGCGCGATATACACGCTGGGCAATCAGACGCTCACGCAGCTGTTCGAAGTCGTCGCAAGCTCGATGTAATTACCGGGTCAGGATACCGGAGCCGGCGCCCATCCGGTCAGATACAGGATATCAAACGTCGCGCGCAGCCGCCCGTCCGCATCACCATCCTGTTCCATGTAATGAGCGAGCGCTGCCGTGAGCATGCGGCGCGAAAGCGCCGATCGACGGCGCTGCATCAACGCATTAGTTTCGCCAAGACAGCGCAGATCGTCCGCGAGCGTCACGAATGAACGATAGCGCACGGTGACGCGCTCCACATCGGCGACCGGCCTGTCAAATCCCGCGCGCTGCAGAAGGCCTCCGGCATCGCGCACATCCGTCAGCGGCGCGACACGCGGACTGGCGCCCCCGCTTGTTTCGGCTTCGCCGGCTGCGAAGGCGCGCCGCAACTCGGTGAGCGTGTTGCCGCCGAACAGTGCCCCGAGAAATAGTCCGCCCGGCGCCAGCGCACGTTTAATCTGCACCAGCGTCCCGGGCAGGTCGTTGACGGCATGCAACGCGAGCACGCTCACCACGAGATCGAAGCTGTTGGGTGCGAAAGGCAGCATTTCCTCGTCGGCAACAACGGATGCGGCTGTTTCACCGGCCGCCGGGAATGTGCGAACCCAATTATCGGCGGCGGGAGCTACCAGGGCAAAGCTTTCCGCCCGCGATCCGAGGTCGAGTGCGCGGTACGGTCTCCGATTCAATGCGGCCACGCGCTCCGCGAGATTTTCGCCGGACTGCCGCACGAGAAAACATTCCGTTCCGGCGCGCGCGGCCCTGAGCCGCCTCGCCGCATAGAGCTTTCGATCAAAGATAATTGGCGCGGTCACGAAGAAATTCGCGAAATTGTTTCATCCTGTCCCGGCAATGGAACAGCCGACAGATTCGATACATGTCACTTCGGGATCACCCGTAACATTTGGGCATGCCGCAGGAAAATCCGCCCGACATGTCGAAGGAGATATTATCGCGCAGCGTGAAAACCGCCATATCGGCCGCGCGAAAACTGGGCGTGCGGCTGCTCGATTTCATTTTCCCGCCGCTCTGCGCCGCCTGCCGGGTGCCGGTCTCCGCCGCACATAATCTGTGCGGGGCGTGCTGGAGCCGGATTGCATTCCTGTCCGAGCCGCTTTGCGAGACTTGCGGTTTCCCGTTCGAATTCGATGCCGGTCCGGGCACGCTGTGTGCAGATTGCCGGCAGCGTCTTCCGGCCTTCGACAAGGCGCGCGCGCTGATGCGCTATGATGACGCGAGCCGGAATCCCATTCTCGCACTCAAGCGCGCCGACCGGCTCGATCTCGTGCCGGCCTTTGCGCGCTGGATCGAAAGGCCCGGCCGCGAGCTTCTCGACGCGGCGGACCTCATCGTTCCTGTTCCTCTCCATCGCGCGCGCCTGTGGCGGCGGCGCTTCAACCAGTCGGCGCTGATCGCTGCGGCGCTCGGCCGGATTGCGGGCAAACCGGTCGACTGCCTCGTGCTCAGGCGCGTGCGCGCCACCCCCAGCCAAGGCGAGATGCCGTCGGCCTCGGCGCGCCGCCGGAACATGCAAGGGGCTTTTCGGGCCGACGGGCCGGGCGCGCACTGCATCGCCGGGAAAACCATTCTTTTGATAGACGATGTGTTTACGACGGGTGCAACTATCGAAGCCTGTGCGCGGGCGCTCAAACGGGCAGGGGCAGCCCATGTGTTCGTCCTGGCGCTTGCGCGCGTTGTCCGGCCCATGTCGAACCGGGTATAAGGTGGCTGGAAATGAGTCCCGAGTAGCGTTGCGGAATGCGGCCTGTCACCATCTATACCACTCCCATCTGCCCTTGTTGCGTTCGTGCCAAGGAGTTGCTGAAGAAGAAGGGCGCGAGGTTCGAGGAGGTCGATGTGTTCATGGACACCCATGCGCGCCGTGAGATGGAGCAGCGCTCGGGAGGGCGCCGGACAGTGCCGCAGATTTTCGTCGGCGACGTCCATGTCGGCGGCAGCGACGATCTTGCGGCGCTCGAACGGGCCGGCCGGCTCGATCCGTTGCTGAAAGAGTAGCGGCATGAGCCGTTTCCGCGCCGCCTGCGTCCAGCTCCGCTCCTCGGACGATGTGGGCGGGAATATTCGCATAGCGAGCGGCTTCATTCGCGAGGCGCGGAAGGCTGGCGCCGATTTTGTCGCCACGCCCGAAAATACCACCCTGATGGCGCCGGACGGTGGCGCCAAGCTTGAACTCAGCCGGCCCGAAGACAAAGACCCGGCATTGCCTGTATTTGCCGCGCTGGCTGAAGAGCTGGGCATCTGGCTTCTGATCGGATCGCTCGCGATCAAGGTCGACGAAAGAAAGACGGCGAACCGGTCCTTCCTGATCGACCCGCGCGGAAACATCGCGGCGCGCTACGATAAGATTCATCTGTTCGACGTCGATCTGCCGTCCGGCGAGCAGTATCGCGAGTCGAATACGGTGGCCGGCGGTGCGGCGGCGGTGGCAGCGGACCTGCCCTGGGGGCGGATCGGCCTTTCGATCTGCTACGATCTGCGCTTCCCGCATCTCTATCGTTCGCTCGCAAAATCCGGCGCGTTCGCGCTCACCGTCCCCTCGGCCTTTACCGAGACGACCGGCAACGCCCATTGGCATGTGTTGCTGCGCGCCCGGGCGATCGAAAACGGCGCGTTCGTCATCGCGCCGGCGCAAGGCGGCGTACATGCAAACGGTCGCCGGACATACGGCCATAGCCTCATCATTTCGCCCTGGGGCGAAATTCTCGCCGAAGCCGGAACCGAGCCGGGCATTATCCTCGCCGAGATCGATCCGGCAGCTTCCGCGGATGCGCGCACCCGCATTCCGAGCCTTCGCCATGACCGCGATTATACCGGCCCGTGAAACCCGGGCGCTTGTGGAACACCGTTTTTACCACCACCTTGCGAGGTTCACTTTGATCCCGGAGACCGCGCGTTGATCGTTTATGCCTTGCAATGTTCGGAGGGGCACGCTTTCGAGGGCTGGTTCCGCGGCAGCGCTTCGTTCGACGAGCAGGAGGCCAGCGGCAAGCTCGTCTGCCCCGTTTGCGATACGCATGCGGTCGAGAAAGCTCCGATGGCGCCCGCGCTGCAGGGCGCGCCGGCCGAGCGCCATTCCGCGCCGGAAGAGCTCCGCAAGATGCGCAAGTTCATGACCGGCCTCAGGAAATACGTCGAACAGAACGCCGATTACGTCGGCCCGAAATTCCCCGAGGAAGCACGCAAGATCCACTACGGCGAAACCGAAGAGCGCCAGATCTACGGCGAAGCCTCGCTCAAGGACGCGAAGGAACTGATCGAGGAAGGCATCGACGTGGCCCCCCTGCCGCCGGATCTGGAAGAGGCGAATTAGTTGCATCACTTGGTGATTACACAGATGTCATGGCCCGCGACCGCGGACCACCCAGGTGACGCCTGTGAAAATTTCACAACAGATTTGATGTTTCACTTCTTGCTTGCAATAACATAGCTATTTCATCTGGGCGGCCCGCATTCGCGGGCCATGCCAAATTAGATTACGGAAATGCTGCCACTTTCGCCATGCGCTTCCCAACCCCGTCTTGGCCGGGCCGTTGTCCCGGCCATCCATGAACACGAAACATCACGGAGATCCGTGTTCATGGGCGGCCGGGACAAGCCCGGCCGTGACGGAACTATTG
>DATAYG010000020.1:0-17003 GCA_036272695.1 Rhizomicrobium sp. | reverse complement strand
ATTATCACTCCGGACTCGGGAAAGGCGCCGTCGGCGCCGCCGGTGAAATTATAAATGACGTTATATGTCCAGCCGCCCTTCCCATCCGGCGAAAGCTCGAACACGATGCCGAGCCCGTCGCCACCGAATGCTGTCGTTCCGTATAGATTGCCCGCCGTATCGCGGACGATGTTGCCCGTCGGATAATTGCCGTATTCCCCCGTAAACGTGTACAACACTTTCTCCCTGCCGGCGCCCGGCGCTGCCGGTGCGCCGGTCGCGGTCAGGGCAGCGATCGCCGCCAGCGGCAGCACGGCGCTGCTGCGAAGTCGCGAACGGAGTTTTGTCGATTTCGACATGACGTGACCCTTTTTGGTTTGCATCACGGGCGGTTCCGTGCGTGCCCGGATCGCAGAGCATTCCGCGGTCCTTTCATTCTTGACCGGCAACGCAGGCCATGTCCTTACTAAGATTCTAAGAACTTCGCGGGACGACATCCGGGTTTGGAAAGTTGGATGCGGACATGATGGCGGACCCGTATCGTTTCGGCCGGTTTACGCTGGATCCGGCTGAACGCCGGTTGCGCGCGGATGGTGCGCCCGTTCCCCTCGGCCCCACTGCATTCAACGTTCTGCTGACTCTGGTTGAAGGTGCCGGCGCCCTTGTCAGCAAGGACGACCTGATGTCGCGCGTCTGGGGCCATTCCTCCGTCAGCGAGAACAGCCTCCACGTCCACATCAACGCGCTGCGCAAGATCGTCGGCAAGGATTGTATCGTCACCAAGCAGGGACGCGGCTACCGGTTCGCGACGCAAGTCGAACAGCCCTTGAAGCAAGCGCCGCAGACACCAACCGAGGCGCAAACGGGCAATCTGCCTTCGCTGTGGAGTTCCGACGCGGCCGACGGGCCAGCCCGCCTGATCGGCAGGCATGATGAACTTCGCGCTGTCTCGAAACTTCTTGCGCGAGGCCCTCTCGTCACCCTGACAGGGCCGGGCGGAGTCGGAAAAACAAGTCTCGCGTTGCATGCCGCCGGCGAAAACGCATCGCATTTTCCCGACGGTGTCTGGGTGGTGGAATTGGCCGCGCTGAACGATCCCGATCTCGTGGCAGGTGCCGCAGCCGCCGTCCTTGGCGTCAAGATCGGTCAGAACGCTGCGCCGCTCGACACGCTGGCCCGTCATCTGGTACAAAAATCGCTGCTCATCGTGCTCGACAATTGCGAGCATGTGGTCGCGGCCGCCGCCTTGCTGTCGGAAGCTATCATCCGTGCCGCGCGTTACGTCAAAATCCTCGCGACCAGCCGCGAAGCTTTGTCGTGCATCGGCGAACGGATATTCGAGGTGCCGCCGCTGGCCGTACCTCAGGAGGGCATTGCACCGCCCGACGCCATGCGCAGGACGGCAGCGGTCGAACTTTTCATCGAGCGGGCCAGCGGCACCGACTCGAAATTCCAGATAGATGACGAAGAGGTGCCCATCGCGGCCAGAATCTGCCGTCGCGTCGACGGTTTGCCGCTGGCGATCGAGATGGTCGCCGGCTGGGCCGGTGTGCTCGGGTTGGAGGCGCTGGACGCAAAGCTCGACGGATCCGTAAAGGCGTGGCTGCGCGCCAGAGGCACGGCGCCGCCGCGTCACTCCACGCTGCACGCTGCAGTGGAATGGAGCCATGATCTCCTCTCGCCCGAGGAACAGATTGTGTTGCGGCGTCTCGCCGTGTTCGCCGGCGGCTTCGCCATGCAGGCCGCAGAAACAGTGGCGAGCGACAATGCCATTGCAAGAGAGCAGGTGTTCGAACTGCTTGCGAGCCTGATCCGCAAATCAATGGTTGCGGTAATGCATGGATCGCGGGCGCAGCGTTACCGCCTGCTGGAAACGACCCGCGCATTCGCTCTGGAGAAGCTCGCGGCGTCGGACGACTCCGCGGCAACACGGCGAAGGCACGCCCGTCATGTGCTCCACATCCTCGAAACTGCCACGGACGAGTGGGAGACCACCAGCGATGCTGTCTGGCTGGGGCGCTACGGCCACATTCTTGAAGATATGCGATCCGCATTCGAGTGGTCCGTTGGCCAAAGTCCCGACGACGTCATAGCGGTCGCGGGGGCTTCGTGGCCGCTCTGGCGCGAATTCTCGCTCCATGCCGAAGGCCGGAAACGCCTTGCGGCGGCGGCGCAGGGTTTGCGTTCGGACACGCCGCCACGATTGGAAGCGCGGTTGCGGCGCGGGCTTGGGGAGTTGTGGACGAATTCGGGTGCGGTCAAGCTTGCGCAGGCCGAGTTTGAACGCGTGGTTGGAATTTATCGCGCGCTTGGGGATGCGCCGTGTCTGGGCGCCGCACTTTCGCGCCTGGCTTTTTCATCGATTGTACTAGGCAGGAGCGACGACGCAGAGCGGTTCAACGCGGAAGCCATGGGCCTGCTGGAGGAGTCCGGCTCGCCGCGCTCGCTTGCAAGCGCATACGCCACGCAATCCATCGTTGAAGGGCGGCTCGAGCGCTACGACCAGGCGCGCGCAGCGGGCAGGAAAGCCATGCGCCTTTGCGAAGCCATCGGTGCCGAGCGAATAGGATTGGTCGTGGCGGGAAATCTTACAGAGTTTGCGCTTGAGCAAGGCGACTTGGACGGCGCCGTAGAAGGGGGGCGAACGCTTATCGGTTGCCTGAACGACAGCGCGCATTCCGACGTGCAGGCGTTTGTGCTTGGACTCACGGTGGCCGCGCTCACGTTTCGCGGTGATCTTGAGGAAGCCTTGGCAACGGCGCATCGCGCCGCGCCGCTCCTGCGCGAAGAGGGCATGCTGTTCCAACTCGTCGATCATCTCGCTTTACGCGCCGGACTCGCCGGCCGCACGAGGGATGCAGCGCTGATTGCCGGCTACTCGGACTTCATACATCGCGTGTCTGGCCGCCCGCGCGAACCGATCGGACGCCGCGCCATCGAGCGCCTGATGTTGTTCCTGCGTGAAGGGTTGCCGGACGAGGTGATCGCGCAACTCGGCCTCATGGGCGCGCAACTCACGGAAGACCAGGCGATGACGTTGGCCTTGAGCGGGTGAAATCTGGATCATCTTTGACGCTGAGCCAGAATAAGTGCCTGGACAACATTCACCGCGCGCCGGTCCGGCGCTGATCATACAGATCGGTCAGCCGGTTTTTCTCTTGAAGGCCGCGCCCAGGGCAGCAAAGCCGTATTGGAAGTGCGCTCGTTCGGCGTCTCATTTCTGCTGGAGCACGGCCAGACCGTCGGGCGGCTCAGCTACAGCAGGCTCGCCGGAGGCGCACCGAGCAAATTGTACGGCGCGCAAATACAGTCGAACTACCAGGGGCAGGGCGTAAAACTCGCCAAACACTTCAAGCCGTGGCCGTCGAATTAGAGCGATATACGGTCGCGCGGAACCAAATCTGTCATTCCCGGCGCGCCGCGCTTTTGCGGCGCGGGAAGGGAACCCAGATACCATTACAATACCGTACCTCGACCGGCATTCACCAACTGGGTATCGCAAGTAACTCGCCCGGCGAATACTGGCCCGGAAGATGTAGAACCAGCAAACGCTGCCAATTTGCAGCCGAACGCTGGACCTGTCACGGTATTCGCGATACGGGATCGAGGCTTTCGTTGAAACCCGTGCCATCCTTGAAACCTAGGAAGACTTTGTCATGAGTCGGCATCAGAGTATCTCTCCCGCCGAAGCGGCGGATCGTCTTGCGATCCGGGAATTGGTGGAAGCCTATGGCTATTGCGCCGACCGGCGCGATGCGCAGGGCCAGATGGCGCTGTTCACGCCGGACGCCCACTTCGTGGTGTACATGGACGCAAAGAACCCGACGCCATCCCAGGAATTGCACTCGCGCGACGCCCTGGCTCCGGTGTTTGCGGACTTGAACCAATACCAAGCCACCATGCACTTCGTGGGGCAGAGCACGATCTCGTCGCTCTCGGAGAACCAGGCGAGAGGACAAGCGTACTGTCTTGCCCACCACCTCACGGTGGATGGTAACAATCGCCGACTGATGATCGCGACGCTCCGATATCTCGACACCTTCACCAAAGTTGACGGAGCCTGGCTGTTCGCGGAGCGCAAGCTGTATGTCGACTGGATCGAAGAGCGCTTGCTGTCGTGAAAACATATGATGCCTGGACCATCGTTCACCGACTGGGTATCGCGAGGGGATCGCCCGGCGAATACCGGCCCGGAAGTTGTAGAACCAGCAAACGCCGCAAATTTGTAGGTGAACGCTGGACCTGTCACCATATCCGCTCGTAATTTCTGACGAAGGAATGATTGGGATCGGATGAGGTATCAGCACTCTTTCGTGTAAGGGCTAGTCGGCAGGTCCGTTTCAGAGATCCCACGCTCGCCTGTCGAGATAAAGGCCGTTGCCCACGCCATGGCCGACATGATTTGCGCTTACTGGAATGTTCCGTCTGGAGTCCTGGGCGGGTTTGGTCGTTGCATCCGCGCTCCAACCGTGGCTATTGCGATCCAGGTGTTCGTAGTCTCAAGGAGTTGATCCGATGTTTTCGAATTGTGCCCTGTTCCGTGGCGCGCTGCTCGGCTCCGCCGTGGCGTTGGCCGTTTTCGCTTCGGCCGCCTCGGCAAAGCCGGGCTATAAGGTGGTGCACGATTTCGCCGGTCCCCCTGACGACGGCGCCTATCCCCTGGTCGGCGTGATCTTCGATGACGCGGGCGATATTTATGGCGTCACCTATGTCGGCGGCGCTTACAGCCTCGGGACGCTGTTCAAAATTGCGCCGGATGGGACCGAGACGATCGTCCGCTCCTTCGGCAGTGGAAACGATGGCGCGTTCCCCAGATCGCAGCCGGCGATCGACAAGTCCGGGAATATTTACGGCACGACCAACGGCGGCGGGGGCAGCATCAATTGCGATGGCGGCTGCGGCACCATCTGGGAATATAGTGCGGGCGGCAAATACAAAGTGCTGCACAATTTCGATTTCACCGACGGCAGCCAGCCGGTCGGGCAGCTGCTCCGCGACGCTGCCGGCAATTTTTACGGGATCACCACCAATGGGGGGGCCAACAATCAGGGCGAAGTCTTCGAATACACGGCTGGTGGAAAGTTCAAGGTGCTGCACACGTTTGCCGGCACCGACGGCGCATATCCGGAATGCAGCCTGATTCAGGACCGCGCCGGCAATATGTATGGCACCACTGAAGGCGGCGGAGCCGGCAACGACGGCACGGTGTTCGAAATCCAGTCTGGCGGACAATTCACGATCCTCTACAGCTTCACCGGTGGAAACGACGGAGCCAATCCGGTCGGCGGCCTTGATCGCGACAAATCAGGCAATCTCTACGGCACGGCTGAGAACGGCGGGGCGAACAGTGTCGGTATCGTCTTCCGGCTGACGCCCGATGGAACCTTTTCCACACTGTACAGCTTTGCCGGCGGGACCGATGGCGCAAATCCGCAGGGCGATATTCTGCGGGTAAAGGATACGCTGTACGGCGCCACGAGCTCCGGCGGCGATTCCAACGGCTATGGCGTTGTCTACAAGGTCGATATTGCCAGTGGAGCGGAGACGGTGCTTCACAGGTTCACCGGGACCGATGGTTCGACGTCCGTCAGCAAACTGGCCTGGAAGCAAGGCAAACTTTACGGCGCCGCGGCCTATGGTGGCGCGGACGGTAACGGCGTGGTGTTCAGCGTGGCCCGGAAATAGCGCCAGTCTTTCGCGATCGCGCGCCGCCGTAAGGCAACTTAAAAAGGGTGGGAACAAAAGCTTCTCGCCCTTTCCCAAAGTGAGTCACCTGCGCACTGTGGGCAGGTTCTGCCAGAACGCGCCTTAAGGGCATAGGCGGGCCCTCGTCCAGCCGGCTCCGACCGCCCAGGACGAAAATATCCGCCTCGGGAAGTAATTCGGTAGCTGGACGAGTGTTCACCAATCACGACGTGGCGAGGGTCGTGCCCGGAGCAAACTAACTCTCGATCGTCGCGAAGAACAAGTACTCGGGCAAAGCAGGCGTCTTGCCCCATCCGGCCAGAGGCGGAACGTAGGTCAGGAAGCCGTTCACAACTGTCAAAACGAAACCGGCAATGATATTCGCCAGCCGGTTCGCTCTAAACGGAAGCACTCGACACGCCACAGTCATGGCGATGGGTATTTCCATCAAGACCGCTGAACCCATCAGAGCCCATGGGGGGAGCTGCACGTGAAAATTTCGCGAGCCGACAATATCCCACAAGGCAACAACGTCCGCATAAAGGTAGTTCAATAACGCGAACAGCCACAGTAGAGACAGCCGCTCTTTAATGTCGTGCATGCGAGCCTCCTACGGACGTGCAAGGGAACGTCTGCGTTGCGCTCCCGCTCGGTTCGGCGCCGGGATCGGGCTTTGGCCGGATAATGGCGTAGCGAAAACCACCATGGCGTTCGATGCGATTGCCATTATTCCACTGCTTTCAGAATCGTCTCGACGCTCGCCATGCGCGCCTTGATCTCGGCGAGTTCGCTCTGGATCGCCGATAGCGTCGCGGCATTGCCGGCCTGCGCCGTCACCGCGTCGGAAGCGAGCTTGCGATAGGCGTCGGTATGGGCGGCATCGGCGCCCGCCAGCGCGGAGGCTTGAAGAAAGCGGATGCCGAAGACGATGATGATCGTTCCGAACATCGCGCCCATGGAAATGAAATAGATGGCGGGAGACATGGTTTTTCCTTTCACTTGGAATCGGTGAGCGATTTGGCGGCGGCCGCGATAGTCGCCGGGGTGAGTTCGAAATCGAATTTGACGATCTCGAAATAGTTCAGCGCCTTGCCGTCGGACGAGAGCTCCAGCCTTGAGGTTACGAGCTCGGCCTCCTCGAGTTTCTGCAAATGCAGATGGAGTAGCGGACGGCTGATGCCCAATTCGCGCGCAAGCTGGCTGACATAGTTGCGCCCGCCTCTCGTCAGCGCCGCCACGATCCGCAACCGATGCGGATTGGCGAGCGCCGCAAGCGCGGCCAGTAGCTGGTCCCCTGTCAGGGCCACGAAACAGCTCCATCAGACATATGTAAGGAATAACTGACATATGACAGATTGAATTTCAAGAGCCGGCTGGCGAATTATTTTGACGCGGCGGTTTTCCCGGCCGAGCCGCAACGAATTAGGCGCCGTTCTTTCAAGCTGGGAATCGGATATTTCCGTCACGGTTGACAAAACAACTGAAATGGTTTAAGTATGACCTGCTACACCCAGGAGACGGCGATGACCGGCGTGCATGAAAGGATTTACGGGGAAATTCCGGCGGACCAGCCGTTACGCGGGCCCATCGAGCGGCGGCGGAAGACGCTGCGGCACCATTTCTGTGAGGGGATCGACGCGGCGGTGAAGGCCGGGCCGGACGCTTTCGCCAATACCAAACCGCGAACGATGCTGGGCCTGATCGTGCATGGTCTCGTTCGCGGCGCGGGGACCGGCCGCTGCGACCAGATAAAGCTCGTGGTCTTCTTCCTCGACGAAGCCGAGCGGCGGCGCGGCGTGGTGGAGCACATCGTGGCGCCCGCCGACGATTCTCAGGGAAATCCCGAGCCGAAATCGGCGCCGCAGCCGCAATGGGATTGGAGCGAAGACGGCGCTTGGGATTCGACGGCGCGCGTGGACGACGGAAAGGCACGGGAAGAGAAGGAACAGAGCGAAGCCCGCGCCGAGGCGCTCAGGGAGGAACTCGGCGATCGCTTCCGTCGCGCGCTCGAAGCCGAACGGATCAATGCCGAGCGCCGCGTGCGGCTCGAGCTGGAACGGGAGGGCCGAAACGCCGTGACGGAAACAGCGGCTGCGCCATTCTCAGGGAATATTCCGCCCGCTGCGCCCCGCGATCCCCATGCAGGCGCGGTCCGGATCGGGGGAAGGATCGTGGATGTTTAGATGCGGCGGAGAGTGGAGAAAGGTAAACCGCAGAGGCGCAAAGACGCAGAGGAAAGGTGGCGCGCATTCGCGCGCAGTTTTTCACTCCGCGTCTTTGCGCCTTTGCGTTTCACCTCAGGCTGCCCGCGGCGTTAATAAGCCTCGCGCGGAGGTGAAACGGGTCGGGAAGCTTTTCCCTGCTGCAGGGAAGAAAGCAGGGAAAGTGAAAAAACTGACGCGGTCCTGAATTTGGAACTCTTTGCGCTCAAGAGCATATTCGGGCGATAGCGTTGACATACTATCGGCCGGCGTTTGCGCCACTGGAGAACTCACCATGGCGGACCATATCCGCGTTTTCGCGTTTTGCGGCAGCCTGAGAAAAGGTTCGTTCAACCGCATGGCACTGCGGGCGGCGGAAGAGCATGCGCCCGAGGGCATGAGCTTCGACACCAGCGATATCGGGGAATTTCCACTTTACAACGAAGATGTGCGCCAACTGGGCTTTCCGGCGGCGGTCGAAAATGTGCGGGAGAAAATCCGGGCCGCCGACGCTGTCCTGTTCGTGACCCCCGAATACAATTATTCGCTGCCCGGCGTGCTGAAGAACGCAATCGACTGGGCCTCGCGGCCGCCCGATCAGCCTTTCGCGGCCAAGCCGGCCGCCATCATGGGCGCGAGCCCGAGCATGCTGGGTTCGGCGCGCGCCCAGTACCATCTGCGTCAGGTGTGCGTTTATCTCAACATGTTTCCGGTGAACCAGCCCGAGGTCCTGATAGCGGCGGCCGACAGGAAATTCGACGCCGATGGCCGCTTGACCGACGAGCCGACGCGCAAGCTCGTCGCGCAGCTGATGAAGGCCCTTGCGGACTGGACCGAACGTCTGAGGGCCAGGTGATGGCGAAAGCAAAACGCAAAACAGAAGACGAGCCGCAGGAGCACCCCAGGCGGCGCCCGCATACCCCGCAGCATGCCGAGGCGTCCTTACGTGGCCGTCCGGCCTGGCAGGGCCATCTCCGGCTGTCGCTCGTGAGCTGCCCGGTCGCGCTCTACGGCGCCACGACGCGCTCGCAGGACATCTCATTTCATCTGCTCAATCCCGCGACGCACAACCGTATCCGGCTCGTGCCGACCGATCCCGACAAAGGACCCGTCGAGCGCTCCAAGCTCGTCAAGGGCTATGAAATCGCGAAGAACGAATATGTAGTAGTAACGAATGAAGAGCTGGAGTCCGTCCGGCTCGAGACCACACGAACGATCGATATCGAACGCTTCGTCGATGCCTCGACGATCGACCGGCTGTTCTGGGACCAGCCCTATTTCCTGTTGCCGGGTGCCAAAGCCGGCGTCGAGGCCTATGACGTGATCCGTGATGCAATGCGCGAGGCGGATCGCATTGCGCTCGGCCGGGTGGTGATGCACACGCGCGAGCGGTTGCTCGCCATCGAGGCGCGCGACAACGGGCTGGTCGCCACGACACTGCGCATGCGCAACGAAGTGCTGGATCCTGCTACGGTGTTCAGCGACGTTCCCGAGACCCGACCGGACAAGCGCATGATCGACATCGCCAAGCAGATCATCGCGCAGCTCGAAGGTCCGTTCGAGCCCGAAGAGTTCAAGGATCGCTACGAACAAGCGTTGCGTGAGCTCATCCGGCGCAAGGAACGCGGCGAAAAACCGGTTACGGCTCCACCGCCCGAGGAAAGCAACGTCATCGACCTGATGGACGCGCTGCGCAAGAGCCTCCATGGCAAGTCGCGACCGGTTGCGAGCAAAAAACGCAACCGCTGAAATCCGGATTTCCGCGACATCGTCATGGCCCGCAAACCGGGGGCGGGTGTGCGGGCCATGACGTTCCGACGATGGGTGAAATTACAACCTTCCGAGCAATACGAGCACGACGATGATAATAAGGATGAGGCCAAGTCCGCCGCTCGGATAGTAGCCCCAACCGCTGCTGTAGGGCCAGGAGGGCAGGGCGCCGAGCAACAACAGAATGAGAATGATGATCAGGATTGTTCCGAGCATTGGGTTGTCCCCTGCGGTTTGCCGTTGTCATTTGAAACTCCCTGTCAAAAGAGAAGTTCCAGGCCGCGTTACTCCGGCGCGCTGCGCCAGTGCCCGGCAATCACAGCTGGCTGGTCGGGATGATCACGGACCGCGATAAAGGCCGCCGCCACACTGCCGTGCGGCGGCCCGATCACATCTTGTGCAAGGAAGCGAGGCGGCCGCCGTCCGATAGCGGCACCGATGCCTGCATGGCCGCCGCCGCCGGGCTTGCGGCGTTCTTTTGCCGGGGCACCATGCTGTGGCGGGTGACGTTTGGTTGCGCCGGCAGCGGCTGCACGGGATTGCGCGGCCGGGGCAACGGGGCCGTCTCCATGAGCGAGGCGAGGAACCTGTCGCCCCAGGCAGAGACATCATTGCGCTTTGCGGCGGCGAAGAGCTTTTGGTGCCGCTCGATGCGTTCCTCGCGCGGCATGGTGATTGCCTGTGAAATGGCCGCGCCCACCGTTTCGGGATCATAAGGATTGACGAGGAGCGCCGCCGATCCGAATTCCGCGGCCGCCCCGGCGAACCGCGACAGAATCAGGACTCCCGGGTCGCTTGCGTCCTGCGCCGCGACATATTCCTTGGCGACCAGATTCATGCCGTCGCGCAATGGTGTGACCAGCCCCACCCGCGCCGCGCGATAAAGCCCCGCCAGTGCCGTGCGGCTATAGGGGCGGTTGGTGTAGCGCATCGGCGTCCAGGAAACATCGCCATAGGTGCCATTGATCCGTCCCGCGAGCGCATCGATGGCACGCTCCATCTCGGCATATTCCGGAACGTCGGAACGGCTCTTCGGCGTGATCTGCATATAGGTCACCTTGCCGCGGCATTCCGGATTGGCGAGCAGAAAGCGCTCGAATGCTTCGAGCCTGAGTGTCAGGCCCTTCGAATAGTCCAGGCGGTCCACGCCGATGATGATCGTGCCGGGCACACTGTCGAGCACGCGCTTGACGAAGGCCGAACGCGAGGCGCGCCGCGCGCAACGCTGGAACATGTCCGCGGCAATGCCCACGGGAAACGTGCCGATGCGCATCACGCGTTCCCCCTGGCCGTGGCCGCGGGGAATGTGCGCCGGCATTCCGCATTCCGTCGCGAGATAGCGCGCGAAATTCGCCGCATCGCCGTCGGTCTGGAAGCCCACGAGGTCGTAGTCCATCAGCGCCGGGATGAGCCGCTCGTGATTGGGCATGGCGGCGAGCATCTCGGGCGGCGGCAGCGGAATGTGCAGGAAAAACCCTATGCGGTTCTCGCGTCCGCGCTGGCGCAGCGCCTTGGCGAGCGGGATGAGATGGTAATCATGCACCCAGATCACGTCGTCCGGTTCAAGCACCCGGTCGAGCTGGTCGGCGAAATGCTCGTTCACCCGCAGATAGCCGGAGAGGTCGCGCCGCGAAAACTCGGCGAGGTCGAGGCGGTAATGCAGGATCGGCCAGAGCACCCGGTTGGCGAAACCATTATAATATTCCTGGTAATCTTCCTCGCTGAGGTCGGTCACGATGTAGCTGTTGCCGCCGTGATCGATCCGCCGCGTTTCCGTCTCGCCTGCGGGCTTGACCTGCCCGCTCCAGCCGAGCCAGACGCAGGCATGCCGTTTCAGCGTGGCACGCAGCGCCACTTCCAGACCGCCCGGATGCACGCCGCGTTCTTTCGTCGGCAGGCCCACCCGGTTCGAGATGATGAAAATTCGCGGCAAACCCGGCCTCCAGCATCGCCCGCAGTTGCTACCCCGCGAGGGGGAACGTGCCGGGCGGGGAAGGGTTCCGAAGCTCCCCCGCTTTATGCGATTTGCCGACGACGGGGCGCGCGCAGGTTTCGCCGTCATTCCCGCGAAAGCGAGAACCCAGATGCGTGATCTGCCCGGAAAAACGATTTCTCCGGGTCCCCGCTTTCGCGGGAATGACAAGTAATATTCGTGCGAACGCGCAGTACTTAGACATGCAGCGCGAGGACCATCGTCGTTTGAAACAGGGTACGTGCGGGATCGCCTGTTATAATCTCCGTTCTATCCTTCGGGCGAGCGCCGCGAGCCAGTCGCGCGCGGCTTGCGGGTCGGGAAGCATGAATTCGGCATCTGCCATCGGGCGGCCGATGGAGATGCCGATACCGTCCAGCTCGCGCAGCGCGGTAAAGGCGTCCTGGTCGGTCGTGTCGTCGCCGAGAAATACGGGCCGGCGGCCGGCAAACGGCGGATGCTGCATCAGCGCGCGAATGACTTCGCCCTTGTCGAAGCCGCGCGGCTTTACTTCGAGCACGCATTTGCCGCGCAGCAGCCGCAGTTCGGTGGCGAACGGAAGGATCGCCCTGTCCAGCCGCGCCTCCAGCTCCGGCCCAACTTCCGGCGCGCTGCGATAGTGAAAGGCGAGCGTGTAATCTTTGTCCTCGATCCTGACCTGCGGAGCCCCGGCGATTACAGAGAAAAGCGTCTGTCTGATCTCCGGCGGCAACGGCCGGGCGCGGAATTCAACCGGGTGGCCGGGTTGCAGGCGCCATTCCGCGCCATGGCAGCCGATCGCGGCCAGGGCAAGCGGAGCAAAAAGCGAATCCAATGTTGCCAGTTTGCGGCCGCTTACCAGCGCGATCGCGCCGCCGGTTTCGTGCTGCAGGCACCGGAGCGTGTGTATCAGAGATTGGGGGACATGCACCGCCTCCGGCGTCGGCGCGATATCGATGATGGTGCCGTCGACATCGAGCAGCAATGCATCGGAGCCGAGCGAAAAAAACGCATCCAGTGGCGGCGGGGGCAGCGACAAATCGGGCGCCATGCCACGTACTCCCACCGCGGCACTCAGCGGTTCGCGTCCAGATACGAACACCAGAGGGCCGCACCGCCTTCTATGCCGGCTTCGTTGCTCACGATTGTAATCATGGCGGAAGGCTCGAGGGTGAGCTTGCGGGTGTTGCCGCCGCCGATGAACAGATGGTCGAAATGGAGGAGGTTGGTTAGGATATCGACGGTTCGCACCACGCGCTTGTTCCAGTGCTTCCTGCCGACCTCTTTCAGTGCTGCATCGCCGATATAGTCATTATACGTTTTCTTGCCGTAGATGGGGTGCTGCGCGAGTTCCAAATGCGGCATCAGTTGCCCGCTGCGGAACAGGCCCGTGCCGGCGCCGGTCCCGAGCGTCAGCACGAGTTCGAGCCCCTTGCCGCGGATGACAGCGAGCCCCTGCATTTCGGCGTCGTTGACCATGAGCGCCGGGCCGCCGAACCGCTTCGATGCGGCGTCGGCGAGCGGGAATCCCACCCATTCATCCGTCTGGAAATGCGGTGCGGTCAGCACAGTGTTGTCCCTGACGACGCCGGGAAAGCCGATGGCGATGCGATTATGTTCCGGCAGCGGTGCCACAAGTTCGGCCAGCGCCTCCATCATCACGGCCGGCGTACAGGGATAAGGCGTTTTGGTCCGCTGCTTCGGTTCCAGAAGATGGCCGGCCGCATCCACGACCGACGCCTTCAGACCGGTACCGCCGATATCGATCGACAATACGCGCAGCTCATCCTCTTGCTGTTTCTTCCGCGGCGCCATGGCTCAGGCTTTGTCCCGCGCGACATGCCGGCGTGGATGCCGGGCGCGGCGGCGCTTCGCGGGGCCTCCCGCGTGCAGGAGGTTGAGGCCGCTATTGACCAGCGCGACATGCGAGAAGGCCTGCGGAAAATTGCCGAGCATGCGACGCCCACGGGGATCGTATTCCTCGGCCAGGAGACCGACATCGTTTGCAAGGCCGAGCAGCCTGTCATAAAGGCGCTCCGCGTCGCGTCTGCGGCCCTGCAACAGATAATTGTCGATGAGCCAGAAACTGCAGGCGAGGAAGGCGCCCTCGCCGGCCGCCAACCCGTCGACGCCACTCCCGGTCTCATATCGCAGGACCAGACCGTCGAACATGAGGTGCCGCTCGATCTCGCGAATCGTGTTCTTCATGCGTGGATCCTTGACTGAAATAAAACCCACGATCGGCAGAAGAAGCAGACTGGCATCGAGGTGCTTCGAGCCATAGGCCTGCACGAAGCAGTTGCGCTCCGGGTCGATGCCTTTGCGCAGTATCTCGCGGCGGATCATCTTCGCATCGCGCTTCCAGCGCTCAGCATTTTCTTTGTCCTCCTCGGCATTCTCGGAGGCGCGGTCGAATGCAACCCAGGCCATCACCTTGGAATGAACAAAATGCTGCGGCTCGCCGCGGATTTCCCAGATGCCTTCATCGGGGCTGCGCCACATTTCTTCGAGATGACCAAGGACTACGCGGCGCAGTTCTATCCGCCGAGCCGGGAGGGGAAGTCCTCCCTTGCGCGCCTGGACGACCACATCGGCAAGCTCACCATAGATGTCGAGCTGAAGCTGCAGCGCTGCGGCATTTCCGATCCGCACCGGCGCCGAGTTCTCGTAGCCGGGCAGCCAGTCGATCTTCCATTCGTCGAGCCGGCGTTCGCCCGCGACGCCGTAAAGCGTCTGAATCTGTTCCGGGCTTCCGGCGATGGCCCGTATCAGCCAGTTCACCCAGGCTACGGCCTCTTCGGTATAGCCCGCATTCATGAAAGCGAGCAGCGTGAAGGTCGCGTCGCGCAGCCAGCAGAACCGGTAGTCCCAATTGCGCGCGCCGCCGATCTGCTCGGGCAGCGAGGTCGTGACGGCCGCCACGATGCCGCCCGTCGGGCGGTAACTCAGCGCCTTGAGCGTGATCAGCGAGCGGCGGATATCGGCCTCCCAGCGTCCGTTCAGTACGGCGCGATTGCTCCAGTCCGTCCAGTATTTCTCCGTTTCGGCAAGCATCGTTTCGACGCTGGGAAGAAACGGCACCGGCAGGTGGGATGGCGAATGCATCAGCACGAAAGGAACGGTCTCGCCCGCGCGCACGGCAAATTTCCCCTTGGTGCGCATGTCTTCGCCATAGAGCGGAGCGAAGGTGTGGAGGGTCAGCAAATTTGGTCCGGCCACGGCGGAGAGCGCACGCTCGCTTATGCGCGCAACCCAGGGCACGGTGATGCCGTAATCGAATCGGATCACGAGTTCGGTCTCGAACTCTACATATCCACTGAGGCCCATCACCAGCCGCACAATGCAGCTGTGGTCGGTCCCCACCGGCATGAAATCGACCAGGACCGCTTCGCCTTTCGACGTCTTGAAGCGCGTTTCGAGAATGAGCGTGCCGTCGCGATAGCGGCGCTTCACCTTGTATTTGTCGTCCTGCGGGACGATCTGCCAGCGGCCGTGACGGGAATCTCCCAGCAGCGCCGCAAAACAGGCGGCGGAATCGAAGCGCGGCAGGCAGAGCCAGTCGATGCAACCATCGCGGCCGATCAGCGCCGCGGTGCGCATGTCGCCGATTATCGCATAATCTTCGATGCGGCCCGGCATTCAGGCCTGACCGGCCGCCGCGCGGTCCAGGAACCAGATCACCTCGCCATGGGGCCGGATGCGCGCGGCGGGAAGCTTTTCGTCTCCCGCGCGCACCGCGTGGACCGCCGAAGTCTTTTCGGCACCGGCCGCGAGGAATGCGATGGTCCGGCTCGATTCGATCGCAGGATAGGTGAGGGTGATGCGCGTTTCGGCGCGGCCGCCCGTGACCGCCGCCACCCAGCGCCGCCGCTCCTCGAGAACCGGTTGGCCGGGGATGAGCGACGCAGTATGTCCGTCACCGCCGAGACCCAGAAGCATGATGTGAAACAGGGGCCGCGCCGGATCGAATTCGTCCGCGCCGTAGATTCGTTTCAGCAATGTTTCATAGCGGATGGCAGCGTCCTCCGGCGTGCCGTCAACCGGCATGGGATGGATATGCTCGGGCGGCACCGGGACGCGCGACAGCATCGCTTCCTTCGTCATGCGATAGTTGCTCGCCGCGTCGTCATAAGAAACGAAGCGCTCGTCGCCCCAGAAAAGCTCGATCCGGCCCCAGGCCATCCGGCTGCGGAATTCATCGCTTGCGAGCAGTGTGTATAGTTCTTTGGGCGTCGATCCGCCGGAAAGGGAGATACGGACGATCCCCGAAGCAGCCGCCACGGTATCGACGAGCCATTCCGCCACGCGCCGCGAGAGCGCATGAACGTCATCTGCTACTTCAATGCGGCCCGCCATGTCTGTTGTCATTATATCACCGTATCGCGCGCCATTTGCGGGCGTCGCGCTCGAGCAGTCTGTCCGCTGCGGCCGGCCCGGCGCTGCCGGCCGCATAATTCGGAAATGCATCGGTCGGCGGCGCGCTCCACGCCTTCAGCAGAGGATCGACCACGCGCCATGAGGCTTCCACCTGGTCGGCGCGCTGGAACAAGGTCGCGTCGCCCTGGATGCAGTCATATAACAACGTTTCATAGCCGACGGCGGGAGCCTGCTTGAACCAGTCCGAGTAATGGAAATCCATCGCGACGCTGTCGAGCAGCATCTCGGGCCCGGGCCGCTTGGCATTGAACCTCAGCCGGATGCCTTCGTCGGGCTGGATCTGGAGGATCAGCCAATTGTCGTGCAGTTCGTCGGTCGGCGTGTCCCGGAACAGCATGAGCGGCGCATCCTTGAAGCGGATCGCGATCTCGGAGCTGCGTTTGGGCAGCCTCTTGCCGGTGCGCAGATAGAACGGCACGCCGGCCCAGCGCCAATTGTCGATGCCAAGACGCAGCGCCACGTAGGTTTCCACAATGGAATTGGGTGCGACATCCGGCTCTTCGCGATAGCCGCGCACCTTTTTGTCGTCGATGGCGCCGGCTCCGTACTGCCCGCGCACCGCGTCTTCGGGCGTGAGTGTATGCACCGCCTGGAACAATTCGGCCTTCTTGCTCCGCACCGCGTCGGCGCCGAACGAGGAAGGCGGCTCCATCGCCGTCATCGCGACAAGCTGGAACAGGTGGTTCGGCACCATGTCGCGCAACGCGCCGGTCGCCTCGTAGAATTTGCCCCGCTCCTCGATGCCGATGGTTTCCGACACCGTGATCTGCACATGGTCGATGCGATCGCGGTTCCAGATCGGCTCGAACAATCCGTTGGCGAAGCGCAGCGCCATGATGTTCTGCACCGTCTCCTTGCCCAGGAAATGGTCGATGCGGAAAACCTGGTTCTCGTTCAACACGCGCAGCACGCGCGCGTTCAGCGCCTTCGCGGATTCCAGGCTGTGGCCGAACGGCTTCTCGATCACCACCCGCCGCCAG
>DATAYG010000019.1:0-6485 GCA_036272695.1 Rhizomicrobium sp. | reverse complement strand
CGAGCAGTTCGACACCGCCAAGCAGCTGCTGTCCGGCCTGAAAGTGAGCGAGCTCCATACGGTGCCCGGCGAGCACGATGTGATCGACGGGGCGGGCACGGAATACTTCGATCGCTACGGCGCGGCGTCCGCCAACAAAGGTTATTATAGCTTCGACCATGACGGCGTACACTTCGTTGCCCTCGTCAACGTGATGAATTTCAAGCCTGGCGGCCTGGGCGCCATGGGCGACGATCAGCTCGAATGGCTCGAGGCGGATCTAAAAGGCCGCGCATCCAGTACACCGATTGTCGTCTTCGCCCACATGCCGTTGTGGACGATCTACGAGCCTTGGGGCTGGGGAACGGGCGATGCAGACCAGGCCATGAGCTATCTCAGGCGCTTCGGCTCAGTGACCGTGCTGAACGGCCATATTCATCAGATCGTTCAGAAGGTTGAAGGAAATATCACCTTCCATACCGCACGCTCGACGGCCTATCCGCAGCCGGCCGCCGGAGTAGGCCCGGGTCCCGGACCACTCAAGGTCGCAAGCGACCAGCTTCCGAAAATGCTTGGCGTGACAAGCGTAACGTTCGCACGCTACCCGGGAGCGCCATCAGTTTCGGACACGACACTCGCGTAGTTTTCCCACCAACGCATCAACTCAGGAGGGTCATCCCATGATTCCGAATGCAATACGTCGTGCCTTTGTTATCACGGTGAGCGCCGCCGCGCTTATCACGACAGCAGCCGCTGGCGGGCCGCCGGCGTTCGCGGAAGCCGCCAACGTTGTCGTCATGAAGAATTTTGACTTCTCACCGATGGCGCTGACGGTGCCTGCCGGCACGACGGTGACGTGGAAGAATCTCGACGGCGAACCGCACACGGTCACCAGCCTCACTGGACTCTTCCGTTCGGGTGGTCTCGATCAGAATGACACGTTTGCTTTCAAGTTCACCAAGCCCGGCGTCTACCAATATCTCTGCACCATTCATCCCAGAATGATGGCAACCATCACGGTCAAGTAAGCCTTCCGCGAGGTTGCGGATGCGAGCCGGGGCTTCCCGGCGCAGCCCGGCGTCATCTGCGTCGGGCTCTGCGATCCAATTTGCTTCAAACCAGCCAGGCGAGTGCGCGAGGCCGGATTTCGAGCCCTGCATTGCGGCCCGCCGTTTCGGCTGCGGCGAGCTCATCCTGCTGCAGATCACAAACAAATTCCTTCGCCACGCAGTCCGAGCCATCCGGCGCCAGGACTTCGCCGCGGAAGGCGAGGCGTCCGCCGGAAAACGTGGCATGGCCCGCGATCGGGCTGCGACAGGAGCCGTCGAGCGCGAGCTGGAAGGCGCGTTCGCAGCCGATGGCGATCGCCGTGGCTCTGTCATTCAGGGGCGCAATCGCCACTGCGACGCCTTCGTCGTCGTCGCGAATTTGAACTCCGATAATTCCCTGTGACAGCGCGGGCAGCCAGGTCGCAATCGGCAGCAGCGAGTTTGCGCGATGCTCCAGACCAAGCCGCTTCAGCCCGGCAAGGGCGAGGATGGCCGCATCGAACGCGCCGCTGTCGAGTTTCGCGAGGCGCGTATCGACATTGCCGCGCAGCGGGACGATTTCGAGATCGGGCCGGGCGCGCCGGATCTGCGCGACGCGGCGGATCGAGCTGGTGGCGATCCTGGCACCTTTGGCGAGGCGATCGAGCGCGGGCGCCTGCCATGAAACAAACGCGTCGCGCGCATCCTCGCGCGGAAGCACGGCGCCGATCCGCGTGCCCGCCGCCAGCGGCGCGGGAGCGTCCTTCATCGAATGCACGGCGAGATCGATTTCCCCTCCGAGGAGGGCCGCTTCGAGTTCTTTGGTGAAGAGGCCTTTCCCGCCGATCTCGGTCAGCGGCCGATCGAGGATGCGATCTCCGCTTGTGGTGATGAAAATCGCTTCGCACGCTATTCCTATGCGTTCGAGCAGCTCACGCACGATTTCGGTTTGTGCGCGGGCGAGCCGCGAGCCCCGGCTGCCCAGCCGCAGGATGCGTGTCAGAGGAAGATCGGACATGGCGGCAATCGTGCTGGCTCGGCTTCGGGTGGATATTGCGGTACAGCGCACATGAATGGAATGCTGGCAGACGGAAGGAAATCCGCTTGATGAAACCGTTGCTTGAGGCCTTGCGGGGCGAAACGCCATGGCCGCCGCCGGTCTGGCTGATGCGCCAGGCCGGCCGCTATCTGCCGGAATACCGGGCGCTGCGGGCAAGGGCCGATTCGTTCATCAGTTTCTGTCTGACGCCCGAACTCGCCATCGAAGCGACGCTCCAGCCCCTGCGCCGCTTTCCCCTCGATGCCGCAATACTTTTCGCCGATATCCTGCTCGTGCCCCATGCGCTGGGCCAGGAAGTAACATTCATTGCGAATGAAGGCCCGAAGCTTGCACCTGTGCGAGACATGGCAGCTCTCGCAAATCTGTCGGACGCGTCCTTCGTCGAAACACTGGCTCCAGTCATGGCGACGATCCGGGGCGCACGCGCGCTGCTTCCGGAAAGCGTCGCGCTGATCGGGTTCGCGGGCGCGCCCTGGACCGTTGCTACCTACATGATCGAAGGCGCAGGCGGCAGCGATTTCGAGGTCACGCGGAGCCTCGCCTGGCGGGAGCCGACTTTCTTCGAAGCGTTGCTTGATCGCATAACCGATGCAACGTCCGCCTATCTGATTTCGCAGGCCGATGCAGGCGCGGAAGTATTGCAGCTCTTCGATTCCTGGGCAGGCGCCGTGCCTGCTTCGGTCTTCGAAACAGCAGTTATTACACCCACCGCGCGGATCGTTCATGCCGTCCGCGCGCGGCACCCGAAGATTCCGGTCATCGGCTTTCCGCGCGGCGGCGGTTCGCATTTGCGCGCCTATGCGGAACGCACCGGCGTGGATGGCGTCGGCGTCGATCACATGACAGGTCTCGCCGATGCTTTGGCTGCGTTGCCACGACCGCTCGCTTTACAGGGCAATCTCGATCCCGTGCTGCTGCGCGACGGCGGCCCGGCGATGACTGCGGAAATCGGGAACGTTCTCGCGTCCATGCGCGGCCATCCGCTTATATTCAACCTCGGCCACGGCGTACTTCCGACCACGCCGCCGGAGCACGTCGCGGAGCTGCTGAAAATTGTTCGGGCTATTCCGGAGTAAAAGGTTCACCACAAAGGAATTGCGCGCGAAGCGCGCCATCGCTCCATGATCGTGCGTCGATGACGGTTTGTATTGTTAGCTTCGTGCTCTTCGTGGTAAGTTCTTTTTTGTTATCCATCACCAAACAAGCAAATCGCGTTCGCGACCTGCGGAAACTCCGGCGCGGCGCGGTCGAGCCAGGCAAGGCCGCGTCGAATTTCCGCGCCGAAGCGCCTGCGTCCTTCGTCGAGCACCGATTGCCGCAGTGCCGCGTCGTAGGAATGTTCCGGGGCTTTGGAATAGGTCCGCATCTCCGGGCCGGCGAGAAAGTTCGCGATCTCCGCCTCGCCGACACCGACGCCGAAATGCTCAAACGCCGCGTGGAGCTGCTGGTGCGGCCGCGCGAGAAATGCGTCGAAGTTTATTACACGAACGCGCGTTCCGGATTCCGCTGTTGCCGCCGCAAGCGCCGAAGCTTCGCAGGCCCAGCCGAGTGCTATGATCTCGCCTTCGCTCATATCCTCGAGCCGCCAGGTGCAGCCGAGCCGCGCGCGAAGCCGCGCCAGCCGGAATGGCGCAAGCGCGCGCGCTTCAGCCGGAGCATTGGCACCGCCGAAGATCGTCGCGAGATAGGTTTCAGGCGCCACGCCCATGACCAGCGCTCTGGGCGCGTAGTCCCGCGCCAGAATTTGGGCGGCGAGATCGGAGACGAAGCTCGAAGCTTTCACGACCGCGCGCGCGCCGGGGTCGAAACAGCGCGACCACAATTTGATGAGGACGGGAAGATGGGCGGCGGCGAGCGCCGGGTTTTGCGCCAGCGTGCGCAGAATGTCCGGCTCGCGGAGCGAAAACAGCGCCGGGTGGCGGCCGAGGAGCCGCGACAGAAGCGTCGAGCCGACATGGCCGATATGAAAGATGAAATGGCAGCTTTCGGTGAGATTCGCCTCGCCGACCGCTTGCATGACGTCGGCCCAGGCCACGCTCCGCCTTGGAACGCCAGCCGTGGCGAGCCGCCCGTCGAGGAAGCTCGCGCGTTCATAGCTGACGCGCGACAATCTCAGAAACGTGACGGCGCTCGAGCGCGGATCGAACTCGTGCGGGAACAACTCCGGCGAGCTGCCGATGGCTTGAGCGAGCGGTGTCATACCCGCGGTGTTACAGGAATTTGCCGCCGCGCGGGGGCGGGAATTTCCACATTGCGGCGGCTGGAGATCGCCACCAGCCGATCTTGGTGATTGGCGGCTGTACGGCCGTAGGGAGGCTGACCCTAGCACCGGGCTCCCGCCATTGCCCAAAGCCGCAATCATCGATGAACCCGCCTTCGTAAACCCTTGCGCGGGCAGGCTGGCGCTGATAAATACCCCGCTCCCCGGCGGAAGCCGTGAAGCCGCGCTGGCGGGCAGAGGCTCCCCGGCGCGTTGGCTTTTGCCTGAAGGAGTGTAGCTCAGTTGGTAGAGCGGCGGTCTCCAAAACCGTAGGCCGGGGGTTCGAGTCCCTCCACTCCTGCCAATGAAAACGAGAACAGGATTTTGTAAGTGGCCGAGGCAATCAAGAAGACCGCCGACAGCAAGGACATCCCTGCTCCGCAGCGGCGCGGCGGGATCATCCAGTTCGCGCGCGAGGTTCAGCGCGAGACGTCCAAGGTCACCTGGCCGACCTGGAAGGAAACCTGGCTGACCACGGTGATGGTGTTCATCATGGTCGGTCTCATGATGCTGTTTTTCTTCGTGGTGGATTACGTGCTCTCGTTCGGCGAGCGCTGGCTGATCGGCGCGTTGCATTGAGAGCGGCGGACACGAGGAACGCCTGAGATGGCCGAAGCAAGCACGATCCAGCAATCGGACGCCAAGTGGTACATCGTCCACACCTACTCGAATTTCGAGAAGAAGGTGTCGGAGGAGATCAAGCGGCAGGCGCTGATTCAGGGGCTTTCCGATCTGATCGAAGATGTCCTCGTCCCGACGGAAGAGATCATCGAGATCCGGCGTGGGCAGAAGCACAGCGCGGAGCGGAAATTCCTGCCGGGCTATGTGCTCGTGCGCGCGAAGCTGACCGACGAGGCCTATCACCTGATCAAGAACGTGGCGAAGGTCACGGGCTTCCTCGGGCAGAACAACAAGCCGATGCCGCTGCGCCAGGGCGAGGTGGATCGCATCCTCAGCCAGGTGCATGAGGGCGCGGAGCGGCCGAAGCCCTCGATCACGTTCGAAATCGGCGAGCAGGTGCGGGTGGCGGACGGACCGTTTACCTCGTTCAACGGCGTGGTCGAGGAAGTGGACGAGGACCGCTCGCGCCTCAAAGTCGCGGTGTCGATTTTCGGCCGCGCGACGCCGGTGGAGCTGGAATTCACGCAGGTGGAGAAGGTGTAGTAACAAAATTTGTCATGGCCCGCGAATGCGGGCCACCCAGTTGGCGCCACTCGGTCAACGAACCTGGGTGGCCCGGTCAAGGCGGGCCACGACAGATAAAGGACGCACAGCGCGGGAGGTCCTTCGCCGGGCCGCTGACCGCGAACTTCGAGGAGAAGATGAGACATGGCGAAGAAGATTGTTGGGTATGTGAAATTGCAGGTGCCGGCGGGATCCGCAAACCCGTCGCCGCCGATCGGGCCCGCGCTCGGCCAGCGCGGCCTCAACATCATGGAGTTCTGCAAATCCTTCAACGCGAAGACGCAGGACCAGGAAAAAGGCATGCCGATTCCGGTAACCATTACTGTGTTTTCGGACAAATCCTTCACCTACGAGATGAAGACGCCGCCGGCCTCCTATTTCCTGAAGAAGGCGGCCAAGCTGGATGGTGGTTCGAAGGCTCCGGGGCGTGACTTCCGCGGCAGCGTGACCAAGGACCAGGTGCGCCAGATCGCCGAAGCGAAGATGAAAGACATGAATGCGCATGACGTGGAAGCCGCGATGCTGATGATCGAGGGTTCGGCGCGGTCCATGGGCATCCAGGTGCGGGAGTAGGGCGATGGGCAAACTGACAAAGCGGTTCAACAAGGCCGTCGAAGGCATTGATTCCGCGAAGTCTTATCAGATCGAGGAGGCGGTGAAGCTGGTCAAGGCGCGCGCGACGGCGAAGTTCGACGAAACGATCGAAGTGGCGATCAATCTCGGCGTCGACCCGCGCCATGCCGACCAGATGGTGCGCGGCGTCGTCTCGCTGCCCAACGGAACGGGGCGCAAGCTTCGGGTGGCCGTCTTCGCCAAGGGCCCAAAGGCGGATGAGGCGAAAGCCGCCGGCGCCGATATCGTAGGCGCTGAAGATCTGGCCGAGAAGGTTCAGAAGGGCGATATCGATTTCGACCGCTGCATCGCCACGCCCGACATGATGGGCATCGTCGGCCGTCTTGGTAAGGTCCTGGGT
>DATAYG010000018.1:0-21601 GCA_036272695.1 Rhizomicrobium sp. | reverse complement strand
GCGCGGCCGATCGCAAGCGCATGATCGCCGATCTGAAGAAAGCAAACGACCCGCTCTTCAATGATTACGAAGTTGCGGTGGCGCACGCGGATATGGCGCTCCGACTGTCCCGCGAAGGAGGAGAATATCCGCTGCTGGGGCGCGGCGATATAAACATCTACTCGCTTTTCGTCGAACGAGCGCAACGGCTGATCAAACCCGATGGCATCGCCGGATTGCTGGTTCCTTCAGGCATTGCATCCGATAAGAGCTCCGCTGAATTTTTCCAATCCATTGCAACTTCTGGCCGGCTGATAGCGCTGCTCGATTTTGAGAACCGCGGACGCGAGAACACGGACTTCTTTCCCGATGTGGACAGCCGATTCAAGTTCTGTGCGTTAGTTGCCTCGGGGGTCAATCGCAGAGCGGAGCAAGCGACTTGCGGATTTTTTCTCACAGGCGACATCGATCTCGAAGATCGCGAGCGTGTGTTTCCGCTCACGCCCGACGATTTTGCGCTTGTCAATCCGAACACCGGCACTGCGCCGATCTTCCGGTCGCGCCGGGATGCCGCTCTAACAACAGCGATCTACAACCGGCTGCCAATCCTCGTAAAGCGTGACGATGAGGGCGAGATTGTCGAAAACGCGTGGCCTGTGCGCTACTTCACGATGTTCCACATGACGAACGACTCGAACCTCTTCTGGACGCGGGAGAGACTGGAGAGCTATGGTGCCTACCCCGTCCCGGGCAGTCGCTGGAAGAAGGGAAAGCAGCAATTTGTGCCGCTCTACGAGGGCAAGATGGTCCAGGCATTCGATCATCGCGCCGCGAGCGTTGTCGTCAATCCGCAAAACGTCCATCGACCTGGGCAGCCAAGTGCTGCCACACCGGAGCAACACAGTAACGCGAATTGGACGCCCACTCCTCAATTCTGGATTAATGCGGAAATCGTAGCTGAAAATAATCCTGCAAAATGGTCGTTGGGGTTCAAAGAAATTACATCTGTTACAAATGCAAGAACGATGATAGCGTCCATTATGCCGGCGGTCGGATTCGGAAATAAGCTTCCCCTATTCCTTGAACAAGACGATGGTTCGGCGACGGAATTTGCGCCCGCTCTCGTTGCCAATTTCAATTCATTTATTTACGACTTTATTGCGCGCCAGAAGGTGCATGCCCAAACTCTGAATTTGTACATCATGGAGCAATTGCCAGTTCTTCCAGAGGACCCTTATGCTCGCAAATTCGGCAAGCGCCGGGCTGGTGAAATTGTTCGCGAACATGTGCTGCGCCTGAGCTATACGGCACATGACTTGGAAGATTTCGCGCGGGACATGGGATACGTCGATCGGAAAATGGGCGAGGTGCGTCCGCCTTTCAGATGGGACGAGGAGGAACGCGCGCATCTGAGGGCACGGCTCGATGCACTATATTTTCTGCTTTACGGCATCACCGACCGCGACGATGTTCGCTACATTCTCGATAGCTTTCCCATCGTTCGGGAACACGACGAAAAGGCCTTCGGCCGTTACCGCACCCGCGATCTCATTCTCGCCTACATGAACGCGCTCGAAGCAGGGGATGCCGAGACCGTCGTCGCCAGCTGAGCGCGCGCGAAACCTGTGGGTGGCCGCAGGGCGAGGCTTCTCACACGGGCAGCCTTGCGCCAGACTAGACTGGGATTCTTGATTCGCGAGACTCGCCGCTTGGCCTCCGACTGCTCGTTCCTGTTCGCCGAAGACGCGCTGCCCTTCCAGCCCGCGTATGACGTTGACGCCGTGCGTGAGCGGCTTGAAGCGGCATTGGTTAAAATGCGCGCCGCGGCGAGCTGGCCGTGGAAGGATTCGACCGCATCCCGCTACCGCGAAACCGTCTGGCCATCGCTCCTCAAGAGGCTGCCGGATGAGGCCGAAGCGGCCCGGCTGCGCGCCGAGATGGAAGCCGAAATCGCCCGCCTCGACGCCGTGTAATTCGAAGCAATCGCTCTCATCAAGCTCGCACACAGTTACCGCTCGACCGTATCGATTGGCCGATCCCTCAGGCGAGCGACTTCAAGCGCGACGTCGAAGACCCCGGCAAATTCGAGCGCTATCAGGCCGAGGCACTTATCTACAGAAAACTGCCCGTGGACATGCTTCTGGGCTTGGTCTCATACGATAACCAGACCGATTCGCGGATGAGGGCGCTTCTTGCCGAGCGGGAAATGGCGCTTCGCACCGAAACCCGGCCGCAGTGGTATTTCTGATGATACGATACACGCAGGGCAATCTTCTCGAATCCGACGCCGAGGCGCTGGCGAACACGGTGAATACCGTGGGCGTCATGGGCAAGGGCATCGCCCTGATGTTCAAGGAGACCTTTCCGGAGAATTTCCGGCTGTATTCGGAGGCCTGCAAGCGCGGAGAGGTGGTGGTCGGCCGGATGTTCGTGACCGAGCGCAACAGGCTCGGCGGCCCGAGGCTCATCATCAATTTTCCGACGAAGGAGAATTGGCGGAACCCATCGAAAATCGAATGGATCGAGGAAGGACTCCTCGATCTGAAGCGCGTGATCGCGGACCGTCTCATCCGATCCATCGCCATACCTCCACTCGGCAGCGGACAGGGCGGGCTTGAATGGAGCGCCGTGCGCTCGCGAATCGCGGAAACACTCGGCGCGCTCGAAGGCGTCGACGTGATGGTCTACGAGCCGACGCCGCAATACCAGAATGTCTCCAAGCGCAGCGGCGTTGCGAAACTCACCCCGGCGCGCGCGCTCATCGCCGATCTTGTGCGGCGTTACGAGGTCCTGGGTTTCGAATGCTCACTGCTGGAAATCCAGAAGCTCGCCTGGTTCCTGGAACGTAGCATCATGCGCCAGGGCCTGCCCAACCTTCTGAAACTCGAATTCGCCGCCGACCGTTATGGGCCGTACGCCGACAAACTCAGACATCTCCTGAACGGCCTCGACGGCAGCTATCTGCATTGCGACAAGCGCATCAATGACGCGAAGCCCTCCGATATCGTTCGCTTCGACGACAGCAAGGCTGATGTTGTAAAAACCTTCCTTACCACTGCGGAGGCAAAGCCCTATCGCGATGCTCTCGAGCGGACCGATGAGCTGATCGATGGTTTCCAATCGCCGCTCGGCATGGAGCTTTTGGCAACGGTCGATTGGCTTCTTCACCGTCTGCGCGTTGAGCCTGCTGTTGGCGCATTACGGGCGGCTCTCAGTTCGTGGCCGGGCGGAAGAGGAGCCGGAGAGCGCAAGGCGCGGCTGTTCGATGATCGCATGCTCGGATTGGCACTGGCGCGGCTTCTTCCGATCCAATGAGCACAACGGCATTCAGCGACAACGATATAGAAAATTACATTCGTGGTGGAATGTTATATGTTCCCAAACAGCGGATCGCCCGACCACCTGCGCATCATGGATGGGCTGCAGGCGTGCGACTCTCAACTGCTGTAATAACTACGCGAGTGCTGCATCCCACCGGTGCGCGGAACGCCCGCGTGCCGGACGAAGCACGTACGGTGCGAAATATATGGAAATTTAATGCGCCGCGTTTCCTGCGGATGAAATGGAACAAAGCGTGAAGTGCCGCGAGAAAGCGAGGAAATCCGGGGTTTTCGCACCCGCCTGGGGCGCTGCAAACACGTTGCACCGTACAATTTTTGATTGTGTCGCAAGCGGAAATTTTTCTTGAGTCCGCGGCCGGGATCGGCTCCAATCATCCCACGCGAAAGGGCTACCGGGGGATAGTCGAAACAAGGGTTTGCTGGGCATGGGGCATACGCTCGTTGAGCGCGTCTGGGCGTGGCTTCACGCGACTTTTCCCGAACGGCAGATCTACATACGCAGCGACGGCCGCGTACAATTTTTCACTTGCGGCGCCACGCTGCAGGCCACCTGCGCCGGACTTTCGCTCATCTTTCTTGGCTGGGTGGCGTTTGCGTCGGTGAATGTGATCTTCAAGGATCGCATCATCGCGGCAAAGGATCATCGCTATCAGCAGATGCAGGGCACCTATGAGAACCGCATCGCCGATCTGCAACTCTCCTACGACGAATTGAACAACGGGCTGATCTCGGCGGAAGACCGTTTCAAGGCGGCGGCCGACGAAGTGGAAGCGAAACAGAAAAGCGTCGCGGCGCTGCTGGGCAACGGACATGCCTTCGAGGCGGCCTTTGTCGCAACGAACGGCGCGGGCCTGGCGCGGGGCGCCGAGGAGGATGTGGCCCAGGCGCCCGCGCGGCGCGCCGAGACGGCCAGCGACAGCCTGGGCGGCGATACCGCGCAACCGCCGGCGTCGGTGGGCTATTCCGTCACCGTGCCCCGGGCCTCGCATGCCTATGGCAGCGGCGCCTCGGAACTGACGATCATGCCCGATCCCGTCGACCCGCAGCCGCGCACGGCGCACCCCACCAGGGCCAGCATGCTGGACGTCTTTACCAATCTGGCGGATGCGGTCTTTTCCTCGGGCGCGTTGTCCGGCCGGGCGCTGAAACCGGCGGCGCCGCTGGCCAGGCCGGCCGCCCTGGAAGCGATCGACCAGCAGACCCGGCGCATCGCCCAGCTTGGGCGGACGGAGACGTCGCTGCTGAAATCGCTGGACCGGAAAATGTCCGAGCGGACTGGCGGGTTGCGCAAGGTGCTGGCGGGGTTGGGTGCTGCCCGGCTGCCCGCGAGCGGTGGACCGATGATCTCCACGGACTCGATCCATCTGGACGGCGTTTCGGACAGGGAATTCACCTCCGCCTATATCGACGCCGCCGCGCAGGCCTCGTCTCTCCAGTCCCTGGTGACGGAGTTGCATCACGTGCCGCTCACCACACCCGTCCATGGCGGCCAGTTCGAGGTGACGAGCGGTTTCGGTCCGCGCGTGGACCCGTTCACGGGACGGGTCGCCTTCCATCCGGGCGTCGATTTCGCCGGTCCGTGGGGGTCGACCGTCGGCGCCACGGCGCCGGGGGTCGTCGTCTCGGCGGGCTATCGCGGCGGCTATGGCAATATGGTGGAGCTGGACCATGGCTATGGCTTCCACACCCGCTACGGCCATCTTGCCGCGATTCTGGTCAGGACGGGGATGCGGGTCGAGAAGGGCGCGGCGGTCGGCCGGCTCGGCTCGACGGGCCGCAGCACCGGGCCGCATGTGCATTACGAAGTCTGGCTCGCGAACGCGCTGAAGGACCCGAGCCGCTATATCGCGGCGGGGCGGCAAATCGCGGAGTGAGGCGGCGCGGGCGGCGCGGGTTTCACGTGAAACATTTGTTCCCGATTCGATCCCCGTTTCCTGTATTTGCCTTGTTTCAGGGTGTCGCGCGCCTGTTTTCGGGAAACCGGCGTTGCGGCGCAAGTGGCTGATATGTCTTGCGGATCTGGCGGGCGGTCGCGGATTGTTCACCGCGTCTGGGAAAACCCCCCTGTAAATCCCTGTTAAAACAGGGAAATGGCTACTCGATATCTGCGATGATCTCCGCCGGCTTGCCGCCGATCGCCTGCGCCAGCGCCGCCGACATGAAGGGGTCGAGTTCGCCATCGAGGACGTCCTGAGGCGCCCGGCTTTCGACGCCGGTGCGTAGATCCTTCACCAGCTGATAGGGCTGCAGCACGTAGGAGCGGATCTGGTGGCCCCAGCCGATGTCGGTTTTCTGGCCGATATGGGCGGCGGTCTCCGCCTGTTTCTTCTCCAGCTCGATCTCATAGAGCCGCGAGCGCAGCATGTCCCAGCACATCGCGCGATTCTGGTGCTGCGAGCGCTCGGTCTGGCAGCTGACGACAATGCCGGTCGGCAGATGGGTGAACCGCACCGCGCTGTCGGTCTTGTTCACATGCTGACCGCCGGCGCCCGAGGCGCGATAGGTGTCGACCCTGATGTCCTTCTCGGGAACATCGATCTCGATCGTCTGGTCGACCACCGGAAAGACCGTGACGCTGGCAAAACTCGTGTGGCGCCGCGCATTGGCGTCGAAGGGCGAGATGCGCACGAGGCGGTGCACGCCCGCCTCTGTCTTCAGCCAGCCATAGGCATTCTCGCCCTTGACGAGCAGCGTCGCCGACTTGATCCCGGCGCCTTCGCCTGCGCTCTCCTCTATGATCTGGACCTTGAAACCCTTGCGCTCGGCCCAGCGGATGTACATCCGCTCGAGCATTTCCGCCCAGTCCTGGCTTTCGGTTCCCCCCGCGCCCGCATGGACTTCGACATAGGTGTCGTTCGCATCCGCCTCGCCCGACAGCATGGAGGCAAGCCGCAAATCGTCGGCGTGTTTGCGCAGCGCATCGATCAGCGCCTCGGTCTCGCGCAGCATCGTTGAGTCGTTTTCGCCTTCGGCAAGTTCGATCAGGCCGACGGCGTCGGCGAGATCCTGCTCTACCTTGCGGATGCCTGACACGGACGAATCGAGCCGCTGGCGCTCGCGCATCAGCGTCTGCGCCTGCTCGGGATTGTTCCAGAGCGAGGGATCGCCCGCCCTGTGGTTCAGCTCATCAAGACGGGCGACAGAGCGGTCCCAGTCAAAGATGCCTCCTCAGCAGGTCGATCGCCTGCCTGATTTCCTGGACGCTACGCTCGGTTTCGGGATGCATCTGTTCTCTCTGGTACGATATGATTATCGCCGCCGATCAAGCCAATACCTAGCGTCCCCTCAGTGTTGCGGAGGCGCGGACGTCCCGTCGGCCGTTTGCGGCAGCTGATATACGACCTTGACAGTGGTCCAGTCGGAAACCGTATCACCGTGGTGCGTTGCCGGGAGATACCGCCAGTTCAGCACCGTTTGTACGGCCGCCGCGTCCAGATCGCCATATCCGCTCGACTGCGCAACACGGTATTGGGCGGCGCGTCCGGTTGATTTGACCAGAACATCGATGAGTATAGTTCCCGCCTCCCCGGCCGCCCGTGCCGAATCGGGATAGACCGGCTCGGCATTCGGCTGTGTCGAATCTACGCGGGGCGGCATATCCCCCGCCCGGGCAGCGCCCGTACCGAGCATAGCCGCACAGCAGACCAATCCGGCAAGACTGAAAGAGCCCAGCACCCGCGCCGCTTTTCCGTGCATCATGATTTGACCTCTCAAGCAACCCGGCCGCAGCATAATCCCATGTCAGCGGGCTGAACAGTTCACTTTGCCGCGAACGGACTTCAGGCCGAGACCACCGCCGGAGGTTTAGCTTTGGGGCGTTTGCCCAAGCGCGAACAGGTCCTGCTGGCCCAGTTCTGCGCTGCGCCGCCGCTCCAGCTCCTGCGCGTATCTCTTGAGCGCATAGCCTTCGGTCACGTAGCCCACCACGCGCGGATCGGCGCGCGCCGACAAAACGGGAAGCGTCTCCGACTGGCTTTCGTCGAACCGGGCGAGAGCCGTCCGCACATTGTCGCCCGGAAGAAGATAGCAGTCCCGCTGCTGCACCAAATCTGCCGCAACGCCGGCTTCGACGGCTTCGTCGAGCTGCGGATCGTTCACGACCGCCATATCGATCCAGCCCGCGTAATGGCCGTCCGGAGCAATGGCAAACACGCGTTTGGCGGTGCCAGGCGGATATTTTTCGCGCAGGCTTTTCAGCGACATGGAGGTCGGCACGAGCTTCGGATCGGATCGCATCATGCGCGCAACCGTGAGGTCTGCGATCCAGCCAACGTCGTACGCACCCCTCAGCCCCAGCCCCCTGACATGGAATCGCCAGGTGGAGAACGAATAGCCGAATGTCAGCCGCACGATCGTTGCAGATGCTATGACGCTGATGAGAACACCGACCGTGACAGGAAAATCGCCCGTCGATTCCAGAACAAGAAGCACCATCGTCAGTGGCGCGCCGATGATTGCGGCCGCAACCGCGCCCATGCCGACAAGCAAAAAGGCGACGTATTGGACGGCAAAATGCGGCTCGAAAAACGCGACGCATTTCGCAAAAATTCCGCCGAAAAGGCACCCGAGAAACAGTGCCGAACTGAACAGGCCGCCGCGAAATCCCGAGCCAACCGACAGGGCCGAAGCCAGCAATTTCGCGAAAAGAAGCAGGACCAGCGGAAGGAAGGCAGCAGACGTATGCAGATAATATTCGATCGCGCCGTGCCCGCTGCCCAGAACCTGCGGATAAAACCAGGCAATCGCGGAAAGCGCGACGCCCCCGGCGCACGGCCGCAGCCAGTCGGGAATGGGAGTACTCTTGAGGCCGCGCTCGGTCCAGGTGACAGCCATCATGGCCAGGATACCAACTCCCGCCGCGAGCACGCCCATGAGACCGAACAGAACGTAGCTATGGACATCCAGCGGAACGCCGCCCTGAACCTCAAATAGTTGTTGCGGCCCCGCAATGAAACGCTGGGACAGCGCAGCGCACACCGCGGCAACGGCGACCGGCGCGAGAGCACTGGGCATATAACTGCCAAGGATGAGTTCGTAACCATAGAATGCGCCGGCCAGGGGGGCATTGAACGCCGCCGCGATCGCAGCCGCCGATCCGGCGGTCACAAATACGCGATGGTCGGCGCGGCGAAGGCGAAAATAGCCCGCAATGCCAGAGAAGAACCCCGAGCCGAATTGGGTGTAGCCTGCCTCCATCCCGAGCGACGCCCCGGACGCATTGGAAATAATCGTCGACGTGGTGAGGCGCAGGCTGTCCGCCAGCGACATTCGCCCGCCGTACAACGCGTTGGCCTCGATCGGGTCGACGATGTCCCGTGTTCCAAATCGCGCTGTCATCAGCGCAAGCACACCCAACAACAATCCACCCAGGGCAGGAACAAATAAAATCCGGATCGAATCGATATTCAGTCCGGTCGATAGCAGACCACCGCCCCGGATCGCGAAATCCATCTGATGAAGAAACTGTACCAGTGCGCGAATCGCGGCCACGCAAACGCCGACAAGGGAGCCGATTACCGCGCAGGCGAATATTTGCGTCAGCTCGTTCGAGCGCAATTCGCGCTGGAAAGCGGCATAGAATAACCGGAAAAGCCGCGCGAAGATCGGCAGGCCGGGCAGCACGGACGACCTATTTGCTTCGCGTGCGGACGTTTCCATGGGCTTGCGCGAGCCGGGAGGACATCGGCTAATAAAGACCGCCCGTGCCGGGATCCACCGTGGTGCCCGGTTTGTTGTCAGCGGGCTTCGCGGGCTCCGTTACATCGGCGCTTGCGAGCCCGGGTTCGGTTCCGGATTTGAATGCTTCCTCGATAGCGCCCGGACTACCCGCACTGACCAATGCGCCTGTGTGCGCATCTACGGGCACCAGATCAATCCCCGGCGGCACACGAAATGGCGTGGGCGGCTGGTCGGCCAGGGCGCCCTTCATGAAATCGCGGAAAATCGGAGCCGCCACCGTCGCGCCCTGCTCCACTTTTCCAAGCGTTCTGGGGTTGTCGAACCCGACGAAGACGCCACAGACCAGGTCGGGCGAAAAACCGATGAACCAGGTATCCTTGGAATCATTGGTTGTGCCCGTCTTCCCTGCGAGCGGCTTCCCAACCGCCCGTATCGACACGCCCGTCCCACGTTCGACGACCCCCTGCAGAAGGGAGACGATCTGATAGGCGGTACTCGGATCGATAATCTGTTCGCGCGTGTCGGGGAGCAGCGGTTCTGACGGGCCGCGCCACGGGCCGTTACATCCTTCGCAGTTGCGGGGATCGTGGCGGTAAATGTCCCGTCCGTTCCGGTCCTGGATGCGGTCGATCAAGGTCGGAGTGATCTTCTTTCCGCCATTGTCAAATTCGGCATAACCTGTGGTCAGGCGCACCAGCGTCGTGTCGGCGGCGCCGATGGCGTTGGACAGCCACGGTGTAAGATTATCATACACGCCGAATCGCACCGCATAGGGTACGACCTTTTTCATTCCCACATCATAGGCCAGCCGGATCGTCATAAGATTGCGCGACAGCTCGATACCGCGTCGGATTGTCTGGAGGCCAAGAAATTTGTTTCCAAAATTCTTGGGCGTCCACATGGGAAGGCCGGGTCCCTGGGGAAACGAGACCGGCGCGTCCTCGATCTTGCTGACCGGCGTGAAACCGTTGTCGAGTGCCGCGGCATAAACAAAAGGCTTGAATGCGGAGCCAGGCTGCCGCTGCGCCTGCATCGCCCTGTCGAATTGGCTGGAGGCGTAGCTGAAGCCTCCCGAAAGCGCCAACACGCGCCCCGTATGAGGATCCATCGCCACGATCGCACCGTTGACCTCCGGAACCTGGCGCAAGCCATATTCGCCATGTCCGACAGGTTCTGCGTAGATGACATCCCCGGTCTTCACGACCTGCTGCGGCTTTTCGGGTTGGGCTCCAACAAGCGCGTCATGTGCTTCCCGGCGCGCCCATTTGATTTCATCGAATGGCATGCGCCCCCGGGTGCCGTCGTCGAATCCGATATCGACAATTCCCTCGGGTTCAAAGCCGAGTACTACTGCCCTTCTCCAGGTCTCGATTCCGGACTCATTGCCCAGCGTCTTGAGTTCTGCCGCCCAATCGTCCGTAACCGAAATGTGTTGTTTTGTGCCGCGCCAGCCGTGCCGGCGGTCATATCTCACGAGCCCCGCACGAAGCGCATTCACCGCGAAATTCTGGAGGCGCGCATCGAGCGTGGAACGGACCTGCAAGCCGCTGTCGTAAAGCGCGCGGGCGCCATACTTGGCGTAGAGAAGCCTGCGGACTTCTTCGACGAAATACTCCGCGTCTTCGGTCTGGATTCCGAGCGGTCGCATCTGTGTGACGAGCGGCTCGGCGATCGCGGTATGGGCCTGGTCCGAAGTAATGTAGCCGTTCTCGGCCATCTGGCCGATCACCCAGTTCCTGCGCTCGAGCGCCGCCGTTCTGTTGAAGCGCGGGTCGTAGTTGCTGGGCGCTTTGGGAAGTGCGGCCAGAAAAGCCGCTTCGGCAACATCCAGTTGATCGAGCGGTTTGCCGAAATAGTTGAGCGCCGCCGCCCCCACACCGTACGAATTCTCGCCCAGGAATATTTCGTTGAGATAGAGTTCGAGTATCTTCTTCTTGGAATAGGTCGAGTCGATCCGCAGCGCGAGCACCGCCTCTTTGATCTTGCGCGAGAATTTGACTTCGCCGTTCAGAAGAAAGTTCTTCGCGACCTGCTGGGTTATGGTCGAGGCGCCTTCAAGCCGCTTGTGTTGGAGTGCGTTGAAGACGTCCTTGACCGCCGCCCTCATTATCCCGCTCGGATCGATGCCCGGATGGTTGAAGAAGTTCTTGTCTTCCGCGGAAGTGAACGCGTCGATCACGAGTTTCGGTACGAAATCGATCGGCACGAAGATGCGGCGCTGGCGCGCATATTCGCCCAGAAGCGTGCCATTGCCGGCATAAACACGCGTGGTTACAGGCGGTTCATAATGCTGAAGTGCCTCGACACTCGGAAGATCGCGGGTGACAGAGTAAATATAAAATGCAAATGCCGCCACGGCGGCAATGACAAGGCCGGCCGTCGTGAGGCCGATGAAAACGAGTATCCGGCGTAACATCTGTCCTGCTTCCAGGGTCTTGATGGCCCGAAATTGTGGCGCTGGCAAGACACGGATTTACTTCGCCGCTTCGGCCGACAGTTGTTCGGCGGGTCCGTTGCCCCGGAACTGCTGATCAACAGAGTCCGCTATGGCGAGCGCGATCTTATCCCGCCAGCCATCACTCGCCATGCGCGCGCAATCTGCCGGATTCGAAAGATAACCAAGCTCTACAAGCACGGCTGGGACATCCAGGGCCTTCAGGACGACGAAGCCCGCCGAACGATGGGGTGCGCGCGGCAAAATGTCCGTAACTCGATCGAGGCGCGCGACGAGGGTATCGGCAAAGCGCACCGAGCGGTTGATCGTGTCGCGCTGTGCCAACCCGATAAGAATTGAAGCCACCGGGGTGTTTTCCCCACCCAAATCGACGCCAGCGATGACATCCGACTGGTTTTCCTTGCGCGCCAGCGCCGCCGCTTCGGCATCCGACGACGACGCCGAAAGCGTGTAGACGGAGGCGCCCAGTACTCTTGGGTCGGGATTGGAATCGGCGTGGAGCGAGATGAAGAGGTCGGCGCGATAGGCGCGCGCCGCTTCCACCCGGTCGGGCAGTGGGACGTACACGTCCTCGTTACGGGTCAGATGCACGGCGTATCCGCGCCGACCGAGCGTCCTGCCCAGGCGAAGGGCCTCATCCAGCACGAGATCCTTTTCCATTTCACCGTTGTAACCGCGGGTACCGGAATCGATACCGCCATGTCCCGCGTCGACTACAATGACCCGCCTTTCGTGCGCCGCAGAGCCGGCAAAGCCGGGGGCGCCGCTGGCATGGGTGGCCGCCACCCCCTTTGAACGCAGATCGTCCGGCCAGCCCGATGACCGTTCGAACGCCTCCTGCGAGCTGGTCAGGAGATCGATCACAATCCGATAGCCATGGCCGTCGCGCGGCGGCAGGATCAACGGATCACCCACCGCTACGGGGCGGTTCACATCGATGACGAATCGCGAATCGCCGGGGCGGAAGGGGCCATATCGATACTCTTTGATCGCGCCTCTGCCGCTGGGCCGGTCGGCGGCCTTCACCCGCCAAAGCGCTTCAGGAATGTCGATCACAACCCGATCGGGATTCGCGAGCGTGAACACCCGGACCTTCACGGGATCCGACATCTCCACAACAAAACGCGTCCTGTCGGGATGCTCGCCGATTCGGGCATCGATTATCACTGGTTCTGCCCCCCTCTCACCGGCTCCCGGGGCGGCCGGTCCTTCCGAAGCTTCAGGCAGCGGAGATGCCGACCGCGTGGAATTCCTCGCGTGCGCCACCGTCCCGGTGGCCAGGAGCAGCAAAACCGCCAATATCCTCAGTGCCGACCGTTTCATGAGGTCAGAAAGTCCGCTCGCCAAAATCCGTTTACGCGGCGTTAGCAGGTTTCCATCCTATAGTGAATCAAAGATTAACCCCTTGCCGAGGCGAGACTTGGCACATAAAAAGGAAATACAGGCCTGCACCGCTGAAGGAATTCGGTGTCCGCCTCCCAGATGGGAATTGGGAACCGGCGAATTCGCCGTTCCCGGATCGGGAGGCCGGGAACAAGAGGCGATCCGGCAGCCAGAAGGCCTCGGCGCATTGCGACCGCTAAGTGAATTACAATGATTTGCACAGCCCTGCCATTATCCGGATTTCCCGCGACAGCGTCGCGGAAGTTGATAGTTGCGGGCTCATACCCAACAACGCGACCTGCCAGCACACCGATTTGTTGCGGCCTGTTCAAGGCTCCGCGACAAAACTCGCGCGCGGCGGCCTCGCCCGGAGATTCGAATGACCAAGCGAATGATCATAGACGCCAGCCACCGAGAGGAGACCCGGGTCGTCGTATTGGACGGCCAGAAGGTCGAGGAATTTGATTTCGAATCGGCGGCCAAGCGGCCGCTGAAAGGAAATATCTATCTTGCCAAGGTAACCCGCGTCGAACCTTCCCTGCAGGCCGCGTTTGTCGAATATGGCGGCAACAGGCAGGGCTTCCTGGCGTTTGCGGAAATTCATCCGGATTACTATCAGATTCCGATTGCCGACCGCATGGCGCTGCTTGCCGAGCAGGAAGCCGAAGCACGCAGACGTGCTGATGACGACGTCGAGTCCGTGGATATCGCGCATGCGCCGGCGCAGGAATCGGCGGCTGAAGCGGCGGCCCTGTCCGGGGAATCCGACGGCAGCGAACCGCAGCTCGACCAGATACCTGAAGAGCCGGCGCTTGCGCCCGGCACCGAGCCGGAGCTTTCCGAATCCGATCAGCCCGAACACGAGGCATTTTCCAGCTACGAGGACTCACACGCGCCGGGACAAGAGGACCTTCCCGTCCCGGCGGAAAGCGGAGTCATTACTGACATCCAGACGGGCGAGAGCGAATCCGACAAGCAGATGAAATTGCGGGCCCCGCGTCCGCCGCAGCGCTGGACGCGCAAGCGTCACTACAAGATTCAGGAAGTCATAAAGCGGCGACAGGTCCTGCTTGTACAGGTCGTCAAGGAGGAGCGCGGCAACAAGGGCGCAGCTCTGACCACCTATCTCTCGCTGGCCGGTCGCTATTGCGTATTGATGCCCAACACACCGCGCGGCGGAGGCATTTCCCGCAAGATCACGAGCGCCACCGACAGAAACCGTCTGAAATCTGCGGCGCAATCCCTTGAGCTACCCGAGGGAATGGGACTGATCATCCGGACCGCCGGAGAGAACAGGACGAAGGCGGAAATCAAGCGGGACTACGAATACCTCCTGCGCATGTGGGACACGATCCGCGAACTGACGCTGAAGTCGAATGCACCGGCATGCGTCTACGAAGAAGGAGATCTGATCAAGCGCGCAATACGCGATCTTTATAACAAGGACGTTTCGGAGATACTCGTCGAGGGCGAAGAGGGATACCGCAACGCCAAGGAATTCATGCGCATGCTGATGCCCAGCCATGCCAAGAACGTGAAACAGTTCCGCGAGTCGATCCCGCTGTTTCAGCGCTATCAGATCGAGGCACAACTCGACGCCATGTTCATGCCGACCGTCACGCTCAAATCGGGCGGCTACATAGTCATCAATCAGACGGAGGCGCTCGTATCCATCGATGTGAATTCGGGGAAGGCCACCCGCGAACACTCCATCGAGGATACCGCGTACAAGACCAACCTCGAGGCTGCCGAAGAAATCGCCCGGCAGCTCCGTCTGCGCGATCTCGCGGGGCTGATCGTCATCGATTTCATCGACATGGAGGATTCGCGCAACGACCGCAATGTCGAGAAAAAGCTGCGGGACTGTATCAAGAACGATCGCGCACGCGTCCAGATCGGAAAGATCAGCCAGTTCGGCCTGCTTGAAATGTCGCGACAGCGACTGCGCGCCGGGGTCATTGCCGGCTCCACAGTGCCCTGCCCTCATTGCGGCGGCCAGGGAATTGTTCGATCGGTCGAATCCACGGCATTGCGTCTGCTGCGCGGACTGGAAGAGGAATCCCAACGGCAGCGCGCAGCCATGCTCAAGGTGCGAACAGCGACCCAGGTCGCCATTTATGCATTGAACCAGAAGAGGCAGGAAATCGCCCACGTCGAATCTGAATACGGCATCTCCATTCAGTTCGAGCCCAACGACGCGATTATGGCCGGGACGTTCGAGATCGATCGTATCGGATCCCGCCTGGCAGACGACCGCCCCAGACCTGCCGTCGCTGAACTGCCCCAAAAGCCAACGCTTATTGCCGAGCCTGAGGAATCTGACGCTGCGGCGGCGACGCCCGAGGAGGGTCTCGACGCACCGCAGCCATCCTCCGATCCACAAAATGCTTCCCCGACCGCCAGCAAGCGGCGCAGGCGTCGTCGCCGTGGCCGCGATCGGGAACGTACGCCGGAGGCCGAGGACGCTCATCCTCCCGTTTCCGCAGCGGACGCGACATCAATCCCTGCCCACGAACAGTTGCCGTATGAGGAAACCTCCATGGGCAGCGCCGGCCCGCCTGCAGCGCTCTCGCCTACGGGCGAAGTCCAGGCCGGAAGCGATGCCGGGGCACCCCGCAAACGGAGAAGGCGCCGCCGCGGCCGTCGTGGAGCACGCGAAAACGGGTCGCTGCTGCCATCGGACTCAGACATGATCGAGCATGAGGGGAATGACGACATCGGAGAATCTCAAGCGGAAATCGATGTCGCGAATTCGGACAGGCATTCCCCATTGGATGCACCGCATCTATCCGCGGCCATAATCCCCAACGCTCCCTCGGAGCCGGTGTGGTCGCTTGCATCTGACGATCGCCGTGTTGCCGTTCCGGCAGAAGTGTCGCCCGCAAGGGAAACCGTGGGCGGATTTACCGACGAGCCAAGAGAACACAAAGAATCGGCACCGTCGCTGGACACCGCACCGCAAGAGCCCGCGAACGAACCAGCCGAACCGGCGCGCAAAGGATGGTGGCAGAGACCATTTCGGAGTCGCTGAACGCGCCTACTGGACGCCCGCCGCGCCCAGACCGTGAGCTCCGGGGTCGGGTAAGGCGGTGCAGATTCCGTTCTGACATCCGATGACATTGACGGTGTCGTAGGGAGCAATACCGGTTGAGTGCAGAACGCCCGGCCGCGTGACATCCCGGCCGGCGGCAAGTTCAAGGAGCGCTAGAGCGATTGTTGCTGTGCCGTTGGGTCCGCCGGCGCCTGCGCCGGCAAGCGAAGTCGCACCACCTGAAGACTTTGCAATCACAGGTGTGAGAAAGGCGGCGGCCAATCCGGTCTGCGCCGAACCAGGTGCCGACGCCAATGTTATTCCGGTTCCCGTCGCGGTATGTGCCGAGCCAAAGGGACCGTCCATCGTAACAGCGCAGGCAACGGCCAGACCATCCGGATCCTCGGCTGCAAATCCGGTTGCGCCGAGATCTCTCGGCAGGGAATTCAAACGGAAGGTATCCATGGTTGTCTTTGTTGCGGCTGCAACGGATTTCGCGAGATTTTCTATACCGATCGGCTGGCCTCCGGAATCCACGAGATGAGACAGAAGCGCCGCGGCGAACTCTCCGGCTCCCGTCGGCGACGGCGGAAGAAAGACAGTCTCGTCTCCGATACGGATCGAATTGGGTGCGACACGGCTTGGCGCGTATGCAGCAAGATCGTCGGCGGTAATCCCGCCACCTTCGCCCCTTGAGTAGGCAACCAGTTCGGAAGCAATCGCGCCCCGGTATAGGGCGGCGGGGCCCTGGCTGCGAATCTGGGAAAGAGTATCAGCAAGCGCCGATGCCGCGACGATCGTACCGAGGGGCTTGACGTGCCCGGACTCGTCGAGGAATTCGGCCGAGAGCCCCGCATCCAGCCGAATTAAATCCTGGCTGCTGGCGAGGCGTGCGGCCAAAGCCTCGGAAATCGGAAAACCTGCAGCCGCGGAACTTTCGGCGGGCGATATCACCCTTTGCCAAGGGATACGGCCATATGCGGTATGAAGCAGGGAGAATCCGCTGACATTGCCCGGCACGGCATATGCTCCGCCCTTGCCCAGCTCCCGCGGGAGAAAATCAAAAGCCTCCGTCCTGGAATGCAGCGGATCGTGAACGATGCACAGACCGCCGCCGCCAAGACCGGCAGCGACAGGATAGGTAACGGAAAGTGCAAAATAAGTGGCCGTCACCGCGTCGACGGCATTGCCGCCATGTGCCAAAATGGCTGCACCGGCGCGGACCGCTTCCGGCTCGTCCCCGACCACGAAACCCGTGACGGGCAGAGGGTTGCCGGCACCGCCGATGATGGAGCAACCCGTTAGCAGAAAGAGCGAAACTGCGGCGGCCGCCCGACATGAACCGTTCATCAAATCACCATGTGCCGTGAAGAACGATGGACGTCCAGGACGATTGATTGACGGCGGGAACGCCCAAACCTACCGTCCGTAACAGCGCTGACACGGGCATTCAGGAGAATTCAAGCTTTGGCGTTTTGCAAGCTCCAGATGCGAAGTCCGCCGCGTCACTATTTGGGCCGGGCGCTAAGTCTTCTGGTTTCGGCAACCTGTATTCTGACGCTTGCTGTGGAACCCGCCGCCGCGCAGGCAGTGCAGCTCGTCCGGGATACGGAAACCGAGCGGCTGCTCAAATCCTATGAGGATCCCATCCTCGTTGCCGCCGGATTGGATCCCGCAGCCGTCAAGATGTACATCGTGCAGGATTCTTCCATCAATGCATTCGTCGCCGAAGGCCAGAACATTTTCGTACATACTGGTCTGATTCAGCAGCTTCGCAAGCCGAATGAGATTATCGGCGTGCTGGCGCATGAGACGGGCCATATCGCCGGCGGTCATCTGCTCCGTGACACGGCTGCTGTCCACAAGGCCATGATCCCGATGCTGGTCGGTGTCGCAGCTGGTGTCGCTGCCATGATCGCCGGAGCCGGAGAAGCCGGCATGGCGCTGATGGGGCTCGGTATGTCGGCCGCGCAGGCACAGTTCATGCAGTTCAGTCGGGCGCAGGAGGCTACGGCCGATCAGATGGGACAGAAGTTCCTCCGCGAAACGCATCAATCCGGACAGGGCATGCTGGATGTGTTTGAACGGCTCGCGGACGAAGAAGCCATGTCGGCGTACAAGATCGATCCCATGATAATGAGCCACCCGGCTTCGCGAGAACGTATCGAATTGCTCCAGAGGCTGGTCGATGCCTCGCCTTACAAGGACGTCAAGGACAGCCCGGAAGCCGTACATGCCTTCCACATGGTGCAGGCAAAGCTCGCCGGATTTCTGGATCCGGTCGAGATGGTGCTTACCCATTATCCCCCTTCGGACAATAGCGAAGAGGCCCACTACGCGCGCGCGGTCGCGTATTTCCGCCAGCCGGATTTGCAGAAATCGCTCGACGAGTGCAACACACTGATCAAGCTCGAACCCAAAAATCCCTATTTCTGGGAGCTGCTCGGTCAGATCTACGTCGATATGAGCCGTCCCGAAAGCGGCGTCGTCGCGTATCAGAAATCCGTCGAGATTCTGCCCGATGCGTCGCTGCTTCGCGTCAGCCTTGCCGCGGCGCAACTTGCAACGGAAAAAACGACGCTCGCCAAACCGGCGCTGGACAATCTCAAGATTGCGCTGCGGCAGGAGAGCGACAACAGCTTTGCCTGGTTTGAGGCGGCGCAGGCCTACAGCGAACTCGGCAACGAACCGATGGCCAATCTTTCGACCGCCGAACGTTACTACAATGCCGGCGCGATGAACTCGGCTGCGCGTTTTGCAACGCTCGCGCAAAAAAGCTTGTCGCCAGGATCGCCGGACTGGCAGCGTGCAAGCGACATCATGGCCGTCGCGAGCCCCGAAGCCCAGAAACGCCACTAAACTCCCGGAGAATTCATGAAAGAGCCATTGAAAATCGCGGCGCTGGGCGGTTTCGCCGGCGCGGGTCTGGCCCTCGTCATCACGTTCGGCGCGGCGGCCCTGGGCGTCGCTCCCTTCGCCGCAAACGGGAACGCGATGCATGCCTACCTGCTCGCCCATCCGGACGTCATCGTTGAAATGACAAACAAATTACAGGCGCAGCAGGACGCCCAAGATGACAATACGCGCCAGCGCGCGGTCAACAAGGTCGGGTTGAAGGCGTATTTCGATCCGCGTGTCGCGTTCGTCACCGGACCTGCGAATGCCAAGACCACGGTCGTGGAATTCTACGACTACAATTGCCCGTATTGCCGCGCGTCGGTGCCCGCGATGAGAAAATTCTATCAGATGCACAAGGATGTGCGGTTCGCGTTCATCGAATTCCCCATCAAGGGACCGCAATCGACGGCCGCGGCACGCGCGGCGATGGCAGCGCGGAAGCAGCCCGACAAATATGTCGCGTTCCATTTCGCCCTGATGAGCCAGGACGGTCTCGTGGACCAGAACGCAGTTTTTTCGATTGCCAAAAAGACCGGCCTCGATGTGACGAAACTCAAGACCGACATGGCGTCGCCCAGCGTCGATTACGCCTTGGCCGCCGCACACACGCTGGCCCAGGCATCCGGTATCGACGGCACGCCCGCCTTCATCGTAAACGGCAAGATTCGCGAAGGCGCGGTGACGGACGACGATCTCGCCCAGATGGCGAAAGCGTAGAACTTATATCAGGCCCGCCAGCGGGCTCGACGGATCGGCGTAACGCTTCTTCGGCATGCGCCCGGCGAGATAGGCGAGCCGTCCCGCCTCCACGGCGTGCCGCATGGCGCGCGCCATTAGCACCGGATGCCTGGCTTCCGCGATGGCCGTGTTCATCAGTACGGCGTCACAGCCGAGTTCCATGGCGACTGCCGCGTCTGATGCCGTGCCGACGCCGGCATCGACGATGACAGGTACCGCCGCCTCTTCGACAATCATCCGGATGTTGACGGCGTTCTGCACGCCGAGCCCCGATCCGATCGGCGCGGCCAAGGGCATTATTGCAACCGCACCTGCATTCTCCAGACGCTTCGCCATCAGCGGATCGTCGCTGCAGTAGACCATGACCTGAAAACCCTCGTGCACAAGCAAGTCCGTGGCGCGCAATGTTTCCAGCATGTCGGGATAAAGGGTTTTGCGGTCGCCCAGCACTTCCAGCTTGACGAGAGTCCAGCCGCCCGCTTCCCGTGCCAGCCGGAGCGTGCGGACGGCCTCTTCGCCGGTAAAGCATCCTGCCGTATTCGGAAGATAAGTGATTTTGAGCGGGTCGATAAAATCGACCAGGCGCGGAGCGCCGGGATCGCTGAGATTCACTCGCCTCAGCGCGACGGTGACGATCTCGGCCCCCGCCGCCTCGACGGCAGCGGCGTTCTCCTCATAGGTCTTGTATTTCCCGGTACCGACGATCAGACGCGACGAATATGTCGTACCGGCTATGACAAGCGGCTTGTCGGGCGGAAGCTCGTTTGCGGGCGCGTTGCCACCGCCGATGAAATGCACAATCTCCAGCCTGTCGCCCTCGCCCAGTTGGACTGCGCCGTAAGTTGAACGCGGTACGATCTCCGAATTCCGTTCCACGGCGATCTTGCCGGGGTCAACGCCAAGCTGCATGAGCAGTCCGTCGAGGCTCACCGGGGCCTCGATCCGGCGCGGTTCGCCATTGATTCTCAGGGTGAGCTGCATTCCTGTCTGCCTTGAAGGTTTCCGCGGCCGATAGGGCCAAGTATAAGTCTGTCGAATCGCGCCGCCCGGAGTTTCGATGGCCAAGCCTCGCCGCCGCGAGCAGACGCCCACGATATATGTTCTCAACGGTCCCAATCTCAATCTTCTTGGCAGAAGGGAACCGGAAATCTACGGAACGCTGACGCTTGCGGATATTGGAAGGGCCGTTGAAGACAGGGCCGCTTCCTTTGGGTGGACGGCCGCCTTCCGCCAGAGCAACCGGGAGGGCGAGCTCGTCGACTGGCTGCAGGAAGCCCGCGACAAAGCGCTGGCTGTCGTGCTCAATGCCGGCGCGTACAGCCATACTTCAATCGCGCTGCTGGATGCCTGCCGAGCGCTCGGGAAACCTTTGGTGGAAGTCCATCTGTCTAACCCCTACAGCCGCGAACAATTTCGCCGGCACTCCTATATCAGCGAGGCGGCGAACGGGGTGATTTGCGGGTTCGGTGGCGCGGGCTACCTGCTGGCCATCGATGCGTTGTCGGAATTGCTGAAGGTTCGCGCGATATGAACATGAAAGATGTCAGGCAGTTAGGCGCCCGGATTTCGGGCAACGCGAAGGAAAAAGGACAGCTTCAGGTGGACGCCTCCGCCATCCGGGAATTGGCGGACCTGCTGGAAGAGACCGGCCTCGGCGAGATCGAAATCGAGCAAGGTGGGCGGCGGATCCGGGTGGCCCGCGCCGGTGTCGCCGGACAGCTGATGCCGTCTACTCCGGTCCCGGTCATGTCCGAGCGCGTCGCTGCTCCCGAGCGGCTGGCCGAGCAGCCGACCCGCAAGGCCGAAACCGACGGCGCCGTGCTGTCGCCGCTCGTCGGCACAGTTTATGTCGCGCCAGAGCCGGGCAAACCGCCTTTCGTGAAGGTGGGCGATTCGGTCCGCGAAGGCGACACGCTCCTGATCGTCGAGGCGATGAAAACCATGAACCCGATCGTGTCACCCAAGGCTGGAACGGTGAAGGAAATCTGTGTCAGCGATGCCCAGCCCGTCGAATTCGGACAGACGCTGCTCGTGATTTCCTCTGGACAGGATTGAACGGCCCGGCGACCCACGCTCCATGTTCGAAAAGATTCTTAT
>DATAYG010000017.1:0-1927 GCA_036272695.1 Rhizomicrobium sp. | reverse complement strand
ATCGCTACCGGAGCGGTCATGGCCGTATGCTTGGCGCCAGCACCATATCGATGCAGACCGCGAAGAATGTCTTCCTGTGGCCGGGCCGCGACTGGCTGCGCAAAGGGTTCGAAGCCTGGTTCACGGCGCTGATCGAGCTTGCCTGGGGCAAGCGGCGGATCATGGAAATCTATCTGAACGTGGCCGAATGGGGGCCTGGCCTCTACGGCGCCGAGGCGGCTGCCCGGCATTATTTTCATAAGCCGGCGGACGCGCTCGATCCGGATGAGGCGGTTCGTCTCGCGGCGGCGCTCCCCGATCCGCTCGGCTGGTCGCCGCGCCGCCCCGGCCGCCGCCTGCTCGCCCGCGGCGCGGCGATCCGCGTGCACATGCCCGCCGTCCCCACGGCGCTGCCTTTGCCGTGCGGGGCGTGAGGCGCATAAGCGGGCCTCCGCGTCGCCGGTCTGCCGCGCCCAACCCAAACCGCGGACTGGGGCCTTGAACGGCGAAAAGCGCTGGCGCGAAACTGGCGCGGAGAAGGTGATTTCCCGCTCCAAACGGCTATGATCGGCTCCCTGAGGGGACGATGGACCACAAAGAAATCAGCGGTTTAGGGCTTGCGACCTCGCTTGCCAAGGTTGGATTGGGTATGAGCTCATGCTCATGCTCCCGCTTTCTCCCTCGCCTGCAGCATCTGCGGAACTATTTTTTCAATCGCCAGAGGCGAAATCTGCAGAGCCGCAAAACCTGGAGCGTCCGGCTCTGGGATATTGTCTCTGCCCATCAATTCGACTTGATTTCTGGTGATCGGCGGAGTCGGCAGAGTTTCTGCGACGAAACCAATGGAATGCCATAAGCTGAACGGAAACCTAACCAGAAACGGCCTGGTGCCCGCGCCGTCAGCAATGGTTCTTAGCAATTCTTTATAAGTATAAACGCGCGGCCCAGCCAACTCATACAGCTGGCGCGCCGCCGGTGCCCGCAATATACGAACTATTGCCTCAGCGACGTCCTCCACATAGGCAGGTTGCAGCCTCGTTTTTCCGCTGCCGAACATCGGAAATACGGGCATGTGCCGCAACATTGTCAACAGCGGCGTCAGGAACGCATCACCTGGTCCGAACATAACAGCCGGACGGATCAACGTGGCGGAAGGAAAGCCATCGAGTACTGCGGCCTCTCCCCTACCGCGGCTGCGGATGTAAGGAGAGGGCGACCGCGCGTCCGCGCCGATTCCGGAGATATGCACGAGCCTTTCCACACCTGCCCGGCGCGCAAGCATCGCGACGCGCCGAGCGGCTTCCACGTGGACCGACTGAAATGTGCGTTGTTCGCGTTCGAGGTAGTGAGTGACGGCATTCACGACTGCCCAGGCACCGCTGACAGCACTCGCCACTGCTCCATCATCATTTACGTCGGCCCGGAACGGCTCGATGCCGGAAACATCGCGGGAAAACAACGAACGGTCTCTGTCGGGATGCCGCGATGCGATGCGAACCGCGAAATCAGCATCTTGCAGATGGCGGACAATGCGGCGGCCGAGAAATCCGGTGCCGCCAAATACGGTCACGCGTCGGCAAGACATGTCACGAAAGTATCGTGCTGCCCTGAGCTAAGCGATCATATTCTCAGCTTTTCTTGAAGCGAAGGCGGTATCGGGCTCACGCTCGCATAAGCCGACGGGTCACCTCGATTGATGAATTCGAAGCCTGTGATCGGCCCTCTTTTGCAAGCGGGACCGAGGGTTCGAATCCGGCTCCCTCCATCAGAGAGCCTGCTGTCCGGACCGGAGACATAGGTAACAGAACGTACCTAAGACATGGGTGACAACCCTGTGCCGAAGGGGTTGACGAGGGGTTGCAAGGTTTTCTGCTCGAGATCGATGAAGCCGAGATCGTAGTGCATGAAGCTGACGATCCAAATGCCGTCGTCGACCTCCTTGATGCCG
>DATAYG010000016.1:0-3043 GCA_036272695.1 Rhizomicrobium sp. | reverse complement strand
GTGTTGAAGCGGATGAAGCGCGGCGCGAATGGCGACATTCTGCTGCGGCTGATCGAGCGCGTGCGCGCCTCCATCCCCGGCGTGGCGATTCGAACCAGCATGATCGTCGGGTTTCCGGGCGAGACCGACGCTGATTTTCGTATTCTTTGCGACTTCGTCACGGCGGCGCAATTCGACCGCCTGGGCGTGTTTTCTTATAGCGACGAGGAAACCAGCCAAAGCTTCCACTTGGATGCCAAGGTCGATAAGCGCACCATCTACAACCGGAAGCGGACCTTAATGGCCTTACAGCGCAAGATTTCCCGCCGGCGCAATCAAGCACTGGTGGGGCAAACGATTCCCGTGCTGCTCGAAGGGCCATCCCAGGAAACGGAGTTGCTGTGGCAGGCGCGCCTCGCCACGCAAGCGCCGGAGATCGATGGCCTGTGTTACGTGAACGATCTTGGCGGCGGCGAACCGCGAGTCGGCGAAATGCGTTCATTGCGAGTCACCGAAGCGCACGATTACGACCTGGTAGGTGAACTCGTGGACAATCCCGAGCAGGGCTATCGGCCCCAAAGTCTCTCGAGCCCGTTTCATATCCTCAGTTCTTCTGCCGAAATACACGCCAGCCGATAATGAAAGCATGCCCGGCGCAGTGCGCTGTCCCATTTGTCATCGCCTAGTCTCCTTCGACGATCCCTACATGCCGTTCTGCAGTGATCGATGCCGGATTATCGACCTCGGGAACTGGGCATCCGAGAAATATTCCGTCCCGAGTATGGGGCAGGATGAACTGGAAGACCTGGAAGTGCCCGATGACGAGGATGCGTGAACCGGCTTGCCCTGGCGCTGGCCACGTGGTTCGGCTGCGGCTATTTTCCCTGGGGCCCTGGAACTGTTGGATCGCTAGCGGCGATCGGAATTGCGGCATTGCTGCATAATTACACCCATCTGGGGCGGTCTTTGCTGGCCATTTTTATCGTGCTTCTGCTGCCACCGGCCATTTGGGCTTCCACCCGCGCCGCACGCCTGGCCAGGCGCGAAGACCCTGGTTTTGTAGTCGTGGACGAGGTATTGGGGCAATGGGTGACCCTGATGGGCGCGACGGTGCGAGATTGGCGAACGTTGGTCGTCGCGTTCGTCCTTTTTCGCATATTTGACATCTGGAAACCATGGCCGATCCGCCGATTTGAGACACTACCGGATGGACTTGGCATTATTGCGGACGATTTGGCAGCAGGCGTTTTTGGCGCGGTTATTCTGTTGGCAGGCAGGACTTTCCACCTCTATTAAATATGGCCAGTAAACAATCCTCGAAGGCGGCCAAGGCAGGACCGGCGATTACCAGCATCGCTCCGGTCGCCGCCATTGCAGGGGGCGAACTTCACATTCGCGGAACGGGTTTCGCATCACAAGACGGGCGACCAGCCGTCTACGTGGGATCACAACGTGCGCATTTGACCATTGCCGGCGAGAACTACATTGTGGCGAAAGTTCCCGAGGGCGCATCTGCGGGAGATGTGTTCGTGACCGCCGGCGAGGCCAGAAGCGCCCCCGTCAAAGCCGCTATCGGCGTTCAGGTTGCCGAGAGTCTGCATCCGGTCGCGAACCCGGCCGTGGATGCGGAAGGCAACCTGTACAGCACTTTCAGCAATGCGCGCGGGCAGAAATCGCCGGTATCCATTTACAAGATCGACACCAACCAAAATTCGAAGCCGTTTGTGACCGACTTGATGAACCCGACGGGACTAGCCTTCGACCGTTCAGGCCTGCTCTACGTCTCCAGCCGCTACGACGGGATTGTTTATCAGGTCACTCCGGCCGGCAATACGTCGGTGTTCGTCGAAGGCATGGGCGTCGCGACTGGCTTGGCGTTCGATTCCGACGAAAATCTTTATGTAGGGGACCGCAGCGGCACGGTTTTTAAGATCAGCCGTTCCCGGCAGATTTTCGTGTTCGCGACGCTTGAACCCTCAATCGCCGCGTATCATCTTGCCTTCGGGCCCGAGGATGATTTGTTTGTTGCCGGACCGACGACGTCCAGCTTCGACTGTGTTTACCGCATCACGCGTTCCGGCGACGTGGAGACCTGGTATCGCGGCATTGGGCGGCCGCAGGGTCTGGCGTTCGATGCGGAGGGAAACTTGTATGTCGCCGGATCCATCGGCGGCCGTCGCGGAGTCCTCAGGTTTTCGCCCGACAAGCAAGCCGAACAGTTCCTGTCTGGTCCGGGCATTGTCGGGCTCGCCTTCGCTCCTGACAAGGCAGTGATCGTCGCGACACAAAATGCGCTATACCGCGTGCCCGCCCGGATAGCGGGCCGACCCATGCCCTAAGGCAGTCTTTTATGACCAAGTGCGCCGAAATTCTCGCCGTCGGCAGCGAACTGCTCACCCCACAGCGAGTGGATACCAATTCGCTTGTGATCACCGAACAGCTGAATCTGCTGGGCGTGGAAGTAGTTGGTAAGCATGTCGTGGGCGACGATCGAGAGCGATTGAGCAGCGCCATCCGCACGCTGGTCGCACGCACCAACATCGTCATAGTAACCGGCGGCCTGGGGCCCACGGAAGACGATGTCACACGCGACGCTGCTGCCGCCGCGCTGGGAAGGCCCCTCGTGCTCAGCCTGGAGCAGGAATCGGTGCTGATCCATCGCTTCAAGCAGATCAATCGACCGATGGCGCCCAACAATGTCCGGCAGGCCTATCTGGTGGAAGGGGCGGAAGTGCTGCCGAATCCGAATGGCACTGCGCCGGGTCAGTTCCTGTCCACCGAGAAGGGTGCGTTGGTTTTGCTTCCCGGGCCGCCCCGTGAACTGAAGCCCATGTTGGTGGAACAATTGGTTCCGCGCCTCCGCCATGTGCTGCCGCCGCAAGTCATTCGAATCCGCAGTTTCCGGATTGCGGGAATGGGGGAATCCGACCTGGATTCGTTGATCGCTCCCGTCTACACACGCTACACCAACCCGTCCACCACCGTCCTGTCTGCTCCCGGCGATCTGTTTGTGCACCTCCGGGCGCAAGCGGATAGCGTAGCCGCAGCCGACAAGCTACTGCGC
>DATAYG010000015.1:0-11228 GCA_036272695.1 Rhizomicrobium sp. | reverse complement strand
CCGCTTCAAGAAGCTGCGGCTCGAGACGGTCGATCTGGTCAAGAACCTCAAGCTCAACAACAACCGCATCGAAGCGCTCGTCGACCAGATGTACGGCATCAATCGCCGTCTGGTTTCGATCGAGGGCCGCCTGCTGCGCCTGGCGGAAGCCCATGGCGTCGATCGCGTGGACTTCCTCCGCCAGCACTTCGGCAATGAGCTCGATCCCAACTGGGCGCGCCGGGTCGCCCGGCTGAGCGGGCTGGGCTGGCACGATTTCGTGCAGGAAGAGCGCGAACGCATCCGGCAATACCGCGACGAGATCCAGACGCTGGCGCAGGAAATGCGCCAGTCGATCAGCGATTTCCGCCGCATCGTACAGACGGTGCAGAAGGGCGAGCGCGAAAGCGGCCAGGCGAAGAAAGAAATGATCGAGGCCAATCTGCGCCTCGTGATTTCGATCGCCAAGAAATATACCAATCGCGGCCTGCAGTTCCTCGACCTGATCCAGGAAGGAAATATCGGCCTGATGAAGGCCGTCGACAAATTCGAATACCGCCGCGGCTACAAATTCTCGACCTACGCCACCTGGTGGATCAGGCAGGCGATCACGCGCTCCATTGCCGATCAGGCGCGCACCATCCGTATTCCGGTGCACATGATCGAGACCATCAACAAGCTGGTGCGCACGTCGCGGCAGATGCTGCACGAGATCGGCCGCGAACCGACGCCGGAAGAACTGGCCGAGCGCCTCGCCATGCCGCTCGAAAAGGTGCGCAAGGTCCTCAAGATCGCCAAGGAGCCGATCAGCCTCGAAACGCCGATCGGCGACGAGGAGGACAGTCATCTCGGCGATTTCATCGAGGACAAGAACGCGATCCTGCCGATCGACGCGGCGATCCAGGCCAATTTGCGCGAGACCACGACCCGCGTGCTGGCGACGCTGACGCCGCGCGAGGAGCGCGTGCTGCGCATGCGTTTCGGCATCGGCATGAACACCGATCACACGCTGGAAGAAGTCGGCCAGCAATTCTCGGTCACACGCGAACGCATCCGCCAGATCGAAGCCAAGGCGCTGCGGAAGTTGAAGCACCCGAGCCGGTCACGGAAGCTGAGAAGTTTTCTCGACAACTGAGAGCGCAGATTTGTGGTTTGGCTCCCCGCCCATCTGATTCCAATTCGCGAGTTTGAGAACCCGGACGGTCGGCAGCGGGCAGTGATTTTTCGGCGGCCGGACGGGAAGTATGGGTTCAGCAGCGAGAGCCTGGAAGTAATTGACGGCTGCCTTGTCTGGTCGCCTTCTGGCGCCTCCGGCATCTACGAGAATCTTGCGGCTGTCCAGCGCGGTGCTGTCGCGGCCGCCGTGGCTTCATAACAAAATATTTGACTGAGCTGCTGCTGCGCCGCACAGATTGCGTGTGAGGCGCCTCTGCATCAGAATTGCCGAGATGACTACATCAGCGAAAGAGCGTCTCTACACACGAGCCGAATACGCGGTCGATGCCGTGATACATGTTGTCGGGGTCCTCTTCGCCATCAATGGCGGCCTTTGGCTCCTCTTCCACGTCACCGGCCTCAGCGTTGTCGCGAGCGTGTCGGTGTATTGCGCCGGCCTGTTCGCGATGCTCACCGTGTCCGCCCTGTATAATCTCTGGCCGCACGGGAATACGCGGGAGTGGTTGCGCCGGTTCGATCACGCGGCGATCTTTATCATGATCGCAGCGACCTACACGCCTTTCGCCGTCAACCGGCTGCAGGCCCCGGCAAGCGGCACGATTCTCGGCCTCATCTGGTTCGGCGCGACGGTCGGCGTAATCCTCAAAATGTTGTTTCCGCGCCGATTCGAGATCGCGAGCGTGACGCTCTATCTTGGCCTGGGCTGGCTGGTGGTAACGGTGATCAAACCTTTGTCCGTGGCCCTGGCGACCGTCGATTTTCGCCTGCTCGTCGCCGGCGGGCTCGTCTATTCGGCGGGCGTAGTGTTTTATCTGTCGGAGCGGATTCCCTACCACAAGGCGATCTGGCATGGATTCGTGCTGGTGGCGGTGATCCTTCATTTCACTGCGATCGCGAGCGAGTTTGCGACGGCACTTCCTTGATCCTCGACCTTCCATATAATTTCCACTGGATCGAGCGTGGCGAGGCAGCGCGCTCGTCGCAGGCCTATGCGGGATTTCTCGGTTCTTTCCTGCGGTCTCACGGTATTCGCGGCCTCATCAACCTGAGAGGCAGCAATTTGGGGCATTCCTGGTGGCGCTACGAAACGCGGATTTGCGCGCGGGCCGGCGTCGTTCATTGCGACGTGAAGCTCAGCTCGCGGCAGCTGCCTGCACCGGCCATGCTGGCCGCACTGGTGGACGCGTTCGATTCGGTGCCGCGGCCGTTTCTTCTCAAATGTTCGGGCGGCCAGGATCGCACCAGTCTTGCGGCTGCGCTTTATGTGTTGCACCGCCGTGGTTGGCACGAACTGCCAGATGCAGAGAAACAATTCGCGCGCTGGCCCTATCTGCATCTGCCGAACCGCAATCAGCGCTGGCTCAAATTGTTTTCGGCATTCGCCGCCGAACAGGCAGGACAGGCTCCGCTGCGAAACTGGATCGAGACAGGCTATTCGGCGGAAACGTTTCGCGGCTGGCTCGAGCAACGCGGCGAAGGTGAAAGTTTCCACGGACTTTATGGTGTCCCCGGCAGTGCACGGAAACGTTGAGAGCCGCGCCCTTCCGATCGCGGAGGGCGTGATTCTATGGCCCGGCTATTTCGATCGGCCCGGGCAGATGGAGCTGGCGGCCGAAATATTCGCTCTGGCGGACGAAGCCCCCTTCTACCGGCCGCGCATGCCGCGCTCGGGACAGGCATTTTCGGTCGAGGAAACCAATCTCGGCCCGCTCGGCTGGTATTCGGATATTTCGGGCTACCGCTATGAGAAGCTCCACCCGGCCACGCGGCGGCCCTGGCCGTCAATTCCCGGCGCCCTGATTCGTATTTGGCGCGAACTGACCGCATGCCCGGCAGATCCGGACTGCTGTCTTGTAAATCTCTATCGTGGCGGCGCACGCATGGGACTGCATCAGGATCGCGATGAAGCGGCACTCGATGCCCCCGTGCTTTCGATTTCGCTGGGTGACGACGCCATGTTTCGGATCGGCGGCACGAACCGGCGCGGGCCCACCCACAGTGTGCTGCTGCACTCCGGAGACGTGCTTGTTTTCGGGGGCGTAGCACGGCTTGCTTTCCACGGGGTCGACCGGATCGTCCCGGACACATCCACGCTCATCCCGGGAGGCGGACGCCTCAACCTCACCCTGCGACGCGTTAATGCGATATGAAAAAAGACGCCCGATCAGGGGGCTGACCGGGCGTCGTGCGCCGTTACGCGCTGGTGCCGGGAGGGGATGACCGGCACCTTCGGAAGGACGCCATCCGGCGTGCGAGCGGGGGGGCAGTGCCTGCCGGACGGTGTGTCGTCCTTCCGATGAGAAAGCTATGCACTGATGCCACAGCTTTCAACTATTTTTTTCGTGATAATTCTGGAAGTTCGTTTAGCAGTGCACGTGCCATAATTAGCGCACATTTGTCCGCCCAAACATTTCCTGTTCGTCAGAATCGTTCCACGGCCGTGCCAATTTGCGAGCTACAGCTTGCCGAGGTCCCGCGCCGTGGAGTCGATTGCGTTCCTGGCTTTGGACACGATTTCGTCGATTTCGGCTTCGCTTGCGACGAGCGGCGGCGCAAGCACCATCGTATCGCGAATCGCGCGCATCATCAGTCCGCCGGCAAAGCAGTAGTTCCGGCAGCGCGTGCCGACGTCGAACTCGCGCGGGAAGAAGCTGCGCGCGGGCTTGTCGGGCACAAGCTCGATTGCCGCCAGCATGCCGATACCACGCACTTCGCCGACGAGCGGATGGGATTCGAATGTTTCATGCAGCCGCCGCTGCAGATAGGGCCCGATCGATTGCTTCACCCGGGGAACGAGGCCGCGCTTTTCGATCACTTCGAGATTTTTCAATGCGACGGCCGCGGCCACGGGATGCCCGGAATAGGTGAAGCCGTGCACCAGTTCCTCGCCTGCCGAAAGAATGGCCTCGGACATCCGCGTGCCCAGCGACACGGCCGATATGGGCTGGTAGCCGGACGAAAGTCCCTTGGCCATGGTTATGATATCGGGCGCGATGGCGTAGGTATCCGCGCCGAACCATTCGCCCGTCCGGCCGAACCCCGTGATCACTTCGTCGAGATGCAGCAGTACGTCGTATTGACGACAGATGCGCTGCACCTCCGGCCAGTAGGTCGCCGGCGGGAAGATCAGCCCGCCCGCGCCCTGTACCGGCTCGGCGGAGAACGACGCCACGCGATGCGGCCCGATCTCGCGAATCCGGTCTTCGAGCCGCTGGGCAATGAGAACACCAAACTCTTCAGGCCCGATATCGCCATAGCCGGCGGCCTGTGCGGCGAACCAGTACGGCGCGGGAACTTTGGCGAATCCCGGCAACGGGAGGTCCCATTGCGGATGCAGGGGCGTAAGGCCCGAGAGCGATGCCGCCGCCATGGTGACGCCGTGATAGGCGTAGTCGCGCGATATATGGATCTTCTTTTCCGGCCTGCCTCTCAGGTTCCAGTAGTAGCGGATGAGCTTCAGCGCCGAATCATTTGCTTCCGAGCCGGAATTGGCGAACAGCACATGCTCGTGGCCTTCGGGCAGAATCTGCGCGAGCTTCGCGCTCAGTTCCGCCGTCCAGGGATTCGTCGTTTTGAAGAAGTGGTTGTAATAGGGAAGCGTCTTCAGCGCTTCGCAGCCCGCTTCGGCGAGTTCGCGGTTGCCATAGCCGACCTGCACGCACCACAGCCCCGCCATGCCGTCGATGATGCGGTTGCCTTCGGAATCCCACAGATAGACGCCGTCGGCCCGCGTGATGACTCGTATGCCCTCGCGGATCAGCGCCGCCGCATCCGAGAACGGATGGATGTGATGGGCCGCGTCCAGCGCCTGCCAGTGTTTGGTGAGATTATGGGTTGCGCTCTGTTGCGCCATAGCCGTGCCCTGCCGATGGAGAATGGGAAATGGTTGCGCGCAATCGCGCGCATGGCGCGGGCGGCTAAGGATTAAATCCTATCCGCGCGCAGAGTATCAGCAGGGCAAATTTGGCCGTCATGGGCGCCAGCCTAGCAGGGGCCGGCGCCCGCGAAAAGACGGATCAGGCGGCTCGGGCCATTTCTCCGAGCGAGGCTGTCTTCTGCCAGGCCGGCAGCGAGCTGAGGTCGGCATACCAGCGCTGGATGGCGCGATAATTTTCGAGCGGATAACCCGCCCGTTCCGCCACGGTCAGCGGCGCGCCGATGGCGAAATCCACGACCGACAGCGCGTCGCCCGTAACGAAGCGATGTTTCTCGAGCTCGCCGTCGAGCACCGAGGCCAGCCGGTTGAACTGTTCCTCGCCGCGAGCGATCTCAGCGGCCGAGGGTTCGCCGCGATTGAAGAACGGCTTGATGATCCGCTCGAAGATGAAGATCGAGCAGGTGGGATCCCAATGATTGCTGTCCCAGTAGAGCCATTTGGACAGCGCCAGCCGGTCGCGCGCCTCGCGCGGCAGCCAGCCATCACGCTTCGACGCGAGATATTCGACGATCGCATTCGATTCCCACAGCGCAAATCCGTCTTCCTCCAGCACCGGCATGCGCTGGTTGGGATTGAGCGCGGTGAATTCCGGCGCTTTCTGTTCGCCCTTGGTCAGATCGACGATGCGCAGTTCGTAGTCGATTCCGAGATGATGCGCGGTCGCAAGAACCTTGAACGCGCGCGGGCTGATCGGGAAAACATGGAGCTTCAGGGTCATGGCAATCATTCCTTCGTTTGAGGTTGGTACGCCATCAACCGGCAAGTTTTGCCGCGTAGATTTCGAGCAGACTGCCCCAGCCGCGCGGCGAATCGACCGCGTCCCGCAGGGCTTCGGCGTCGGCGGCGAGAATGCGGTGTTCAAGCTCCACCCGCGTGGCACTATCGCCGTCGGGGATGAAGCGGACCTCCACTTCGCTGTCGACTGTTTCATCGGGAACAAATTTGCTGTTGATGCCCCATGACAGCACGAGCCGCGATGGCGGGTCCCAGATCAACACCTGGCCCCATTCGCATTCCGAGCCATCCTCGCCCTTCTCGTACCATCGGCCGCCGGAGCGCGGCTCGATGATCGCCTGTTTCATCGCGGATTTTCCGATATGATGATCGCGGGGCCACCAGCTGTCGAACCGCGTGGCGAAGACTTCGAAAGCGCGGGCCGGAGGCGCGTTTACGCGGATGCTCTTCTTCACGGGTGCTGCGGAAATTCTCATCACGATTTTGTGTGCTCCTTTTCAGCTTCGGCGCGGAACGCCTCCAGCGCCTGGTCCCAGAATTGATCCAGCCAGGCGCGCAATGGACCGAGCCCGCGCGGATCGATGTGATAGATGCGGCGCGTGCCCTGTGCTTCTTCCTGCACGAGCCCTGCCTCTTTCAGAATTTTCAGGTGCTGCGACACGGCCGGCCGGCTCACCGGGAGGCCGGCGGCAATCACCCCCACGGGCTTGGGCCCGGTCCGAAGGCGCTCAAGAATCCGTCGGCGGGTCGGATCGCCCAACGCGGCGAAAGCATTACCGTAAGTCATCGTTTACGGTAAGCATATGCTTACGTAACGGTCAAGGGGTGTCGATGGCAACGCGCCTCAAATGCGGGTGAGGGTCGCGCCGGCCTCTGTAATCTTACACCGGCGCGAGGTCGGAGAGGCGGCGTTCGATGACGGTCAACGCGTCCTGCGCTTTCGTCCCGTCGGGACCGCCGGCCTGGGCGAGGTCGGGGCGGCCGCCGCCGCCTTTACCGCCCAGGGCCTCGGCGCCGCGCCTTACTAGATCGACGGCGTCGATGCGGTTTCTGAGATCATCGGTCACGCCGACGACAAGTGACGCGCGCCCGTCGGCCACCGCAACCAATGCCACGACGCCGGAGCCGAGCTTTGCCTTGGCCTCGTCGGCAACGCTTTTCAGGTCTTTCGCACTCACGCCATCGACCACGCGCAACATGGTTTTCACACCGGCAATCTCGCGTGTTTCATCGGCGGCGTCGGCGCGCGACGGGCCGGCAAGCGCGAGCGCACGACGCGCATCCGCCAGTTCGCGTTCGATGCGTTTGCGTTCCTCTGCAAGCTGAGAGACGCGTAGCGGCAGCTCCGCCGGGTTTGTCTTGAGTACCGATGCGGCCTCGCGCACGATCTCGGCCTGGTGTGTCAGATATTTGCGCGCGCCTTCGCTCGTCAGCGCTTCGATGCGGCGCACGCCGGCCGCCACCACACTTTCCGAGAGGATCGTGAACAGCCCGATGTCGCCGAGCCTTCGCACATGGGTGCCGCCGCAGAGTTCGACGGAATAGGCCTTGCCGTCGCCCTCGCCCATGGTGAGGACGCGCACCTCGTCGCCATATTTCTCGCCAAACAAAGCTTCGGCGCCGGCCGCAATCGCATCCGTGGTCGGCATCAGCCGCGTCGACGTGTCGGAGTTCTGGCGGATGATGGTGTTCACGTCGTTCTCGATGCGCAGCAACTCCTCCGGCGTGACGGCCTTGGGATGGCTGAAATCGAAGCGCAGCCGGTCGGGTGCAACGAGCGAGCCTTTCTGCGAGACATGCGGGCCCAGCACATGTTTCAGAGCCGCATGCAGAAGATGGGTGGCGGAATGATTGGCGCGCGTGGCGCGGCGACGCTCGCCATCGACCCGCAACTCCACCACATCTCCAACACTCAGACTGCCATGCACGATCTCCACCACATGCACATGCAGCGCGCCTAATTTCTTCTCCGTATCGGTGACCCGGCCTTCTCCACCTCTGGCGGAAAACATCGCGCCGGCATCGCCGACCTGTCCGCCGGATTCGCCATAGAATGGCGTCTGATTTGTCAGTATACGGATGGTGTCGCCCGCGTTCGCACCGTCCACGCGCGCGCCATCCTTCAGCATCGCAACGATGGTGCCTTCGGCCTGCTCGGTTTCATAACCGAGAAATTCCGTCGCGCCGATTTCGTCGCGCAGGGCGAACCACAGCGTATCGGTGCCGGTTTCACCCGAACCCGCCCATGCCCTGCGCGCTTCCTCGCGCTGCCGCGCCATGGCGGTGTTGAAGCCTTCCGTATCGACGCCGATGCCGCGCGCGCGCAACGCGTCTTCGGTGAGGTCGAGCGGGAAACCGTATGTGTCGTAGAGCCGGAATGCGGTTTCGCCGGCGAGCCTGTCGCCGCGCGACAGGCCGGTGACCGCTTCGTCGAGCAGCTTGAGGCCGCGTGCCAATGTATCGCGGAAACGCAGTTCTTCGAGGCGCAACGTCTCCGAAGTGAGTGCCTCGGCGCGCTTCAGCTCCGGATAGGCCCGGCCCATTTCCGCGACCAGCACCGGCAGCAGCCGATATAACAAGGGATCGCGCGCGCCCAGAAGATGCGCATGGCGCATGGCGCGGCGCATGATGCGGCGGAGCACATAGCCGCGGCCTTCATTGGACGGCAGCACGCCGTCGGCAATGAGAAACGCGGACGAGCGCAGATGATCGGCGATGACGCGATGGCTTGCGGCATGCGCTCCCGATGAAGGCTGCGCCGTCAGTTCGACCGACGCGGCGATGATATGCCGGAACAGATCGACATCGAATACGTCCTGCACGCCCTGCATGACGGTCGCGAAACGCTCGAGCCCCATGCCGGTATCGATCGAGGGCCGCGGCAGGACAGTCCGTGCGTCGCCCGCGAACTGCTCATACTGCATGAAGACGAGATTCCAGATCTCGACATAGCGGTCGCCGTCCTGCTCCGGCGAGCCCGGCGGGCCGCCCATGATGTTGGGCCCGTGATCGAAGAAGATTTCCGAACAGGGACCACAAGGGCCGGTGTCGCCCATCGACCAGAAATTGTCGGCGGTCGGGATGCGGATGATCTTCGATTCGGGGAGGTCCGCAATTTTCTTCCACAGCGCGAAAGCGTCGTCGTCGTCGGCATAGACCGTGACGAGCAAACGCTCTTTCGGCAGCCCGAAATCCTTGTGAACCAGCTCCCAGGCGAAAGCGATCGCGTCTTCCTTGAAATAATCCCCGAAGGAGAAATTGCCGAGCATCTCGAAGAAGGTGAGGTGCCGGGCGGTGTAGCCGACATTTTCGAGATCATTGTGCTTGCCGCCGGCGCGCACGCATTTCTGCGCGGTGGTGGCGCGGCTGTAGGCCCGCTTCTCCTGGCCGGTGAACACGTTCTTGAACTGCACCATGCCGGCATTGGTGAACAGCAGAGTGGGATCGTTGCGCGGTACGAGCGGCGAGGAGGACACGATCTCGTGGCCATGGGCGCGGAAGAAATCGAGGAAACGGGCGCGGATTTCGGTCAGGCTGTTCATGGGGCGCTAGTTAAGCGTTCCGGCGCCAAACGGCAACGCGTGCTGATAGCCGACAGGGGCGCGGGCTTGCGGAATTCAGGCCGGCGTAAAGCGCATGATGGCGCTGTGATCGAGCGAAGTGGTGTCTTCCTCCAGGATGCGATAGCCCGCGCCTTCCACCATCATCCGCATGCGGCGTGGATCGTTGTCGGAAAATCCCTTGTTGCGCTGTGCCGCCAGTTTGTCCTTGTCGGAATAGTGAATGACCAGCTGAGTAGCCGGCCCGATCACGGCGCGCAGATTGTCGAGATAGGAGCGGATGGTATTGGCCTCGAGATGTACGAAGACCCCGTAGGAAAAGACAAAATCCACCGAGTTGGGGGGCACTCCTGGAAAATCCGTGCCGTTGTTTCGGATTTCGACGACGTGCGGTTGCGGAAAATTGCCGCGCAACTCGGCGAGCAGCTCGGGAAAATGATCCACTGCATAGAGGCGCCGCACGGGCAGCATATATCGCGTCCAGCGTCCGCCGCCCGGTCCTATCTCCAGCGCCGTGATCTCGGGTCGCACATGAGGCAGGAGCCAGTGATCACGAATCGTCACCAGCGCCGGCTCGCTCTCCGGATCGCCCCAATGAAGACCATAAAGGCCGTCGCGCGCGACCTGACCGCCCTCGCGGGCAGCATCCAGCATCCGGACGTGCATTTTCGTATGAACTTGCGGCATTGTGCCGATTAAATCGGTGCGGTCGCTTTTCCGCAACCGCACATTTCCGGTTGCCCACAATGTGCGAAGGGGCGCCGCATTACGCAGCCAACGCCGACCCCCTTTTAACGTCCAGAACTCCGCGTTTGTGGTTGCGATTCATGGTTTGATGGCAGTGGCGCAGTCTTCGAACCCGGGAATAGTCTTCGGCGAAATTCCGCTCAGATTCGCGAGTCCCGCAAAGGTCTGTTCGACGAAATCGCGAACGCCCAGCAAGCGGAAGCCGGCGCCTCGGCTCGTGCGCCATACAAGGGAACCGTCGAATCCGAGGCGCGCTGCGATTTCGGGGTAGACTGGCCAGTGGCCGGTATCCTCGAGGTGATCGTGCAGCTTTTCGAGCATGGCCCGAGCCGTGCCAGCCCGGACGGGTGTGAGAAAGCGGCCCGTAAGCGACTTTATGAGAATATCGGCGAAAACAAAGGATTTGGGGTGATTGTGGGTGTAGAGAAAATTTCCTTTGCCTAACCAGCCGTCGAGTTCCGGCGCAAGGTCGATCCCTGCGGCGGAGAAACGCCCGAGCAAATTTTCACGTTCGGACGCGAAAACGTCGAAATAACAGCATCGCTCGTAGTTCGCGGCGTTGAACGCCGCAGCGGTTTCGTCAACCCTCATGCCGAGCACAAACGCGGTGACGGTCAGACGCGAATGGAGGTTGCCGCCGCCAAGCAGCGACGAAACTGCTTGGTTTGCATGGGAAAGGTGAAACGCATCGGGCTGCAGCGCGCGGAAGGAAAAATTCGGAATGACGAGCTTGACGCCGTCCGGTGCAAAGCCGTCGAACATCGGAGCATCCGGTTCGTTCGTCAGCAGGAATTTCGCAGATGAAAGATGACCGAGAAATTTGCGATCGCGCTCGTCGATGAACTTTTGTGCGACGTTGTTGTTTGCGCCCTTGACGTCCCATTTGGGGAAGATCGCGCGCAAGCCCATCGTGTAAGCGCCGGTCGCGCAATTTGTGACGACGAGGGCCTTCATCAGAATCCGAGCGATGTCTCGATTTCGGCTTCGTCGCAGATGACATTGTCGTCATCCGGGGAGAAAATGCGCGAGGACACGGACGCAGGCCTAGGCACGGGTTCCGCCGGCGCGGAACCCGCGCAATAGGTTTCTTCGAA
>DATAYG010000014.1:0-6093 GCA_036272695.1 Rhizomicrobium sp. | reverse complement strand
CCTTGGGATGCGGACCGTGCGTCACACCGGAGGGATGCATGGTCATCATTCCGGGATGGATATTGTCCCGGCTGAAGAATTCGCCGCGATGATAGAAGATCGCTTCGTCGAACTCCTCGTTCGAATGATAGAACGGCACCTTGAGCGCACCGGGGTCGGTCTCGATCGGACGCGGCACGAAGGTGCAGACCACGAAACGGTCGGCAACAAACGTCGAATGCACCGAAGGCGGGATGTGATAACGATGGCTCATCACCGGCCTTATATCGCGCCAGTTGAGCTTCACCGGGGCGAGATTGCCTTTCCAGCCCACGACGTCGAGGGGATTGAAGGGATAAATGATCGTCGACACGGCGTTGCGGCGCTTCACATAGACACCGTATTCGCCGTCGGGCTGCGATTTGAACGCCTCGTCGATCTTCGGCGTCTCGAGCACCGCGGGATCGAAAATCGCGTGCGGTCCAAGGATGCCGCGTTCGGGCAGCTTGAATGCACCGTCACGCGCCTCGATCATCAGTACCGTGCTTTGCAGGCTTGGTTCGAGCCGCCACATCGTCCCGCGCGGCAACAGGATGTAATCGCCGTCGCGATAGGTCATGTGACCGAAATCGCAGAACAGGTCGCCGGCACCTTCGTGAACGAACAGCAGCAGGTCGCCGTCGGAGTTCCTGAGGATATTTGTCGCCACCGGACAGGTGCAGATCATCACCAGACATCTGTCGCTGGCGAGCAGCAGCGCCGAACGGAACGGCCCGACCGCGCTCACCGCCGCGGCACCCGCATCGAAGGCGCGCGGCCGCAGATCGCCCTTGATGGACGTCCAGCCCGTCGGCGGATGGCGATGATAGAAATGCACCGCCGGCCCGAAGAAGCCGTCGCGGCCCATCTCGCGTTCATAGGTTCCGCCGGGAAGATCGGCATGCGCCTGATGCGAAGTCTTGCCCTCCATGCGGGGAAATTCGATCCAGTTCCTGGTACTCATGTTATTACTCCGGTATTTTACAGGAAAGCTCCGCGCTCGCCTTAAACTTGTCATGGCCCGCAAATGCGGGCCACCCAGGTCGGTTCTGCAAACTCGGCGAGATTAGGTCGAATACACTATTCCTTCGAGGTTCGTGCCTATTCCAACGGGGTGGCCCTATTCGCGGGCCATGACAACTAATATAAGTAATCCGGCATGGATCACGCGCTCAACACGCCCCGCTTTATCTGATCCGCCTCTATCGATTCAAACAGCGCCTGGAAATTGCCTTCGCCGAATCCCTCATTGCCCTTGCGCTGGATGATCTCGAAGAAGATCGGGCCGATGGCGTTCTGGGTGAATATCTGCAGCAGCAGGCCCTGGTCTTCCGTGGGTGCGCCGTCCATCAGGATGCGCTGACGCTTGAGCCGCTCGACATCCTCGCCATGCCCCTTCACGCGATTGTCGACGCGCTCGTAATAGGTGTCGGGCGTGTCCTGGAAATCGACGCCCGTCGCCCTTAGCGAATCCACCGAATTGTAGATGTTCTCCGTCGACAGCGCGATGTGCTGGATGCCCTCGCCCTTGTAATGATGCAGATATTCCTCGATCTGCGATTTGTCGTCCGAGGATTCATTGATCGGTATACGGATCGTCCCGCAGGGGCTGGTCATGGCGCGCGACTTGAGGCCCGTGAGCTTGCCCTCGATGTCGAAATAGCGGATCTCGCGGAAATTGAAGAGCTTCTCGTAAAATTGCGCCCATTTGTCGAGATTGCCGCGGAACACATTGTGGGTCACGTGATCGATCTGTGTCAGCCCCGCGCCTTCATGCTCGAAGCCCAGCGCCGCATCCGTCGGCACGAAATCGACGTCGTAGATCGAATGTTCGCCATAGCGGTCGACCAGATAGATCACGCTGCCGCCGATGCCCTCGATGGCAGGGATGTTCAGTTCCATCGGCCCGACCTGGTTATGGAACGGCGTGGCGCCGCGTTCCAGCGCCAGCGCATAGGCCTGGGCTGCGTCCTTGACGCGAAACGCCATCGCGCAGGCCGACGGTCCGTGCTCTTTCGCAAAGCGGCTGCCATGGCTGTCGGGTTCGGCATTGACCACGAAGTTGATGCCGCCCTGCCGGTAGAGCGTGACGGCCTTGGCGCGGTGCCGCGCCACCGCGCGGAACCCCATGCGCTCGAACAGCGCGTGCAATTTGCTTGTATCGGGTGCGGTGTATTCGACGAATTCGAACCCGTCCGTTCCCATCGGATTGTCCCACAACGCCTGCATGATTTCGTTCTCCTGCGGAACTCGGCGAATTAGTTTCAAATGAAACCAGTTGCCGGTCAAGAAGAATCCGGCGGGAACGGACCGGCGCCGCGATCCGTCCGCGGCAGCAACTCGAAATCGCATGTTGCGCCACGGTGCAGCCTGTGCATCCATCGCTGCCGGGCAATCACTGGGTCTTGGGGCATGGTGAGCATCGGCTCTGCATTTCAGAGTGCGCGCGCGACGGTGCTGAACGCCATTATCGGCAGGCGAACCGGCGATGCGCATCAATCTGAAGAGGGACTGAGCTTCGCCGCGCGCGGCGCTCTCACGCTCCTCATTTTTGCAGCGACGACGATCATCTGGTGGACGGCGCGCAGCTACGGCGTTCTGGGTACCGCGGCGCTGTACTTTCCGGCGACGCTGCTGGTGACGCTTCTTGCCGGCTGGGAATTCGGGCTCGTCATCATGGTCGCCGGCGCCGTGCTGGTGTGGCGGGTGGCCCATTCGCAGTTCGCCGGCGCCACGCTTGTCGTTTTCGCCATGGCAGGCGTTCTCCAGCTCCTGATCGCGGGCTTCGTGCGCGAACTTCTGCGCAATGCCTGGCAGGCCGAACGCGAATTGCAGAGCCTCGCCGAGCGCCGCGCGCGCGAAGCGGAAGCGCGCGAAATGGTGCTGGGCGAAGCGCGGCACCGGCTCAAGAATCTGATGGCGATCATCGAGGCGCTGGCCAAATTCTCCGGCGCCGCTCCGGGCCAGGATCCGGCCGTCGAGGCCTATGTGAAGCGTTTTCTCGGCCGGCTGCGCGCGCTCGGCACGGCGAGCGATCTTGTCCTCAGGCATGGTTTCGATGTGCTTGAGGCCACTGCAGTGGTGCGTGCGGTGCTCGAACCCTTTCTTTCGGTTTCGCCGCCGCGCCTGATTTTCGATGGCCCGCCCGTCGTCCTTTCCGAACGGTTCGGCGGCGCGCTTGCGCTCGCGGTGCACGAACTTGCGAGCAACGCGTTGAAATATGGCTCTCTCTCCGAGCCGGGCGGCACGGTGGATTTCCGCTGGACGGTGACCGCCATCGGCAGCGGGGAGCATGTCGAATTCGTCTGGGCCGAGTATGGCGGGCCGACACCGGTGCCACCGCCGCGCGACGGCTTCGGTCACCGATTGATCCGCTCCGTCGTATCGGGCGAAGCCGAGGGGAAGGTACAGATCGAATACCCGCTGGATGGCCTTGTCTGCCGGATCGCCTATCTTCATCGCCATCCCGCCGTGCGAAACTGAGCCGAAATTTCCCTGAGAATTTGCACGCGCGCGATACGAATGGCGTACGAGCGGGCGCCGCGCCCGCATACGCGGCGAAATTTCCCTGAGAATGTGCACCCCTTTCCACCCTCCGCTTGAGGCAAGGTCGAAATCGCGGAGCGATTTCGGGGAGGAGTGATCTCTCGGGCGCACTGACAGCGGAGTCCGTTGCAACATTTACCCCTCCCCGAAATTTGCTTCGGTTCGCTCGCAAATTTCGACCCTCCCTCAAGGGCCCTCAAGGAGAGGGTGGGCTGGCGGGAGCGAAATAGACGTTTGCTGAGATCACTCGGAATTTCCCTGAGAATGTGCATGGCCGCGAACCGCCGGCTGGCACAGGGCCAAAAAATTCCCTGAGAATTGCACACCGCGTTTCCCGGTCCGCTTCTCGAGTAGCGCCTGCACTACTCCGTCCGCGGGTATTGTATAACCAATATGGTTGCGTTGTCAACCGAGTACAAACCGCTACCCGTTGCACCGCTACTCCGTCGCCCCGCGGGGGAGAGGGCTGGGGTGGCGACGCGTGGCGGATGCAGAAATCTGCTCGTGGTCGAAGCAAATAATCGGGGGCTGTGCGGCAGGGAGGCCCCTTCACTCGCCGCATCGCGGCGCAGCGGGCACTAACCCCCTCCCCCCTGCGGGGGCAAGGGAATTACTTCCGCGGCGGATTGTTGATCAGGTAGGGGAAACCGCCATTGATCTTCGGGTCCTCCGCCCAGACCTTCGGGTCAAAGCCGTCAGGCAGACCCGATTGCAGTTGCTGGTTGGTCAGGCCGGTGATGCCGCGATCGTTTTGCGGCGTGCCGGCACCCTTCTTCGGGCTCTTCACGCGGCTCGTCGAGGTGTCCCAATAATCCGATTTATTGCTTCCGGCCGGTGAATTGTCGACGCCAATAAGCCCGCCGGCATCACGATCCTTGTGGCCGGCATCCTTCAAGATCGTCTTCGAATAAGACTGCGTGATAGTGCTTTCCTCTACATTGTTGCCCACCAGACCGCCGATGTCCGAGCCGGCGCCGCCTTGCACGCTGCCGGTTGCGTAGGATGCGCTAACCGGACTCTCATTATCTCCCACCAACCCTCCGATGAAAGATGCGCTCCCGCCGGAAATCTTGCAGTTGGCAAAGGATTGGGAAATGGCCCCACGTCCCGAATAACTCGCCAGCCCACCGAGCGCTGCACTCTGGCTGCTCGTGATAGTAACTTCTGTTCCGGAGCGTGCGATATTACCTATGCTGTAACCCACCAGTCCACCAATTTCTGGATCACCTTGCTGGAACTCGGCCGACAGCGATCCGCTGACGAACACGCCGCTGATCGTGCCCGCGTTCAACCCGACAAGCCCCCCTATCGCGAGACCGTTTCCGGTGACGCTCAGCTCACGGAGACTGATATCTTCGACGCTGCCTCCGGGCTGATTATTTAGGCCGAGTTCGGCAAAGAGTCCAATAGCGGCGTTCGGATCACCCGTGCCACTGAGCGAAAGGTTGGAAATGGTATTGCCGAGCCCTTCGAAACTTCCGGAGAATTCCGTCGGAATAGGTGAATTCTGATAGGTTCCGTCGTTGCTCGCGTCAAAGTCGTTTGCCAGCGCGTAGTTGCCGGCGGAGTTCGCAGCTATGGCCGCGGCGAGCGATTTAATGTCGCCTTCCAGGGTGTACGATGCGCCATTGACCGTCAGCACGCTCGACAGATTTGAAAATGTGACATGCCCTTTGCCCCGAAATCCAAAATAGCCTTGCGTCCCGCGATCGTTCGTCGCGATCGACAGGCCGCCCTGCCCGGCAATAGATACCGGTGTCTCAACAAGAATCGACTGAAAGGCGTCGAGTGCAAGCACGTTGCCGCTCGACCAGGTCAACGCCGTGTCGATCTCGATATTCCTGGCCTGCACGTCCGAGCCTGAGGTCGTCACCTCGACAGCGCCGGACGCCAGCAGATTTTCCAGGTCGCCGACGTTCAGAACGGCGTTCTTCGCCGTCGGCGCGCAGACGCCGTTGGAGCAAGCCATGCTGGATGTCGCCGCCGAAGATATCACGACGTCGGCATGGGCGCCGCTCGTTGCGGCCAGAGCCGCGACAATTCCTGCGACGATCACAGCACTATAGGTATTGCGCATCGATTGAATCCCCCAGGGTTGTGGCACTCCCCATGAGACGATAGCACGGGCGGATTGTATCTCCCACTCCCTCGCCCCCTTTCAGGGGGGACAGGGCTGGGGCGAGGGGGCGGCGGTGCGCGACGGATGCAGAAAGTCTGTCTCGGCGCCGAAGCAAATAATCAAGGGCTGTTCGGGGAGAGCCCCTCACTCGCCACGCTGCCCGCCGCATCGCGCCCCGCCCTCTCGCGCGACAGGGGCGAGGAAATTGCGTCTACTCCTCCGGCGGGTTGTTGATCAGATAGGGCAGGCCCTTGTTGATCTTCGGGTTTTCGGCCCAGACTTTCGGATCGAATCCCTTCGGCAGGCCGGATTGCAACTGCTCAGTCGTGAGCCCGGTGATGCCGGGATCGTTTTGCGGCGTGCCGGCGCCCTTCTTCCGGCTCTTGATGCGGCTTGTCGAGGTATCCCAA
>DATAYG010000013.1:0-1882 GCA_036272695.1 Rhizomicrobium sp. | reverse complement strand
CCGCTGTGCCGGCTGTGCCCGCTGTGCCGGCTGTGCCCGCTGTGCCCGCGGAGTGAGCCGGCCCGGCGAAGACCCGCCAATTCGTCGGCGATGCGCGGCGCCACCGGACGGCGGTTGTGATAATGGATCTGCAGGCCGAAGGCGCGGGCGCGGCGCGCCACCGCCTGGCCGATGCGGCCCATGCCGATGATGCCGAGCCTTTTTCCGCCGATGCGATGGCCGAGCATCCAGGTCGGCGACCAGCCGGGCCAGTTCTTGCCCTCGGTCAGGATCGAGGCGCCTTCGATCAGCCGGCGCGGCACCGCGAGGATCAGCGCCATCGTCATGTCGGCGGTATCTTCGGTCAGGACCTTTGGGGTGTTGGTCACGGTGATGCCGCGCGCATGCGCCGCAACGACATCGATATTGTCGACGCCGTTGCCGAAATTGGCGATCCGCTTCAGCTTGCAGTCGGGCTGCTGGAGAAACTCGTCCGATATCACGTCGGTGACGGTAGGCACCAGCACATCGGCGGTCCGCACCGCCTCGGCGATTTGATCCGGCGCCAGCGGCTTGTCGTCGAGGTTGAGCCGGGCGTCGAACAGCTCACGCATCCGGGTCTCGATCGAGTCCGGCAGTTTGCGCGTGACGACGACGAGAGGCTTTTTCTTAAGCGACATGTCCTGCTCTCATGAGGCTTTGTTCAGACCTCATTAACCCGGTTGTTCGACACTGCCGGTGCAGTGCGGTCCCGGCGTTTCCCTGGGGTTCCCGATCTTTCCCTTGGATTCCCAAAGGGAAAATCCGGACGCGTCTTGTTTGATCGGTGTTTTCTTGTGGTTTTCTTGGCGTTCCGTCCTCTCTAGCAGAAGGCCGGGCCAAGACAAGAACCCTCCAAATGAGGCGCGAGGGACAGGCAGGGGGTTCGGGGGCGGCATTCCAGGTGGTTCAACTCATAGAAGTTGAGTTGCGATCTCGGCAGGAGACGAGCGGATATGGCGTTGGGGCGGTTTTGTGTGGTGGTGGCGCTCACGGGTGGTCTGTTGGGTGCATCGGTGAGTTCGGGGTTTTCGGCAAAGGACGCAGCCGTCACCACCAGCGGGTTGCCGGTGCCGCGTTACGTCAGTCTCAAATCCGATCATGTGAATGTCAGGGCCGGCCCGACCAAGGACAATGACGTCGCCTGGGTCTACACCCGCTCGGGGCTGCCGGTCGAAATCACCGCCGAATTCGAGAACTGGCGCCGGGTGCGGGATTCCGAAGGCGCCGAAGGCTGGGTCTATCATTCGCTGCTGTCAGGCCGCCGAACGGCCGTCGTCACCATGAAGAGCAAGGATGATCTGGCGCCGATCTACGATCGCGCCGATGAAACCAGCGCGGTCGCCGCCCGCCTGCAGGCCGGCGTTGTGACCCAGGTCAAGCGATGTGCGTCCGGCTGGTGCCACGTCAGCGGCAATGGTTTTGACGGCTGGATCGAGCAGCAGCGGTTGTGGGGCGTCTACGCCGACGAAAAGGTGGAGTGAGCGCGCCTCATCGTCCCTGCCTAGCGCGCAATTGCGCGTATAACGCAGGGACCCATACTTCGAGGACTCGCGTTCTTGCAACGCTTCGCTAAATCATAAATGCTAGGGGTGATGGGTCCCTGCGTTTGCAGGGACGGCGAAGCGCTCAGCGCTTCTTGCGCAGCCGAACGACCATATCGACCCGGGCGATCTCGTAGCCCTCGGGGATTTCGGGCATCTTCTGCAACATCAGATGCGGGTCCGGAATGTCGACCAGCTCGTGGTTGTTTTCGAGATAGAAGTGATGATGCGCCGACACGTTGGTGTCGAAATAGGTCTTGGTGCCGTCGACGCTGACCTGGCGTAACAGGCCTGCATCGGTCAACTGGTTGAGCGTGTTG
>DATAYG010000012.1:0-1684 GCA_036272695.1 Rhizomicrobium sp. | reverse complement strand
TTGCGCAACGCCGGGCGGCTGCTGCAGGATGGCGGTGCTACAGCGGTCAAAATCGAAGGTGGTGAGGCGGTCGCACCCACGGTTGCCCGCATTGTTGCAGCGGGCATTCCCGTCATGGGACACATTGGCCTGCAGCCGCAGTCCGTTCACGCCATTGGCGGGTTCCGGCGTCAGGGGCGCACACGCGAACAGCAGGAGCAACTCCTCGAAGATGGCCGTGCTCTCGAGGCCGCGGGCGCGTTCGCGGTTGTGATCGAATGCGTTCCCGACGAAGCCGCGCGCCATCTCACGGCCGCCCTGCACATCCCCGTTATCGGCATTGGTTCCGGACCCGATTGCGACGGCCAAGTGCTGGTCACGCACGACATGCTCGCGCTCACTGGAACGCCGGTTCCATCTTTCGTCAAACAATATACGCAAGCCGGTGAAGCGGTCCGGCAGGCGGTGTCCTGGTTCGCCGAGGAGGTCCGATCCGGCATTTTCCCGCCGGCCAGCGGGGCAGGGAAGCAGCAGCCCCAAGTGGTTGAATCCGTCTCCGCTCTGCGAGACAGGCTGCAGCGCGTTCGACACGCCAGTTCCGCGATTGGACTCGTACCGACGATGGGAGCTCTACACGCCGGTCACGCCGCTCTCTTCGATCGGGCGCGGTGCGAAAACAACTTCGTTGTTGCGACCATCTTTGTCAATCCGCTGCAATTTGACCAAAAGCAGGATCTTGCGCGCTATCCCCGTACCCTCGAACGCGATCTGGAAGTTTGCGCCCAGCACGGTGTCGATCTGGTATTCGCGCCCACGGCTGCGGAGATCTATGCGCAGGAGCCTTTGACCTTCGTAGACTCGCCGGTGCTGGCTGAACATTTGTGCGGCGCCCACCGCCCCGGCCACTTTCGCGGTGTCGCGACAGTAGTCCTGAAGCTTTTGAATCTTGTCGCCCCCGAGCGCGCGTACTTTGGCGAAAAGGACGCACAGCAACTCGCTATCATTCGCCGCATGGTGAGTGATCTCAATGTACCCGTCGAGATTGTCGGTGTCCCCACGGTGCGCGAAGACGACGGTCTGGCACTCAGTTCTCGCAATCAGCTCCTGACGCCAGATCAGCGGCGCATTGCGCCCGCTTTGTACCGCGCTCTCGACGCTGCGCGTTCGCAACTCGACTCGGGGGAACGCTCTGCCGATGCTATTCGCAGCGCCGCCCGCGCCGTGCTCGCGGGTGAACCCGAGATAAAGGTCGAGTATTTTGAGGTGAGCGATCCCGAGACTCTGCAGCCGCTCGCCGAAGTAACCGGTCACGCCCTAGTGGCTGCGGCCGTGTTCGTCGGGACCATCCGCCTCATCGACAACGTGCTATGGACAGGCCTTCCCCAACACTAGTGATTTCTGTGTAAACTAGAGACAGGTATTGAATTTGGATTTAACCCTTCTCCCTCCGCGCGTCAGCGCCGTCCATTAGCCCGGCATGTATCCACCCAGAAGTTTTGCTCCCCGCCGGCCGAGAATTCGAGAAAACGTAAACGAGGCAATCCGTGCCCGGGAAGTTCGCGCAGTCTTCCCCGATGGCACAGTCGAAGTAATGCCCACCCCTGCAGCCGTACGCAAGGCACAGGAATTAGGCCTCGACTTGATCGTGATTGCTCCGACCGCCGAGCCGCCCGTTGCCAAAGCAATGGATTACGGCCAATGGCAG
>DATAYG010000011.1:0-11814 GCA_036272695.1 Rhizomicrobium sp. | reverse complement strand
CATCCTCGCCATCAACGGCCGGGGATTGCAGGGCCTCAACCTTGACAAGGTTCAGGACATGCTGCGCGGTCCCTCGGGCACGTCGGTCAAGCTGACATTGTTGCGGAACGGCACACAAAAATCCTTCGAAGTGAGCCTGGTGCGCGCGGCCATCCAGGTGGAGGCGGTCAAATCGCGCCGCGAAGGCGATGTGGGCTACATCCGCATTCCCGCCTTCAATGAAGAAACAAATGACGGCGTCGTGGCTGCAATCCGGAGCCTGAAGAAACAGATCGGACCTCGCCTCCGGGGATACATCATCGACTTGCGCGACGATGGCGGCGGCGTTCTCGACCAGGCGATTGCCGTGTCGGACGATTTTCTCAACAGCGGCGAGATCGTATCGACGCGCGGCCGCAAGCCGGAAGACACCCAGCGCTACGACGCCAAGGCCGGTGATATCGCCGATGGCAAGAGGGTCATGGTGCTGATCAACGGCGGTACCGCATCAGCGTCCGAAATCGTGGCCGGCGCGCTCCAGGACCACAAACGCGCAACGATCATCGGCATGACATCGTTCGGCAAGGGGTCGGTGCAAACCATCATCCCGCTGAGCGACGGCCAAGACGGGGCACTGCATCTGACGACGGCGCGGTACTACACACCGTCCGGCCGCTCGATCCAGGCGACGGGGATCGTGCCAGACGTCGCGGTGGCGCAGGGTGACGAGTCGACGCCGTTCTCCAAGCTTGAACGTCCGAGCGAAGCCGATCTTCCACATCATCTGACTGCCGAGCAGGCGGCAGCGCCAGCCGGGCAGGAGATCGTCAAACCGCCGCCGGGCGGCAAGTCGGACGACTTCCAGCTTGCTTATGCAGTCAAGCTCATGGACGGGAAAGTGCCGGCGCGGACCGCAGGCACACATTAAATCCAATCGACATTCAGGATTCTCAATCCCGAAAGATATTGATTCGTCGCGTTCCCGATTATGTAATTCGGTGGGAGTTTGCGGTGATGACAAAATCGATCGAAAAGCTGGATCGCGAGAATTTTCCGGGCATCGCGCAGGACATTGACCGGGCGCTCGCGGAGGTGGGCAGGCGTCATGGTGTATCGATAATCGCGAAACTCTGGCGAGTGAATGAGAGCGTCGCCGAAGCAACGATCAGCGTCGACGTTCTGCCGCCTGACCAGTCTGCGGCGGTGCTCACGCGCGCGACCGAACTGTGCGAACTCGGTCGCCCCAGAGAAGCCGAACAGCTGCTCCGTGGGACAGTGAATCTCGGCACCGGCGATCCGGGCCAGTTGGCCGCCTTCGAACTTCGGCTTGGCATTGCGCTTCGCCTCCAGGGACGAAATGACGAGGCGCTTGCGTTGTTCGACACCGCACAGGCACGGGCGCCGGATTTGACCGGGGTAGATTTCGCGCGCAGCGAGGCCCTGCAGCAATCGGGCCGCATTGAGGAGGCCGTCCAAAGCCTGCACAGGGAGCTGGCGCGCGAACCGGATCATGTGGCTTCGCTCGTCAGCCTTGCGATGATTTACGTCGAACGGGGCGATTTTGCCGCCGCGTCGGAATCTGGCGCCGCTGCCCTTGCGCGTGATCCCGATAATCCGTTCGCTCTCATCGCGCTTGCCATAGCAGATATAGAAGGCCGCCGCTTTACCGCCGCGCGGGAAAAGCTCGAGCAGACAATTTCCAATCCCGCCTTTGTGGACGACGAGGGCGTGGCATTTGCCATCTCATTTGCCGCCGACGCCTATGACCGGCGGCGCGAGATCACGGACGCCTTCGCTCTCTATCGCGCGTCCAAGGCTAGATTGCGCGCGATTCACACAGCCCAATTCGGCCGGGCGAGGATCACTAAGGATGTGGAATATTGCATCCGTTATTTCCGGAATTCGCCGCACTGGAGCGCGTCCGGAGATATGCCGGCGACAGCGGAAGAGCCGCATCGCCATGTCTTCCTGCTGGGCTATACCCGCAGCGGCACGACGCTTCTCGAATCAATATTGGCCATGAGCCCTGAGGTTGTCCACGCCGATGAAGTGGATTTCCTGAGCGAAGCAGGACGCGGGATCGATGTTCAGAGCGAAGCAGGGCTTGAAAGCCTGGCCACTCTCAAGGGAAGCGAGATTATCAAAAGACGGGAGGCCTATTGGCAGGCTGTCCGCGGAGCGGGATTTCGCATCGCTGGCAAGGTCTTCATCGACAAGATGCCGTTCAACTCATTAAGATTGGCGCTGATTTGCCGTCTGTTCCCATCGGCGCGGATTATCTTCGCGGTACGCGATCCGCGCGATGTCGTGCTGGGCTGTTTTCGCCGGCGCTTCAACATCAGCAGGACCACCTTCGAATTCTGCGATCTCGATGATTGCGCGCGTTTCTACGCCTCGGTCATGACGTTGGTGGAGCTTGCCCGCGAAAAGCTTCCGCTCGACGTCTATGAACATCGCCACGAACACATGGTGGCCGATTTTGAGCCGCATGTTCGCGCAGCGTGCGAATTCATCGGCATCGGCTGGAGAGAGGACATGCGAGATTTTCACCACGTGGTCCGGGATGTCACCGCCCAGAGTGCGGCCCAGGTCCGCCGCGGCCTTTATGGCGAGGGAATTGGACAGTGGCGCCGCTATCGCGACGAGCTCGCGCCCATACTTCCCCTTCTCGCTTCCTGGATCGCGCGCTTCGGATATGCGGCGGATTAGGTATCTGGTCCCAAAAGAACCCCGGTCGAACGTTGTCGCAAGCGCCCAGGGCTTTGTTTGCACGCCGGATTCGTCCATATTGCCCTTCGCCATGCCATCTCCGCGATTGCGCCACCACGATTTTCCCTACCGTCCCTGTGTCGGAGTGATGCTGTTCAGCAATGATGGGCAGGTTTTCGTCGGCCGTCGCATCGACCAGATGGTCGAAGGCTGGCAGTTGCCCCAGGGCGGCATCGACGAGGGCGAGACCCCTGTGGAGGCGGCATTCCGCGAGCTGGAGGAGGAAATCGGAACACGCAATGCCGTGTTGTTGCGCGAATACGACGAATGGCTGTCCTATGATCTGCCCACCCATCTCCTCGGTGTCGCATTGCACGGGCGCTATCGCGGGCAGCGGCAGAAATGGCTGGCGATGCGGTACTGCGGGAACGATTCCGAAATAAATATCAACACGGCCCATCCGGAATTCGGGCAGTGGAAATGGCTGCCCGTCGACACGCTGCCGCGGCTGGTCGTGCCCTTCAAGCGCGATACCTATTCCAAAGTGATTGCCGCCTTCCGGGATCTCGCCAAGCACGCGACATGAAACAGCCCTTCTGATGACCACGCGTCTTCCTGTGGTCATGATCCACGGTGCGTTTTGCGGGGGCTGGGTTTTCGAGGCGTGGCAGCCGCTTTTCGCAGCGCAAGGATTCGCGGTACACACGCCCACTTTGCGCCATCACGAACCAGGCAGTCCGCAAGTTGAACTCGCCCGCACCGGCACGCGTGAGTATGTGGCAGATCTCGAGGCGCTGTTCGACCGGATTGGCGATATTCCGGTGGTAATCGGCCATTCGCTGGGCGGCCTTCTCGCGCAGATACTTGCCGCCCGCGGCCGGGCGCGTGCGCTCATATTGCTCGCGCCATCGGCACCCTGGGGAATGCTGCCATCCACGCCTTCGGAATTTCTTGCCGCGCAGTCGCTCTATGCCGAAGGCATCTTCTGGCGAAAAGCGTTGGCGCCGGCGCACTGGATCGCGGCTGCGAATGCACTCGACCTTGTCCCCGAGGAAGAGCAGGCATCGATACTGGGGCGCCTCGTGCCCGAATCCGGTCTCGCCATGTTCGAGGTGCTGCACTGGTTGTTCGACGGAAGCCGCGCGACCCATGTCGATGCGCGAGCGGTTGCCTGCCCGATCCTGTGTCTTGTCGGTGCGCGCGACCGGATCAATCCCCCCGCAACCGTACGCCGGCTTGCGCGCCGGTATGGCGGCCGCGCACGCTATGAAGAATTGCCGGATCACAGCCATTGGATTGTCGGCGAGCCCGGCTGGGAACGGGTCGCCGCGGGTTGTCTCGACTGGCTGTCGCGCATTCTGGGCCGCAATATGGAGCGGGCGACATAAGGCTGGAAATAATCATGGGCGGGTTTCCCCGCCCATGATTGGCGTCATTCAAATTGACGGAATTGCTTCCGCAATGTTTCAGCTCAATGTCACGGCAACGCCCTTCGACGCGATGCCGTTCACGACGACCTGAAGCGTGCTCGCGCCGGTCTCGCAGCCGTTCGGAATGTCGAATGTGGCATTGGTCGTGCCGGTCGTCCACACGCCCATGGTCGAGAAGCCATAGCTGCGCCCGAAGCACACATCGCCCGAACTGTTGTTCGTGATGCGCACGATCGGGAAGTTCGTGGCCGCCTGCGCGTCGTCGCCCCAGGTGCCGCCGAGATCAAAGCCGTTGAAGTTGGTGCCGGAAATCGCGTTGCCTGTACTTCCCACAGTGAGCGAGTTCGACACGCTTGACACCACGGGCAGCCACTTCTTTTTAGGCTTGCCCGTCGGCGTATAGATCGAGATCTCGCGCGCCGAATCCTGACTGTCATCCCAAAAGACCTGGCCAGTCGGAAGAAGAAGCATGTTGCCGAAATAGGACGGATCGTTCGCCGCATCCTTCGTGTCGTCGACCTGGGTCGCCGTCACCTTTCCCTTCTTGCTGATGCTGAATTCCCAGAAATGCGAGGGAGCATCATAGACGCCTGGGCTCGCCTGAACGAGTACATTTCCGTCGGGCAGTGTCGCCGCGGGAGCGTCGGCGCAGTCGTATATGGTCCCGCTGACTTCCATGACCGGCCCGGACGTCCATGTGCCGCTCGCAACGTCATAGATGTCGTTGACGCCCGACGTCGGATTGCCGGTGAACTGAATGATTGTGCCGGCGGAGCCGTATTGAGGAGTGAGTGGCGCAGGACCCAGCTCCTTGGAGCCGTTTGTCAGCAGATCCGGTGTCTGGCCTGCCAAGCTCCAGGTACCCTTGGACGTGTTGTAGATTTCATAGTCGTCGTAGTTGCTGCCGATGTTCCAGACGTCGACGGTCTGCACATTTCCGCCCGGCAGCGCCGCCCAGCCTTCCTCGCTATTGCTGCCATAGCCGGTCTGCGCCTTCCAGGTCACGCTATTGCCACTAATCGTAGCTAGCGCCTGGTTGCTGTTGCAGCACTCGGCGAGCATGTAAGTGCCGTTTGGCAGAATGATGCTGTCGGCATCGCCGATCTCGGTCCAGCCGCTGGGCGGCGAAACGCTGACCCAGGAGTTGCCTACCGGGTCGTAGAGAGCGCCCGCGGTGCTTTCTCCGCTGCCGCACGTATTATATTCACCCCCGTTTTCGATCATGCGACCGTCCGTCAGGATCTGTTGCGCGTAATAGAGCGGGCAGTCGTTGCTCGGCGCCTTTGCGATCGCGGTCCACTTGCCGTCGCTGTATTGGCCCTTGGCGTCCGGCGTCAGCTTGTACCACTGATTGGTTCCGGCATCTGCGACCAGGACCGTCCCGTCGGTAAGAAGCTGAGGCTCCCACGGTCCATATTCCGTGAAAGTCGGGGTATTTGTTAGATCATTCCATTTTCCGGATTTGCTTTTTTTGGGCGCCACGTATGGAGGCTGGTACGGCCCGACATGAATCGTGGGCGTGTTGGGGTCCGGAGGCGTAACTCCGAATGTGTAAGGGCGGTAGACCGGATGCGCAGAGGCGCTGGTGCACAACACCCCGATTGCGGTCAAAGCCAGAATGGAAACGCTAGCGAAGAGAAGATTGCTGGTTTTCATGGGAGTCCCCTGCAAGAGCGGCCCGCCGATCGGACCGGCTCGCGCCCAGTCGGGCACATTGACGAAGGCCATGTCAATTACCGGCACGAAGGCCCGGGAGCACTGGCGAGGTGCCGGTGCGGCTCCGTCCCTCATTCATGCAGACGCGCGCCCGATCTTTTGTCGCGTTATCCGGATTTCCCGCGATCTCGATCTTGCGGAACCCTGATTGTGAAAAAAAATCATGGGCAGGTTTCCCTGCCCATGATTCACGCAAGTCGTAATGGCGGAATTGCTTCCGCCAGGTCTTAGCTCAGCGTCACGGAAACGCTCGCCGACGCGATGCCATTCACGATAACCTGAAGCTTGCTCGCTCCGGTCTCGCAGTTGTTCGGAAGGTCGAATACGGCATTGGTCGTGCCGGTCGTCCACACGCCCATCGTCGAGAAGTTGTAGCTACGGCCGAAGCAAACATCACCGGTCGAATTGTTGGTGATGCGCACCAGCGGGTAGTTTGTGGCCGCTTGCGCATCGTCGCCATAGTAGCCGCCCAGCGTGAAGCCGTTGAAATTGGTGCCGGAGATTGCATTTCCGGTGCTACCAACGCTGAGTGAGTTGGACACGCTGGAGACCACCGGCAGCCAAGCCGCCTTCGCAGCGCCCTTCGGCGTGTAAAGCGCAACCTCGGTGCTGGACTGGCTATTGTCCCACAGGACCTGCCCGGTCGGAAGAGGCAGAAGGTTGCCTGTAAAACAGTTGCTGCGCGGCGATGTGGTCGTGTCGTTGACCTGGGTCGCTTTTACCTTGCCCTTCTTCGTGGTCTTCATTTCCCAGAAATGCGCAGGCGTCGTATTTCCGTAGCCCGCGCTCGCTTCGACGAGAACGTTTCCATCCGGCAATACTGCGGCGGGAGCGTCGGCCATCACGTAAGTTGTAGTGCCGACCTTCAACGTCGGCCCGGTTTTCCATTTGCCGGTTGCAACGTCGTAGACATCACTTGGACCGCCATGAGTGTTGGCGGTCAGCTGGATGATGGTCCCTTGGTTGCCAGCCTGGGGCGTCAGCGGCCCAGCGCCGAGTTCGAAGTAGCTCGTGTCACTCAAACGGTCCGGAGTGCTTCCGGGCTGGGTCCAGGTGGCGGTCGCCGTGTCGTAGATCCAATATTCATCAGAGGTTGCTGTATAGTTCCACACATCGACGAGGAAAACATCCCCGTTGGGCAGCGAGCTGAAACCCTCTTCGTCCATGCAAGGACCGTTATTGGCGCACGACCAGGTGGTCGTAGGTGTTGCCCAGTTGACCGTCGTGCCGCTGATCGTGGCCAACACCTGCTTGCCGGTCCCGAAGAAGCAGCAATCGGCAAGCATGTAAGTGCCGTCCGGCAGCATGATGCTCTCAGAGTCGCCAATGCTGTTCCAGCCGGTCGGTGGGCTCACCGATGACCACGAATTCGCGACCGGATTATAGATCGCGCCCTTGTTGGTCCAGCAGCCGCCGCCACATTGGTCGTTGTATTCACCACCTTCGATCAACACGTTGCCATTGGCCAGAACCTGCTGGGCGAAGAAGTCGGGCGAGTAGCCGGCCGGCATTGCAGCGATTTTGGTCCACGTGCCGTCAGTGTACTGGCCCTTTTTGTCCGGCGAGAGTTTGTACCAGACGCCGGCGGTGCCGGTGAACGACTGCTTGATGAGGATCGTGCCGTCGGTCAACTGCATCGGTCCCCAGCCGCCCTGGCCTGTGAAAGGAACGCCGGCCACATCTGTCCAAGTTCCGGACTTGCTGTTCTTGGGCGCCACATACGGCGCCTGATTACCATTGGTTGCGAGCGTGATCGGTTTCGGGACGGCCATTCCAGCGTGATACGGAAGGTAGATTTCGTGTGCCGAAGCGCCGGTCGCGAACGACGCCATGGCAGCCAATGCCAGAGCCGAAGCGCCGGCCGTCAGGCAATTCTTGATTTGCATGGGAGTTCCCCTTGAGGAGCCGTCCGCCAATCGGACCGGCCCGCGCCCTTATGGACGCTCGCCGAAATCTTACTTCGAATGCGCAGACTCGGCAAGCAGTGCATGGATTACATTCGCCTCGCTCGCGCAACTTTGTCGCGCAATGATGTAGTGTCGTTGAAATATCCGTTCGACTTTGAGTTGTATTGTGCAGATGACGGCCGGCCTTTACATTGTATAGTGCGTGAATCCGTCCCGCCTGACGTTCAGGCTCAAGACGGATGATCACAGCGGCCGCACGATTCGGGCCGACACGCTCTCGGGTGTCGCGGCCACCGGTTTCATGGACCTGCCGCCGAGGGCTGCCGAGGGCCGCACGGCACATTCGTGACGAGCCGCGAGCCTGCACCCGCTCGTAGCAGCCTTTCGCCAAAGCGCGGGGCCCGTGGTGCGGAGGATGATGTAATCATTTCATCCGCCGGGTATGAGCGGCCCGTAAAGCCAGACGAGCCAGCCGCCCGCGGCGAGGAACGTGCCGAAGGGAAGGCGATCCGAAAATTGAAGGCGGCGGCCGGCCGCGGCGCGGGCCAGCGCGAATACGAGGCCGAGTATCGAACCCCACAGGACGACCGTTGGAAGGCCGGTCCATGAAACCCAGGCGCCGATTCCGGCAAGCAGCTTGGCATCGCCGAAACCAAGACCTTCACGTCCGCGCAGGACGCGGTACGCAAACGCGGCCAGCGCAAACAACGCGAAACCCGCAAATGCGCCAATCATATGGTCGACCAGGCGCTCGCGGTCGAAAAGCGCGGTCGCAGCCAGCCCCGTCACAAGCAGCGGCAGAGTAATTACATCCGGCAGAAGCAGCACGCGCCAGTCGATGACGGCAAGGACCAGAAGCATCCAGCCGAAAATGCAGGTCACGGCGATCACCCACCCGGACGTCTGCAGCGCGGCCCATGCCGCGACGAGAAATGCGGCGCATTCGATCGCGAGCGCGAAGCGGCCGATTCTGGCATGGCAGTAGCGGCAGCGCCCACGCAGGACGAGATAACTCGCGATCGGTACGAGATCAATCGGTGCGAGCGCATGGCCGCAATGGGCACACGCCGAACGCGACCAGGCGACCGGTCGGTTTTCCGGCAGACGCTGGGCGAGGACGCCGAGAAAACTGCCAATGAAAGGTGCTGCGGCGAGCATCGCCACCGCTATCGCGAGCGATTCCATGGGCAGATTCATACAGGCCGGCGCAGAACAAGACGCGTGATGGCGGCACTCCGCTCCACCGTCAGCACGTCGTAACCCTGCGCGCGGCACATATGCGGTATGTCGATCGGCGCCAGCGGATCGTCGCAGACGATCTCGACAATACCGCCCGCCGCGGCGCGCGCAAGCGCCCGTCGCGCCAGCAATGCCGGCATTGGGCATTTGAGCCCTCTGAGGTCGAGCATGACGGGTCGCATCTTCTGTTGGACGCTGTTCCTTCCGCCGCCTATCCTGCCAAGATTCGCGCGAAAGGGGCGCGATTCGCCCATGGTCCTGCCCGCAGTGGTTTTGCGCGAAACCACCTACATCGCAAGTCTGGCCCGCGAGTTCTGGCGCCTGCGCGACGTCAAACCGGACTCGCCCGTTACGATTGTCGATATTTTCGAAGGCCAAGCGCGCCGGACGCCGGAAAGCCTTGCGATCCTCTGCGGCGAGGACACGGTCAGCTATGGGGAGCTCAATGCGCTCGCCGACCGCTATGCGCAATGGGCGCGCGGCCAGGAGATCGAACGCGGCAGCTGCGTGGCACTGCTGATGGAAAACCGCCCGGAATACATCGCCGTCTGGCTGGGCCTGTTCAAACTCGGCGTCGTGGTGGCGCTCATCAACACCAATCTCCGCGGCGCGGCGCTCGCCCATTCGATTGCAGCCTGCGCGGCCCGCCACCTGGTGCTCGGAGACGAACTGACGGCTGAATATCTCGACGCCCGCTCCCTTATCCCAGTGCCGCCGCGGGCTTGGGTGACGGGCGGTGTATGCCCGTCCTGCGATGATCTGGACGCCGCACTGAACACCGTTTCTTCCAGCCCGGCCGATCCCGGCTGGCGGCACGGACTAGTCTGCAAGGACCTCGCTTTCTACATCTTTACGTCCGGCACGACCGGACCGCCCAAGGCCGCCAACATCAGTCATTTCCGAACACTGTTCATGATGCATGGATTCGCCGGCGCGATCGGCACAACCGCGTCCGACCGCATCTACGACGTGCTGCCGCTTTATCATTCGGCCGGTGGCATTTGCGGGCCGGGCATGGCGCTCACCGTAGGCGGATCCCTGGTAATTCGCCGCAAATTCTCCGTACACGAATTCTGGAATGATTGTGCGCGGCATCGGCCGACCGTGTTCCAGTATATCGGCGAGCTTTGCCGTTATCTTCTCAATGCACCGCCTTCGCCGCACGAGCGCGACCATGCATTGCGCGCGATCATCGGCAACGGCTTGCGTCCCGACATCTGGGCGGGCTTTCAGTCGCGCTTCGCCATTCCACGGATCATCGAATTCTACGGTGCCACCGAGGGAAACGTCGCGCTGGTCAATTACGACGGCAAAGTCGGCGCGGTGGGCCGCATTCCGTGCTACGCGCGCGGGCTTTTCCGGACGCGGATCGTCCGTTTCGACATCGAAAACGGAACGCCGGTACGCGACGCGGAAGGCTTCTGTATGGAATGCGCGGACGGGGAGGTAGGCGAGGCGATCGGAAAAATTACCTCCGAGCCCAAGACGCGGTTCGAAGGTTATACGCGCGAGTCCGACACCGAGAAGAAGGTTCTGCGGCATGTGTTTCAGCGCGGCGACGCCTGGTTCCGTACCGGCGATCTCATGAAGCGCGACTGCCTGGGCTATTATTATTTTGTGGACCGGATCGGCGATACCTTCCGCTGGAAGGGCGAGAACGTCGCGACCAGCGAGGTGGCAGAAGTTCTCCAGACGGTTATGGGCATCTCGGAAGCGAACGTCTATGGCGTGGAAGTGCCGGGATACGAAGGTCGCGCCGGAATGGCTGCTCTGGTGGTCGGTCCGGAATTTGATGTAGCGGGACTTGCCGGGCAGCTGAAGGGCAATCTCGCCGATTTCGCGCGGCCGGTATTCTTGAGACTTCTGCCGCAGATGGAGGTGACCGGCACATTCAAGCAGCGCAAGGTGGATCTGGCAAAAGAAGGTTTCGATCCTGAGCGGATCAATACGCCGCTCTATGTACTGGATTCACGCACTTCACGCTACGAACCTCTGGATGCAACGAGATATGACGACGTCATCAGCGGGCGGTTGAAGTTGTGAGGTGGTCGCGCGTTTTTGGACAGATGTTCCGCGGAGCGGTCCGCCGTGACGGCCGGAACACCGATCGGTGTCCCGGGGCGCGTCGTGCTCCTGGTGCACAAAATTTCAAATCGGAAAAAAATCCCATAGACGCGCGCCGTCGTACCGGAGCACGTTGATTTTGGGATGCCTGCCGAAAAAGACCAGGAAAAATGCGACCGGATGGATGGCAGAGGGCGCTTCTGCGCGCCACAACGCCAATCGCGGCGGGATCGGCAGAGTGCGCTCCTCGCGCCGGTAGAAGGGCGAGTGGGCGCTTATGCGGTCTTCTGGCCACGACGGCGATTCAAATCGCAAGCACCTTCGTGCCGGCCCTTGCCCAAACGTCAAGTACGGCACCGTCCTCCGCGCAGACCGTGGAAACAGTGGTGGTCACCGGTACGACACCGGTGCCTGGTTCCGCCATCGACGCCGACAAACTGCCGTACAACGTCCAGACGCTGTCCGCCAATGACCTCACCCGCGAAGGCTCGGCGAGCGTCATCACGGCGCTCAATGACCAGCTGGGCAGCGTCAACATCAACGACAATCTGGACGATCCGTTTCAGCCCAACATTCTGTTCCGCGGCTTCGAAGCGTCGCCCGTTCTGGGCACGCCGGAAGGTCTTGCCGTGTACCAGAACGGCGTGCGGATCAACGAGGCGTTCGGCGATCTCGTCAACTGGGATCTCATCCCGACGGCCGCCATCCGCTCGATCGACGTCATCTCCAACAATCCGGCCTTCGGGTTCAATGCGCTCGGCGGGGCGCTC
>DATAYG010000010.1:0-2761 GCA_036272695.1 Rhizomicrobium sp. | reverse complement strand
AGACGATCTTGCGCCGGCGCGCCGGATCCCTGCCGGCCGCCGAATACTGCGCGTCCATGTCCTTGGCGGTAACAGCCGAAAATTCCTCGGTGAAATTAACGTTGATCCAATCTGCGTCGAGCTCCGCCGCGAGGCGGCGAGCCTTCGGACCGAACGCCGAGATCACGACTGGGATCGGATCCTTGATATTGATCAACCCGGTTTCCGGGTTCAGGAAGCCTACCTTGCGGGTCTTGCCTTCGATCCGAATTTCCGGGGTCTCGCCGCGCAACATGGCTGTTACGGCCCGGATGTAGTCGCCTATGTCGGAGACCTTGTAGGGTCCAAGGCCGATGCTTCGCCGCCCGGTATAGCCGGTTCCGAAGCCTGCGAGAATGCGGCCCGGCGCCAGCGCATTGAGCGAAGCGAGGCCGTTCGCGGCGACTGGCACGATGCGGTTCGACGGGATCAGTACCCCGGTGCCGAGCCGGATCCGCTCGGTCTTCACGGCGGCGGCACCCATCGCGACGAAGATGTCGGCGCTCAGCACTTGCGTGTCATAGAACCACGCGGTGCTGAAGCCCGAATCCTCTGCGCGCTTAACGAGTTTCCAGGAGTCTGCGGGCGTGGAGAGCGCGATACCGAAATCCATTAGCTGTCCTCCCTGGGTGGACGACGGAGATCAGGGCCGCCGGGATCAGCGGAGATGAATTTGAACCGATCGGTTCAATATGAGAAGGCGACCGGTGGTGTCAAGAGGTATTGAACTCTTCAGTTCAAAAGGTGATATAGACGGTCATGGGACGACCGAGAAAGTTCAGCCGCGAAGGCGTGCTGCAGACGGCATTGCCAGTCTTCTGGAAATACGGGTTCACGGGCACCACTCTGCTCGACCTCGAACAGGCTACCGGGGTGAACAAGTCCGGGCTGTATGCCGAGTTCGAAAGCAAGGAAGCGCTCTTTGTGGCTTCCTTACGACATTACCTCGACACCCGTACCGGCCGCGCGTTGCTCACCGCCGAGCCGCTCGGGTGGGGGAATATCGAACGGTTTCTTGAAGAAGCTCCGAGCTGCGCGTTTGATCAGAGGGGTTGCTTTTTCGTGAATTCGATGCGGGAGCTCGACTGCCTCCCCGCAGAAGCCCGGAAGGTGATCGCGGACGGCAGGGTAAAGCTCAAACAGCTGCTACGGGCGAACGTCGCGGTCGAAAATCCGAAAATAGATGTCAAATCCGTGTGTGAGCTGATCTCGGTATTCTTCTCAGGGATTTGCATCGAGGCGAATCTGAACACCGACCGGAAGCGTGCACGGCGGAAGATCAGGGATTTCATGGAGATGCTCAGAGTTGCGAAGTCAACTGCGGGAAGCGGATTGGTCCAGGATTCGACCCCCTCATTGCTAAAATAGCAACACTAAAATTGCCATAATGTTCGCTTCTCATCGAGCTTCGGGAAAGCGCCGATAGGGGCGGCGGGTGAGCGGACGCGGTGAAGCAATGCTGCTATTTGGCTTAAAAAAAAGCGAAATAGGAGAGCTGCGGGTAGAACCGAGCCTGATCTGTACCTGATAAAACACGTGGAACAGGTGACAACGTTGGTTTCGGAAGGACCGCCATTGCCAATGACGAAAGGACGGACTGTGAGATACGGCCATCGAGCACGACGTCCATGTGGTGAATGCCGTCTGGCATAGGCCAGAGATGAAATCTCCCGAAGGTTTGAAAATTGGGCCATAGTTCCAAGCATATCGGACTTGATTGTCCGAAATGGAGCTTCGCGGATGGACAGTCTAGGATCGCTGAATGCCTTCGTTCAGGCGGCGGAAGCCCGAAGTTTCACGGTTGCGGGACGGCAACTTGGCGTGTCGTCGTCGGCGATCGGCAAGGCGGTGGCGCGGATGGAGGAACGGCTCGGCGTGCGCCTTTTTCATCGCAGCACGCGCAGCGTCACACTAACCGCGGAGGGTGGCTTATTCCTCGAACGCTGCCGGCGCATCTTTTCTGAAATCGAAGCGGCCGAGCTTGAACTGTCGCAGACGCACGAGGCCCCGCGCGGCACACTACGTGTCAGCCTGCCATTGGTCGGCATGCTGATGATGCCTACTCTCGTTGCCTTCATGCGGGCCTATCCCGAGATCATATTGGATCTCGATTTCAGCGATCGGGTCGTCGATGTGATCGAGGAGGGCTTCGACGCCGTAGTGCGCTTCGCCGAGGTTGGCGACTCGCGTTTGATGACCCGGGCTTTGGGCACATACCGCCGACGCCTCGTGGCGGCCCCGGCCTATCTGGCGGCCAAGGGTGTTCCGCTGATCCCGGACGACCTCAAGGCTCATGCCTGCCTGCACCACAAGTTTCCGACCAGCGGAAAGTTCGAGCGATGGCCGCTCGGGCCCGAGCATGCCGGCATCGAGACCGAACTGCCCAGCGCAGCCGTGGCAAGTACGCTCGAGCCGCTAATCTTTATGGCCGAACAAGGCATGGGTATTGCCTACCTGCCCGACTTCGCCATAGGCCGGCAACTTCGTGAAGGCGTGCTCGTCACCGTGCTCGACGCGTACACGGACCGCTCCGGCCCGCTTCGCGTCCTATGGCCGTCGAGCCGGCATCTCGCTCCCAAGCTCAGGGCATTCGTAGACTTTCTCGCCGCGAATCTTGTCCTCGCCGTAGAAGGTCAATAAGCCCGTATGGTGTCCGGTGATAGCGCAACGCTCCTCATAGGCGCGCCGGACCACGCGCCGAAATACTAGTCTCTCGTCAGACGAATGATCCGGAAGGGGTCCG
>DATAYG010000009.1:0-52085 GCA_036272695.1 Rhizomicrobium sp. | reverse complement strand
CGCAATAATCCGCGCCTCCCGACTCTTTCAACAGGAGCCGAGGAGCGCGCCGTCACACCCGACACTGGAATCCTGACATGAACGAGCCATCGGTGCGCGAATTCCATTTGTCGCCGACCGGACAGGGCCGCGGTCTTTCCTGCGACGAAACCGGCGCGTTCGTCGGTGGTGTGCCGTTGCTGAAACGGACCAACCAGGAAGGGATCGGATGGTGGAAGCCGCGCGATATTGAAAAGCTTTCGCATGAGCTCAGCAAACGATACGGCCTGCCGGTCGATCTGGCGTCGAAAGCCGCGGGACTACAGTCGATCGCGCGCGCATTGAACAGCGGAGACACAGCCCGGGCTCAACTGACGGCGCTCTTCTTAGAGCTCCCCGATCTTCCTGATTTAACCAAGTGCGTTTCATCCGACCATGCCCTCATACGTCGTGCTCATGCGCTGCAGGAAAGCGGGTTGCTCGCAAAGTCATGGGAGCCCGATGATCATCCGCGTTGGCCTGCCGGCGCACCGGACAGCCAGGGCGGCGAGTTCGCCCCGAAAGCCGGCGCAGGACAGCGCTCCACGAGCGATCGCAATGGCCAAATTCAGGTCGCGGCGAATAGCCGGCGACCTCTGCACTCTTGGGACGATTTCGCCAGCGAGAACCACGCGACGCCGATCGGTGGAACCCCGGCCCCGATTATTCCCGATCTCGCGATCGGGGAACCAGAATTCTCGGAATTGGAGGCCGCACTCGAGGCCGAACTCGATAGTGGCTTCGCATTAAGACCCGGACCGTTTGCCAAGGAGTCCGTTCCCGCCTCCGGCCCGGGTGTGACGCGAAGTGAACAGGAAACGATCGATGAAATTGGGGCAAAGAGAGGGTGTCACACTTGCGGTACGCAAACTTCAGGGATGAAGGATGGTCACTGGATCGGCGATCATCAGCCGCCGACAAGACTAAATCTGTTTGGGAGACCACAAAACCTGTACCCGCAGTGCCTAAGGTGTAGCCAAATTCAGGGGGGCACCGTCACACAAGTCTTGCGACGATTGTTTGGGATGGGCAAGTTGGCGGGTGTCGCGAAAGGGTTCGAATTCATGTCAACTCTTGAATGCTCCGTAGCCGCGCCGAATTCGCTTATTTTCATCGAGGACCCGACCCATGACTACACCGTTCCCAGCAATACGGGAGGTCCCCTGACCTACACCTCCTCCTGCATCACCGTAGGGACGCTCGAATCATCCCGCGGCGATGAAACCATCGTACGATTGGGAAGCGATGTTGGCACGCCAGAGGGGAAAATGATATTCAATGGTACTCTGGAAACGCCCGGCAGGTGCGTCGAAGTCGGCACCTCGTGGCTTGAACGAATCTTTTCCATGCCGGTCAATGATATCGTAACCAGGGTCCGCATCTGGACCAATCACCCCACCGAACCGGACCAGATCTGGATCGAAGTGCGCTAGTCATTTGGCGATTTCTCCCGATAGTACATCTGAGCGTGCGCGATACGTTTCGCGTACGAAATACTTTGCTAGTGGTGTGCATTTTGCGCTTGACATGCTTGATCAATCGCGCTATACATTTCGCCACGTTGCGTTTCCGCGCCCGGCGCTCAGGACTGAGCGGCCGGGTTTTTGTTTGACCATCGTCGGTGCAGTTTGCAGTTCTCGAACCGTACCTGACATTTTTCGCCGTGGCTACCGCCCCCGCATAGGGAGGACATCTGCAGGGCCCGGTTCATTCCGCGTCGCGAAACGGAGCGCAAGGGTGACCGGTGCGTCAACAAAACGTTCCGTGTACGCAATAATTTGTTAGTTGAGCGCATTTTCCGCTTGACTCGCTTGATCAATCGCGCTACACATTCCGCCATGTTGAGTTTCCGCGCCCGGCGCTCTGAATTGAGCGGCCGGGTTTTTCGTTTCGCCGCAGTTCGGAACCGCCGCAGCCGGATGGAGGATGCTCGTGTCCGTGCTGCGTGCAAGTTCTTTCGGCTGCGAGCCGCAGGCTCTCGACAGGTTCCTGCGATCGCTGGAAGACCAACAACTCGAAACGCTGAAATATCAATGGCCGTTCTGGGCGCGCACCGAACAGGTCCCTCCCCAGGGCTGCTGGACCTCGTGGCTTTATCTCGGCGGCCGCGGCGCGGGCAAGACGCGGGCCGGCGCCGAATGGATCCGGGCGCGTGTCGCAAAAGGATTGGGGCGCCGCATCGCGCTGGTGGCCTCGACTACAGCGGACGCGCGCGACGTGATGATCGAGGGCGACAGCGGATTGCTCGCCATCTCGCCAGATGGAGAACGGCCGGACTTTCAACCCTCGAAGCGCAGGCTCACCTGGCCGAACGGCGCCGTTGCCACGCTCTACAGCGCCGAGAAGCCGGACGCGCTGCGCGGTCCGCAACATGACACGGCCTGGTGCGATGAGCTTGCCAAATGGAAATATCTCGAGCCTGCCTGGAACAATCTCCAGCTGGGCCTGAGGCTCGGCGCCGCGCCTCAGCAGGTAATTACCACGACTCCGCGGATCATCGCGGCACTCAAGGCGATCATGGCGCGGGGCGATACGGTGGTGACGCGCGGCACGAGTTACGACAATCGCGCCAACCTGGCACCGGCGTTCTTCGCCGAGATCATCCGCCGCTACGAAGGCACCCGGTTCGGCCGGCAAGAACTCGATGCGGAATTGCTCGAAGACGTGGCCGGCGCGTTGTGGACCCGGCGCATACTCGACGCGGTGCGACTCCCGCACGGCGCGGCGTTGCCGGAGCTGTCGCGCGTCGTGATCGGTGTCGATCCATCCGGCACGCGCGGCAGCGACGAGCGTGATTCGGTCGGTATCGTTGCGGCCGGCAAGGGTGTAGACGGGCTCGGCTACGTTCTCGCCGATTACACCTGTTCGCTGTCGCCGGCGGGCTGGGCGCGGCGCATAGCCGAGGCGGCCTCGGCATATCGGGCCGACTGTATCGTAGCTGAAGCAAATTTCGGCGGCGCCATGGTGGAGAGCGTCGTCACGACGGCCAATCCCGGCGTGCGCATCAAGATGGTGACGGCAAGCCGCGGCAAGGTCGTGCGCGCGGAGCCGATCGCCGCGCTTTACGAGCAGAAACGGGTGAAACATGCAGGTACGTTTCCCGCGCTCGAGGATCAGCTCATGGCGTTGACCACCGACGGCTATGTCGGCGAAGGTTCGCCCGATCGCGCCGACGCGATGATCTGGGCTTTGACCGAACTCATGCTGCAGGACAATGGCATGGAGCCCTGGTTTGCGATGGCGCGTGCGGCGGGATTCAAACTTTGAGCCCGGCTCGGCAGTTTCCCTCTCCACCACGCATCTGGGGGAGAGGGTTAGGGTGAGGCGCACTCTCCATCGCACAGATGAGGTTTGTTTGTTCCCAAACTGAATTGATTTTCCCACATTTGTAACGCATCGAGATCCCCCTCACCCAGCCCTCTCCCCCGCTTCGCGGGGGAGAGGGAAAGGACATCACATGCCCAATACTCTCGAACCCGGCGCGCGCGTGGCGTCGATTCCCCAGGGCCTGATCGCGCGCGCCGGCCAGGCGGTGCGCTACGTCATTACCGGCGTGGCGCCCGCCACCTGGTTTGGGCCGATGCAGCCCCTGAAGCCGATGGCGCCGGAAGGCACGGGTGGCCGCGCTTTCGACTATCCGGTCGGCTACAACCTTCAATACCAGCCGCGTTACGACGAACCCGTTTCCTTCGACGCCCTGCATACGCTGGCCGACAATTGCGACATGCTGCGTCTCGTCATCGAAACGCGGAAGGATCAGATCGAAGGACAGGAATGGGATGTTCGTCCGCGCAAACTGCCGGATGGCACGCACCCTGCCGCCAGCGGCTTTGCCAGTGAAATCGCGGCGGCGAAGTCATTCTTTGCCTGTCCCGACAAGGAGCACGACCTGCCCGCCTGGATCAGGCTGCTCGCGGAAGAAATGTTCGTCACCGACGCGGCCTCGATCTGGCTGCGCCCCGATCGCGCCGGCGGCATCTACGGATTTGAAATACTGGACGGTTCCACGATCTCCCCCCGCATCGACGCCTGGGGCCGAACCCCGGCAGCGCCCGATGTTGCCTATCAACAGATCCTTCACGGCGTACCGGCCGCGGATTTCAGCCGCGACGAACTGATCTATTTTCCGCGCAATCGCCGGCCGGGACATGTCTATGGATATTCGCCGGTCGAGCAGGTGATCCTGACGGCCAACACGCTGATCCGCCGCGAGATGCACCAGCTCGCCTACTATACCGACGGCAATCTCAATGACGGCATTTTCATCGCGCCGGACAGCCTGACCAACGATCAGCTCGCCGAATGGCAGAAGTTCTGGAATTCTCTGTTCGTCGGCAATGTCCAGTCGCGCCGGCACGGGACCTGGGTACCGAAAGGCACGGACTTCAAGCCGCTGCAGCCGCCGCCGCTGAGCGACGCGTTCGACGAGTTCCTGGCGCGGCTGATCTGCTTCGCTTTCTCGATCAGCCCGCAGCCCTTCGTCTCGATGATGAACCGGGCGACCGCCGAAACCGCCCATGATGCGGCGGTCGAGGAAGGGCTCATGCCGGTGCTGAACTACTTCCGGCGACTGTTCAGGATCCTTTTCGACCGGATGGGCTGGGGCGACATCGAGATGGTACCGGTCGACGACCGCGAAACGGACCCGAAGACCGCAGCCGCGATCGACGTCGCCGACGTCCAGGCCGGCATTCGCACCATCAACGAAGTCCGCGCCGCCCGCGGGCTTGGGCCACTGCCTGGCGGATCGACCGTATCGGCTACTTCTTCACCTTAAAGACGGTACCGCTCGGGCCGAATTCGGTTGTTCCGTAGAGATATCCCTTCGCGCCCGCAATCAGTGGCGCGACGGGCGCATCGCCCTGGCCGTTGAACCCACTCAGCACCACGAGCTTTTCCCTGGGCGTCAGCTTGAAAACCGTGCCCTCGTCGTCGACGCCGCCAGCTTCAGTCGTGCCGTAGAGATCGCCTTTGGCGTCCGCGATCACACCGGCCGAAGGATGTGCGCCGTCGGTCCCGCCAGTGAAGGAATAAAGCACGGTCTCCGTGCCGTCGGGTGCAATGCGAAACACGATGCCGCAGCCGACGCCGTTGCAGGCGCTTGTGCTGCCGCCGGCCTGGGTCGTGCCGTAGAGATTGCCGCTCTTGTCTTCGATCAGGTTTGCGACGGGCGCCCAGCCATCATTGCCGCCCTGGAACGTGTACAGCGTCTTCTCGGTCCCGTCGGCGGCCACTTCGAACACCGTGCCGCAACCGGGCGAGAGGCCCTGATTGCAGGCCGACGTGTTGCCGCCATAGGCCGCCGTGCCGAAAAGATTTCCGGCCTTGTCGATAACAAGCGAAGCCTGCGGGTTCGCGCCATCGCTTCCGCCGGTGAAAGCGTAGAGAACCTTTTCCTTGCCCTTTGGACTGATCCGGAACACCGTGCCGCAGCCGCCGAACTGCACGATGCATTGCGTGCCGCCCCCACCATCTGACGTCGTGCCGTAGAGATTGGCTGCCTTGTCTGAAACAACAGCCGCGAGTGGATAGGCGCCGTCGCTATTGCCGCCGAAGGCATAGAGCACGCTCTCCGTGCCGTCGGTCGCAACCTTGAATACCGTGCCGCAGCCGTAATCGATGCCGCCGCAGCCCGTGCTGCCGCCAGTGGCGGTCGTGCCGTAGAGATTGGCATTCGCATCCGCAATCAGGCCGCCATAGGGACCGCTGCCGTCGTAGCTCGCGGTGAAGGCATGCAGCACCGCTTCCGTGCCGTCGGGCGTGAGCTTGAACACTGTGCCGCAGCCATAAAGCCGGCACGGCGACGTGCCGCCGGCTCCGGTGGTTCCATAAAGATTGCCCTGGTTGTCCGCGAGCAGGCCGGCATAGGGCCACAAGCCGTCCGTACAATTCTGCTGCGAACAGAACCGGTAAAGCACCTCGAACCCCTTCGCATGCGCAGCATCCGTCGGCGCAAGAGCGACCAAAGCCAGACCGCCCGAAAGAACACACGCACCCAACCCGTCAAGACCCAATCTCATCGCAATCTCCCGCGCACATGCCGCGCCCCAGATTAGCGAATCGAACCGCGAACGCAAATCTCGCGCAACTCAACTCTTTGCAGATGGAGTAATGTATGGACTTCCGGTTGTTCATCCCGATCACCAAGGTCGATGTCGAGAAGCGGCTCGTCTATGGCACAGTCGCGGAGGAGATTCCCGACCGCGCCGGCGAGATCAAAGCCTATCTCACCGCGCAGAACCAGGCGCAGACCGCGACCAGCGCCAGCTGATCCGGCGCGCGTGCGACGTCGGCGCGGACGCGCGCCGACGTCGGGCGGCGGCGCCTGCGGCGAGCGATCCCCGCGTTTGCGCCGCCGCCAACCTTCTTCCATCCAAGCGGAGCCATCCGATGCTCGTTTCTTCTTTCGTGAAAGATTTGTTCGCCGGCGCGGTCCGCCATTTCGCCACCTTCGGCGGCGGATGGCTCATCGCGCACGGCATTCTGCAAAACAGCCAACTCAATGGCTGGATCGGCTCCGTCTGTTTCCTTGGCGGTGTCGCCTGGAGCGCGTGGGACAAATACCAGCGCGCCGGCAGGATTTGATCGCCTCCGCCGAACGCAATATCGGGAGTCATCCATGTCAGACATCGGCAACAACGGCGTCACGAAATTTCTCGCCAATGGTGGCGGCGCCATAACTTTCCGATTGCTGGCGACTGCCATGGGCGCGCTCATCATCTGGCTGGTGCGCATGGAAGGCGAGCAGCTGACTGAGCGGCTCAACAGAATCGAGGCGTCAATTTCAGCGGTGGGCCAGGTGGCACAGGATGCATCGGCGCGCGGCGACGTCAACGCGGTCCGGCTTACCACTCTCGATGGAGCCAGCGCGGATCTCTGGCGAGCCGTCAACGCCAACGCCTCCCGGCTGGACGATCACGAGCACCGGATCTCCGAACTCGAGGGCGTGCGGCACCGGTAGCCTGCAATTTCAGCGATGAAACAAAAAGCCGCCCGGGAAACCGGGCGGCTTTTTGCGTTTAGGGACCCGTGCACGGTCGGAGGTCCGCGACGCCCCTATCGTTCTTGTCCGGAGCGCATGTCTCAGCGCAGGTCGCTGCTACAGGCATGAGCTCGGTAAAGCCTGACCGGCTTCAACCAAACCAGATGAAGGAAATGATCGTGGTTGCCAGCATGACGGCAGACAGAAGAGTCCATGCGGGCACCGGTTCGGGGCCAACTTCATCCGGAATGCAGGTCACCCCACGCGAAACGTAGGCCGGGCTGAGCGTGAAATTATAGCGGGACATCGGATGCCTCTTGCTTGTTCTGATCCGGCACAGGGCGCCCACCCGGCGCCGCCTTGCCGATTATACAAGCAAGAAGCAGGCCATGCATAAAGCACGTGATGGGTCAGAACAGACCACGCCGGCCTTCAGGCGTTAGCGCGCGAGCGGTCCAGCGAGAGCCAGCGGGCGCGGTGAATGTTGACCGGATTGTCCACCCAGTTCTTTACCGCGGGCGCGACGAGCGTGCGCGTTACGCCGAAGAACACCGGCGCGACGGCCGCGTCGTCCAGCATGATCTGTTCGGCCGCAGCCAGCACTGCGCCGCGGGCGCGCGGATCGCCGATCCTATCCGCGCGCGCGAGCAACGCGTCGAAAGCCGGGTTCGAATAGCCGCTGTCATTGAGTGGGTAAGCATTGGTCTGACCGAGCATCAGGAAATCCCTGGCATCGGCATAATCCGCGACGTAGGCGGACCACGCCACGGAGAATTCCTGCTTGATCAGCAGGTTGTAATGGTCCTTCTCCTCCCGCGGGACGATGCGGACATTGGCGCCGATATCCTTCCACATGGATTGCAGCGCGACCGAGACAGTGCGCGCGCTCGTGCCGTTGCTGACGTTGAAATCGAGAGTGAGCGGGTTCGCGAGCCCGTAACCGGCTTCGGCGAGCAGCGCGATGGCGCGGGCGCGTCTTTCCTGCATGGAATGACTGCGGAGGCGCAATTGTGCGGTATACGGATAATCCGGCATGTGCGGCGGCACGAAGGACCAGGCGGGCGCCTCGCCTGCGCCCATGATTCGGCCAGCGATCATTTCGCGATCGATGGCAAGCGAAAGCGCGGTGCGGACGCGGATGTCGTCGACAGGCTTCGCGTGCACATTGAAGACCAGATAATCGATCAGCATGTAGGGTGCCACGCGCATTGTGCCCGGAAGGTTTTTCCTGACCCAGGCAATATCCTGCGACGGCACGTCGACATTGATATCGAGCTCGCCCGCACGGAAGCGCATAAGCGCCGCCGCATAATCCGGCGTGGCGTAGACGACGACGCGTGATATCTTCACATTGCGGGCGTCGTAGAAATGCGGGTTCTTCTCGAGCACCACATGATCGTTGGGTATCCATTCCTTCAGCACATAGGGACCGTTGCCGACAGCGATTCCCGGCCGGGTCCAGCTCTCGCCGTATTTCGCGATCACATGACGCGGCACCGGATAGGTGCAGGTCTGGGCGAGAAGCTGGGGCGCATAGGGCACCTCCACCTCGAAGCGGACCTCGAGCGTGCGGGAATCGATCGCGCGCACGCCCAGTGCCTCCACGGGCATGTGTCGCGCATTCACCGCTTCCGCATTCCTGATGGGATAGAGCACCGAGCCGTATTGCGAAGCCGTGTCCGGATCAAGCACGCGGCGGAAGGAATAGACGAAATCCTCTGCAGTTACCGGTGTTCCGTCGGACCAGCGATGGTCGCGTATGCGGAACGTCCAGGTAAGACCATCGTCGCTGGTGCGCCAGCTTTCCGCCGCACCGGGGATTTGTTCCGCGGCGGGGTTCTCCGTCATCAGCCCCAGAAACATCTCGCCCACAATGCAGAATTCGTAGGTGGTAGAGCCGAGGTGCGGGTCGAGCGTGTCGGGCTCGGCGTTATTGCCGCGGCGTAGCGTGAAATTGTCCGCGCCCGGAAGCGGTCCGAAGCCGGAGCCCCGCAGCGCAAGCGCAGCCCCGCCCGCGAGCGCAATCGCGCCGCCCGCACCTGCAAAGGCACGGCGAGAAAACCGCGACCGCTCCGCGCCGTCCATCCCTTCAATACCCTCGTCAGACCGCAGCGCTTCTTTTATGATCCGGCGCCGTCGGAAATTCATTGAGCCATAAAGGGGCTAAACAATTGGTGAAATCGCGTCTTGCTGCGTTTACGCTCGCCGTCCTCTGCGGGTCTTGCCCGGCTATAGCCGCACCCGCTGCGCAGGATTTGTTGGAAGCCGTGGGACATTGTTCTGGCATTGACGACGACCATGCGCGACTCGCCTGCTATGACTCGCTGGCGCCGCATGTAAAGGATGCGCTCGCGGCCCCGCCGGCATCTCTCCCCGGAAACCGGCCGCCCACTGCGGAAGAGCAGCGCTCCTGGTTTGGCTTCGACTTCGGCCATTTGTTCGGCACAGCCCAGGCGCAGCAGACCAAACCCGCGCAATTCGGAAGCGACAGATTACCGGAAAATCCGGCGCCCGAAGGGGCGGCCCCGAGCCTGGACAGCATAACGGCCGGCGTGACGGATGTCGCGTATACGGGGTTCGACAAGTTCGTCGTGTTTCTCGACAACGGACAGGTCTGGCGGCAGATCGACGGCGATTCGGACCATGCAGTGTTCAGAAAGCCTGCCAAGAAAAACAAGGTCACAATCGACCGCGGGCTGATCGGCAGCTACAACCTCATGCTGAATGACAGTGTCAGAACATACAAGGTCACACGGCTGAAGTGATCGTTTACGCGATGGCGCGGTCCGCGTCGCACACGCCGGGAGGAGAAACGGGCATTCCGTCGAATTCGGAAACGAAATGGCCGGCGGCGACTTCAATGAGCCGTGGCCGGTATTGCTGCGCATCCGGATCGTCAATCATCCTCGACTTCAGGAATGCGAGTGACGCCCGCGTGTCTAACTGAGATGGAATATCGCTGGCAAGTTGAGCGCGCGGCCGTGCCCGTTCCGCACGAGGATCCGGAACAGGCACTGCGGCGAGCAGCGCACGCGTATAGGGATGGCGAGCATCGCGATAGATCGCGTTACTGTCTCCGATTTCCACCACACGGCCGAGATAAAGGACCATCACGCGATCTGCGACGCGTCGCACCACCGACAGGTCGTGGCTGATGAAGATCATGGTCATACGGAGTTCGGACTGCAGCGACAAGATGAGATCGATGACCTGGGCCTGGATGGAAACATCGAGCGCGCTCACCGCCTCATCACAGATCAGAAGCCGCGGTTTAACGATGATCGCGCGCGCTATGCCGACACGCTGATTCTGGCCGCCCGAAAATTCGTGCGGATAGCGGTTGATCCAAGCCGGATCGAGACCCACACGTGCCATGGTTTCCCGCACGCGGCTTTCCACGTCGACCCGCGACAATTCGGGCGCAAAGCCAAAGAGCGGCTCCGCAATGGATTGGCCAACGGTCCGTCTGGGGTCAAGGCTCGCCAGCGGATCCTGGAACACGATCTGCAGTTCCTTCCGGACCTTTCGCATTTCGCTTTTCCCGATCCGTGAAAAATCGCGTCCGCGCCAGATAACGGCGCCGCCGCACGCCGGGAGAAGCTGCAGCACAGCGCGCGCGAGCGTCGATTTTCCACAGCCGGATTCTCCGACGACGCCCAATGTTTCGCCTTCGGTCAGGTTAAAGCTTACGCCGTCCACCGCGCGTAGCAATTTTCGGCGCGAGAAGGGAAACGCACCCCCGGAGACTGGAAACGCAACTTCGAAGTCTTTGACCTCGAGAACCGGTACTGATTTAACCACCGCCAGCGTTCGCGCCGCCGATGTCCTGTCGATTCGCGGCACAGCCTGCAGCAGCGATTTCGTATAGGGATGCTGCGGTTGATAATAGATGCCATCGGTGGGCCCTGTTTCCACAATGGATCCTTCGCGCATGATTACCACGCGATCCGCAATGCCGGCGATCGCGCTCATGTCGTGCGAAATAAGAATGATCGAAGTCTTAAGTTCCCGCTTGAGATCACGCATGATTTCGAAGATCTGCGCCTGAACCGTTACGTCGAGCGCAGTTGTCGGCTCGTCTGCAATAAGCAGATCGGGCGCACAGAGCATCGCCATGGCGATCATCGCGCGCTGCCGCATGCCGCCCGACAACTCATGCGGATACTGCCGCATACGGCGATGAGCATCGGGAATGCGCACAAGCTCGAGAAGCTCGAGGCTGCGACGCCGGGCTTCCGTTTCGGACACATGCTGGTGAATCCGCAGCGTTTCCACCAGCTGCGCGCCGATCGTCATGTGCGGAGTGAGTGAGGTCAGCGGGTCCTGAAAAACCATGCTGATTTTGGAGCCCCGCAGCCGATTGAGTACGCGCTCCGGGGCGCCGAGAATTTCGCTCCCGCGAACGCAAACGGATCCCGAGGCGCGTCCATTTGCGGCAAGCAGCCCGATGCTGGCCAGAAAAAGCTGGCTCTTCCCCGATCCGGACTCGCCGACTATGCCAAGACATTCGCCTGCGTTGATATCAAGCGACACGTTTCGGACAGCATGTACGTCGCTGTCGGGTGTCGCAAAGCGGACATCGAGACCGCGAATTCGCAATAGCGGCGCAGCACGATTGCTTTCCTCCGCCTGGATCGATGCTGTGCGTGCTTCGACAGGCTCAGCATGGGGAATGATATTATCTCCATCGGCAGGATTGCCGGCACCTATGCCAGTGCGGATTTCCCTCACCCTGAGCCTGTCGAACGGCGCACGCGGCGGATGCAGGTCTGAGCCGCAGTCGCCCATCACCGATCCTTCGGATCCAGCGCATCGCGCACACCGTCACCGATGAAGTTGAACGAAAACAAAGTGGCCGCCATGAACAGCGACGGAAATACAAGAAGCCACGGCGCCGATTCCATCTGATCGGCGCCCTGTGAAATGAGTACTCCCCAGGAGGTCAACGGTTCTTGTATGCCCAGTCCGAGGAACGACAGAAAACTTTCCGCCAGTATTACATTTGGGACTGTGAGTGTCACGTAAACCACGACGGGGCTTACGACATTGGGAATGACATGGCGACCGATCATGGCGAAGTGCCCTACGCCCGCGGCGCGGGCCGCCTCGATGAAATCCTTCTGGCGAATCGCGAGCGTTTCTCCCCTCACGATCCGCGCCATGGTGAGCCATTCAACTGCGCCGATGGCCACAAACATCAGATAGAAATTTCGGTTGAAAATCACCATCAGAACAATGACAAGGAAAATGTACGGCAGCGAATAAAGCACGTCGACAAAACGCATCATCAGTTCATCGCAGCGCTTTCCGGCGAATCCGGCGAGAGCGCCATAGCCTACCCCGAGAACCAGACTGACAAGGGTGGCGACGAGTCCCACCGCGAGCGAAACCCGCGCGCCGTAGAGCACGCGCACGAAAAGATCCCGGCCGACCGCATCGGTGCCGAACCAGTGCTGTCCGCCGGCGCGACAGGCTACAGCGTCGCCCGGCCACCAGTCGGGCGCGCAGGAGATCACGCCGTAATCGGTGGCATCGTAGGGGTAAGGCGAAAGCAACGGCGCCCAAATGGCCGCGAGCGTTACCGCAGCCAGGATCGCCATGCCGGCGAGAGCCGCCTTATTGTCGATGAGTCGCCGGCGCGCATCCGTCCAGAGGCTGCGGCCCGGAATATCGAAGGCGCGATCCAGCGCCGTATTCTCCGACGCCGCTCCCATCACTGATACCTCACACGGGGATCCAGTACGGCGTAGAGAACGTCCGCGAGCAGGTTCAGCAAAAGAATGAACGTGGCATAGAAAATAACAACGCCAAGCACCAAAGTATAATCGCGGTTGATCGCGCCCTCGACGAAATAACGCCCGATGCCGGGTATCCCGAATATCCGTTCGACCACCAGAGAGCCGGTAAGCAGCGTGGCAAAGGCCGGTCCGAGATAACTGATAAGTGGCAAAAGCGCAGTCGGCAGGGCATGACGCAGCACGATCAAATGTTCCGGCAGGCCCTTCGCGCGGGCGGTTCTAATAAAATTTGAACGCAGCACTTCGACCATAGTCCCGCGTACGAGCCGCGCGACGATGGCGATTTCCGGCAACGCAAGTACTGTGACCGGCAGAACCAGATTCGCGAGTGCCCCGCCATTCCACCCCCCCACGGGCAGCGAAATGTCGTGGCCGAGAAATCGCACGCCCCAGACGCCGAAGATAAGCATCAGCAGCGGCGCGGTGACAAAGCTTGGGATTGTGATGCCGAACATGGCGAATGACATTACGCCGTAATCGGTGGTGCTGTTCTGGCGCAGAGCGGCGAGCGCCCCCAATGTAATTCCGAACACCAGCGCGATTGCCATCGCGCTCAGGCCCAGGCGCGCGCTGACCGGCAGTCCGTCTGCAATCAGTTCGCTGACGGTGAAATCCTTGGTGCGATAGGATGGGCCCAGATCGAAATGAACCAGTTGATCTAGATAAATGAAATATTGCTCGTACAAGGGCTTGTCGAGATCATAGGCGGCAGCGATGTTGCGTTGAATCTCCGGCGGCAGCCGCCGCTGGGTGTCGAACGGCCCCCCTGGCGCGAGCCGCATCAGAAAGAACGACAGCGTCACGATGACCAGCAACGTGGGAATCACGCCAAGGAGACGTCTGCAGACGAACGAAGTCATGTCCGCTTCTTTCCAGCCGACCGGAAGGCGCAGCGATGCAAATGATGGTTTCCAATCCGTTGACGCGAAAAAGCTTGCGCCGCCGGCAGAAACCTACCGGCCAAAGATTTCGAAACGATTGAGCACCGGATCAGTACATCCGCACGGCACAGATTGGCGGCAGCCGGGTGGACTCGAATTGCCAGTCATCGCCGCCGTTCTGCGAAAACCATAGCCCGCCGGTGGTCGAGCCCATGGCAAGACATTCGCCGGCCTGGTCCACGTCCAGCCCGTGACGATAGACGAGATCGTAGGCGGATACCGGCAGGCCGGCGCGCAGGGATTCGAACGTCCGGCCGCCATCATGCGTCCTGTTCACCACCAGATTGGCGTCTACGGGTTCGCGCCTTTGGTCGGACTGGGCCGGCACGAACCAGGCCGTGAGTGGATCCTTTGGATGCGCGGCGACGGCAAAGCCGAAATTGGATATGGGAGGGTGGAGTTCGTTCCATTGCTTCGCACAGTCTGTGCTGCGGAAGACCCCGTTGTGGTGTTGTATCCAGAGTGAATCCGGATACGTGCTGCAGCGCGCCACGCGATGGGGATCCTGCACCGCGGTGTCATATTTCTGCTCAGGCGGAACATAAGCGGCATACATCCCGTCGGTGCACGGGGTCCAGCTTTGCCCGCGATCCAGCGTCTGCCATACGCCCCCGCAGGAAATACCGGCCATCACATGCGCGGAATCGCGCGGATCGACAAGTACGGAATGGATGCCGGCATCGTCATAGCCGCCGCCGAACCAGCGTGCCCGATCCGGCATGTTCCAGAGAGATTCCACAAGCCGCCAGCTTGTGCCCCGGTCAACTGAAACAAACAATCCCGCCGGAATCCCGCCAGCCCACAATGTGCCGGCTTCGTCTGCGCCGCCGATCTCGAGCGACCAGATTTGTTTGAGCGCCGGGTTGCCATCGCCCTTTGGGAAAGCGGGCATTGCGATCTCCTGCCAGGTCGCGCCACCGTCCTCGGAGCGATGCAGTTTGGGACCGAAATGGCCGAGATTGAGGGCTGCATAGAGACTGCCGTCGCGCGGATCTGCGAGCGCCAGCGTGACCGGCGATCCGGCAAAATGCGACCCGGCACGCCGCCAGCCCTTGTCTTCCCGCGCATAGACGAAGAGACCCTTCCGCGTCGAAACCAGAGCCCGGTGTTCCATCTCACCCTCCCGAAAGCGCCTGCATGACATAGATTTCCGACTTCTGTCCCACCTGTGTCCCAAGCGCGGTTCCTCGCGCCAGCCGCTCGCCATTCAGAAAAATACAGACATGCTTGCGCAAGCAGCCCTGTTCGTCGAGCACATATCCGCGCACCTGCGCATTCCTTGCGAACACGCGCTCAAGCACATCCCCTACGGTCGCGCCGTCTATTCCGGTTTCTTCGGCCGGTACGAGAGCGCCAAGCCGCGCCGTAAAATGTACTGTTGCCATGGGGAGAACGATACGCCGTACGCGTGCGGCAAGTCTAATCAACCTACTGGCTGCACCACAACCACCGGCGCAGGCCGTGGCAGTCGGCGCTGAAATTCGTGGCGGATCAGCAGGAGGCTGATCACCGCCTGAAAGGCGACGCTTGCGACCGAAATGTACCAAAGTGTTTCGATGCGAAACCCCGGCTGCATGGAAAACCAGAATGCCGGCAGCGCGAATGTCAGCAGCCGCGATCCCGAACTGATGAGCGACGGCCAGGTGTTGCCAAGCGCCTGGAACAACCCTGAACAGCTGAATATGATTCCGGTTGCGATGAAATTCCAGGAAATGATCCGGAGAAATTCACTGCCCTCTGCGATCACGCGCGCGTCGCGCGTGAATAACCTTATAAGCAGGTCGGCGCGCAATTGGCAGAACAGCATCAGCACGATCATGATCGCGACGCTTGCGACAATGGAGACGCGCAGGGTTTCACGCACACGATCCCAATGTTTCGCGCCAAAATTCTGGCCGGCGACGGGTGCGGCCGCGAAAGCGATTGCCATGCCCGGCAGAAAAATGGCCTGCATGATCCGCGTGCCAGTTCCGAAGCCCGCCTGGGCGGCTGTGCCGAACTGGCGGGTGAGCAAATAGATCAGGGCCGAATAGACCACCATCAGCGCAAATTCGCCGCCGGCAGGGATTCCGATCAGCAGCAGGCGTTTCCAGACATCCCAAATCGGCCGCCACTGCCGGAAATCCACGGTGACATAGGTTTCGTAGCGGATGAAATAGAAAATCATCAAGGCGACGGCGGCGGCGACTGCGATCGTACTGGCGAGCCCGGCGCCGGCGACACCCAACGGATGACCGGTGCCCCAGCCGGCGATCAGGATCGGCGCCAGGATAATGTTGATCGTGAGGCTGGCCATCTGAACCAGCATGGTCGGCTGGACGATGCCCGTTGCGCGCAGGGCGGCGCCAAGGGCCGTAGTGATGAACTGCAACGCAAGTCCGGGAATGTAACAATAAAGATAGACACGTCCCGCGGCAGCAGTTGCCGCGCTCGCGCCCAACGTGGCCGTATATGGACCGGCAAGCGGATAGAAGAGGACGATCGTCGCTATAGAGAGGAGAGCACCGAGCGCGCTCGCCTGATTGAAAACGCAGTTCGCTTCCGCCTGGTCCTTTCGTCCCACCGCATGCGAGAGCAGCGCGAGCGTGCCCGCCGCGAGCATCTGCGTCAGCGCAAGCACCAGAAAGACGATATTGCCCGCCGCACCTACGCCGGCAATCGCCGCGGCTCCCACATGCGCGACAAAGTAGAGGTCGACAATGAAATAGGCGGTCGAAAACAGCATGCCCGCGGCGATGGGACCCGCCATGCGGGCCAGATGCCCGCCAATCGAACCGGTCGTCAGATCGTGCAAATTCGCCCCGTCTAGAGTAGACCGCGCACGTCGGTGCGCGCGAAGTCTTCGCCCACATACAACAACGGGCAACCGCGCTCCATTGCAAGCGCGTAGGCAAAACAGTCGCCGAAATTCAGTCCGGCCGGATGGAAGCCCTTGCCCCATTTTCGGTAGGCGGCTCCGACCGCCATCGCAGTGGATCCCGTTACGCTCACGATTTCCAGATCCAGACCCTCGATCAGGCTCTCGGTTTCAGCGGTCACGCGGCGTCCGCTCGCTACGACGAAGGATTCCACTACGGTGCCTGCGGATATCAGGATTTGCGATTCCGATTCCAAAGCGGCGATGCAGGAGTCGGCGGAACGCTCGTTAAGAACAATCGCCATCAGGGCCGACGTGTCGACGACGATCACTTCGGCAAGCCGTGTTCGTCATAGAGAAAATCCTGACTTCTTGCCGCGGATGGTCCGGGGGTCGCGTTGGCAGCGCCCGATGCGCGCAAGGATTCGAGCAGCGCTCGCCGAGCTGCGCGGTCGAGAATTGGCTTGACGGGTACCAGGCGCGCCACCGGCTGACCGTGCCGAGTGAGCACGATCTCCTCGCCTGTCTCCGATCGCCGGACCAGTTCTGTTAGTTGGCCCTTTGCGTCCGTTACGGAAATCTGCATCGGATTCTCATTCTGGATTATCGCCAGAAAGGAAAAAGGACCATCGTATGGTCCATGTCAAGAACTTCCGCATCCGTATCGTCACCGCGCTCTGGCAAATCGCCGGCGCCTGTCCTATGCGGGATCGCACCATGGCTTGGTCGATTCGCTCTTCGCTGGGTGTGCAGCCCGCCAGGATCCGCATCAAATCGGTGCCACCGGGAGCTGCACCGCTCTGGGTGCGCGAGAAATGGGTAGGGGTCGAACTCGTTTCGGTGCTCGGCGCTACGCCGAAGCAATTTCTGGGCGCGAGCGTCCTTACCAAAAACTCCTTTCTTGCGTCGCTCGGGCGACTGCTGACCGGTCAGACGAAACGAGTGACCGGCTACCCCGTGCAGGTTACGAGCGCGATAGAAGCGCTTGAAAAATCCAGTCCGCGGGCGGCGGCCTGGTGGCGGGAGAACACGCCGGGGCAGATTTCTCCGGGGCGCCTGTTCGTTTTCGATGCCGGCGCCTGCGAGCTTGTCACCGACGCGCCGAAGCCGTCGATGTTCGACAGATAAGAATTGCCGTCCGCAGGTTCAGACAGATTGCGTGTGCTCGGCGTCATCCTCGCCGGCGGAGCGAGCCGGCGGTTCGGCGCGGATAAGAGCGGGGTGCCGCTGGGCGGAAAACCATTGCTCGCACGGGTCATGGAGCGCGCGAAACCTCAGGTCGATTGGCTCCTTCTCAATGCCAATGATCCGGAAATCGGCAAGAATGTCTCAGAGGTCGAGCGATTGGCCGACAACGCGCCTGGAGAAGGCCCGCTGGCTGGCATCCTTGCCGGATTGATGGATGCCGAACTGCGCGGTTTCACACATCTCGCGAGCTTCGCCTGCGATACACCGTTTTTCCCGCGCGATACGGTGGTGTGTCTCGCTTCTGCCCTTCGGTCCTCGATGGCGGATTACGCAGTGGCGAGCTGCGGCCCGAACGCCCATCGCATCTTCGCATTCTGGCCAGTGGCGTGCCGCCCGCACCTCGAACACGCTTTCTTGAGCGGCACCCGAAGCATGCGCGATATTGAGCGCTGGCTCGAACCAGCCTGGGCCGATTTTCCGAAGGGCGGCGGCCCGGATGGCGATCCCTTTTTTAATATAAACACGCCAGACGATCTGAAGGCTGCGAAACAGTGGCTGGTTGCCCAAAGAGGCACGACGAATTATTAGACCTGCGATCCGCAAAACAAACAGGACATGGCGCACAAAACAAACTGGAATGAGGAAGTAGCGAAAACCATTGTTGCGGCGCAGCACGATCGTGGATTGCTGGCCGTGCTTGCGGCGCTGAACGAGGCGTTCGGGCATCTGCACAAGGATGCGATCGGGCTCGCCGCCAAGGCGCTCAATCTTTCGCGGGCGGAAGTCCATGGCGTTGCGAGCTTCTATCACGATTTTCGCGAACAGCCGCCGGGGCGGCATGTGCTCAGACTGTGCGGCGCGGAGGCCTGCCAGTCCATGGGCGGCGATGAATTGGCCGTACAGGCGACGCGGGAGCTCGGCATCGGATTTGGTGAGACGACACCGGACGAAGCGATTACGCTCGAGCGCGTTTATTGCCTCGGGCTTTGCGCCTGCGCGCCGGCTGCGCTGTTCGATGGCGAACCGCATGCCCGTCTGGACCAAAACGCGATCTCCTCATTGATCGCGGAGGCGCGGAAATGAAGCGGCGCATTTTCGTCCCGCGCGATGCCGGCGCGATTGCGGTCGGTGCAGACCGCGCGGCGGCGGCCATTGCCGAGGCGGCGAAGCGCGCCACAATCGAGATCGAAGTCGTGCGGACGGGCTCGCGCGGGCTCTACTGGCTCGAGCCGCTTGTGGAAGTCCAGACGCCGAACGGACGCGTGGCTTATGGGCCGATCAAGCCGGAGGATGTGCCAGGTCTCTTCGCCTGTGGCTTTCTTGACGGTGCGCGGCACGCGCGCGCTCAGGGAAATACGGACTCGATTCCCTCGCTCAGGCGGCAAACGCGTCTCACTTTTGCGCGTTGCGGCGTGACCAATCCGCTGTCGCTCGACGATTACTGCGCGTATGGCGGTTACAAGGGACTCACGCGCGCGCTGACGCTCGCGCCGCAGAAGATCGTCGACGAAGTGGCACGTTCGGGCCTCAGAGGCCGGGGCGGCGCGGGCTTTCCCACCGGCATCAAATGGCGCACCACCGCGGAAGCAAAGGGCGAAAACAAATACATCGTCTGCAACGCGGATGAAGGCGACAGCGGCACCTTTGCCGACCGTATGCTGATGGAAGGCGATCCGTTTCTGCTCATCGAGGGCATGACGATCGCGGCGCTCGCGGTCGGCGCGAGCAAGGGCGTGATTTATTGCCGCTCGGAATATCCCCACGCGATCGCGACGATGCGCGCGGCAATCACAACGGCGCGCGAGGCAAATCTCCTTGGTGCGCGTGTCGCAGATGCCACCTTTGCATTCGATATCGATCTCATCGCCGGCGCCGGCTCCTATGTGTGTGGCGAAGAGACGGCGCTTCTCGAGAGTGTCGAAGGCAAGCGCGGCCAGGTGCGCGCAAAGCCGCCCCTGCCCGCTCATGCGGGACTGTTCGGCAAGCCCACCGTCGTGAACAATGTGCTGACCTTCGCTGCTGCAGCATGGATCATGGCGGAAGGCGCCGACGAATATAACGCGCTGGGCTATGGACGCTCGCGCGGCACCATGCCGATCCAGCTCGCCGGCAACCTCAAACACCCTGGTCTTTTCGAGACGCCCTTCGGCATCACCCTCGGCGAACTAATCGACGATGTGGGCGGTGGTGCCGCGAGCGGCCGGCCGGTCCGCGCCGTGCAGGCCGGCGGTCCCCTTGGAGGCTATTTCCCCCGCTCGCTCTTCGACACGCCTTATGATTACGAAGCATTTACCAAACGCGACGGGCTGATCGGGCATGGCGGGCTTGTTGCCTTCGACAACACGGTCGACATGGCGAAGCAGGCGCGATTTGCGATGGAATTCTGCGCGCTGGAATCCTGCGGAAAATGCACGCCCTGTCGCATCGGCTCGGTTCGAGGCGTCGAGGTCATCGACCGGATCGTCAAAGGCGAAAACCGCGAGGCCAATGTCACGCTTCTGAAGGACCTTTGTGAAACCCTGAAATGGGGCTCGCTCTGCGCGCTGGGCGGGTTCACCCCTTATCCTGTGATGAGTGCGCTGACCCATTTCCCACAGGATTTCGGTCTCGCACCGGAATTGGCGAAGGTGTAAGACACGGCATGGCTTTGGTTTCGGAGATTGATCTCGGCACGCCCAGTCGGCGTAGCGAACAAAACGTCACCCTTTCGATCGACGGCCGGCGCATTACCGTGCCCGCCGGGACCTCGATCATGCGCGCTGCGGCCGAAGCCGGCACGCAGGTCCCGAAATTGTGCGCGACGGATTCGCTGGAAGCTTTCGGCTCCTGCCGCATGTGCCTCGTCGAGATCGAAGGGCGGCCGGGGACGCCTGCATCCTGCACGACGCCGGTCGCCGAAGGCATAGTCGTCCGTACACAGACGGATCGGCTTGCGCGCCTGCGCCGCGGGGTGATGGAGCTATACATTTCCGACCATCCGCTCGATTGCCTCACTTGCGCCGCCAATGGCGATTGCGAGCTGCAGGATATGGCCGGCGCTGTCGGCCTGCGGGAGGTGCGTTACGGTTATGCGGGTGAAAATCACCTCGCCGACCGCAAGGATGAGTCCAATCCCTACTTCACCTACGATCCTGCAAAATGCATCGTCTGCTCGCGCTGCGTGCGCGCCTGCGACGAGGTGCAGGGCACGCTGGCGCTGACCATCGAAGGGCGCGGATTCGGCAGCCGCGTTGCGGCGAGCGCGCATGACACATTTCTCGATTCCGAATGTGTTTCCTGCGGCGCTTGTGTGCAGGCTTGCCCCACCGCGACGCTGATCGAGAAATCAGTTATCGACATCGGACAGCCGGAACGTTCCGTGGTGACCACCTGCGCCTATTGCGGCGTGGGTTGTTCCTTCAAGGCGGAATTGCGCGGCGACACGGTCGTGCGCATGGTGCCGTACAAGGACGGCAAGGCCAATCACGGCCATTCCTGCGTCAAGGGCCGTTTCGCCTGGGGGTACGCCACCCACCGCGAGCGCATCCTGAAACCCATGATCCGCGAGCGGATCGAGGATCCGTGGCGCGAGGTTTCGTGGGACGAAGCGATCGGACACGTGGCGAGTGAGTTCAAGCGCATCCAGGCCAAGTATGGCCCGCGAGCGATCGGCGGCATCACCTCGTCCCGCTGCACGGATGAAGAAACATTCCTTATGCAGAAGCTGGTGCGCGCGGGTTTTGGCAACAACAACGTCGATACCTGTGCGCGGGTCTGCCACTCGCCGACCGGCTATGGTTTGAAGACCACTTTCGGCACGTCGGCGGGCACCCAGGATTTCGACTCCGTCGAGCACGCCGATGTGATCGTCGTAATGGGCGCCAACCCGACCGACGGACATCCCGTATTCGCGTCGCGCATGAAAAAGCGGCTGCGGGAAGGTGCGAAACTCATCGTCATAGATCCGCGGCGCATCGATCTCGTTCGCACACCGCATATCGAGGCGAGTTATCACCTGCCGCTGAAGCCGGGCACCAATGTCGCAATGCTCACAGCGCTTGCGCATGTGATCGTCACTGAAGGGCTGGTGAACGCGGAATTCGTACGCTCGCGCTGCGACATTGCGGCGTTCGAGGAATGGGCTGCGTTTGTGCGCGAGCCGCGCAACAGCCCCGAAGCGATGGCGGCTGTTACAGGCGTGCCGGCCGATTCGATCCGTGGCGCAGCGCGGCTTTACGCGACGGGCGGAAACGCCGCTTTCTATTACGGCCTCGGCATCACCGAGCACAGCCAGGGTTCGACGGCGGTGATGGCGATCGCCAATCTCGCCATGGTGACAGGCAATATCGGGCGGCCGGGTGTGGGCGTGAATCCGTTGCGCGGGCAGAACAACGTCCAGGGCTCCTGCGACATGGGCTCGTTCCCGCACGAACTCCCGGGCTATCGCCACATCTCCGATGCAGCGACGCGGGCGCTGTTCGAGTCCGACTGGCGCGTCGGTCTCGACAAGGAGCCGGGCCTGCGCATTTCCAACATGCTCGATCAGGCGGTCGGCGGCCGGTTCAAGGGACTTTACGTGCAGGGCGAGGATATCGCGCAATCCGATCCCGATACCCAGCATGTGATCAATGGACTCAAGGCCATGGAATGCGTCGTGGTGCAGGACCTGTTCCTGTGCGAGACGGCGCATTACGCGCATGTGTTCCTGCCGGGTTCGACCTTCCTCGAGAAGGACGGTACTTTCATCAATGCCGAGCGGCGCATCCAGCGCGTGCGCAAAGTGATGGAACCCCGCAACGGGTACGCAGACTGGGAGATCACGCTCAAGATCGCCGAAGCGATGGGCTATCCGATGCATTACGATCACCCGTCGCAGATCATGGATGAAATCGCGCGGCTCACTCCGACCTTCGCGGGCGTGAGCTTCGAACGGCTTGACGAGATCGGCTCGATCCAGTGGCCCTGCAACGAAAAGGCGCCGGAAGGCACGCCGGTCATGCATATGAACGGCTTCGTGCGCGGCCTCGGGAATTTCGTCATCACCGAATACATTCCGACTGACGAACGCACCGGGCCGCGCTTCCCGTTGCTGCTGACGACGGGACGAATTCTGAGCCAATACAATGTGGGCGCGCAGACCCGGCGCACGCAGAACGTTGTCTGGCACCAGGAAGACCGGCTGGAAATTCATCCGCACGACGCCGAGCAGCGCGGCATCAATACCGGCGACTGGGTAAAGCTTGAGAGCCGTTCGGGTGCCACGTCTCTGCGCGCTCTGATAACGGATCGCGTGGCGCCGGGCGTGGTTTACACCACGTTCCATCATCCGAACACGCAGGCGAATGTGGTGACGACGGACTATGCCGACTGGGCGACGAGTTGCCCGGAATACAAGGTCACCGCGGTGCAGGTCTCGCCCTCCAACGGACCAACGGACTGGCAACGGCACTACGAGGCCGAAAGCGCACAGACACAGCACATCGCCCTTCCCCTCGCCGCCGCGGAATGAGCCACTTCGCCGGGCGCCAGTTCCCAAACATGTCATGGCCCGCAAATGCGGGCCACCCAGTTGAAACCTGTTATGTCTTTGCCGCTTCGCAGCATTCTTTCGGTTGCGGCGAACGCAGTGCATGTTCCACCTGGGTGGCCCGCATTTGCGGGCCATGACAATGTTTTCCGCAGCGCAAATAGTGCTCCATGGTCACGGCGCCTCCGATCACGAATGTTCGCCGCGAGCTTGTTACGCATGATGGCGCGTCCGACGGCACGCGCGCCATTCCCGAAGAAACAGCCATTGCCTTTACCTATGGCAGCGCGACTTTCGCCGTGATGATGGCGACTCCAGAAAATCTGGAGGATTTTGCGATTGGTTTCTCGCTTACTGAAGGAATTATAGCGAACCGGAACGAAATTACTTCCGTCGAAGTGATCCCTCATGAACACGGTATCGAGGCGCGGATGACGCTTGCCGGTGAGCGCGACGAACAACTCCTCTCCCGGCGGCGGCGGCTCGCGGGGCCGGCAGGCTGCGGATTGTGCGGAATTGAAAGCCTCGAAGCCGCAGTGCGTCCCGTACCCAAGGTCAAATCGGATCTCCGTACCGATGCACATGCCGTTTTCTCGGCTATCGGCTCACTGCGGGAGCATCAGCGTCTCAACGCCGTCACCAAGGCCGTCCATGCTGTGGGCTTCTGGTCAGCCACGGAGAACAGATTCGTCGCTGTCCGCGAGGATGTCGGCCGTCATAATGCGCTCGACAAGCTTGCCGGCGCGCTCGCCTGCGCGCGCGTCGATTCGTCAGAAGGCTTCATCGTGCTGTCGAGCCGCCTTTCGATCGAACTCGTGCAGAAAGCGGCGACAATCGGCTGCCCGATGCTCGTGGCCGTGTCGGCGCCCACCAATTTCGCCTTGCGTGCGGCGGAGGCGGCGGGCATGACTCTGATCGCAGTGGCGCGTGAGGACTCGTTTGAAATCTTCACCCATCCGCAACGCGTGATCACGGCGGTTTTCGATGAAGCCGGATGAAAAACTCACCTATATGGCCAACCAGATTGCAAAATTCTTTGCCTCGCAGGGCGAGGACCGCGCCGCGCACGGCGTTGCCGATCACATCGAGAAATTCTGGAATCCGGACATGCGGCGGGATTTTCTTGCAGCAACGGCAGAAGGTGCATTGGACCTCCATCCTGCCGTGAAAGCCGCTCTGCCGCTTCTCAGAGCGCAACAGGACGCGCAGGTGTGAAGATCTCGGAACCGGACGGGGGCCAAGTATGAACTTTCAGACCATTCTGTTCGAGGTCACAAACAGCGCGGCGCGGCTCACGCTGAACCGTCCCGACCGCCTCAACAGCTTTACCGTCGAGATGCATGGCGAAGTCGCGGAAGCCCTGACGCGCGTCGAACACGATGAAGGCATTCGCGTGCTGCTTATTACAGGCGCAGGCCGCGGCTTTTGTGCCGGCCAGGATCTCGCCGACCGCGCGGTTGTGCCGGGCGCCGAGGGTGTGGATCTCGGCGAGTCGCTCGAAAATCGGTACAACCCGCTGATACGCCGCCTTGTCGAGCTACCGAAGCCAGTCGTATGCGCCGTGAACGGCGTGGCAGCAGGCGCCGGGGCAAATATCGCGCTGGCCGCCGATATCGTTCTTGCGGCCAAGAGCGCGAAATTCGTCCAGTCCTTCTCCAATCTTGGGCTCGTACCGGATTCGGGCGGCACCTGGATTCTGCCTCGGCTTGTTGGACATGCCCGCGCCTTGGGCCTCGCACTTACCGGCGACGCACTTGCCGCCGAGAAAGCCGAGAGCTGGGGCCTGATCTGGCGCGCGGTCGATGACGATCAGCTGATGGGTGAAGCCGGCGAGCTTGTCGAACGGCTCGCCTGCGGTCCTACGGGCGGCTACGCCGCCATCAAGATGGCGATGCGCCGGAGCTGGCTCACCGGCCTCAATGAACAGCTCGATCTCGAACGCGATCTGCAGCGCGAACTCGGATACTCCAGTGATTTTCGCGAGGGCGTGACTGCCTTCAGCGAAAAGCGCAAGCCAAATTTCACCGGACATTGAAACAAATGGAATCGCCCAGATGAAGCCTCTCGAGAGCTATGTGCAGGATCGCTGGATCGCGCCGCGGGGTGTGATGACCGACATACGTTCGGCCATAACAGGCGATACCGTCGCCCGGATCGGTACGACGGTCGACGATTTCGCGGCCGTGCTCCATCACGCACGAAGCGTGGGCGGTCCGGCGCTGCGGGCGATGACATTCCAGGAGCGCGCACGGATACTGAAGTCACTTGCCGAGATCATTATCGCGCGCAAGGAGGAGCTTTACGAACTCTCCTTCGATACGGGGGCGACACGTACCGACGGGTGGATCGATATCGAAGGCGGCGCGGGCACGTTCTTCGCCTATTCCTCCCGGGGCCGCCGAGAGCTGCCGGACGATACCATCGTAATCGAAGGCGCAGTGGAACCGCTGTCGAAACGGGGCACGTTCGTCGGCGAGCACGTACTGACGCCGCTGCAAGGCGCAGCACTCCACATCAATTCGTTCAATTTTCCGGTCTGGGGAATGCTGGAGAAACTTGCCCCCACATTGCTCGCAGGAATGCCTGCCATCGTGAAACCCGCAAGCGCCACGGCCTATGTCGCGGAAGCGGCGTTCCGCATGCTCATCGAAGCCGATCTTCTGCCCAATGGGGCGCTTCAGCTTATTATCGGGCCGACCGGCGATATCTTCGATCATCTCGGCGGACAGGACGTGGTTTCTTTTACTGGCTCAGCCAGCACGGCTGAGAAGCTGCAACGCCATCCGGTCGTAGCCCGGGAGAGCGTTCGCTTTATCGCCGAGCGGGATTCGCTCAATGCCGCGGTGCTGGCGCCGGATGCCGTTCCCGGCATGCCGGAATTCGATCTGTTCATCCGCGAGATCGTGCGCGAAATGACGGTGAAGGCCGGCCAGAAATGCACCGCCATCCGCCGCGCCTTTGTACCTGTGGCCGTTCTTGATGCCGCAGAAGACGCTCTGAAAGCAGCATTGTCGAAAATCGTGGTCGGCGATCCCCGCGCCGAAGGCGTGAAAATGGGCGCGCTTGTCAGCGTTGCGCAGCGCGACGACGTTCGGGAGAAAATTGAAATATTGTCGCGCGAGGCGCGCATCGTGTTCGGCGATCCGGCGCGCGTCGATACGTCGGGAAACGCCGCAAAGGGCGCGTTTCTCTCGCCGGTTCTGCTGCGATGCGACAGGCCTGGCGAAGCGTCGCGGGTGCATGATTGCGAGCCGTTCGGACCCGTGGCAACGCTGATGCCCTACAGCGATCTTTCCGAGGCGGTGACGCTCGTCAATCGCGGCAATGGTTCGCTCGTCATGTCACTGTTTACTTACGATCCGGCGGTGGCGCGCGAAGTACTTAGCGGATCGGGAGCTTTCCACGGCCGTTTGCTTGTTGTGGACCGCGATTGCGCCAAAGAATCGACAGGACATGGTTCGCCCCTGCCCCCGCTGGTCCATGGCGGTCCCGGCCGTGCGGGCGGCGGCGAAGAGATGGGTGGACTACGCGGCGTGTTTCATTACATGCAGCGCACTGCGTTGCAGGGCTCGCCGCGGATGCTGGCCGGTGTTACCCGAAACTGGATGGCAGGCGCGCCGGAGCGGCGCGAAGGAGCGCATCCGTTCCGGCTCAAATTCGGCGAAGTAGAACCCGGCAAAACGCTGGTGACCGAGCCCCGCACCATCACGCTCGACGACATCGAACATTTCGCCCATTTCACCGGCGACACGTTCTATGCGCATATGGACGAAGAAGCGGCTGCGGCCAATCCGTTCTTCGGCAGCCGCGTGGCGCATGGCTATTTGCTGCTTTCCTTCGCCGCCGGACTGTTTGTCGATCCGGCGCCGGGTCCGGTGCTTGCGAATTATGGCCTCGACAATCTGCGCTTCGTGAAGCCCGTCAAGCCGGGTGACTCGATCCGCGTACAGCTCACCGCCAAATCAAAGACGCCGCGCAAGCCGGAATACGGCGAGGTCCGCTGGGCCGTGACGCTCACCAACCAGAACGACGAAACCGTCGCGACGTATGAATTGCTCACGATGAACGCGATGTGAGGTGCGTTTCCCTACCTCCCCTTGAGGGCGATATTATTTTTGACCAACCCACTACGAGCTATGGGGTTGCAGCGAATCCGCGCCGAACCCAGTTGGCCCCAAGCCATACGATCAGAAGAATTAACGGCGGCGCGCCAGCAAGGCCGAGGTATGGCCAAACAGTCGGACCTGCCGGTTCGTCTACTTGAGGACCGGCAATCCTAATGCAGTTGCGTACCGCATCTTCGGAACTCTGATAGTTCGCGACGCAAGCGTCTTGATCGGTTTTTTCCTTCGCGGCTATTTCAGCCGCCACCTGCGCGGGCAATACCAATCCTTGGTACGCCTGCCATCCTACAAAAATGAGCCATATCGCATAGGCAATAGTCGCAATCCGAATGAACCCCCGCCGCCAATTCATCAGACCATCTGCCTGCCCGGCTTAGAGCGCGACTTCGACCGCCCGATCTTGCCAAGCTTCTTGTCGAATTCCTTTACTCACAGTCGGTAATACAGGCGACATTTGGTTCTAAGAAGAATGATCTGCTGGCCATAGTCGCAACCTTTCGATGGTCCGAATCTAGAACTTGCGTTTGGGTTGTCAAGTGCAATAGCAACCCCGTTAGGGAGGGTGGGTCGTTACGTCCAGCTTTCCAGCGTCTTCACAAAGCGTGCGAGCCAGGTATTGCATTGATGCGCGTCGAGAACGCGGTGGTCGATGGTCAGCGTGATATAGGCCATCGGGCGGCTTTCTATTGTGTCGCGACCCTCTGCTTCGCGCACCGTCGCGCGCTTCTGTAGTTTTCCGATTCCCAGAATCGCCGATTGCGGCTGGTTGATGATGATCGGCGCGGCGAGCAGCGAACCGGACACGCCGTGATTGGAAATCGAAAAGGTTCCGTTCTGCACATCGGCCGGTGCTAGTTTTCCGGTCCGCGCTTTTTCAGTCAGCTCGGTCAATCGCCGGGTGATATCTACCAGCGAAAGCGTCTGGGCGCGGTGGATGACCGGAACGATCAAACCCTTGTCGCCGAGCGCCGTGCCGATGCCGATATTGATATCATCGAATATTTCGATGCGATCCTCGTACCAGCGCGAATTGACGAGCGGTACCGCTTTCATCGCCTCGACACACGCCGCCACGAAATAGGCAGTGAAAGTGAGATTCGCACCCTCGGTCGCGAACGCGGACTTATTTGCATCGCGATGCGCAATGATTGCGCCGAAATCCGCTTCGAACAATGCGGTCACGTGCGGCGCCGCGCGCACCGACTGCGCCATGTGTTCGGCGATCCGCCGGCGCATGGAATCGTGCGGAACGCTCCGGACACCGACGGTCGACGACCTCGCCCGCTGCGCGGCTTCCGCCTCAATGTCCTCGCGGGTCAGCTTCTCGCCGCGGACGGGCACGTCATCGGGATTGAGATTGTGTTCGGCGAGCAACCGCCGGATGCCGGGGGGCAGCTGACCGATATCCGTGTTCCGCGCGCCTGACGGCCGTGCCGCGGGCGCGGCTTCCATCACAGCGCGCGTTGTCTCCGCTGGCGCTTCCATTTTCTCGGAGATACGTCCGAGTACCCGCCCGGGTTCAATATCGGTCTCCGGCTCCACGAGTATTTCTGCGAGCACGCCATTTGCCGCAGCAGCAATCTCTACGGCAACTTTGTCTGTCTCGATCTCCACCACGGGCTCATCGACGCGGACGGAATCTCCTGGCTTTTTCAGCCAGGTCTTGAGGACGGCTTTGGTGCCCTCCTGTTCTGCAGGAACGACGATATCAATCACATCAGCATCCGATCAGCTGGTCGATTTTTGTGCGGATATTATCAACCGATGGAAGCGCCCACTCCATCAGCGCAGGATTGTGCGGACTTGGAATATCGGGCATTGCAAGTCGTGATACCGGCGCGTCGAGATCGAAGAAACAGGTTTCGGCAACCACGGCCGCGAGTTCTGCGCCGAACCCACCTGTCAGAAGGTCCTCGTGTACGATCAGACAGCGGCGGGTGCGTTTGACCGATTCGATCACTGCTTCCCGATCCCAGGGCATCAGCGTGCGAAGATCGATGATCTCGACGGAACGGTCGGCCGCGGCCTCTTCGCAACGTTCGACCATGGCGCCCCAGGTAATGACCGTAAGATCACTGCCATCGCGCGTTGTGCGTGCATGCCCGAACGGAAGCACGTATTCATCGCCCGGATAGGGGCGCCTGGCAGACGGCGCGTCCAGCATGGCGCGGTGCTCGAAGAAGATAACCGGGTCATTTCCGCGCAATGCCGAACGGAGCAGCCCAACGGCATCTTCCGCGTTGGACGGGACAGCTACTTTCCAGCCCGGCGAATGAACGAACTGCACCTCGTTCGTCTGGCTGTGCCAGGGATCACCGCATTTGAAATAGCCGATCGGCATACGCACGACGATGGGCGCGGCGAAGCGGTTGTTGGTGCGCCAGCGCATCGTGCCGCAATCATTGAGCTGTTCGGTAGCGGGATCGGCATATTTGCGGAACTGGATTTCCGGCACCGGCACAAGGCCCGCAATCGCCATGCCGACGGCGCGGCCGATGATGCCTTCTTCCGACAGGCTGGTATCAAACACCCGCGCGTCGCCGAATTTTTCCTGCAGCCCGAGCGTGACGGCATGCACGCCGCCTTTCGGTCCGACATCCTCGCCGAAGATCAGCACGCGCGGATTGATTGCGAGTTCATGTTCGAGCGTGCGGCGGATGGCCGTGACCATATTGATGCGCTGGCCCTGCGGTTCTGGAGTTTCGATTGCCGGCGGCGGGGTGTAACCGCGCGTCCATTGCCCGCCCTCGGCTTGCAGCTCATTCTCATAGAAAACATGTCGTGCCGTCCGCTCGAGCTCCGCAACCGGTCGCGCTTCCGCCTCACGCGTGGCCTCTTCGACGGCCCGCGCTGCGTCATTGGAAATCTGTGTCCATTCCGACGCGTCGAATTCGGCCGGGAGCAAATAGTCGCGAAGCCTGGGCAAGGGATCGCGGGCCAGCTCGGCGGCAACGACATGCTCCGGCTTATAGGTCTGCGTGTCCTGGAACGAATGGCCCTCGAGCCGTGGGACGCTGAGCCTGAGCAGCGAGGGGCCGCGCCGCTCGCGCACGTGACGAACTGCGCTTCTGACAAGACGCGCGGCTTCGGCAGGTTCGGTGCCGTCGCCCGACAGGACATGAAGATTCGCAAAACCGGCGAGGTTGGCGGCGATGTCGCCGCCGGGCGTCTGGAGCGTCGATGGTACCGAAATGCCGTAGCCATTGTCTTCGATGAAGAACAGCATTGGCAGCTTCAGCGTCGTGGCCATCGTCAGCGCGGACCAGAAGCCGTTGGTGGCCACCGAGGCATCGCCGCCGAGAACGACCGCAATCGCATCGCCGCAATCCGATTCGCCGAGAACGGAAGCGCGATACACGAGTGCCTGCGCCCAGCCGGCGGTCGGTGTAAACTGTGCGCCCACGCCGCCGCACATCGGCAAAGCCGAAGGGCCATGCGGATTGGGAAAATTGAACACCGCACCGATGTCGCGCCCGTCGGAATAGCCGCCCGCCCGCGCCATCGACGAGCCGAGCGCGTCTGCCACCGGCACCCCCAGCGCCAGCAGGATCGGGCGCGAGCGGTAATAGCCGCAAATCGCATCGGCGGTGCGCGTCAGCTGCAGGCCCAGGAGAATCTGCGCCAGATCGTGGCCACGCGCCGAGAACTGATAAAAAATCTTGCGCTCGGGGACGAGCACGGTCTCTTCCAGAGCATCCAGCCCGCGCGAAACCTGGAGGAGATATGCGACGCGGCGCCAGTCGATCTCCGGATCCGGTGCATTCGCCAAGGCTGTTCTTTCGACCGCTGCTGCCACCTGATCGCATCCGCTTGTATTGCCGGGGCGAGTGAATTAACCGGACGGGCGGTCGGTTTTCAACGGGGACGGGCAGCATGGCTCGGACGCAGGCCGCCGATTACGGTGAACGGCGGGCGGCAATCGTCGATCAGGCTGCGCAGCTGTTCGCCGAGCGCGGCTTTCTCGGCGCCTCGATCGCCGATCTCGCGGATGCTTGCGACAGCTCGAAGTCGCTCATTTATCATTACTATGCGTCCAAGGAAGATATCCTCTTCGATGTCATGCATTCCCATGTCCGGGCACTCCTCGATGCGGCCGAAGAGGTTGCCGTCGGCGGGGTTCCATCCGCGACGATGCTTCGTGACCTCACCGGCGCGTTTATGCATCTCTATGTCGGCGCAGCCGCACGCCACCGCGTGCTGCTGAACGAACTTCAACAACTGCCTGAGACGCAGCGCGCAGCTATCATCGCCATCCAGCGCCGTCTCATCGAGATCGTCGAAAATATTCTTGAACAACTACGGCCCGATCTGCCGGTGGCTCTGAAGCGGCCCGCGGCCATGCTCTATTTCGGCATGATCAACTGGACCCACACCTGGCTCGATCCGGAAGGCGCGGCGAAACCCAAACAGATCGCGATGCTTGCCGCGAACGTGTTTCTGGAAGGATTGGAGCGCGGCGAGATTCCCGGATGATTTCTACGGCCGGAATTTCTGAGGGATTGCAGCGGCCTGTTGCGGCGTAAGAAGTGTCATCTGTTTGACGATGCACGGCTCGGGAAAAGCACCGGGCGGCGGCTCCGAGACTGAAATATCCCAATCGACTGCGGTGCAGATCAAATCGGACCCTCTCGACTTGGTGATGAGGTGGCTGTCCGGCATCGTCAGCATCGGGCAGGATGCCGACAGATCGAGCCGGTAGTATTGATTGGTGTTGACGCGAATGTAGATCGTCTTGTTGTCGGGCGCCTTCCAGCCCTGCATCTGATTGAGCGGAAAACACACATTCTGTGCCGGCTGCTGCGCGACGGCCGGTACGCTGGCCATCGCCAGAACGGCGACAGCGAGTATCATTGCGCGTTGCATGACAAGTCTCCGCATGGCTCGAGCATAGACCATTTCCCGCCCGGGACGAATGGCCGGTCTCGCTTTTCGTTTCCCAGCTTGCCGGCTCCGACTCGAAAACCTAGGCTCCCTCCACATCCCGGGACCCAGCGTTTGCACAGGAAATTCTGCGTTCTGTTCGTGACCCTGTTCGTCGGCGCGAGCCTTGCTTTGGCACGCGCACAGGAACGAAAGGACCGCGAATTCCAGGAATGCCGGGACTGCCCGGTGATGGTGGCGATCCCCGCCGGCCGTTTCACGATGGGTAGCCCTGCCCGGGAACCGGGACGATTCCAGAATGAGGGGCCGCAGCATGTGGTCTCCATCCGCGCTTTTGCGTTCGGCAAATACGATGTCACGAGCGAGGATTTTCTGACCTTCCTGCGCGCCACCGGCTACCAGCCCAAACCGTGCAATCCGATCCTCCAGATGCAATGGCATTCGCCCGGCAACGGTCTCGCCTGGCCACCCTATGACGAGGAACCACGGCGATGGCCTGCCGCCTGCCTCGACTGGAACGACGCCAACGCCTACATCGCGTGGATCAATGCGGAGGTACGCCGCGAGCATCCGCAGCTCACCGGCCACGCCGGGCTTTATCGCCTGCCGAGCGAGGCCGAGTGGGAATTTGCCGCGCGCGCGGGCACGACGGCGGCGCGCTGGTGGGGCGATGCGATCGGCACCGGCCACGCGACCTGCAACGGATGCGGCAGCCATTGGGATAACAGCGAACTCGCCGATGTCGACAGTTTCACGCCCAATCCGTTGGGACTCTACGGTGTCCTCGGCAATGTGTGGCAATGGACGGCCGATTGCTGGCACGATTCCTATGTCGGCGCACCGCAGGATGGCAGCGCCTGGAAATCGCCGGTCTGCAACAAACACGTGATCCGCGGCGGCTCGTGGGACAATCTTCCCGAGTTCATCCGCTCCGCCGCGCGCAGCGCCAGCACCGCCGATGGCGGGGAATTTGATTACTCAAGTTTGTCGGGCTTCCGGCTCGCGCGCGATCTGCCGTGACCGCACGACGGGAGCTCAGCGCATCACGTCCTTCGGATTCATCGCCAGCGTGACGTCGATCGGGCCGCCTGCGTAATTGGCCGGGAGGTTCAGCGGCGAGGACAGCAGCACCGCATTGCGCGCACTGAGCGCGACCTCGCGCCAGGCGGCATCGTTCGCGTATCGCGCGCGGTCGACGATTTTGGCCTCCGTCACCGTGCCGTCGCGCGCCACTTTGACGTGCAGCAGAATAATGGCGTTCCTTGCACGCTTCAGATCGAGGCTCCAGCGCCGTTCGACCTGGGCACGGAGAAAGTCGCTCACCCCGTATCCGGCCGTTCCGGCCGACGCGTCGTTGGTTGTCGCCATGTCATCGGATGCGCCGTTCTCGAGATGCGGCACGGTCGAATCCGGCTGACGCAATTTCGCCAGCTGTTTCAGGCGTATTTCCAACGGATCCTGGACGGGTTGCCGGCGCGTTGGCGAGAGCGCGACGGGACGGTGCGGGCTCGAAGGAACCACATGCGCGCGCGGCGTCGGCGCTTCGTGCGGCGCTGCCGCCCGCAATACCTGTGGCGGAGACGCCGTGTGCTCCGTGAGCGGAACAATATCGACGGGGAGGAATTTGGCGAGGGGCTGCTCGGATTGCCGCGGTGAATGAACGATGATGTACACGATCAGGATTGCAAAGAGGATATGCAGAAGCAGCGAGCAGGCGAAACCGGGCGCGGTTTCGGGCGGATTCGTGCGGGACGAAAGTCTCGTCTCATCGGACAGGCCGGGCAGCATGGGGCCAATGCTGCTCCGGCCGGCAGGCCCCGGCAAGAGCGGGATTTTTCAGGAACCAGCGCGCTGCCGAATTTGCTCAGCGCGTGGCCATACGAAAAAGCGGGAGACGGATGTATAGGTTAGGTTGGGGACTTGGGCGATGTCGGAACCCGCAGGCGCTCAAGCGCAGCTTCGAGTATCGGCTTCTGTCCGGGAAGAATTTTGACGAACGCCTCTTCGGCCGCGAACCATGCTGCGCGGTCGATTTCCGGGAACTCGGCCATCCTTCCCGACCTTGGCGGCCACTCCATCGCAAACAGATTGCTCTTCACGGCGTCCGCGTCGCAATCGGCCTCCACCATCCAGGCCAAGACAATTTTTCGGCTCGGCTGCCGGAATTCGCCGAGCGGTACAAATTCGCCGGAAGCGGCGTCCCCTGTCTCCTCCCGAAACTCGCGCATCGCGGCTTCGAGCGGCTCCTCGCCTTCGGCGTAGAGACCTTTGGGAATCGACCACGCCCCCTCATCTTTTTTCGACCAGAACGGCCCGCCCGGATGCACGAGAAAGAATTCCGGCTCGGCCTCGCGCCGGCGACAGAGCAACAGACCGGCGCTCCTCTGTTTCATTACGTTAGCCACCTATCAACGGGAACTGGGACCGATCCTGGATCGAGGATTCCAATCAGCGTTTCTTTACCTATAATTATTTCGGTCTGCATCCGGAGAAGCTGCTCGCCTGGTTCGACCAACACATGGGCGGCGCGGCCTGAGAGGAGCGGCTGATGCTGCCAGGGAGCCGCCCCCAGCTGATCCGCCGCGGCCGCGACCGGCTGCGGGTTCCCCCAAATCGCGTTGCGGTGACGGCCGGTGCCTGACGCATCGGCCTGGTGCCCCTGGCCGGACTTGAACCAGCACGTTGTCGCCAACAACAGATTTTGAGTCTGCCGCGTCTACCGTTCCGCCACAGGGGCACTTAAGATGGGAACCGCGAATGAAGGCGCGGATCATAGCTGTATCGCGACCCGCGTCAATGAACTCAAGGTCAGGCTGCTTGCAGCTGGCCCGGCGGCGGTGCACACCCCTCCTGGCTCAAGTAGGCAGGGCAGATGGATGTCCGCAAAGCTCTGATTTTCGCAGGCGCGGCGCTGATCGCGGCCGGCGTTGCGTGGCCGTGGCTAACTCGTCTGAACCTCGGACGCCTGCCGGGCGATATCGTCATCGATCGTCCGGGCATGCATGTCTACTTCCCGGTGGTCACCTGTCTCGTGATCAGCCTGGTCTTGACGCTTCTCTTTTGGATATTCCGGAAGTAAGGGCCGCTTCATGACGCTCCGCCCCGTTCGCCGCGCGCTTTTCTCGGTTTCGGACAAGACCGGCCTGGTGGCGTTTGCGCGCGAGCTCGCCAGCGAAGGCGTTTCGCTGATCTCGACGGGGGGCACCGCGCAAGCGCTGCGCGATGCGGGGCTCGCGGTAACCGAGGTCGCAGACGTGACCGGCTTTCCCGAGATCATGGACGGGCGCGTCAAGACGCTGCATCCGCGCATCCATGGCGGATTGCTTGCTCGGCGCGACAAGGCCGATCACGCAGACGCGATGCGGGCACACGGTATCGGGGGCATCGATCTCCTCGTCTGCAATCTCTATCCGTTCGAAGCGACGGTGGCGAAGCAGGCCGGTTTCGCGGAGGCGGTCGAGAACATCGACATTGGCGGCCCGGCGATGATCCGCGCCGCGGCCAAGAATCATGAATGGGTCGCGGTTGTCGTCGATCCCGAAGACTACGAAACCGTGCTTGCGGAGATGCGGGCCAATGGCGGCGCCACGACTTTGGCACTGCGCCGAAAGCTTGCGCAAACCGCCTTCGCCCGTACCGCGGCTTACGATGCGGCTGTTTCGAACTGGCTGGCAGAGCGGGCGGATTTCATCGACGATACGTTGCCGTCGCGGCGGCGCGCTTTTGCCGGCCGGTTGCGCCAGGCACTGCGCTATGGCGAGAATCCGCACCAGCAGGCAGCGTTTTACACAACCGACAAATCCCGCTTCGGCGTTGCGACGGCGACGCAATTGCAGGGCAAGGAGCTTTCCTACAACAACATCAACGATACCGATGCGGCCTATGAACTCGTGGCCGAGTTCGACTCCGCGGCACATGCCGCGTGCGTGATTGTCAAGCACGCCAATCCGTGCGGCGTCGCGCTCTCACCAAACATGCGCGAGGCCTACCTGAAGGCGTTGGCCTGCGACCCGGTGAGCGCCTATGGCGGCATTCTGGCCTTTAACCGCACGCTCAACGCGGCGACGGCAGAAGAGATCGCAAAGCTATTCACCGAAGTGATCGTCGTTCCCGATGCCGATGACGAAGCGCGCGCAATCCTTGCGGCAAAGAAAAACCTTCGTCTTCTTGTCGCCGGGGGCGTGCCGGATCCGCGCACGATCGGGCTTGGTTTCAAAAGCGTGTCGGGCGGATTTCTGGTGCAGTCGCGCGACAACGCAACGACTGCGCGGGCGGACCTGAGGATTGTCAGCCGGCGCCCGCCCACCGAAAGCGAAATTGCCGACATGCTGTTCGCCTTCACCGTCTGCAAACACGTGAAGTCCAACGCGATCGTTTACGCGAAAGATCTGCAGACCGCGGGTATCGGCGCGGGACAGATGAGCCGGGTGGATTCGGCGCGGATGGCGGCGATGAAGGCGCGCGAAGCTGCAGCGGCGTCAAACCTTCCCGAGCCACTCACCATAGGCTCGGCGGCCGCGTCCGATGCGTTCTTTCCCTTTCCCGACGGATTGCTCGCCGTCGTCGAAGCGGGCGCAACCGCGGTCATCCAGCCCGGCGGCTCGGTCCGCGACGATGAAGTGATCCGCGCCGCCGACGAGGCGGGGCTCGCGATGGCATTCACGGGAATGCGTCACTTCCGTCATTAGGATCTGGCGGTACTATTCGCATTTGCTTCGAAGGGCGGCATACTTATGGCATGACCGTATTGGCCTGCGTTGCCATTGGGCAATGAATGCTGGACCGCCGACACTCAGGTGCTGCCGCATCGGCACGATCAGGCATGACGCTTGCCGCAGATGCCCGACCCGATACCGGCCTCCGGCTGAGGCCCATTCCCTTGCTTGTTGTTGCCGCGTTGGGATTCGGGCTGCCATATCTGGCGGCCTTCGCCGCTGTGTTTTCGGCCAGGCTGTTTCATACGCCATCCCCGGTGGGCCCGACGCTGCCCTGGCTCTATGTGCACCACACGTTTCAGCTGATTTTCGGGCTGATCGCCATTGCCGTCGCCAAACGGTTCGTCGCTGCCGATTACGGTCTGCATCTTCCGCGCGGCAAAACCTGTATCGGCGCTGCGGTGATCTGGGGCCTGTTCTTCGGCGTGCTGATGACCCTCGTCGATTATGCGCCGCAACTGCTTACCGGTACGAAACCCGATCTCGGCTTTTCGCTGACGGCGACCAATGTTTCGGGCTGGCTCTTCTTCGAGGGTGTCTATGTCGGGCCCACCGAGGAAATTCCCTTCCGCGCGCTGCTCGTTACATACCTGGCGGCAACGATGCCTGGGAAGCTCCAGATCGGCCGATTTCAAATGAATTGGGCCGGCGTCATCGTGGCACTGATCTTTGCGCTGCTGCACGCGACGAATTTCTCGTTGCGCACCTGGCCGCTCGCGCTCGGTCAGCAAATCTACGCCTTCGCTTTGGGTGTTTTCTATGCGTATTGGCTGGAAAGATCACGGAGCATCATTGCTCCGATCATCGGCCACAATGTGGGCGACTTCGTGGAATATGCGATCGCTATCGTGTGGGTGGCTGCATAGTCCACGAAGTCCGGGGCCCGTTCAGCGCTGCGGCTGCATTTGTGGCGACGCGCGTTCTCCGCCCTGCCGGGCTTCGCGTTCGGCGCGCTTCTCGGCGTGCATCTGCTTGATCTTTTGCATGAGAAGCATGCCTTCCTTCTGGCTGAGACGCCCCGCGCTCATTTCTTCCCTGAGCAGGGCGACGATCCCGTGCCCGTGATGGTGCTTATGATAGGGTTGCTGATTGGGGCCTTGCTGGTAAGACCCTTGGCCCTGATTGTATGCGCCCGATTGCGCGGCGGGCTGCGCGAATGCAGCGCAAGTGCAGAGAGCGGCAGTGACGCCCACCGCAATGGCCGTTGTCCTGAGGTTCATTTCGATCCTTCCTTTCTCCGGCCGGCCGGACTCGGCCCGCCGCGATGCTGCATGTTCGGATGCATCTATTGAATCGGCGCTGAAACTGCCATTCATCTTTCGTTCATTATTTGGACATCTTCATGCCGATTTGGCGATCTGCCCTCCCGTCGCACCGACGAGCTCGCTCAGCGCCTCCTGAACACGAAAGAGAACGCCACTGGGATGACAAAGGGTTGCCGCGCGAACGGCTTCAGCCATCGACCAGCCCTCGCCGCAGAATTTTTCAAGAATGATCCAATCGCGTGTCTTTATGCACGCACGCAGTCGCTCCAGCTTGCGCACGGCATCGATCTGCGTCTGCGTAAAGCAAAGCTCCGGGCCGCCGCCGCCGGCCCCCGGGACCATATCCGTGCTGTCGCGGCTGCCACCGAGCCGTAACTCGCAAAGCGCACGGAATTGCTCGCCTGCTGCAAACTGTTCGTCGCTGATCTTGCGGCGGGCATGGGCAAGCGTGAGCGGGTGCTCACCGATATTGCGATAGCGCTCTTCGCGACCGGTTCGAGCCGAAACGAATTCGCGGATGTAAACACCGCCCGGGCCGACTTTCGGGCCTAAGCGCGTTTGTGACGATTGCCGGCTGCGTTGTTTGCGTGGACGTTTGCTCATCGGCTGCTTTTTTCCCTTTTGATTGTGGTATTTTCCGCCCATTGCGCGCCGTCACGAAATGCGCGAACGATTTCCTGCATCCGGCTGAATGCATCCTCGATCGCATTCACGTCGCCTTTCGCAAAGGCGATGGCGTAGCGCGCATGAGCGTCGCGATAGACCCGGCAGGTCTCGAATAATGGGGGCGTGGACGCGCTCATGCTGCCGCTGCCTCGCGCGCAAAGCGTTCCGCGCAATAGGGACACGCTTCGACCCGCAGCAGCCGGATGGCGCGGGCACGCTGCGGCAGGCGCGCGATCCGCCCCCGCTCCTCAAGCTGGCGCAGCAGACGAAGGACGCCGGCTTTCGATGTGAAGCCCAGTGCGAGGCGGAGATCCTCGACGCTCGGCATGGTCCGGGTTCGCGCCAGATGAGCCTCGATGGCATCGAGACAGGCACGCTGTTTGCCGGTGAGCCCCATCGGGGCGGGGGTAGTATGAGGGGCAGTCATATCGACCTCTCAGTGTTGTCGCCACCCGAATATAACTGAATTGGTCGTATTGTCAACCCACTTGGTTCTGGAATATAACGTACCGGTATTGTTCACTCTGGTCATGAACAACATCGGCAAACTGCGTCACGCCAGGGGCATGTCCCAGCAGCAACTGGCGGACAAGCTCAACACCACCGCGGTTTCCATCGGCCGCTATGAGCGCGAGGATCAACGCCTGTCGTTGCCGCTGCTGCGGCGCTTCGCCAAAGTCTTCGATGTCACAATCGGAGAGATCGCAGGCGAAACGCGGCTTACGCCGGACTATCTTTCGGTGCCGGTGTTCGACCTGCGCGCGGCTGCAGGGGCAGGAGCACTCGCCGAAGACCGTGAGCCGGCCGGCCATCTCATGTTCCGCGAACAATGGCTGCGGCGCATGGCGAACGACATCCATCGTCTGTTCGTGCTGGAAATCTCGGGCGACTCGATGTGGGAGACGCTGCATGACGGCGATCACGCACTCGTCGACCCCTCCCAGACCAATCCGCGCCGGGAGGGACTATATGTGATCCGCATCGACGACATGCTGCAGGTCAAGCGCATTTCGATGCATCCGGTAACGAAGCTGTTGACCGTGAAATCCGACAATCCCGCCTATCGCAGCTTCGACAACATCAAACCCGACGAAATCTCCATCATGGGACGCGTCGTCTGGATCGGCCGCAGTCTCGGCTGAGAACACCCTGTTTCTTGACGAATCGTTAGCGCGCGAACCTCCCGTTCGCCATTGGTCAATCACTTCGCGCGATATGCGTCCTTGGCAGCGGAACTGCTTTCCTTTCTGCGGACTCTCCCTCGCGTGGGGGATTGAACGCGCGGAGACTACGCATGGGACGCCTTGCAACAGACGGTAAGACTCAACTCAAGTTCATTTACGGCCCGGCCGGCGAGACGTTGACGCTGCCGCATCTGCCACCGCCCGAAACCCGGCGCTGGGTGAGCCGCCGTAAGGCGGAAGTGGTCGCAGCCGTCAAGGGCGGGCTGCTGACGCTCGCCGAAGCCTGCCAGCGCTACGCACTCAGCGTTGAGGAATTCATGAGCTGGCAGCAGTCGATAGAGCGCCACGGCCTGCCCGGGCTGCGCGCCACTCAGCTGCAGAAGTATCGGCATCGGGACACCCGTCGGTCCGCGCATTAGCGCACGAGAGTAATTCCACATCGAACTGCTGGTAGCGGCGGTTTCCTGGGCGATCACGGAATGCCGCCGCTTGCGCAGCGCGAAAATTACCGAGCGGCGCGCGGGTTGGAGGAGGTCCGCAATATACGCGATCGCGACCGGTCCGGCAGTTCGTCAAGAAAGCTTTCGGGATTGGCTGTACTCGGTAGCGCGTGGCCGCGCTGAACGTAGTCCAGTACCGACCTTCTATCGTGAGTGACTCGAGGTGCTTCGGAATAGTTGGCTTGGCCCCCTCGGGCGTCCCGCCCGCGTTTTCTCGCGTATGCTTGCGTTCGCCGCGGTTGTTGATTTGAGGGCGTGCGGGCGGGACGCCATCTGCGCCCCGGCTCCAAACTCGCAAACCGCGTTCGTCGCGCAATCGGGCAGGTGAAACGGACACAAGCGCGCTGTTCGCGGCGGGGTGAATTTCCCCGTCGGGTTTGTGCTGATCTCGATGATCTCTGCCGCGACGTGGTGGTGCTGCGGAACTATTCGGCACAGATATTTCTTCTTGGCGCGGAGTTCACGAAAATCCATGCCCCGCGAAGGCGGCAAGGAGAACACATGCGGCCGAAAATTCCTGCTTATTGCGAGACTAGGCACTTGGCGTTGCGACGTGACGTGTGAGATAAAGATTTATGTCGGAAGCTACGCCGTGGCGCGCTTCACAACAAGGAGAGTGACATGAGGGGACGACCCGGCACGGGGCGCGGCTCAAAGAGCGCCAAGAAATCGACTCGCAGCAAGACGGCACGCGTGAGGACCGGACGTGCTGCGGCCAAAAAGGCGAAGTCCCCGGCAAAGAAGAAAGCCACGCGCAAGACCGCCGCCGCTCCCGCGCGCAAGAAATTAACGGCGAAGAGGTCGACGGCCAGGAAATCCGTCGCCAAAAAGACGAGCGCGAAACGGAGCGTCAAGCGCACGCCACGCCCAGCCCGAAAAGAAGTTTTCGGCGAAGGCAAGTCCACCGCTTCTCGTGAATTTCGCGATCAGCAAACCGATTTCGTGCGCCGCAACAGGAACAGGATCGAGTCGCTGGGCGAAGAAACCGAGGCGGCTCTCGAAGGCGACGAAGGACCAGAGCCTGAAGAGGCGGAGGAAGAGGCGGGCTCGCGTGGCCATTCGGAGGATGACGAACGCTGAACGAGGTTACGCGATCCTGACCGTATCGGTCCCGCTCTCGACGCGGTTTTCGATCGCGCCCAGACCGTCGATTTCGACGCGCACTACATCTCCGGGTTTGAGATAAAGCGGGGGCTTGCGGGCCATTCCGACGCCCGCCGGCGTTCCCGTATAGATCAGGTCGCCAGGTTCGAGCGTCATGACCGTCGTCAGATGTTCGATCTGCGCTTCGCAATCAAACAACATCTGACCGGTGTTGGAGTTCTGCCGAAGCTCGCCATTGACCAGCGCGCGTATCCCGAGTGCGCGGGAATCAACCTCTTCCGTCGTCGTTATCCACGGTCCGAACGGCGCATGGGTGTCGAATGATTTGCCGACCACCCATTGCGATGTTCGTTTCTGCCAGTCGCGTACGCTCACGTCATTGCCGCAGCAATAGCCAAAGATCACTTCGCGCGCGCGTTCGCGGGGCACGTGACGGCAGCGCCGCCCGATTACGACCACCAACTCCGCTTCGTGATCCAGGTCCTGCGACACGGGCGGCAGCTCGATGGAATCGAACGGACCATTGGCAGCCGTCGGCATCTTCGCGAAGAAGGTCGGATATGCCGGTCGCTGGGCTCCCGTCTCCTCGATGTGATCGAGATAATTGAGCCCGATGGCGAGGATCTTGCCCGGCCGGAGAATCGGCGAACGCAGCTTTGCGGACGCGAGCGGCTGATCTGGACGGCCGCCGATGGCCTGATCCAGACGCGGCTTCAACATGTCCCATTGGCGAATCAAGGCAATCATATCGCCAGGCGAGCCTGTCACGTGTCGCGAGACGTCAACGATCCCACCATCGACAACGGCACCGAGCCGCGGCCCCGCCGCGGCTACGTAGGTCACAAGTCTCATGGTCCCTGCCGATTCTGACCAGCGATACCGACTGTAACGCCTGAACTTCGCAGGCAGCGTTGCAGAAACCCGTCAGGAAGCCAATTTCTGGCGCGAGCGCAACCGCGATGCGGGAAACGTGACGACTACGCAGGTGCCCTTGCCGACCGCGCTCTCCAACGCGATTTTTCCACCATGTGCATCGACAAGGCCCTTGACGATCGGCAAGCCGAGGCCTGTGCCCTTTTCCCCGGTCAGAGCCGACTTGCGCCCCTGGCCGAATTTTTCAAAGACCCGCTCGAGATCCTCAGGTGCGATGCCCACGCCACTGTCGCGCACGCGGAACACCATCACGCCCCCGCGTTCCACGTCGGCCGATAATGTTATCGAGCCTTCCGCGGGTGTGAATTTAATGGCATTGGCGAGCAGATTGAGCAGCACCTGTCTGAGCGCTCGTTCGTCGGCAAGAAGGAGCGGCAGATTGGCAGCCGGTTCGCTGCGCAGCACACAGCCTGTCGTCGCCGCGCGGGGTGCTACGAATGCGAGTGCCTCTTCGATGAGCCGATAGGGATCGATTTCCCGTTCCTGAAGCTCCATCCGGCCGGATTCGATCTTGGCGAGATCCAGCATATCGTCGATCAGCGACAGCAGGTGACGGCCGGCGTCGCGGACGAATTCGGCATACTGCACCTGGCGCTCATTATCGTCCGCGAACATGCGCGACGTAATAAGATCGGAGAAGCCGATGATGGCGTTGAGCGGCGTGCGCAATTCGTGGCTCATGCTCGCGAGAAATTCCGATTTCGCCGTATTCGCTTTTTTCTCGCGGTCGGCCGCGCCGGACGCCTCGACAAGAGCCGTTTCGAGCTGCTCCACGCGCGCGCGCCGTTGTTCTGCCGCCCGCCTGTCGATGAATTCCACCGCGATCCCCTCGTCGGTGTGACGGACGACCCGCGCAGCGGTCTCTCCGAAAACAATCGTGTTTCCGATCGCCGGGCGTGCTTCGGTCCGAAACGAGGCGCCGGAAAAGCCAATGTCCACTACCTCACACTGCGTCTTCGCCCCATCCTCGGCAGTGAAATGCGTAAGCGCTGGTCCTTCGCTGGCGTGGATTCCGGTTCGCGGTCGCCCTTGCGCCGGCCCACCATTGGCGATGAAATCGGCGATCTGCTGACGCGTGCGTTCGCGCTTCGCTCGCGTCGACTGGAATTCGACGCCGAGGCGCAGCCGATCGCGCTGCTGCACCTTGCCCTCAAACCGGCCGAAGCACTCTATGTAGAGTACCACGCGGGTGCCTACGGGCGCGGAAGCTCCGCATCTGAGGCCTGCACCATCCGGGGAAAGGTCGAAGATCGTGCAATCTTCCTCCCATCCGCGATCGGGGGCAAAAAGCCTGCCGTTCAGCCGGAGACTGATCCGCTTTTCCCTGCGCTTTTCCGCAGGGCGGCGAGTTGGTGAATTATGGGTTGACATCCTACGGGCCGCAACCACGACGAGAAACCAAGAAACACCATGGCTGAGACAGGTTTAACAAGCCTTTACTTCACGGCTCGGCGAGACCCGTTGCCCGCTGGACCGTCTAGCTGTTTCAGCCAGCATATCCGCGGTTTCCGGAAACCAATTCCCAATGCTGTCCGGCCGTTCGATACTCGCCGGAGAACTCACTGTATTTAGACGCCTTCACAATAAGCTGCTGATGCCGTTTCAATCCGAACTGCTGCATCTGGCGGTAAGGCGATGGTACATACGCGACAAGCATGAGCCGCAGCACACACCGCCGTCACAGTGCGATATTCACCGTCCGCGGCCCTTCGCCCGCGAGTTGCACGATGAGACACGTGGTCTTGGCTTTGAAGTCGGAGACCGCATCGGTTTCGCATCATCCGGGCATACCGTCGGTAATGCTTTCGCCTGCAGCGACTTTGGTGCAATCGCGCGATAGCTTTCGGCAACCCATGCCTCGAGCACGTCGAGAGGTGGCTTCGAATCCGGTCCGAAGCTGGCGGTTACCCAGCCGCTTTTTCCCAGGCCATAATGGGTGGGCTCCGTGAAAGAATATTCGAGTGCGAATTCCCGCGACTGGGGCAGTTTCACCGATATGCGCAACTCACCAATGGGACCGCCGAGAAAGACAAACGTCTTGCCGCGGACCTTTATGGCGCTTTCACCCCAGGGATGGTCTTCGCGCGTTTCCAGAAAACCGAGTGCGAAGCGTCGAACGTGATCCAGGGTCCTCGATATCGCGTTCATGTCTGCGCCAATTCAAAACATCGCAACGGCCAGCATGTGCCACCATGGTCTCCTTTGCCAATGTAGATTGCCAGATATGCGGCCTGACCGTCTGGTCTCTCCAGGCTAAATTCATTACTCCGCCATAGGATACGTGCATGGTCGCTCTGCCACTGCCCAATCTCCCAGCCGATCTCTCTGCCTTGAGAACACTGGCGCTCGACCTGCGCTGGACCTGGAGCCATGAAGCAGACACGCTCTGGGAAGAAGTCCAGCCCGAGCTCTGGCGGCGAACATGCAATCCCTGGATCATCCTGCAGAATGCATCGCCGGCACGCCTGCAGATGCTGTCCGAGGACAGCGCCTTTCGGGCAAAGCTCCGCGGCTTTATGGCGGCGCGGGAAGCTTACCACCGGAAGCCGGGCTGGTTTGCAGAGAACGGCTATTCGGAACAGCTCAATAAGACCGCCTATTTCAGCATGGAGTTCGGCCTCGGCGCTGCGCTTCCGCTTTATGCCGGTGGCCTTGGCGTCCTTGCCGGCGATTTTCTCAAGACGGCCAGCGATCTCGGCGTACCGGCAATCGGCGTGGGGCTGCTTTATCAGGAAGGCTATTTCCGGCAGATCGTAAATACAGCCGGAATGCAGCAAGAGCTGTATCCCTACAACGAACCCGCGACGCTGCCGATCGAGCCGGTTCTGCACGAAAATGGCGGCTGGCTGCGCATTCCGCTCGAGCTACCCGGCCGCGTCGTGCTCCTGCGCGTGTGGCAGGCAAATGTCGGGCGGGTGAAGCTCTATCTGCTCGACAGCAATGACCCTCTCAATACGCCAGCCGACCGGGGCATTACCGCGAAGCTTTACGGTGGCGGTCCCGAAATCCGGCTGATGCAGGAAATCGCGCTTGGCATCGGCGGCTGGCGTGTAATCGAGGAACTGCATCGGGATGTGGAGATCTGCCACATCAACGAAGGACACGCGGCATTTGCGATCATCGAACGTGCGCATCAGTTCGCAAAGCGCTCGAAGCTGAGTTTCTGGGAAGCGTTATGGGCAACCCGCGCCGGAAACGTGTTCACGACCCATACGCCTGTGGCCGCCGGGTTTGATGCATTTCCAACTCACCTGCTGCGGACCTATCTACCATATCCGGAAGCCGATCTCTTGCGGCGAGGCGTGACGCTCGAAGCACTGATCGGACTCGGCCGCATCGAGCCGCAAAACGCACACGAGCCTTTCAACATGGCTTGGCTTGCCCAGCGCGGTTCTGCCGCCTGTCTCGGCGTCAGCCGGCTGCATGGCGATTTCAGCCGGCAGATTTTTCAGCCGCTGTTCCCACGCTGGCCAGCCTGCGAAGTTCCCGTCGGCCACATCACCAACGGCGTGCACATGCCGACCTGGGACTCCGTGGATGCGGACCGCATCTGGACGGAAGGCTGCGGAAAGGAGCGCTGGCGCGGAATGCCTGCCTATCTCGGCCAGCAGATTGCCCGCACCGACGACGAAAGCCTTTGGGCGATGCGCGGCGAACAGAGGCAGCGCCTGGTACGTGTGGTGCGCGGGCAACTTGCTACCCAGCTGCGGGAGCGCGGATTTTCCCGCGACGCAATTGGACAGGCCGGAAGCGTACTCGACCCCAATATTCTTACCCTCGCCTTCGCGCGCCGCTTTACTGAATACAAGCGGCCCAATCTTCTCCTCCGGGATCGGCAACGCCTCGAGCGACTGCTGCTGGATGAAAAGCAGCCGGTTCAGATTGTCGTCGCCGGAAAAGCCCATCCCGCCGATCGTGAGGGAAAGGAAATGATCCGTGCATGGATCGCGCTCGCGCGCGATCCGCGCTTCCGCCGTCGCGTGGTGTTTCTCGAGGACTACGACATTGCGATCGCAAAGGAACTCGTGCAGGGCGCGGATGTCTGGATCAACACGCCGCGACGGCCCTGGGAGGCGTGCGGCACGAGTGGCATGAAGGTGCTCGTCAATGGCGGCCTTAACTGCTCGATCCTCGATGGCTGGTGGGCAGAGGCTCATGAAGAAAGCCTCGGTTGGTCGATCGGCGATGCCACCGGCGGGCCCGCGAGTGAGGTGGACGAGCGCGACGCCGCGAGCCTATTCGACACGCTTGAGAAGCGCGTCGTTCCGGAATTCTACAATCGCGATGCCGATGGGCTCCCCCGGGACTGGCTCGCGCGCGTTCGGCGAAGCATGTCCGTGCTGACACCGGCTTTCGCAAGCAGCCGGATGATGCTCGAATACATAGAGAAGGCCTATCTGCCCCTCGCGGCGGGGCTCCGTTTGCGCCTGGCCGACAATTGCAGCGTCGCAAAAGCTCTCTTCCGATGGTCCGAATGCCTGCGCCGCGGCTGGCCAAGCCTGCACATCGGTCACCCCACCATTCTTCACAGTGACGGTCGATTCCGATTTTCGGTGCCTGTGTTCCTCGGCGAAGTGCAACCCGATTTCGTGCGGGTGGAACTTTTCGCCGACGAAATCAACGGCTTATCTGCCGAGGTTATTACCCTGTATCAGGAACAGGCCATACCCGGCGCGGCGCATGGCTACGTCTATGCAGGTGAGGTCGCGGGCACGCGGGCCGCGGAGGAATACACGCTGCGGGTCGTTCCGTGGCACGAGGCAGTACAAATACCGGCCGAGCTTCCACTTATCGCATGGCAGCAGCGCTAGCGGCGATTTTGCGTTCGCGCGGAGGAACCCGCGTCGCGACAATCCGGTGCGGCGACGAGCTGACCGGGACCCGAGGTACGACGGCAACAGCGAGTCGGATCCACGGCTTGGGCGAATAACGCAGCTCAGCCTCAAGATCGGCTTCGGCCTGCAGCCAGAACTCGAGTTCGTGACCGTCCGGACGCCCGGCAGCTTCCCATAGCAGGTAGCTCCGGATTCGAATGTCTTCTTCGTTGACCATGGCCCACTCCTTGAGCCCCGGCCCTTTCGGAATTTTGTTCCCGCGACACCCGCAACGCTTATAGACCAAATTCGGCGTTCAGAACAAGCAGACGGCAAACAGCGCCAGCAAGACGACGCCCGCGGCCAGTTTGAAGATGAAGAACCCGATCCGGAACAGCACCACAAGCAACAGAAACGGGATCAACAGCCCAAGCAAGAGGGCCAGCCCGACGACCGAAAAAATGGCGGCCCAGAAGAACGCGAACATGCCGAACAGCAATGTGAGCATCCTGCACCTCCCAGCCGGGTAGCCCGACCCCTCACATAGTTCCGCGCGCTCCCGCTTCCAAGGGCCGACGCGCGGAAAAACGATGGCGGGCAGCCGCCTACTGGAAGGTCTCGCCGGATTCAAGCAGCTGGGGGCGCTGATAGACGAGTGTCCGATCCCGCCAGACCTCGAATCTCTTGTAGTCCCGAAGCTTCATGGCGTGGGCGAGCACCTTGGCCTGCGTTTCGCTGGCGCACACCGCAGTGAAGCTGCAGGCCAGTGAGCCGTCACCGTCGAGATAACAGATTTCAAAGTTCGGCATGGTTCCTCCGTATCTGGATTCCATGCCCCCACGCTGAACAGAATCCTGCATGCGACCTTCAAAGATGTCGAGCGCAATTTCCCAACGCGCCGATTAAATTTTCGTCGCTCTTTGTGCGGCGCAAGATGACAATTCATTCGTGACGAACGTGTGAACGCTGCGCCTCAATGCCTGCGGTGCGAAGACGGAGAGATAGACGCGCCGGCTGGAGCCTGACCGAAGTAATGGAAAAACTCGCTGTTGGGCGACAACAGGATGCGCGTCGTTTCGGCCGGCAGCGCTTCGCGATAGGCCTGCATCGAACGGTAAAAGCCGAAGAAATCCGGATCCTGTCCGAAAGCATCCCCAAGAATCCGTGTCTGTTCCGCCTCGCCTTCGCCGCGAAGAATCTGTGCCTCGCGATTGGCTTCTGCGGTCAGCACCGTCACTTCACGCTCGGCACGGGCTTCGATACGTTGTTTGATCTCGGACCCTTCGGCGCGAAACTCATTGGCTTCGCGCTTTCGCTCCTGCTGCATGCGCTGGAAAATCGCCTGGCTATTTTGCGGCGGCAGGTCGGCGTGACGTATCCGGACGTCAACAACCGCGACGCCGAAGCGTCCAGTTTCCTGATTCATGTCGTCACGGATGTCATGCATGAGATCCGTGCGCGCGCCCGAGAGCAGGGTTGCGAAGCTCTGGGAGCCCAGCACGCGGCGCAAATCGGAACTGAGAAACGGATCGAGCCTGAGCTGGGCGCCCGTCTCGTCGAGAAGTGTCTGATAGAACCGCAGCGGATCGACGATGCGCCAGCGCGCAAACGCGTCGACCACGATCCGCTTCTTGTCCTCGGTAATTACTTCCTCGGCCGGCGCTTCGAGGTTGAGAAGCCGCCGGTCGATGACCTGTATGGTCTGCATCCAGGGAATTTTTGTATGCAACCCCTCGTCCGTTACGACCTCGAGAGGCGCACCGAATTGCAGCACCAACACCTGTTCCGTTGGATATACCGTGTAGAAACTCGCGCCTGCCAGCGATATGCAAGCCAGTATCAGAACTCCGGCGACAGCGAGAAAAACCCTGTTCATTGCTGCGAGCCCGCATCGCCGGGAGCGGTTGCAATCTGCGGAACGCCGGCCCCGGGCGGCGCTGGTTCTGTGACGCCGACATTCGGCGTCCGTTTGTCCAGTCCGGGCAGCGGCAGATACGGCACAACGCTGTGACCCGCGCCTTCGTCGATGATAACCTTGTTCATGGGCGCGAGAATCTCACTCATGGTCTCCAGATACATGCGACGGCGCGTGATCTCCGGAGCTTTCTTGTATTCCGTATAGACGGACAAGAACCGCTTCGCCTGACCTTCCGCTTCAGCGATCACCTGCTGACGGTAGGCTTCCGCATCCTGCACGATCTTGGCGGCCTTTCCGCGTGCTTCGGGAATGATCTTGTTTGCGTAGGCTTCGGCTTCATTGCGCATGCGCTCCTGGTCGGCACGTGCCGCCTGTACATCGCGATAGGCATCGATCACTTCGGCGGGCGTGTCCGCCTTTTGCATCTTGACCTGGGTGACGGTGACGCCAGCGCGGTACTCGTCAAGCGTCTTCTGCATGAGCTCGCGCACCTGAATTTCGATCGGTGCCCGATCCTGCGTCAGAATCGGCTCGATCTGGGTCTGACCCACCACTTCGCGCATCGCGCTTTCCGCCACCGCCTTGATCGTCTGTTCGGGATTGTCGACATCGAACAGATATTCGGCCGGATCCTTGATCACCCAGCCGACGGTGAAATTCACGTCGACAATATTCTCGTCGCCGGTGAGCATGAGACTTTCTTCGCGCGCGGCGTCGATCTCGTTCTCGTCATTTGCTTCGGCACCCGTGCGATAACCGATGGTAATCTGGTTGACGGCCGTGACTTCCGGCGTTTCAACCGTCTCGATCGGCCAGGGCAGATGATAATTGATGCCGGGAGGTGTGTGCGCGACATACTTGCCAAAGCGCAGAACGACACCCTCTTCGCGAGCCGTGACGAAATAGATTCCGCTGAGCAGCCAGACAGCCAGGATGCCAAGAAGAATGGCGGCGATGCCGCCCGCCGTCATCGCACCGCCCGGCAGGATCCGCCGAAGCCGGTCACGGCCTTTGCCCAGCATGCCGTTAAGATCGGGTGGCCGTATCAGGCCGCCGCCGGATGGGCCGCGGGACCATGGACCGCGCGGACCCTGGCTGTCGCCACCGCCGGACTGCGAACTCCAAGGCATATCGTTTCCCTAAGTCCCGGAACCTGCGCCCGTTTCTTGGTTTTCCGGGGCGCAGCGGTTATATGGGCATCCCTTTCCTTGCGCAACGAACGCATCCGTTCGGCGTGATGCCGGTGCACGGCACGGAGATGTTTCGATGCCCGCGGTGACCCAGAAGGACGTACTGCACGCCCTTGCCCGTATTACCGATCCTGCGAGCGGAGGAACAATCGTTTCAGCCGGACTGATCCAAGGCCTCGTTGTGAAGGACGGCCATGTCAGCTTTGCCATCGAGGTGCCGGCAGACCGCGGCGCCGCGGCCGAACCCCTTCGCAAACAGGCCGAGGCAGTGGTATCGGCCCTGGCCGGCGTACTTTCCGTCACCGCGGTTTTGACCGCGCATCAGGACGCGGCCCGCGGCGCAGCATCAGGGCGGCCTGCGTCCGCGCAACCGGCCGGCGTTCGAGGTGTCACGGCGATCATCGCCGTGGCCAGCGGCAAAGGGGGCGTCGGCAAATCGACCGTTGCGGCCAACCTTGCGCTTGCGCTTGCGCGGCTTGGACTGAAAACCGGGCTGCTCGACGCCGACATCTACGGACCATCGGTACCGCGCCTCTTCAACATCCGCGAGAAACCGCGCTCGCCGGATGGGAAGACTCTCCAGCCAATCGAGAAATTCGGCATCAAGATGATGTCGATCGGTTTTCTCATTCAGGAAGACGAGCCGATGGTATGGCGCGGGCCCATGGTGACCGGTGCGCTGTCGCAGATGCTGTTCGACGTGAATTGGGCGCCGCTCGACGTGCTGGTCGTCGACATGCCGCCGGGCACGGGCGACGCACAACTCACCATGGCGCAGCGCGTGCCGCTCAAAGGCGCGGTCATCGTCTCGACGCCCCAGGACCTCGCGCTTGTCGATGCGCGCAAGGGCCTTGCGATGTTCCGAAAGACCAAGGTGCCGATTCTCGGCATCGTCGAAAATATGAGTGTCTTTGTCTGCCCGCATTGCGGGAATGAAAGTCACATCTTCAGCCATGGCGGTGCGCGGAGGGTCGCCGAGGCGCTGGACGCGCCGTTCCTTGGAGAAATTCCGCTGGTTCCCGCCATTCGCGAGACCTCCGATGCAGGGACGCCCATAGTGGCGCAATCCCCGCAGAGCCCCGAAGCCCGCGCCTTCATTGCGCTTGCCGAGAATATCGCGAGGTCGCTGACGGCTCCCATACGCCCGCCACCCCGGATCGTGATGGAGTGAGTGACTCTCAAGCCAGAAACCATAACTTGTCCTGACAGGAATGTGGGCTTCTATCCGATTACTAACCGTGCTAAACTTTCCCAATGACAAAGCTTGAAGACATCGAGAGGGCTGTTGAGCAGCTGCCGCCGGAGAAGCTGGCGGAGTTTCGCGCTTGGTTTGACGAGTTCGACGCCGCGATATTCGACTCAAAAATTGAGCACGACATCCGCTCCGGGAAGCTTGACCGGTATGCTGCGGATGCCCTTCACGCCCTGAACGAAGGCCGAACGACGAAAATTTGATTCACCGGATCAGATCGTCATACTCGGCGTGAGATCCAATCCAGAA
>DATAYG010000008.1:0-6002 GCA_036272695.1 Rhizomicrobium sp. | reverse complement strand
GGATGGCGGCGACGGTGAATCCGGCATTCTTTCTCAGTTGCCGGATTGCGAAGCGCGTATCCTGAAGGACGGCTTCCATAAGCGGAAGCGTGCTACGGTCGCGATAATTCTCCTTCAGAGATTCAACTCCGCCGAGTTTCAACAGCGCCCCGCGCCGTGCCTCCTGCTCTGTCATGCCGGCGCGCAGGTTGTCTGCAACGTGCATCTCGAGATGGGCCGCAATTTCGTCGGCCAGCTCTTGTTCGCGCCGCCGCTTCCCAAACAAACCGGTAAACCGGAGACACCAGGCACGCAGGCTCCTCGTACTAAATCTCCTCATGCCAAATCCTTGGCGGGAGAAATAAAGCGGGCGAGGATGGCCGTCGTTTGCTTCCATTCCCGAGTGGCGTGGTGGACTCGCTTGCGTCCAGCCTTGGTGAGCTTGTAGTACTTGGCTTTCCGGTTGTTATCGGAAACGCCCCATTCGGAGCGGATATACCCTTCCTGTTCCAATTTGAGCAGGGCCGGGTAGAGCGTCCCGTAATTCAAGGCAAGGACATTTCCGCTCGTCTGCTCAATTCGGCGCGCAATGCCATACCCGTGCAGCGGTCCGAGGGTCTCGAGAGTCTTCAGGACCATCAACGCCAGCGTTCCCTGCCAGACATCTGCTTTCTCGTTGGCCCGATGTTTGTCGCCCATTGACCGCTCCTCTTGCTTCCCCATACATATGTTGGCACTTCTGCTATGGGATTGCAATAGGTCTGAGAAGACTAGCGGGCGGAGTTCAGCTGCCGCGACATCCACGGCAGCATGTGCCCGGACAAGCGTTGCCCGACATGGTTGACGTGGTCCCCTTGAAAAACTTCGAGGGTGTGTGGAACCCCTGCTTCCGACAGCTCTCGGGAAAGTTCCTGAGCGCCGATGGGTATGTGGGTGAAATTCTCCTGGGCCCCGTACTCGATAAAGATGCCCTTCAACTGCTGGATGTTCGAAAGCAGTGCGTGCACCATGTTCGCGGGCATCGCGGCAGTGATGCGCGCGAAGGCGTCCGGATTTGTCTTCACCTGGTGTTCAAGCAGATAGAACGGGGCATCCCCAAACGTTTTTGCCTTGGCATCCGGGGCTAAGGCAGCATCCAAGGCCGACATGGCGGCAACAAAAAATTGTCCGCTTTCGAGCGCCTGCGGCACCTGGTCGGGAGACTCGAGTTGGTTGACGCGTGCCCACGCCGGATTACTGGGGCCAAGATCCCCCACCAGATCCGTACAGCAGGGACTCATGGCGTAGACGACGCTAAACACGTCCGGGTGCCGGAAGGCCAGAGTAAGGGCCCCATAGCCGCCCATCGAATGTCCGGCGATGCCGCGCTGGGCCGACGAATTGATGGTCCGATAGTGCGCGTCCACATACCCGACCACGTCCCGAACGATGTAGTCATCCCAATTTCCGGTACTGCTGGAATTCGCATAAAAAGCCCCCCGATACTTATTCGCCCCGTTCGGCAGGACGACGATCATCGGCTGCGCTTGGCCGGCTGCGATCAGTTGATCCATGGCGTCTTGGAACATCTGCTCGGTCGCGTGGCGGGGAGTCGGGTCCCCGTATCCGTGCAGAAAATAGAGGACCGGAAAACGGCGCTGCGGTTCCTTCTGGTACGCTTCGGGCAAATAGATACCGACCGGCTGGTCAGCAGGATCGCCGAGAAGATTGTGCTCCAATCCCGGCGAGTGAACCGTGGCATCGACCAATTGCGATTGGACAGCCGCCCTGGAGGTGGCCGCCAACAAAAAGCCGGCGATGGCCAAGACACTGAAAGCGATTCCCGTTCGTCGGTACAAGAACACCCCCTTGCCTGCTAGGGCAGGAGCACTATCTTACCTTGCGCGCCACTTTCCGCCAGGCGGTGTGCTTCCCGGATCTCGCTCAGCGGTAGCTTGCGGGCGATGGGAATACGCAGCTTACCGGCTGCTACATCCTGAGCCAGGGCATACAGACGTTTTGGATCCGGCTGCGCCCATACGTGAACGACCTCGGCAGGGCCGCCGCCGACGAGCGATGCGAACTTGCCGGCACGATTCCATTTGGGAAGCAGCTTGGCAATTGCTTCGCCGCCGATGATGTCCGCGATGGCATCGAAGGGCTTCAGCTTTTGAATTTCCGAATCGTCGTCCAGCGCGACCACCGTCTTCGGGCCCAGCCCCTCGGCCTCTGCCTTCTGTTTGCCGCGCACCCCGGCGATGACACGCGCATCCAGCGACTTGGCGACATAAACAGCAGTACGACCGACGCTTCCGACAGCACCCGTGATCAGGACGGTCTGGCCGGGCGGGGGATTGATCCCCTTTTCGATCAACTGGGCGCCCGTGATCAGCACCAGCGGCAGGCTGCCGGCATCGGTCAGATCCAGCCCGTCGGGTACTCGACAAAGTTCGTCTGCCTTGGCGACCAGGTATTGGGCGTAGCTCTTGTTCACCAGGCCCATCACCTGGTTCCCCGCCTGGAAACTGTCCACGCCGGGACCTACTTCGACGACTTTGCCGGCGACATCGCGGCCCAAGATCGCGGGGAACTGCACCGGCATGAAGGATCTCAGCGCACCGCGGCGGATTTTGTAATCGACCGGATTGACGCTTGTGGAGACCACCTGAATCAGCACTTCGCCCGGGCCGGGACGCGGATCCGGCGCGTCAGTGTACTGCAACTGATCGACATCGCCATACCCGGTCAATAGAACTGCTTTCATTGCTTCTCCTTCCCACCATAGTGACGCATGCTTGCTCTGCTACAGTGAACCCGTGAAGCTCTACGATATCGACCCGGGTGCGGACTCGCCGGAAGTGGTGCGCGCCATCATCGAGATCCCGAAGAATTCAGCCAACAAGTATGAGTACGACGGGAATCTTGGAGTTTTTCGCTTAGATCGCGCGTTGTATTCGCCGCTTCACTATCCGGGTGATTACGGCTTTATCCCGGGAACGTTGGCTGAAGATCGCGATCCACTGGACATTCTGGTCCTGGTCGATCAACCGAGCTTTACAGGATGCCTGATGGAAGCTCGGCCGGTCGGAATTTTGCACATGTTCGACCAGACAGAAAGTGACGAAAAGATCATCGCCGTTCCGAACCGGAATCCGCGCTTCGACAGCATTCATACTATCGACCAGGTGTTTCCGCACACGCGCCGGGAGATTGAGTACTTCTTTTCGATCTATAAGGAGTTGCAGGGCGTGAAAACAGAGATGCGCGGCTGGGGCGGCCCGCCGGATGCGCGCAGGACCATCACGGCGAGCCGGCAAACCTATCTTGGGAAATGGATTGAGAACGCCGTGGAAAGTAAGAACACGGACCCCGCCGCAGACCCTGCCCGGCGCGCCGGTGAAACGGATGATTAGGCAGGGCCCGCCGGGTTACACGAACCGTTAACTGAAGTTATCGCCGCCGGAATTGTCGTCGAAACCACCACCCCCGTCGTCGATGCCGGGATTATCGTCGAACTGATTGCTGGAATCGTCGTAGCCCTGATCGGTGTTGCCGACGGCGTCATCGGCGGCTTGATAATCGTCGCCGCCCGCGCCTGGATTATCGAACGAACCGCGATCGTCGAAGTTGCCACCGCCTTGCGGGCCATTGTCGTAATAGTTATTGACGACATTTTCTTCCATCGGCGGCGCATAGCCTCCAATGCCGCCTCCCCCGAACAAACCGCCGCCACCACCCATGCCGTGATGGAACAGGGATTCTATGCCCTCGAAGGCCAGAGCGCCGGCAGCAACTCCCGCCGCCGTTTGAGCCGCGCCACGTAGAAAACCGCCCGCGCCACCGCCTGGAGACGGGGGATTAGGAGCACCCGGGCTCGGAGCCGCGTAGGAAGGCGGCGGAGGCGCATAGGCATAGCCTCCTTGGCGAGGCGGCGGTGGGGGCGCCTGCTGTTGGCCTTGCCCGATAAAACTGCCGCCCGAGCTGAGCTGGCCGGATTGGCCGCCGTTCGCCCGAAGCTGCTGGATTTGCGCTTGCGCCTGCTGTAGCGCAATGTTCTGAATAATAACGGTTTGCGTCATCAGATACAACGCGTCTGGGCGGGAGCCGATGTGGGTCCGAATGAACTGTTCGGCTTCAGGATCTTTCGGTGGGGCCGGCGTGCTCGCGATTTTATCCGCGAGGTCGCTCAACAACTTGCGTTCGTCTTCTGTCATATAATTTCCTGCCCTGCTAGCGATGAGGGCACGCTTGGTTAGACGAGAACACCGATCTTCTGGTTCAACTTGTTAGGCGCAAGGCCACCGACGGGTGCCGCGTTACAGTTTCCCCAGCACGCCATACCAATACCAGCCGCCGGCGGAAATGACGACGCCAGTTGCGGCCGCGGCCAATGCGATCCCGAACAAATAGCCGCGCTTGGTCAGTATGGAAAGCGAGGACAGCACGATCGCGACTTCCAGGAAGACCTCACCGAGGTGGAAGCTATCCGCCTCGTGACCGATCTTGTCGCGTTCGTGCTCAAACTCATGCGCTTTGTCCTGGATGGCGGCGCCTTGTTCTTTGTAGCGGGTTGAGTCCTGGGTATACTTCTTCGCCACGCTGGTATCGGCCTTCATCTGCATCAGGATGTCGCCGGCAAGCTGGGCCGCATAGTGCCGGATATCTTTCGCCTGATAGTAGGCCCACTGATCGGAGGCCTCTTGTTGAACGAGTAGTTTTTCGGTGTTGAAATGCTGCCCCAGCACAGAAACTACAGCCAACATGGCTGCGATTATGGCCATCGAGCCTGCCACCCGCTTGTCAAATGGCTCATGCGCGTGGTGTACGTGTTCTTCAACTTCTTCTTCGGCGGACATGACGACAAGCTAACACGCGCCGTCGGCCGCGGTTTTCTGCTATCTAGGCGGACGCAGGAGTATTGCTGACTAACTTGGAAATGCGGCGCACCAGGCGAGGGTAGTCGACGGTTGCGGAGGCCGTGAAGGGAAACCATTCGCCGTCCCGCCACGAGGAGCCGTACCAGCGCTGAAAAAGCGCGAGATGGTCGATCCGTTCACCGGTTTTCTCGGGAGCTGCAAGCGCGCTTTCCAGGCGCTCTCGGATTTCGGCGTCAATCGAACGCCGCTCACTACCTTCCTGGAACGAAATGACGATCGGCGCCTGCCAGATGCCATCCCACATCGGACGCAGATAGCAGGATCGATCGGCGTAGGCGCGAGCGACGGCGATGCCACGAAAAGCACGCGCGTCGGTAATCGCGTCGTCGCGCAGCGCCAGCGCAGCCTTAATCTTTTCCAGCCGTTTGTGAATCTGCGCAGCCTGTTCGAAATCGAGGTTTTCGCTGGCTTGCTGGCGGGCGAGCGACAGCGCACCCGTCACCCTGGTGGGCGCCGCGCTCAGGAACTCGACGACACGGGCCGCCTCGGTTCCGTATTCTTCCGACGTCACAGCGCACTGGCAGGGACGGAGACATTGATTCATTTCTCCGTAGATGCAACCAGGATGGTCGGGCGAGGGCGCTAGCGCTCCTGGGCAGCGCCTTAGCTGATACATTCCCAACACCTGTTCCTGAAAGGCTTGCGCCAGATCCCGGCTGCCAAATGGGCCAAGAACGCATGGATTTTCGTCGGGAATACGGTTCGAAACGGCCAGCTGTGGAAAGTTGTCCAGATGAGAAAACGAGAGAAACCAGGGAGGGCGGAGGCGCAGTCGACGGTTATAATCCTTGGGGAAAGCTTCTCGTGTGATGGCATAAAGGAGGAGAGAGCTATCCAGCTTGGAAGCGGTCGGCCAGCACTCAATGCGTTGAATGGGGTTTTCGACACTCCCTCCAAAGCTCTTCAGCAGCCGTTCCGAGCGCCGCTGCAGGCTGACTGTCCAACTAATGTGAGATTCTCCAGACGTGGGGACCACCCGATAGATACCGGGTCGCGCCGGAATATCACCGCGCGCCTTCCAGGCTAAGTCGCCGCCGGGATGGACGACAATAGGCTCTGGTATTTTCACAGTGAACTCAAGACGCTTATGCACCAAAAGCTGTGCCG
>DATAYG010000007.1:0-2066 GCA_036272695.1 Rhizomicrobium sp. | reverse complement strand
TTGAGGATCGATGCGGCGATTTTCGCGACGTCCGCCTCGCTGTGAACCCGCGGATTGTTCGCATAGGGTATCAACAGCTCGAGCGGCCGGTGCTCGACCCGCTCGGCGGGCCATGGCCGTGTCGGGCTCGCCTTCGTTGATGCTGATTGTGTTGACAACACCACTCATCTCCGATGGTGGCGGGCAATGCATCGTCGGGACGATGCGGCGCCATAGATAAAATCGTCGACGAGTTCGTCGGCAAGCGGTAGGGGTGTAGACATGTGATTCCCTCGATCATTGATCTGGGAATCGTTCCATATATCGGAGCGCGAGTCGGCCGATTAGGCCAATCAAGGCCAATTTCAGATCAAATCGGCCTTACTCGATCAATAGGTTAGGTGCGGCTTCGCGCGTGGCGAACCGTTGTTGACGCGACCGCGGTACTCGTCGATCCACTTGCGCACGTATCCACGGATCGTCGACTCGGCAGGATGATACCCGCGCGCGGCGAGCACGTCGGCCACGTAGCGTTCAAGGTCGGCCTGCCCGCCATCCCCAGGCTCGGGGAACCCGTTTTGCTCGAGCCAATCCATCGCGGGTTTCCGGCCGATCGCCCGATAGGGCGCTTCGCGCCGGATGGGCCGCTTTTTCCGTTGTGGTTTTGTTTGCACCGGCGCGACGGGCACGCCGTCACGATCTGCGGCTTCGTCAGATTCGGGAGGTGCCGCGATTGGTTCTCCCGGGCCTGCCGATCTGGGATTGCGCCGGATCGCGTTCTGGAGCCAGATAGGGTGTGGCACTGGTTGAGCACCTCCTGCCAGGTGATCCCTGGGGAAATAGCGCAGCGACCGGGGCAGGCCCCGGTTTTCGATCCGTCGGTCTAGCCGCGCCAAATCTTATTATAGCATGAAACGGAGCGGGAACGCCATTGCCGCCAGCGGACACCGCACGGCGCAAACACTTTCGGACGGCTTCAGTCATTGGGCATAGATGAGCAAGGCTTAGGAAACGGTTCGCGGGTCATGCTTCTGTTCTTGATGCATGCGATGGCGCCCACAGGATGCAATAAGCGGAGGGAGGGGTGCCGATCTCTAAGGCGGAGTTTTCCTCCTAGACGTCCGACAACATGCCGTCGGCCCTCGCGTCGGGACCGGGCTAGGTCAAGTGAAGGATCAAATTCAGTCTGATTGGCCAACTCCACCGTTCTCACCGGATTCCGACCGGCAAGAGCTGGTGTAATGACCTTGCGGCGGCAAGGAACGGTCAACAAACAACGCATTCGCCCACCGCAGATCGCGCGGTTTCGGCTGGGCAATTCCATGCTCGACTCGGCAAGGCGGCGCCTCTCTGGCCGAAACGGCTGTCGCGTCAACCCGGAGCGGATTTTCAGCCGCCCGCGGGCGGGCCGGCTAATCTCCGGCGCCTATCCCTCCCGAGCAGCCGAGCAGGATGACGCGACAGAGTATGATGATAGTGGACAAGACTGCCGGCATCACGGTAAATTACGACGATGCACTTAGAAGGCCTAAACGACTGAAGCGAATAAGGATTTTGATCTCGGACACGGGTATGGTGTGGTCAACCGCCCCTTTTTATAGACGGTAAATTCACCGACCGCTAAACTCGTTAACGGAAGAAATCAGAAAATTATCAATAGCTTGAGAACGGGTACCAGGACGACCTGCCGAGGGGTAAAGAATCAAAATTCCGGCGTATTCGAGCCCGAAATGGCCCTTTTCCGCTTCGGTTATCATCCATAAAGGTCTTGGAATCGTGCCGTAATTTCCAGGCGCCAAGAATCCCCACTTCAGAGACGGGTTCGCTCGAGACTGCCTCCTCCAGCGGCGAGTCTGCAAACTCTCGGTCCCAGCATTGTAGCGGAAGGCATCGGTCCGAAAGATCAGCGATTTCGGCGACATCCTCGCCCTCAACGATGCAACTGAGCGCCGTACCCGGCGTCGGCTCGAAAGGTCTTCGCCGACGCATGTGTTCGAACGTCGGACTGGCTAAGGTTTTTTTGGGGTTTTATTGACAAGAAGGGCCTGAAGAGCTGCTGCCCTTCGGACCGGCGCCATCAGACGCTG
>DATAYG010000006.1:0-44528 GCA_036272695.1 Rhizomicrobium sp. | reverse complement strand
AATCCGCTGCACATCCGCCGGATCGACCTGCGCGGGCACGAGAAGTAGCGGAAAGCGGCGGCTGCGCTTTCGATAGCGGTCGAATTCGTAGGTCCCAAGAAGCCACGCCAGTACTCCCCGCGCGCCAGCCAGCTCTTCCGGCACATCGCGGAAGACATAGGTACTTTCCGGAAGCGATTCCGAAAACACGGCTGCTGCGAGGGGGTCCGGCAAATCGCCCAGTCCCAGCACCGCAAAGCCGATCCCGCCATCAGGTGCAGGAACGAGCAGCAGCTCGCCTTCTTTCGCCGCGAACCCCGTGCTGCGCACCCATTTCGCGTCCTGCCCCGATTGTTTCTTCAGCCAGTCTTCCAGATCGGGCTTTTTCACCGCGTCGAGCGGAATGGCTGCGTCTGCGTGCGTCACAAGGCGGTCATGCATGGAGAAGCCTTTGCCGGGAGAGCCTGCAAATCTAGAAATCTCCACGTCACTTCTGCAATGGGCTCCTAAATGGCTGCGCGCTACAAGCTGTTCCTCGGCACGAAGAACTGGTCGAGCTGGAGCCTTAGGCCGTGGCTCGCGCTCCGCGCGACGGGCGCGGAATTCGACGAGACGGTGATACGGCTGCGGCAGCCTGACACGCGCGCGAAAATCCGTGAGTTGACAGGCTGCGACACGGTGCCGGTTCTGCAGATAAATGAGAGCGGAACGGTCCAGACCGTGTTCGACAGTCTGGCGATCTGCGAGACGCTGGCGGAACGGCATCCGGGGCTCTGGCCGGCTTCTTCCGCGGCGCGGGCCGAAGCGCGGTCGATCAGCGCCGCCATGCATTCGGGATTTGGTCCTCTACGCGCCACGCTCCCGATGGAATTCGCGCGGCGGCTTCCAATGCCGGAAGTCGGCGCTGAGGTATCAGAGGATATCGAACGGATCAGGCGTTTCTGGCGCGACGCGCTCGCCCGATACGGCGGCGAAGGCGGTTTTTTGTTCGGCACCTTCTCCATCGCGGAGTGCATGTATGCTCCCGTGGTGTCGCGCTTCCGCACCTACGACATTCCTCTCGAAGCTGCCCTTCAGGCTTGGTGCGACCGCGTATTCGCCCTGCCGGCGATGCAGGAATGGCTCGCCGCTTCCGAGGCAGAGGTCGCCGCCGGCCTTTCGTGATTTGAAATGCTTCGATACCGGACCCGGCTTTTAAGGGATTATTGACCGGGCTCACGCATTCTGTGCGGCGTAATTTTAAGCCGAGGTTGACTATGGTCCGCGCCGTCACGATGAGCGCCGTATCCGCACTTTGCCTGATCTGGGCGGCGGGATGTGCCGGCACGACCGAGCCAGCTTCCAAAGCTGCACCGCCATCTGCTTCGGCCAATACGGGCGATGCAGCAGTTGATAGCAAGGCCGATATCGCGGCGCTTGCGAATAATCTGCCAGGCACGCTCGATGGTGAAATCCAGCGCGCCGATCTGCTCCGCGGCAAAGGCGACTTCGACGAGGCCGCCCGCTCCTTTGCGCAGCTTCTGCTGGTCGCGCCGGACGACGCCCGCGTGGTTGGCGGATATGGCAAGGTGCTGGAGCAGCAGGGCCATTCCAAGGAGGCTCAGGCTTTCCTGAGCCGCGCCGTGCAACTCAATCCGCATGACTGGTCGTTGCAGTCGGCGCTGGGTATCGCCGATGACCAGCTCGACGATCACAAGAGCGCGCGCGCCGCCTATGAACGCGCACTTGCGCTGAAGCCCGGCGATGCCACGGTTCTCAACAATTATGCCGTGTCGCTCATGCTTGCCGGCGATTATTCGGGCGCGAAGCGCATGTTGGCCCAGGCCGAGGCGAGGGGCGTTTCCAACCCCAAGCTGGCGCTCAATCTCGAAAAACTGGCTTCGCTCGACGATGTCCCCGTTGCGAGTGCAAGCACGCTGCCGAAACCGGCGCCGAATTTGCCGCCCGCCGCCGCGGCAACGGCCAAGGTCAATCCGGTGACGATCGCCAATCTCCCTTCGCCACCTGTTCAGACCACGCCGGCCAAGGCGCCGCCGAAAGCTACGGTTGCGGCCGCGATACCGGCGCCGCGGAAAGCACCGGCGCCTGCCGGTACCAGGATCGCAACGGCTGCTCCGAAGCCGCTCTCGTCCGGCGTTGTCATGGAAACGGTGCCTGCAGATCCGCTGGCCGGTCCTGTGAAACATCGGGACCATCCGGCGCAGAAACTCGTGATCGCTGCACATCAGCCGGCAAAACCGGCCGCGCCGAAAGCAGCTCCGGCAGCGGTGGCTCCGCCGCCCGCCCTGCGCACGGCCGCAGACGGAGACTGAACGAAACGGACATATTGAAGGTGATGGCCCCGGCATTTATCGCGCGGGGCCGTTTCTTTTCAGCAGTGGCTACTTGAGCCAGAAGCCTACCAAGGTTCCGAGCGTGCCATAGGCCCAGTGCCTGTCCTGGGGCGAGTAATTCCTGGCCAGAATCATGTAAAGTGCGGCCACCAGCAACACCACAGTGATAACGACCGGCATGGTTGGAGCGTACGCCATCCAGGGCAGGGTCTGCGCGTTGGCGTGCAGGCGGAGCGTATAATACAATATGTATTTTGCCGCTATCGCCGTGGTTTGTGCAAACACAAGCGCCACCACTCCAGCCACGAAAAGGGCGAGGCCGGAAATTCCATATCTCATTGCACAACCCCCTCAATGCTCTGCTGCCCGGTCAATTCACCGGGAATCGATAGTTTATCGGGAACCCGTGCGTCATGACAGGGTCGGTTGCGAACACGGATGACCGCGAAGAGCGGGTGTACCAAGAGGCCTCAGCGCTATCAGGAAATGGGAAGCTGCACGCTGCCGTTCAAACGCATATGGCCATCAATGCATCGTATGCATGATGTTCATGATCGCCGGTCCCATGATCACGACAAACAGACAGGGAAGGAAGAAGATCAGCATCGGGACGGTCAATTTGGGCGAGAGCGCGGCGGCTTTTTTCTCCGCCTCCATCATGCGCTGTTCGCGATTTTCATGCGCCGTCACGCGCAGAGCCTGGCCGACCGGCGTTCCATATTTCTCCGCCTGGTTGACGGCAGCCGAGATCGCGCGCACACCCGAGTGACCGCAGCGCTTGGCCAAATTGTCATAAGCGTTCCGGCGATCGGGAAGGTAGGAAAGCTCGGCCGTGGTCAGCGCCAGCTCCTCCGCCAGCTCCGGCGATTGTGTGCCCACTTCCGCTGAAACACGCGTGAATGCGGATTCGATCGACATGCCCGCTTCCACGCAGATCAGCATCAGATCCAGGGCGTCGGGGAACGCGCGCATGATCGAGGTCTGCCGCTTCTGGGTACGATTGGAGAGAAACAAATCCGGCAGATAGAAGCCTGCGAGGCCGAATCCCAGCGCCACATTGACCTTCATGAATGCCGACCAGGCACCATGATAGATGAAGAAAAGGAAAATCAACGCCAGCAGGAACACGATGAAGGGCATCACGAAGCGGAAAAAGGCGAAGGTAACAAGCGCGCCCTGCCCGCGATAGCCGGCGCGCGCCAGCCGATCGCGCGTTTCTTCTGCCTCCACGATCCGCGACAGCTGCAGCCGCTCGACGGTCTTCTTGACGAAACCCAGCGGCTCGGAGCGCAGACCGCTGCGCTGCTTCAGCTTTTCCTGATATTTCCGGCGCAGTTCCTCGCGCCGTTCGGCCACCGCCTTCATGCGCGAGCCGAGCGTATTGCGCTCTAACATGGGCAGGCCGAGCGTGACCACGGTGGCAAAGGCCAGCACGGCGGCCAACAGCGTCGCGTCGAATTTGAAGTCGAAGAAGATATTGAAAATACCTACATCCATCGCGGTCGTCCGCCCTCGGCTAGTGCTTGAACGAAATCATCTTCTTCATGATGAAGATGCCCATCGCCATCCAGACTGCGCAGCCCGCCAGCATGAGATTGCCGACCCGCGTATTGAAAAGCGGCTCGATGTAGTTGGGAGTGGTGTAATAGACCATTGCCATGACGGCGGGCGGAAGGGAGCCGATGATCATTGCGGACGCCTTCGCTTCCGCCGAGAGCGCCTTGATCTTTCCCTGCAGCCGCTTGCGCTCGCGCAGCACCGCGGCGAGATTGCCCAGCGCCTCGGAGAGATTGCCGCCCGATTTCAACTGTACGGTCATGACGATGCCGAAGAAATTGACCTCGGGCGTCGGCATGTTCTCGTACATGCGCTTCAGACCCTGTTCGAGCGTCACACCGACCTTCAGCCCTTCGCACAGCTTGTTGAACTCGCCGGCGACAGGCTCGGGAATTTCCCTGGCGACGATCTTCAAAGCTTCATTCGCCGGCAATCCGGACTTCACGCTGCGGACGATGACATCGATACCGTTGGCGAACTCGTTGGTGAACTTCTTCTGCCTGCGCTTGGTCAGGAACCACAATACCCAGCGTGGAAATCCAAGCCCGATGCCGAATGCTGCCAGGACCGCGACGAAAATCGGCTGGTGGGTAAACAGGCTGATGGCCGCGGCGAGAACTGCGGCGACGCCGCTCATGAGCCAAAACGTTCGCGGCGATATTTGCAGGCCGGCACGCGAAATCCGCCGCTGAAGCGTTGGGCGCTGCTTCTGTTCGCTCTGCTGACGCTCGAGATCCTTCAGGAGCTGCTGGACGGATTTCCGGCGCTGCTGGTTGGTGAGTGCAGCCGTGCGTACCTGGGCATTTGCCGCCGGGCTGCGGGCAAGCGCCGCTACCCGCTTCTTCGAGGCCCCCGCCGGCGGTCCGGAAAAAGCGAATACGGCGCCCCCCAGCCCGACGACCGCCAGAACTGCTGTCAGAACGACTATGATGGCTCCGCCCATGCGCCTTCCTTATTGCTGGAGGGCATCGAGGGATTCGGCGAGTTCGCGCTCCAGCCCGAAATAGCGGGCGCGCTCCCAGAAGGTCGGGCGCACGATTCCGGTACCGGAATGCCGGCCGCGGATGCGCCCCGATTCATCCTCGCCCGAGATCTCGTAGGACATCAGATCCTGGGTGATGATGACTTCGCCCTCGGTTCCCACCACTTCCGTGACCTTTGTTATGCGCCGTGACCCGTCGCGCATGCGTTCGGCCTGGATGATCACGTCGATCGAGCCGACGATCATCTCGCGGATGGTCTTCACGGGCAGCTGGAAGCCGCCCATGGTGATCATGGATTCGAGACGCGACATCGCTTCACGCGGAGAGTTGGCGTGCAGCGTGCCCATCGATCCGTCATGACCGGTGTTCATGGCCTGCAGAAGGTCGAAGGCTTCCGGGCCGCGCACCTCGCCCACGATGATGCGTTCGGGCCGCATACGCAGACAGTTGCGCACGAGATCGCGCATCGTGATCGTGCCCTGCCCTTCGAGATTGGGCGGGCGCGTTTCGAGCCGCACGACGTGAGGCTGCTGCAGCTGAAGTTCGGCCGCGTCCTCGGCGGTGATGATACGCTCGTCCACGTCGATGTAGGCTGTCATGCAGTTGAGCAATGTGGTCTTGCCCGAGCCCGTGCCGCCGGAGATGAGCACGTTGCAGCGCGATCGCCCGATAACCGCAAGCACCCGCGCACCGGCAGGATTGATCGAACCGAATCGCACCAGATCGTCGAGCGTCAGTTTGTCCTTGCGGAATTTTCGGATCGTGAGCGTGGGACCGTCGAGCGACAGCGGCGGCGCGATCACGTTGACGCGACTGCCGTCGAGCAAACGCGCGTCGCAGATGGGCGAGCTTTCGTCGACGCGGCGGCCGACCTGACTGACAATCCGCTGACAGATGTTCATTAGCTGCGCATTGTCGCGGAAGCGGATCGGCGTCAGCTGCACCTTGCCGCCCACTTCGATGAAAACGCGGCTCGCGCCGTTGACCATGATATCGGCGATGTCGTCGCGCGCGAGCAGCGGCTCGAGCGGTCCATAACCCAGGACGTCGTTGCAGATGTCCTGGAGCAGGGCTTCCTGCTCCGCGATGGACATCACCACGGCCTTGATGGAAATGATCTCGTTGACGATGTCGCGGATTTCCTCGCGCGCCGAATCGGGGTCCAGCTGCGCCAGCTGCGCGAGATCGATCGTGTCGATCAGGGCACCAAATATGGTGGTCTTGATCTGATAGTAATCGTCGGATCGCGTGTCAGCGATGGGTGGCGGTTTCGACGTGGCGAAGCTCTGCCGCCCCGGCGCGGCCGCGCTCACCTCGCCGCCAGCCGGCGCTGTAGCGGTCCGCAGCGGCGCGGGCTCAGCACGCTGGGCCGGAACCGGAACGGCCTGTCTTTGCTCGGACGCCGCACTGCGTTTGCCGAACATGAATTAGCTTCCTGTATCGCTGGTTGAAGGGGCGATCTGCCTACGATCTATGCACATGGCGCCCGTCACGCCTGTTTGCCGAGCTTCAGGAATGACAGGAAAGGCAGTACGGTCTTCTGCGCATTCTCCTGGGGCACCCGCCGGGTAATCTGTTCAGCCAGCCTGCAAATGCCATCTGCCGCCTGGGATTTCGGATGCATCTGCACGAGCATCTGGCCGTTATTCGCCGAACCTCCAAAGATCTGCGGGTCGAACGGCACCGCAACCGAGGGTTCGAGGCCGAGTGCCGACGCAAATTCCTTGACCGGGATTTCCGGCCGTCGCGGCATGCCGAGCTGATTGATGACAAGCCTCGGCGGGGCGTCGTTCGGCCGGTTCTGGCGCAGTACGTCCACGAATGCCTTGCCGTTGCGAAGGCTTCCGAGGCAGGGCGAGGCGACGATCACGATCTCGTCGGCCGCAAGCAGCGTCTGGCGCACCCAGGGAGTCCAGGTGTGGGGAAGGTCCACGATTACACAGGGCGATATCTGACGCACCGCATCGATAACGGTTTCGTAGGCCGCTGCGTCGGCGTCATAGCCGCGCTCCAGCAATGTTGGCGCCGTAAAGAGTGCGAGATGATCGCTGACCTTGACCAGCACGCGATCGAGCAGAACGTCGTCCAGACGTTCCGGTGCGGCCAGCGCATCGGCCACGGTCTGTGTGGGTTCTTCGTTGAAATCGAGCCCCAGTGTGCCGAACGGCAGATCAAAATCGATGATCGTCGTATGAATCTTCAACCGCTCTGCGACGCACCAGCCGACATTGTGGGCCAGAGTCGAGGATCCGGCGCCGCCGCGCGCGCCCACGAACGCTACGACGCGGCCGACCGGCTGGGACTCGCGATCGACATAAAGTCCGGAGATTGTTTCGATGAGACTGAGCGGATTCAACGGCGCGACAAGATATTCGCTGACGCCGCGACGCATCAGCTCGCGGTACAGCTCCACATCATTGTGGCGTCCAATGACGACCACCTTGGTGGCCGGATCGCAGACATGCGCCAGGCGATCGATATCTTCGACTGCGGCCTTGCCCTGGAGCTTCGTCTCGATAATGAGCAGGTTGGGAGTGACTTGACCGTGGAAATGATCGACCGCAGCCTGAAGACCGCCAAGCTGCACGTCCACATGCGCCTTGGAGAGCCGCCGATCCGCGGCGGCACGCTGCAACGCCGCGCCAGTGTCCGGAAACTCGCAATAGGCCGATACTGAAATACGCGGCACCGGTCGTTCATGCGGGGCCGCTCCGAACGATTCGTCGCCGGGTTTCGATCGTGCCGGCATCGCCTCTGACATAAGAACCTCCGAATTACTGACTGCCGCCGCCGACCTGAGACAGGTTGGCGTTCTGATCCTGGGATTTCTGCGAGGCAGTCGCCTGCGCCTTCTCGTAAGTGCCGATCACCGTCCCGCGGCGCGTAGCGTCCGCCGGAGTCATTCCACGCGGCGTCATGAGATCGCGCGGATCTGACACCATCGCCGCCAGGTTGTGCTGGTTTGAGCAGCCGAAATCTGGCAGTGGCAGATTTTGCGCCATGTCGCTGCCGTCTTCCGACCAGTTCCCGCAGGGATCGGTCTTCGCGCCATAGACTATGTATCCGATCTCCACGTGCGTATCGCCCCCCGAAGCGTCATGCGTGCCGACGAGAATGCGCGAGCGCGGCACGCCCATATGCGCGAGATTTTCGCCGAAATAGGAAAGCGCGGCAGAGGAATCTGGTCCCTTCGGGGCGGAGATGCTGATCGCGCCATCGCCGCGCGAGAGATAGTCTTCGACGAAACTCGCGAGCTTTGTGCCGTCCTCCGGGCTCAACCCTGCAGAGGCGTCGGAGAACGCGACATTGACGGTTTCATAGTGCGGCGCCACCGTGATCGGATGATTGCGCAGCCCGTCGGCGAAAACCGTGCCGTCGTTGGTAGGCGCGGCGCAGCTGCCGGCGAGCAGCACGGCTGCGATGGACAGCGCCTGCAGCACATAGGTATTCTTCCTGATGGCGGCCGGATTATTCGGGAGCAAACAAATTTTCGACATGTCCATTACTCCACGATGAAGCCGGCTTTGCCGTCGGCGGCGGATTTGAGCCCGTGCGGATCGTTGCTGTAGAGCATATTCATCTTGCCCAGGATGTCCTGTTCGGGATCTGTCGCAGGGATGAAGTCGTCCGTGGGGGCGGCAAGTTTCGTCTCATGCGTCGGATCGACCAGATAAGCGCTGCAGATCACCACCAGTTCGGTTTCGTTGTTCTGGAAATCGCGGCTGCGGAACAGCGCGCCGAGGACCGGCATGGAGCCGAGACCCGGAAATTCGTCGAGGGCCTGTTTTGTGTTGTGCTGCAACAAGCCGGCGATCGCGAAGCTTCCGCCCGATGGAAGTTCGACAGTGGTCTCCGCGCGTCTCACCGCCAGCGCCGGAATGGTCAGCGACGCGACGTTGATCGGCTGGCCATTTGCGCCGACGCTTTCCGAGGCAGACTGCACGAAGGCGCCTTCATTCGTCAGCTCGCTGACTTCGGTCGATACTTGAAGAGAGATGCGGTTTTCGCTCAGCACGACCGGCGTGAAGGCAAGTGCCACGCCATATGTTTTGAATTCGACGGTGACGTTGCCGTAGAGATCGCGCGACACGGGTACGGGAAACTCGCCGCCCGCCAGAAACTTCGCTGTTTCTCCGGAGACGGCTGTGAGATTGGGTTCTGCGAGCGTGTGATCCAGCCCCACCGTATCGAGCGCATTGAGAAGGCCCTGGACATTGTTGGGACCGGGGTTCAGCAGATTGTTTCCGACATAACCAACTTGAGCACCCGAAGCCGCCGACAGAACCTGGCCAAGGCCGAAGGGATTCGATGTCGCCAGGGCTATGGGCACGCCGGCGGCGTTGAAGGCAGCCGTGAGGTTGACACCAAGCTGCTTGGCGATGTTGCGCTGGATTTCCGAGACTCGCACCTTGATGAGCACCTGCTCGCGGCCTTTGACCTTGAGCATGTTGACGACCTTCGTGGGATCCGCGCCTTTGCCGGGATCGGTAGCAAAGCGCGCCGCCAGGTCCTGCGCCCGTGCCGCCTGTTCGGCTCCGTCCACCGTGCCGGTCAGCACTACGTTGTCGTTGAGCGCCGTAACCTTGATGTCGGCACCGGGGAAGTTCGAATGCATGAGCGCCGTCAATCCGGCAACATCGCGCTCCACCTGGATGTCGAGCGAAAGGATCTGGTGGCCCGCCGCGTCGAAGAAGAACGCGTTCGTCTGGCCGGTCTTCATGCCCAACAGATAAACTCGCCGCGATGTGCGTACGACCGCATCGACAACCGTCGGATTTGATACCAGCACGTCGCGTGCATCTGTATCGAGCTGAACGATGGCTGCCTTGTCGAGGGCAAGCGTCAGATGCTCATGGGCCGGCCCGGGGCCGCGCGCCGAGACATTGATGACCCGCGCATCAGGCGCGTCGGAACCGGAGGCCGCGCCCACACCGGACGGGGAGGCGACAAGAGCCGCCGCAAGGAAGGCAATCAGAACGGCGCTGCGCATGAACTACTCCTTCGAGCGGACGACGCTGGCGTGCACAACTCCGTAACGAAGGATGTCGATTTCCTTCGTGCCGGTATCGTTCTGCGCTGCCGCGTTGGTATCAGCGGTTTCATTGTCTCCCAGAGCTCGCAGGGCGAGCGAAAGCGTGCCGGCGGCCTTCTGGCGTTCGACCAATTCCACCTGCACCGGAGAGAGTTCGAGCGTGGCCGTTCTCGCGACGACCGATTTCGTGTCCTTGCTGTCGGACGTCTGATCGACGGCGAGGACGCGAACATTCTTCAGGATTGTTGCCGTTTGCGCCCTATGCGTATCGCCTATCAGCGTCGTGCAGAGCACATCGACCCGGTCGTTGGGAAGGATGAAGCCGCCGGCACCCGTGTCGGCCGAGATCGAAATGGAAACTGCGCGCATTCCCGGCATCAGCTGGGCCGACATGTATCCGGCGGCGTCGCCATGCACGATCTTGGTCGTCGTCAACGGTTCGCCCGCCATTATCGGCGCACGAACGACGGTGCGCTGAACAAACCTGGAAATATCGGGTGCGGCATCATGGGTAATGAAACTCGGATCAACCGAACCTCGCGGCCAGTCCTGCCAGCGGACGGAAACAGGTGTGAGTTGCGAGCCGGGGGACAGCTGATTTGCAGCGACGAGCACCTCGCTCATCGCGACCTGCGGAGCCGGTGCGGCTACAGTCGGTTGGGTTCCGCCACCAAGCAGGGTGCGCGCCAACAATGCTACTGCGCCCGCCGCTACCGCAGCGATGGCAAGTACAATGATCCGGGATCGATCCATGGAATTGAGCTCCTCGACGACGCGCATCCCAACACGCAACCCTTTAGAGAATGCTTAATGGCGGATGCCTCCGGACAGCCCTGCGCGGGCCGAATGAGGCGCGATGGTGAATTGTCGCAGAGACCTGTGCGCCAAATATGCACAATGAAGCCGGCCACTTCTTATCGAAGCGTTGTTCAAGTCCTGCGGGGTTTCCGGATTTGGGTTGGAAACGATGCTTTGTTATTAGGACTAATTTTCGGTTAATAAGCGCGCTCGCCCGGACCTGCCGGGCCCGATGCGAACCGTCCGCGGACATGCATCGATTATTCCCGGTGGCAGCCGCGTTAACGGATTGATCAATGGCTGCGCGTAAGGTGCCGTGACACCGGGCGCGCGCGAGAGATGAATCCACAAGACGGGAATGACGGCGTCCTGAACAAATATGCGGTCGCGATTGCCGCCGGGCTGGCCTTTGCATGGCTCGGCTGTCTGGCCGCGATGTGGTCGCAGCACCTCTGGATACTCGATGCCCAAGGAAAGCCGATCTTCACGGATTTTCTCGAAGTGTGGGTCGCAGGCCGCACTGCCCTGCACGGCGCGGCGGCTGCGGCCTACGATCCGGTGTTGCATCATGCTGCGCAGGCCGCAGCGGTCGGGCATGCGCTTCAAGGGTTTCTCTGGTGGCACTATCCGCCCTTGTTTCTGCTTGTTGCGGCCGCGCTTGCGCTCCTGCCTTATCTCGTTGCCTTCATCGTTTGGAGCGCGGCCACGCTTGCCTGTTACGCAGCGATCGTCGCCGCTATCGCAAGGTCGCGCATGGCGGCGCTCGTCGCCTGCGGGCTTCCTGCAGTCTTCGTCAACACCGTCGTCGGACAGAATGGCTGTTTCACCGCGGTATTGATCGGCGGGGCGCTTTTAAATCTGGAGACGCGGCCGATTTTCGCCGGCATGTTTCTCGGTCTGCTGACCTACAAACCGCAAATGGGGCTGCTGTTCCCGATCGTTCTCCTTGCGACCGGGCGCTGGCGCTCGTTCGTCTCGGCCGGAATTGTGGCGGCCTTTGCGATTGCCGTGCCCTGGTATGTATTTGGCGAAGATACGTTCCGTGCTTTCCTGCGCTTCCTGCCGCGCGCAAGCGATTCATTGCTCACGCATGGAGACGCGGGCTGGAACAAGCTGCAGACGGTGTATGGCCTCGCGCGCTGGCTCGGCTGCGCCAATTTACCTGCCGCGTTGCTCCAGGCCACGGTCACGTTTGCAGTTGCCGTGGCCGTCGTCCGGCTGTGGCGGCGCGACGTGACATTCGGGCTCAAGGCAGCGGCGATGGCGACCGCCGTGTTCGCTGTCACACCTTATCTCTATATGTACGATTTCCCGATCCTCGCCGCACCGCTCGCGTTTCTCTTCCGCGACCGTGAATTTGATCGCGTGGAGCTGGCAGGAGTCGCTCTTGCCAATCTCTGTCTGCTTGCGTTTGCCTGCGGCGTGGTCGCCATTCCGATCGGTCCGCTCGCGATTGGGGCCGTCGGCGCGATTATTGTTCGCCGGGCCACCCAGCGATCCGGAGTGCGCGCCGGCAGCCCGCTGATAATTCAGGCCGCCTGATGGTGACAGAGGTCCGACGCGCCGGCGCAAGCGCCTCATCGATCCGTCTGGATGCGCGCGCCCTTGCGACAGCGGTGGCCGCGAGCTTTGCGCTCGCCTATCCGGTCTGTCTCTGGCAGATGTTTCAGTCGCATGGCTGGATATTCGGGCTGGGCGGTCGCCCGTCGGTAACTGATTTCATGGTGTTCTGGCTCGCGGGCCAATCCGCGCTGAAAGGCATGGCGGCAGCAGCCTATGTGCCGCAATTCCACCATGCCGCCGAAGTCGCCATGTCCGGCCACGCTTTTGCGGGCCAGCTCCCCTGGCGGAATTCGCCATTGTTCTTCTTTGTTGCAGCGCCGCTCGCTTTGCTCCCCTACATGTGGTCGTTCATTGTCTGGGTCGCAGGATCACTCGCGATCTACAGCGTCGTTGTCTGGCGCATCGCCCGCACGCCTCTCGCGTTGGTTCTCGCCTGCGCCACGCCGGCTGTCTTTCTTAATGCCCTTTGCGGCCAGAACGGGGCGCTCAGCGCGGCGGTGATGGGCGCGGCACTGCTGAACCTTGAACGGCGCCCTATCGTGAGCGGAGTCCTGATCGGCCTGCTCAGCTACAAGCCCCAGTTCGGCATCCTGCTTCCGGTCGCGCTTCTCGCCGGCGGCTATTGGCGAACCTTTGCGTCGGCGGCCCTCACCTGTGCTGCCTGTATGCTGGCCAGCACGCTTGTTTTCGGCGCCGACACGTGGCGCGACTTCCTTCACTACCTGCCCATCACGTCGAACGAAATACTCGTTCAGGGAGTCAACGGCTTCAAAAAGTTGCAGACGATGTATGGTCTGGTCCGCTGGCTGGGATTCGGCAACGAGATCGCCTGGGTGATGCAGACGGGCCTGATCTGCATTGCCGGCGCGGCTCTGTTCTGGTTGTGGCGGCGCAAAGTGCCCCTGGCGCTCAAGGCGGCTGCGCTGCCCCTCGCAACCCTGCTCGTGACGCCGCATCTCTTCATGTACGACTTCCCTCTTCTCGCCCTGTCGTTTGCGTTTCTCTATCGCCAGCGCGCCTTCGACGGCATGGAATTCTGGGGCCTTGGACTCGCCAATCTTTGTATTGGCGTGTTCCTGTTTCTGCCCACGCCGATCGGAATGGCCGCCCTGCTGATTAGCTCGGTGCTGGTCGTCCGCCGGGTGCTTCAGGCATGGTCCGCCGGTTCGCCGGCCCATCTTTCGCTGCAGGTCGCGTGATGACATCGGAAGCCGGAGAACTGAATAGCGCTGCGGTCGCCGCGCCCCGCATCGATCTTGCGACCCTCGCCTGCATCGCTGCCGGCGGCCTTGCGCTTGCCTATCCGGCCTATCTCTTCCTCATGTTTCAGTCCGGCAATTGGATCCTGGAAGCAAACGGCCGCCCCAGCGTTAGCGATTTTCTCGTATTCTGGCAGGCCGGCCGGCTGGCTCTCAAAGGCGCTGCGGCAAGCGCCTATGTTCCCCAGTTGCTCCACGCTGTCGAGGCATCGGCAGCCGGTCACGGGTTTACGAGTCAACTTCCCTGGCGCTATGCGCCGCTCTTTTTCTTCGTGACGGCGCCTCTCGCGTTGCTTCCCTATGCTTCGGCATTTTTTCTGTGGGTTGCCGGAACGCTCGCGCTCTTCGGAGCCGTCGTGTCGCGGATCGCCAGAACCCCGGTCGGACTGGTCCTGGCCTGTGCCTCGCCGGCTGTGTTCATCAATGGAATAGGCGGGCAGAATGGCCCGTTGACCGCAGCGCTGATCGGCGCATCGCTGTTGAGCCTCGAAGAATATCCGGTGGCGAGTGGAATATTTGTCGCCTTGCTGAGCTACAAACCGCAATTCGGAATTCTTTTTCCGCTCATCTTCATTGCCGGCGGATATTGGCGCGCGCTGATCGCGGCCACGCTTGCCACGCTTGCCACGGTGGTTGCCAGTTCAGTTGTCTTTGGTGCCGGATCGATTGCGGCTTTCCTGCACTTCCTGCCGATCACCTCGAATGAACTGCTCATTCACGGCGCAAATGGATTTAACAAGCTGGAGACGGCGTACGGCCTCATGCGCTGGCTCGGAATCGCAAATGCCGCCGCATGGACAGTCCAGGCGGCGGTGGTCGCAATCACCGCAATGGCGTTAATTTGGCTGTGGCGGTCCGAGATTCCCTATGCGGTCAAGGCGGCCGCCGCTGCAGTCGCCACCTTGGTAGCGACGCCTCATCTCTACCCCTACGACTTCGCCGTTCTGAGCGTCGCTTTCGCGTTTCTGTATCGCGCGCGCGCTTTCGATCTCGTCGAAGTGATCGCAATTGCTGCCGCTTTTCTGTTCATCGGCGCGTTTCTGTTCTTTCCTAGCCCGATCTGCCTGCTCTCCACTGTGATCACGGTCGCGATTGTCGTCCGGCGGGTGCTTGCGCCGGACCTGCGGGCCCTACAGGTGACCGCGCCCGCGCATTCCTGAGGCACGCGTCACACTTTCTGACGCCGCGCTCCGCATGCTCATCCATCGCTTGCATCCGGCGGCTTGTCCTCAAGATGAAATTAATTCGCAAACAATAAAGCGAAATTGGATCGCCCGCATAAAGCGGGCGACGACAGAAGAGGGAAAACGCATAGGCGGCGTCTACTCCGCCATGCTCTCCGCTTTCGCACGCTTGCGCAGATGCGGAACGAGTTCCTTCTTCCGCAGACGGATCGATTGCGGCGTTACCTCGACGAGTTCGTCGTCCTGGATATAGGCGATGGCCTGTTCGAGGGTCATCGGCATGACGGGCGTGAGCCGCACCGCCTCGTCCTTGGAATGGGTGCGGATGTTGGTGAGCTGCTTGGCTTTCAATGGATTGACGTCGAGATCGTTTTCGCGCGAATGCTCGCCGACGATCATGCCCTGATAGATTTTCGTTCCTGGCACGACAAACATCTTTCCGCGTTCTTCGAGATACCAGAGCGCGTAAGCGACGGCTTCGCCCTCTCCCGTCGAGATGAGCACGCCGCTCCGGCGACCCTCGATCACGCCCTTGAACGACGCATAGCCGTGGAACATGCGGTTGATGACGCCGGTGCCGCGCGTGGCGGTGAGAAACTCGCCGTGATAACCGATGAGCCCCCGCGACGGTGCCAGAAATACGAGACGCGTCTTGCCCGCTCCTGTCGGGCGCATGTCCTGCAATTCGCCCTTGCGCTGGCTGACCTTCTCGATGACCACGCCGGTATACGGATCGTCGACGTCGATCGTGACTTCCTCGATAGGTTCGAGCCGCTCGCCGGTATCCGGATCCGTGTCGTAGAGAACCCGCGGCCGGCTGATGGAAAGTTCGAAGCCTTCGCGGCGCATCGTCTCGATGAGCACGCCGAGTTGCAATTCGCCGCGGCCCGCGACTTCGAACGCGGCGTCTCCGGTCTCGCGGAGCTTGATCGCGACATTGCCTTCGGCTTCGCGCAGCAGGCGGTCACGAATGACGCGGCTTTGTACTTTGGAGCCCTCGCGGCCCGCCATCGGCGAATCGTTCACAGAGATGGTGATGGCGAGCGTCGGCGGATCGATCGGCGGCGCGGCGATGGGTGTGGTGACTTCGAGATCGCACAGCGTATCCGCGACCGTCGCAGTCACGAGCCCCGCGATTGCTATGATATCTCCGGCTTCGGCGCGTTCGACAGGCGTGCGCGCGAGGCCACGGAAAGCAAGCAGTTTGGTGGCGCGCGCGCGTTCGATCTCGACGCCTTCGCGTGAAAGCGCCTTGAGTTGACGATTGATGGTAATGGCGCCCGATTCGATGCGGCCCGTCAGGATGCGCCCGAGGTAGGGATCGGCCTCGAGCGTCGTCACCAGCATGGCGAAGGGATGATCATCGCCGGCGAGCGCGAGCGGCCGCGGCTTTGGAACGTCGGCGACAATGCGATCGAACAACGGAGCGAGATTTTCATGCGGGTCGGTGAGCGAGGCCACCGCCCAGCCCTGGCGGCCCGAGGCATACAACACATGGAAATCCAGCTGATCGTCATTGGCTTCGAGCGCAAGGAACAGATCGAATATGCTTTCGAGCGTCTCCTTCGGCTGTGCATCGGAACGATCGATCTTGTTGATGACGACGATGGGTTTGAGACCCAGTGCCAGCGCTTTTGAGAGCACGAATTTGGTCTGCGGCATCACGGATTCGGCCGCATCGACGAGCAGCACGACGCCGTCCACCATCGACAGGATACGCTCGACCTCGCCGCCGAAATCGGCATGGCCCGGTGTATCGACGATGTTGATGCGCACGCCGTTCCACTCGACGCTTGTACATTTGGCGAGAATGGTGATGCCGCGCTCGCGCTCGAGATCGTTGGAATCCATTGCGCGTTCCTGCACCTGCTGGTTCTCGCGCACCGCGCCCGATTGCCGGAGCAGCTGATCCACCAGCGTGGTCTTGCCATGATCGACATGGGCGATGATGGCGATGTTGCGAATATCCATGGCGCTCGTGCGGTTTTGTCCGTTGGAATGAAGGCGCGCGCCTTATAGGGACGGTTGCGGAGCTTCGCAAACCGTACGGACAGGCACGAAAACGTCACATTGCGAATTGTTCAGACTTGGCGTGGCCGCGCACCGATTTGTAATAAAAAGTCGCAAATATGCCTTGGGGCCTCGCTATTGGCGGGAGGCATGCTAGGACGGCCCCCCGTATGGGGTGGGCATTCGCGGCAGAAGCCGCAGGGAAACCCGCGGCGTGAGCCGCGCCGAACGCTGGAGCGCGGCGTCGGGCCGCCGGATCGACGAGAGATGAATATCAGGATTTCCAACCCCCTGCTGCCGGCGCCTTCCGCCGTAGCGGACACAGCGGGCGAATACCGGCACGTAGGCAACCGGTGGGCGCTTGTTTTGGGCGGTGGCGTGCTCGTCCTGGTGGCGGCTCTTCTCTGGCATTTCTTGTCGGGAGTTCCTGCGCCCCCGAGAAATCAGCCTGCGCCGCCGGTGAATGTCGCGCTGGTCCAGGAACGAAACGTTGCGGGTCTCGCTCATTCCATCGGCACTGTGGTACCGGTCTCGACCGTGCAGGTCACGGCCCTGGTGACCGGGCAATTGCTGTCGACGGGATTCGCCGAGGGCCAGATCGTGAAGGCGGGGCAGGTTCTCTTCCAGATCGACCCGAAGCCGTTCGCCGCAGCGCTCGCCCAGGCCCGCGCCACACTCGCTCGCGATACCGCGATGAATGCCAGCGCGCAGAACGACAAGACCCGCTATATGAACCTCGCCGCGCAGGGAGCTGCCACCGCGCAGCAACGCGATCAGGCCATCGCCACTGCAGGCGCCGACGCAGCGACCATCGAAGCCGACAAGGCCGCTGTCCAGACGGCCGAACTCAATCTCGGCTACACGAGGATCCGATCGGCCATCACCGGCAAAACCGGCCCCATTCTCATCCAACCGGGCAATCTCATCACGGCGAACAACAACGCCAGCCCGCTCGTCACTATCACCCAGCTTCAGCCTATCAAGGTTTCGATGTTCCTGCCGCAATCCGATTTGCCGCGGATACAGGCGCAGGTGGGTGTGAAGAAGCTGGTAATGACTCTTCGGCCGGGTGGCGGCACACCGATCGTGGCACCGGTGAACTTCGTCGGCAATCAGGTCGATGCGAAGACGGGAACGGTCGAGTTGCGTGCGACCTTCGACAATGCGGATTTCCGCCTGGTGCCCGGCCAGTATGTCGACGCGGCCGTCGCTCTCGACGATTATCCGAACGCCATCGTCGTACCGCGCGACGCGGTCAATATCGGTCCGGAAAACAGATACGTATATGTGGTCGGCGACCACGAGATTGCCGCGATGCGGACGGTTGAGCTGATTTATGACGACGGCGCGATTGACGTGATTGCCGGCAATATCAGGCCCGGCGAGAAGGTCATCGTCGAGGGCCAGTTGCGGGTCATTCCCGGCACGGCTGTGCAAGTCATGAATTTTCCGGCCGCCGTCCACAACTGACAAATGAATATCTCCGAACCTTTCATCCGCAAGCTGGTGATGACGACGCTGTTGATGGCGGCGCTCGTCATCTTCGGCGCGTTCGGCTATGCGACGCTGCCCGTCAGCGAATTGCCGAGCGTGGATTTCCCGACCATCGTTGTTTCCACCTCGTTGCCGGGTGCGGCGCCCGAGACGATGGCGTCGTCCGTTACCTCACCGCTCGAAAGCCAGTTCCTGACCATCCCCGGCGTCGCGTCGATGACGTCGCAGAGCAGCCAGGGCTCGTCGTCCATCACACTGCAATTCGATCTCGACCGTAATATCGATGCCGCCGCGCAGGATGTAATCACTGCGATCACGGCGGCGTCGCATCAGCTGCCCGCCAATCTGCCGACGCCGCCGACCCTGCGCAAGGTCAACCCGTCCGACTCGCCGATCCTCTACATCGCGATGTATTCGGCGACACTGCCGCTGTCTCAGCTCGACACCTATGCCGAATCGCTGCTTTCGCGCCAGATTTCGACGCTGTCCGGCGTGGCGCAAGTCAATGTGTACGGCTCGCAGAAATTCGCCGTGCGCATCCAGGCCGATCCGATGGCGCTCGCCGCCCGCGGTGTCGGCATCGATCAGGTGGCAGCGGCCGCGCAGGCCGCTAATGTGGACAACGCCACCGGTCAGCTCAACGGGCCGCAGCAGGCGACGCTGATCCAGGCCAACGGGCAACTTCTCAACGCCGCTGCGTTCAATCGCCAGATCATTACGTGGCGCGACGGTGCGCCGGTGCGCATCGCCGATGTGGGGCGCGCGATCGACAGCGTGCAGAACAATCTCGTGGCGAGCTGGTTCAACGGCCACCGCGCGATCGTGCTCGCGGTTCAGCGCCAGCCGGGCACGAATACGATCGAGATCGTCAACGAGGTCAAACGCATCCTGCCGCACTTCGAGGCATCGCTGCCCGCCTCCGTCCATCTCGACGTCCTCTACGATCGCAGCCAGACGATCCGTGCGTCGGTATCCGACGTTCAGAGCACGCTGATGATTGCAGCCTGCCTGGTAGTAATGGTGATCTTCCTGTTCCTGCGCACGCTGTGGGCGACGTTCATTCCCTCGCTCGCGCTGCCCATCGCAGTGATTGGCACCTTCGCAGGTATGTCGCTGCTCGGCTACAGCCTCGACAATCTGTCGCTGCTAGCGCTGACGCTGTCAGTCGGCTTCGTCGTGGACGATGCGATCGTGATGCTTGAGAACATCGTGCGTCATATCGAGATGGGCGAAAAGCCGTTCGAGGCCGCACTTAGAGGATCGCGCGAGATCGGCTTCACGATTCTCTCGATGACATTATCGCTTGCCGCGGTCTTCATCCCTCTCGTGTTCATGGGCGGGATCGTCGGCCGGCTGCTGCACGAATTCGCGGTTACCATCGTTCTCGCGATTCTGTTCTCGGGGTTTGTCTCCATCACGCTTACGCCGATGCTTTGCAGCCGCATCCTGCACAGCGAGAAAGGCGTACGCCACGGCGGATTCTATCGCGCGAGCGAGTGCGCATTCGACTGGCTTCAGGGCCTTTACGAAACTTCACTTAAATGGAGTCTCAGGAACCATGTGGTGATATTCCTGATCTTCCTTGGCAGCCTCGTGGCGACGGGCGTTCTCTTCGAGATCATGCCGGAAGATTTCCTGCCGAGCGAAGACACGGGCCAGATCATCGCCTTCACCGAGGCCTCGGATCGTACTTCGTTCCTGCATATGATCGACTATCAGAAAAAAGCCGCAGCGATCATCGCGCAGGACCCGAATGTGCAGAACGCCATGTCGTCGGTGGGTGCCGGCGGTTCGCGCACCGGCACCAATACCGGCACGATTTTCATGGTGCTCAAGCCCAGGAGCGAACGCAAACTCGATGCCGATCAGATCATCCAGGAATTGCGGCCGAAGCTGACCCATATTCCGGGCATCAATGTCTATATGCAGAACCCGCCGGCGATCCGCATCGGCGGCCAGACGTCGAAATCGACTTATCAATACACGCTGCAGGATCTCGACCAGCACGAATTGCAGTCAAGCGCGCTGAAGCTGACGAATGCGCTGTCGCGCACGCCCGGCTTCCAGGATGTAACCACCGACCTCGATCTCTCCGCACCGGCAGTGAACGTCGCGATCGACCGCGACCGGGCCGCCGCGTTGAACGTCTCGCCGGCGCAGATCGAAACGGCGCTCGGCGCAGCCTTCGGCGGCGAGCAGATTTCAACGATTTTTGCAGACATCGACCAGTACTGGGTGATGCTCGAACTTCTGCCGCAATATCAGTACAATCCGACCGATCTTTCGCGCCTTTATGTGCTCGCCTCCGACGGCGTGACGCTGGTGCCGCTGACATCCGTTACGAAGGAAACAACAAGTACGATGGCGCTGAGTGTCAGTCATCTCAGCCAGCTCCCCGCCGTCACGGTCTCGTTCAATCTCGCGCCCGGCATGGCGCTCAGCGATGCGGTGAGCGCCATTGCCCGCGTGCAGCGCCAGATCGGCATGCCGGCGGGAATCCAGGCGACCTTCCAGGGGACAGCCCAGGCCTTCCAGGCGTCAACCGCCAATATGGGAATTCTGCTGCTTGCCGCGCTCTTTGTCGTCTATATCGTGCTCGGGATTCTCTATGAGAGCTTCATTCATCCGCTAACGATTCTCTCGGGTCTGCCTTCTGCGGCGGTCGGCGCACTCATTACCCTGTGGATATTCGGCGTGCCGCTCAGCCTCTATGCCTTCGTCGGCATCATCATGCTGATCGGCATCGTGAAGAAGAACGCGATCATGATGATCGACTTTGCGCTGGTGCGGGAGCGTGGCGAGAATGTTCCGCCCGATGTGGCAATCTACGAGGCGGCCCTTATCCGCTTCCGCCCGATCATGATGACGACAATGGCCGCACTGCTCGGAACGCTGCCCGTCGCGATCGGACTGGGTCAGGGCGCGGAAAGTCGACGGCCGCTCGGACTGGCCGTGGTCGGCGGATTGCTGGTGTCGCAGCTGCTCACGCTCTACATCACGCCGGTTATCTACATCTATCTCGACCGCCTCGGTCACAAGCTGCAGGGCCGCCGCGTCGCAAAGCGCAGCTTCGCGCGCGGCGCGACGGCGTAGGGAACCCTGCGTTCCCGTCATGGCCAAGCCTGAGCCGGACGTGACGATTTTGGATCTATACCTCGTCGCGCTTTACCAAAGGTCCGATCTCCGACAAGTTTTCTTGGCGTCTCGAAACTGCACGAGATCGCCTTGTCTCACTGCTGTTGTCATTCCCGCGAAAGCGGGAACTCAGCAGCGCGATTTTTCCGGGAAGGTCGGCAATGCGAATCCCTGCTTTCGCAGGGATGACTATGAGGGGCAAATTTTCAAGGTCACTGGTATCACATATGTATCCCCGCGCCTATTCCGTAGGTGCGCGGGTCCTCCTGGAAGGTGTTGGTATAGAGACCCGACGACGAGCTCGTCAGATACTCGCCCGTGTAGTTGGAGTGATTGAAAATGTTTTTGATGAATCCCTGGACGTACCAGCGGCCATCGGGCGAGTTGAGCGTAAGCAGCGCATTGACCGTATCCCAGGCGGGGATCAGATCGGCCGGGTCCTCCCACACCCGTCCCCACATGTGCGATTGCCAGTAATATTCGAGCCGGGCAGAGACGCTGTATCCGCCGTCAATCGGCTGCGTGTACTGGCCGCTGACATTCACCTGGAGTGCCGGCGTGTTCTCGAGTTCGTTGCCGCCGATGTTTACCGGCGAGCCGTTTGAATTGCCGATACCCTTCGGGTCGGACCATGACCAGCCATAGGCCGCCAGTGCGTTGGTGATCGCCTGCGGCGCGTCGAAAGGACAGAAGCCGAAATTTGCGTTGGCGACGCCGGCGGTGGCCAGCGCATGTGCGCCGCCGGGAGGCACAAGGAAGCCGGGAATCCCCAGCTGCCCGGGCGTGAGCCCGCCATTCAGCGCGGGGTTCATGTTGTACAATACGCAGTTCTGGCCCGATGCGGCCGAAATATTGTCGTCCTTGATCAGCACTATGTCGCTGCGGCCGCCTGTGGGATTGCGCGTGTCGAGCAACGTCTGATCACCGACGCTGCTGTCTTCGTGGCTGAAATTCAGTCCGAATTGCCAACGGTCCGCAGGCACCCAGAAGAGTTCGCCTTCGACACCCCACAAGTTCGCGCTGTTGATGTTTTCGTTGACGGTGGTGTTCCCCTGGATGGTCGAGATCTGATAGCCGTGGTAATCATAATACCAGATATCGCCGTTGACCTGTAGCGTGCTGTCCAGCACGTTATTCTTGGTCCCGGCCTCGTAGGCGTTCACCTGTTCTGGCCCGTAGGAAATAGGCACGGTGAGGCCAGGCTCTATGCCGGGATTGAAACCGCCCGCCTTGTAGCCGCGGGAATAAGACGCGTAGAGAAGGGTTGAGTCCGTGAAATCTAGCTTGGGGGTCCAGTCGGCGACAAACCGGCCCGTGAGCTTGCGGTAGGTGACGGACTGATCGGCGATGTCCTGGCACCCCGGCTCGACCGAGCTTGCATCATAGACGCAGTCCGGCTCGTAGTTCAGCCCGAGAAAATGAAACGCATTGGCAGCGTTGATCGCGCCGTCCAGCGCAATGGTTCCGATCGGTGCCGGAACCGATTGAAACACAATGCGGTCCGCTTCGGACTTTGTATCCTCGGTGTAACGCAGCCCCGCCGTGACGTTGAGCGTTTCGGGGATCGCCGTGTAATAGGCCTCCCCGAACACCGCATTGGACTCGAGCGTCTCGTAGCCTTCGTTGTGATAGAAGGCCGGCGCCTGAATGCAGCCGCCGGCGGCACACTCCGTCGGATTGTACAAAGGTCCTAGAAAGCCGCCGAGGATGATCGAGGGATAATCCAGCATCGGCGATGCAACATAGTAATCTGTCGAGCTGTTCGCGTGCAGGCTGTAACCGCCGAACATGAAGTTGAGCGGGCCGCCGAACTCGCTGTTCAGCCGCAGTTCGCCGGACCATTGCGTTTCGCCGAAGTCCGACTGATCGTAGGGTGTGAGGTCCTTTGTGAGATTATAATTTCCGCTGACGAGCCCCAGCTGTTTGATTTGCGATTCGGGCAATTCGCCTTGGGAAATGCCGGCGAAATATGGCGCGTAGGGAGCGAAAGCCGGGCCGAGCAGGCTCTGCAAGGTAACCACCGCCGTTTCCAGCGTTTGGATGCCCTGGGGCGAATCGAGCGTGAGGCCCGGCGCGTTGGTGTAGCTTTCCTGCGAGAAATTGAACGGCCTGTCATAGCCGCCGACAAATGTCGCATCGAGCCAGTTCGTCACATTCTGTTTTATGGTCAGGTTGAGGAAGCTGTCCTGCGCGAGATAGACCGGGTTGAAATCGGAATAGACATGGAACGGATTGCCGGGTTCGTTGAAGCCGGAAATGCTTGGTGGATTCTCCAGGCTGAATAGTCCCATCTGCGCGAAATACGGCGCGAGCGACGGGTTGAGCAACGCGCCGAGATTGCCCAATGCCTGTGAGGAAGATTCGATGAAGGCTGTCATCGCCAGCTCGTTTACCGGCTGATTGCCGGCCCCCGTCGGCAGACAGCCGAGAATTCCCGTCGGGTCCCGGTCGCACAGCTGGCGCGTGCTGCGCATGCGGCTGTCGTCCTCGCGGCTGTGTGACGCGACGAAATCGACAACGGTCCGGCCGGTCGGCTCCCAGCGCAAGCTGGTGCGCACCGAATAGGTATTCTCCGAATCGATATGCGTGTTGTTGAATTCGTTGTCGATGTAGCCGCCATGTTCTACCCAGTCGCCGGACACGCGAACTGCAAGCTGGTCGGTTTCGATCGGCATATTGGCGTCGCCACGGACCTCGACCGCATTGAAATTGCCATAGCTCGAAAAGAGATCGACGGAGCCGGTCGAAAGATCGGGCGTATTGGTAATCAGATTAACCACACCGCCGGTCGCGCCGCGGCCGTAAAGCGTGCTTTGCGGCCCGCGCAGCACTTCGACGCGCTGCAGATCGTAGAATATCGATTCAGCGAGCAGTGGATGGAGGAGATAAACATCGTTGACGTCGGTCGCGACGCCGCCTTCCAGGTCGCCAAACGACGTGGACTGCCCGATGCCGCGGATCGAGAAATTCGAGCCGGAGAAGTTGCCCTTCGAGTAGGTCACGCTGGGCGCGCTGAACTGCAGATCCTTGAACTGCTCGATCTGATGGGCGGCGAGGTCTTCGGCGGAATAGGCGGTGATCGAAATCGGCACCGTCTGGATGTTTTCCGACCGCTTCTGGGCGGTGACGACCACCTCCTCGATCTGGGCAAACGCTGATTCCGAAACGGCGCCCGACAGCAATAGTGTATTGAAAATCAGAAGGGACCGGCTCGTCCCCAAAGAACACCTGCTGAGCATTTCCGGCTCCCCGTCCCGCCCGGCCCTGACGACACAATTTTTCGCGATGTGACCATTTGGTCGCCCCGCCTCATTCGCACAAAAAGCCTGTGCATATAGTTAACGCGAAAAGTAATGATTTATGCGAAACGGGTGGATAAGCGTTCCAGATCGTGCGAGATATCGCCCCCATGCCACAGAAAATGGCGCAATCGCCTATGTCAGGCCCGGAAGAGCGGCCGGCAGACCTCGGCCAGTTTCTGATAATCCCCAAGGGCATTGTAGATCTGCGCTGAAATCCGGAATGAGAGCCGTCCCCCAAAAGCGTGGACCGGCACCATCATCCGATGCACCTCGGAAAGGATGCGACGGAGCGATGCCGCCGTCTGCTCGGTCGCAGGGCAATCCTCGAATGTAAGTGTCGCCATGGCGGCACGCATGGATTCGGGCGCCGTCGCGCGGGCCCCGAGCGCGGTGGAAAGCTCGCGCGCGGCCAGCGCGGCGAGACCCCGGTTGCGAGCCATCAGACCGGCGCCCCCCAAACCATCATGCGCAAGTGCCGCCGCCTCGAAGCACAGCCAAGGGCTCGGGTCGCGCGTTCCGACCCAGTCGAACGCAGCCGTATAGCCGTGATCGGTGCCGTGAGACAGCACCGCCGGCCGAGTCAAATCCTGTCGTTCGGGCGCCGTCCATAGCAGGCCACAGCCCCGCGGCGCGAACAGCCATTTATGGGCGTTGCCCGTGTACCAGTCTGCGCCGAGCGCCGGCACGTCGAGCATGATCTGTCCGGGCGCATGTGCTCCATCGACCAGGATCGGAATTCCGGCATTACGTGCGAGCGCTGCGATCTGCCGGACCGGGAAAACCGTCGCCGTGGCCGAAGTGATATGATCGACAATGAGCAGGCGCACGCGCGGTCCCAGCTCCCGTTCGATGCTTTGAACGATCGCGTCTTCGCTTTCCAAAATTGCGGACAGCTGCGCAAGCTTCACCTGCGCGCCACGTCGTTCTGCCACGAGCGCGATTGCCTTCAGCACTGCGCCATAGGCGTGGGAGGTCGTCAGGATTTCATCGCCGGGCTTCAGATCCAGCCCGTAAAGGACCGCGCTGACCGCCGCGGTCGCATTCTCGCAAAACACCCAATCCTGCCCCAGCCCGCCAAACCGTTTCGCCGCTTCTCCGGCCATGCGTCGCATAGCCGGCGGCAGATCGTCCCCGTAGAATCCTGTGGGATTGCGTTCGATTTCCGCTCGGATGCGGTCCTGGGTCAACCGCACTGTTCGGGGCACGGCCCCATAGGAGCCGTGGTTGAGATGAAGATAGTCGAGGTTGAGCTCGAAAGCGGCTAGCGCTTCGGTCTTAGTGAGGTTTGGGGAATGGCCCGAAAGGGAAGGGTCGATCATCGCGCACGAAGCTGATAAAGGCGAACAGCTCCAGAAGATATTGCAAAAGGCCGAGGTTGAAACTCCTCAATTCGGGATTCACCCGTCCGGTGATCAACAGGACGACGAACTGGATCGCGCTCAGTATCAGCAGGAACCAGAAAGCGAGCCATGCGAGTACCGCATAACCAATGGCATAAAGCAGCCGGACAAACGGAAAAGGCGACCGCGCTTTAGGCTGCGGGATGGCACTCCCATCCATCGTTTGACTGTCGGTCATCGGAATGGCCCTCGCTTCGGCGTCTCGACATCCACACTGTCACGTATGCCGCTGCTGTGCTCCGTTCAAGCCTGGGGTGGCGAGGGCCCACGCGGTCGCGCGAGCATGTCGACCGATCCGGCGAGAAACAGTCCCGCCGCGTATCCGCCGATATGCGCCTGCCAGGCAACGAGTTGCACCCCACCGCCGGTTCCCAGTCCAGTGACCCCGGCGATGACGTTCACCACGATCCAGAGCACCGTCCAGATGATGATGCGGGTGGAGAAGATGGGCTCCAGCGGCCGCCTGGTACTATCCCTGTCCGGGGGCAGCATCCGAAAAGCGGCGGCCATCAGGCCGGACACCGCGGCCGAGGCGCCGATCACCGGGGCGGGGGAGCCCCAGTTGCAGACAAGATGCGCCGCCGCGCCCGCAATGCCGCACACGAGAAAGAACACCAGAAACAGCAGCGGGCCGAATCGCCGGGCCACCACCGGCCCGAAAGGCAGCATCCAGATGCAATTGATGGCGAGGTGCGTCCAGCTTCCGTGGAGAAAAATGTAGGTTACAAAAGGAAGCGCCTGATCCAGAAACGAGCCTGGATTCGCACCATACTGGGCGAGATAGGTCGACGAATATCGCGCCGGCACGAAACCGTAAATCGCAATCCACTTCAGATCGGGAAATTCAAAAACCCTGAGGGCATGCGCACCGACCAGCGCAAGGATCAGCCAGAGGACAACCGCCGGTGCGCGGAGGAACGGCTGAGGACCGCTCGTATCCCGGAGAAATGCCACGAAAACCGCCCGTTACCACCCGCTACGGGAATATGGGACGGAGAAGAAACGGTAAAGGGCGCCGCCTGTCATTCCATAAGCTTTCCTGGCCCGAACGCGCGAAGTTAACCGCCGAATTCCCGCAATGGAACAATTGCGCGGAGCGAGGGCGAATTCGCCTTGGCACGGCGGTTGCTCTTTACCGGGCGTAAACCGACCAGGCGCGGGAACCATGACCCAGAATATCCGACGGACCGGCATCGCCGCCCTTGCGGCCGTGGCGCTCTTTGCGACTGCCGCACTCTTTGCGACTGCCGCACAGGCCCAGATGCTCAACAACAACGCCAGCAACTACAACAATCCCTATGGGATGAGCCAGGCGCAGGAAAACGCGCCGGTCGACGCGTCGCTGCGGGACGCCAATGGCAATCTGACGGTGGTGAACGGCGCTTTCACGAGTTCGACGATGAGTCAGCAGACCGGCGTCCAGCAGTCCAGCGTCCTCGGTGCAGCCGCGCTCGGGGCGAGCCTGGGCAACGGCCAGGCATTCGCTGGTGCCGGATTCGGCGGCCAGACCACACTCGGGCAGGCCACAGCGATCGGCAACTCGTTGAACGTCGTCACTGTCGGCACGGGCAATACGGTGATCGTCAATTCCGACCAGACCAACAACGGCAATCAGACCGTCACGCTGAACCAGAACGGCAAGTGAAATTACTTCGAGAAGGGAAACTGTCCCCATGACCCCGCGCGGACGCCGATATCTTGCGATGCCCCTCGTTTTCGGACTCGTCGCGGTTGCCACCACGGGCTGCATCAGCCCCGCGGCGGACGATACGGGTCGCTATACCGCTCCCATCGGCGACGCGCCGGTGATCGCCAACGAGACGCCCTATTCCGACTCCCTGCGCTGCCTTGCAAGCTACACGGCGCGGCGGCCTCTGCGCGTCGCAGTGGGACAGATCGCCGACTACACCGGCAAGCTCGAAGCCGACAACAGCGGCCGCAAGCTGACTCAGGGCTCGGCGCTGATGGCGATGTCGGCGCTTTCCAAGGCCGGCGTGCCGCTGGTCGAGCGCTTCGACACCTCCGTTGCGGAGATGGAGCTCAAATATGCCAACGTCAAACTGATCACCGACGGTAAACACCCCGAAGGCGCTGGCGACTACCGGCGCATCCTGGCCGGCTCGATTCCGGGCTCAGATTATTATCTGGTCGGCGGCATCACCGAACTGAACTTCAACATCCGCTCGATCGGCGCCAATGGTGATGGCGGCGGCACCTCCACCAACAGCGTGAAAGGCACGGCCGGCGCCAATCTCTATGTCATGAATGTCGGCCTCGACCTCCGGCTCGTGAACACCGATACACTCGAAGTCGTCGATGTGATTTCCTACCAGAAGCAGATCATCGGCCGTCAGGAACAGGCTGGCGTATTCGATTTCATGGGCCACACATTCTTCGATGCGAGCATCGGGGAAAGCGCGCTGGAGCCCATCCAGCTTGCCGTCCGCTCGGTCATCGAACGCGCGGCGCTGGAGATGATCTCGCGGCTTTATCACACGCCGCCGGAAGCTTGTACTGCGCTGCTTGGCGGTCCGGGCGACCCGCTCGCCGGCCCGGGCGATCCCCCGGCCGCGTCGAGAACCGCCGTTGTCAGACCCGGCGATCCGCCCCCCGCAAATGCCGTCGCCTCATCCGCCCCTGCAACACTGAAAGAAGAGAAGCGCCATGAGAAAATGCACGACGATCCTTATCATTGGTACAGCTCTAGCGATCCTGCCACTGAGTCTGGCCTGCGCGGACGGGTCGAATGACAATGTGAGCTATATCCTGAACGGTCAGATCGACCTGCAGTCCGACGTCTCGAAGGTCAATGTGCAGGTGACCAATACCGACGGCAGTGTTGACGTCACCTCGATCGCGGGCGGCAACAATGCCGAGATCGTGACGATGAACAATACCAACGCGCTGAACAAGCAGTTCGTGGGCAGCGGCGCCGACATCGTCTCCATCCTGAACGCCAATGTGCAGAACACCACCGGGGGGGTGAGCCTCGATTCGGAAACGGCCTGCAACCAGGCCAGCGTCTCGACCGATCCGCACGAGGTAAACATCAAGAGCGAACAGGTCTGCGACGCGACCGACCCCTATTCGCAGCTCAACGCGAATGTGCAGAACACGGGGGGCGGCGTCGCGCTGAACAGCGTCGCGACCGGCAACAGCTTCGAAGAAGACACCAACGCGCCATTTTCGATCGTCAAGAACTACCAAACCAACAATTCGACGGAATATTCGAACATCAACGCGACGGTCGCGAACACGACCGGAAACGTCACCGCGACGTCGGTTGCCATCGGCAACAACGCGGAGATCGTCCATTACTGACCGCTTCCAGGATTGACACCCCGTGAGGAGTACTGGAGGGCCTTGCGCCCTCCTTTTTTTGCACGCCACCGCGGACCCACAGGCATCGTTGACGGGCGATTCGTTTCCGGAGATCGTGTCTCATGCAGGATTCGACCACGAAGAGCGCGGCAAGACCCGCTCCTCATTCCGCCGCACCCATGCGCGAATTCACCATCCGCGGGCTTGTTCTCGGCGTCGCCATCACCACCGTGTTCACGGCGGCCAATGTCTATCTGGGGCTGAAGGTCGGGCTGACTTTCGCCACCTCGATTCCGGCGGCGGTAATTTCCATGGCGATATTATCCGCCTTCAAGGGCGCGACCATTCTCGAAAACAACATCGTGCAGACGGTCGCCTCTGCCGCGGGCACGCTCTCGGCCATCATCTTCGTGCTGCCCGGTCTCGTCATCGTCGGCTGGTGGCAGGGCTTTCCGTTCTGGACCTCGTTCCTCGTCTGCGCCTCGGGCGGCATTCTCGGTGTGTTGTTCACGATCCCGCTCAGGCGGGCGATGGTGACCACCTCCGATCTGCCCTATCCCGAAGGCGTCGCTGCGGCAGAAGTTCTGGAAGTGGGCTCGCATGCGCGCGAAGCCGTAGCAGGCGGACCCGCCTCGCAGGCACGCGAGGGGTTGTTCGCCGTCGTCTATGGCGCCATCGCCTCGGCGGGGCTTGCGGCGCTCGCTGCAACCCGGATCGCCGCAGGCGAAGTGACCCAGTTCTTCCGCGTCGGTCCGGCCGCGATCAGCGGCTACGACATGTCGTTCTCGCTCGCGCTTCTCGGCGCCGGCTATCTCGTCGGATTGTCCGTCGGCATAGCGATGCTGCTCGGGCTTCTCATCTCCTGGGCGGCGGCCGTTCCCTATCTCACCTCGCTTGTGCACGGCGCGAACTCATCGATCGGCGAGCAGGCGATGGATGTGTGGACGCATCAGGTCCGCTTCCTCGGCGCGGGCACCATCGGTGTGGCCGCGATCTGGACGCTGCTGAAAATGGCGGGTCCGGTCGCGCAGGGTTTGGCGGCGACCGTATCTGCATCGCGCACCGCCCGAACGGCTGCCGGAGACCGGCGCGACATCGACATGGCGCCGGTCTGGATCATCGGACTCGCGATAGTCTGTCTCATTGTTATCGCACTGATCCTGATCGATTTCCTCGCGCCAACGCCGCTCGCATCGCGCACGCTGGCGCTGGTCGCCGTCGCAATTCCGTTCATTGTCGTGGGCGGATTTATCGTGTCGGCAATCACCGGCTACATGGCCGGGCTCATCGGCGCGTCGAACAGCCCGATCTCCGGCGTTGGAATTCTCGCCATTCTCGCCTGCGCCGGCCTGGTCGTGGCCGTCGCCGGAGGAGATATGGCCTCCCGCAACGCGCTCGTCGCCTATGCGCTGTTCGCGACGGCGGTCGTGTTCTCCATCGCGACGATCTCGAACAACAATCTGCAGGATCTGAAGACCGGGCAATTGGTGGGCGCGACGCCGAGCGCGCAGCAATGGGCGCTGGTGATTGGCGTGATCGCGGGCGCGGCCGTCATACCGCCGGTTCTCAACCTGCTCGCGCAGGCTTACGGATTTGCCGGTGCGCCGCATTCCGCCGCCGCGGTCGCCAAGCCCCTTCCCGCACCCCAGGCCGGTCTTATTTCAGCGCTGGCCGAAGGCGTGATTACGCAGAAACTCAACTGGCGCATGCTCGGCATCGGTGCGGGCCTCGGCGCGGTCATCGTGGCCATCGATGAATTGTTGGCCGCGCGCAAATGGCTGCGTCTGCCGCCGCTCGCCGTGGGGATTGGTATTTATCTGCCGATGTCGGCCACGCTGCCGGTGGTGATCGGCGCCGTGATCGGCCATTGGTATGACGGGCGCGTGGCGCGGACATCAAATCCCGAACACGGCAAGAGACTCGGGGTGCTGGTCGCGTCCGGAATGATCGTTGGCGAAAGCCTGTTCGGTGTGCTGCTCGCGGGCCTCATCGTTGCACTCTCCACCGATGCGCCGCTTGCGCTCGTGTCTGCGGATTTCGCCCCGGCCAACTGGATCGGTGTCGCCGCCTTCGCATTGCTGATCATCGCACTCTACAACTGGATGCTCCGCCGCGCGCGGGCGTGAGGAACAAGATTTCGCCATTCTTGCGTTCCCCTCACCCGCACCTGAGCTGTTGAAAGTTCTCGCATTCCATCCCTCTCCCACGAGGGGAAAGGGGAAATATATTTCCCTGGAACACGAGCGTTCTTTTAATAGCGAGTTGTGCAGCGCACTGAATTTCCCCTCTCCCCTCGTGGGAGAGGGATGCAGGAGAACCTCTCTCGATGGGGATGCCGTAGACTCGTATTCCGAGATTCGCTTCGTCCATCATTTGAGTTTCGACCCAAAGGAGCACGCATCAGTCATATCTACTTTATCGGCGGACGCCTCAAGTGCAGTTGCCAACCCGTGCGTAACCGCACCTCCCGCAACCTTTTGCATCCAGCGTCCGATGCGGCGCAGCAACGACAGCTCGACCATAGGAGCTTTGAGAGTTGCCAATGCCGTCTCCAACATAGCGACCAGCTGATGTTTTTGTATATCCGTCAATCCAAGGGTCGACGCGTCGTTTGAGCCACGACACAAAAACAGGACCTGCTCTAGAACATCTGCGGGCCCACTGATCTTTTTCTGAAGCTGACATACGTGAAGCATTCTCCACTCAGCAAGCTCTGCAACCTCTTCAATTGAAGGCTCCATGAAGATGTTGAGGCTCGCCTGAAGATCATCATCTGTCTTCGGCCTCTCACAAAGAGCGATTGCACCGTCAATCATTCTCATAAATGTTTGATATCGAGGTCTATTTTGACCCAGATAGATTTGCGAAATGGTATGCGCAGAGACCCCGATAATCTCTGCCATGCGCGTATCATTTTTGGTAACGTGCTGTCGAATCTGCTTCAAAACTCCAGCAAGCTCTTTCAAATCATCATGTGTGTAATGCCCCCGCGTGGACATGCTCCCGAAGAGAGGCGCCGAATAAGCTGATGAGAGAGCGGCTTGCTGGCGGCGCTTAAGGGATGAACAGGATCTAGAGTCATTTAGTATGACTTCGGCTGTTCGAGCACATTCTCGGCGATGAAGGAGAGTATCAGTTGTTCCGTGACCGGAATGATGCGCGGGAGGATGCTTTCGCGGAACAGGCGCTCGACCTGGTATTCGCGCGCATAGCCCATGCCGCCATGGGTCATCACGGCGCGTGTCGCCGCGTCGAACGCCGCGCGCCCGCCGAGCAGTTTCGCGGCGTTGGCTTCCGCCCCGCAGGGTTGTTTCGAATCGTAGAGCTGGCTTGCACGCAGGCACATCCAATAGGCGCTTTCGAGTGCGGCCCAGCTTTCCGCCAGCGGATGCTGGATGGACTGATTCTGCCCGATCGCACGGCCGAAGACGTGCCGCTCGCGCGCATAAGCCGAGGCACGGCGCAGCGCATCGCGCCCGAGACCCACCCCCTCGATGCCGAACAGGATGCGTTCGGGATTGAGGCTATCGAGCAGATATCGGAAGCCTTTTCCTTCCTCGCCGACCCGATCGTCATCGGTGACGTGCAGATCGTCGATGAACACCGCATTCGAATCGACGGCGGCGCGTCCCATCTTTTCGATGCGGCGGACTTCGATCTTCGAGCGGTCCATATCTGTATAAAACAGCGTCATGCCTTCGGTCGGACGCTTGCATTCCGAACGCGGCGTGGTGCGCGTCAGCAAAAGAATCTTGTCGGCCTCGAGTGCCGTTGTCGTCCACATCTTCCGGCCGCGTATGACGTAGCCGTTATTGCTGCGCCGGGCGAAGGTCTCGATATTGGTGGTGTCGAGACCGGCATTCGGCTCTGTCACACCAAAACATACTTTCTCGCGGCCTTCGATCAGCGGCGTGAGCCAGCGCTTCTTCTGTTCCTCCGTGCCGTGCACGACCACCGCATGCGGGCCGAACAGATTCACATGGATGGCCGACGCCGCCGCAAAGCCGCCGCCGCCCCGCGCCACGGCATGCATCATCACCGCCGCTTCGGTGACACCAAGCCCCGCGCCGCCCAGATCCACCGGCATGGTGATGCCGAGCCAGCCGGCCTCGGCCATCGCCTGATGGAATTCTTCCGGAAACCGCGGTGTCTGGTCGCATGCCGTCCAGTAGGCGTCGTCGAAGCGCGCGCAAATGCGCGCGACGTTCTCGTCTATGGCGCGATGTTCGTCGGAAAGCGAAATATCCAAAGCCGAGGCTCCCGTAATCTGGCGTGCCGGCGGCGAGCCATTCCTTCAACCGGCCTTAACTCCCGATAAAGTGAGATTGGGCCTGCCCTGCCGGAGTGCGGTTTCTTGCATCGCGCGGCCAAATCTGCAATTGCGCCCGGGACCCCGGCGGCTAATATCGCTGTTTCGGGGCGAACCATGGGCGCCGGGCTGTGCGTCCGCGCTTCTGGACATGCGGCCGCCGCCAAATGGCGCCGCGATGGAGATCGTACGGAAAGATGAGTGCAGTTCCGGTTGAAGGGCATAGCCGCCCTCCCCACTCTTCGGGCATGAAGCCGACGGACACCAGCAACCCCGAGTACTTCCACAAGGTTGTCGATTGCCAGTGGGCCTGCCCGGCCCATACCCCAGTGCCGGAATATATCCGGCTTATCGCGGCCGGGCGCTACACCGACGCCTATATGATCAATTGGAAGTCTAATGTCTTTCCGGGGATCCTGGGCCGCACCTGCGACCGCCCCTGCGAGCCCGCCTGCCGGCGCGGCCGGGTGGAAAAAGAGCCTGTCGCCATCTGCCGGCTGAAGCGCGTCGCCGCCGACAATAGGGATGAAGCTGCCGTCCGCGATCGGCTGCCAAGGCCGACACATCAGAAGAACGGCAAGCGCATCGCACTGATCGGCGCGGGGCCGGCCTCGCTCACCGTCGCGCGCGATCTCCTGCCGCTCGGCTACACCTGCGTGCTCTACGACCAGGACAAGCTCGCCGGCGGGATGATGCGGACGCAGATTCCGAAATTCCGCCTGCCCGAGCGCGTGCTCGACGAGGAATGTAATTACATCCTCGATCTGGAGCCGGAGCCGCGGTTCGGCGAACGTGTGGGCAGCCTGAAGGCGCTGCTCGCGGAAAATTACGATGCAATCTTCGTCGGCTGCGGCGCGCCGCGCGGCCGCGAGCTGGAGATCCCGGGGCGGAAGGAAGCGGCAGCGAATATCCATATCGGCATCGATTGGCTCGCCAGCGTTTCCTTCGGCCATACCGAAAAGATCGGCCGCCGCGTGATCGTGCTGGGCGGCGGAAATACCGCAATGGATTGCTGCCGCACATCACGCCGGCTCGGCGGCGAGGAAGTACAGGTTGTCGTCCGCTCCGGTTTCGAGGAAATGAAAGCCTCGCCCTGGGAAAAGGACGACGCGATGGGAGAAGGCATCCCCATTCATAATTTCCTCGTGCCCAAGGAATTTCTTCATCTGAATGGCAAGCTCACCGGGGTGCTGTTCGAGAAGGTGAAGGCGGAGCGCGACGAGAAGGGCCGGCGCAATCTCGTTCCAACCGGCGAGCCCGACGTTACGATGGAATGCGACGACGTATTGGTCGCGGTCGGACAGGAAAATGCCTTCCCGTGGATCGAGCGCGACGTCGAAATCGAATTCGACCGATGGGACATGCCCAAAGTCGATCCCGTCACCATGCAATCGACGAATGCGAAAGTATTCTTCGGCGGCGATTCGGCTTTTGGTCCGAAGAACATCATCTGGGCTGTCGCCCATGGCCACGAAGCGGCGATCTCGATCGATCTGTTGTGCAACGGCGAAGATGTGAACGTTCGGCCGCCGCCGCATGTCAATCTCATGAGCCAGAAGATGGGCATCCATGAGTGGAGCTACGACAACGACATCTCTCTCGACCTGCGCTACAAGGTGCCTCACGCGCCGAAAGAAATGACTTTGCGCAACGTCAAGGTTGAAGTCGAACTCGGCTTCGACACCAAACTCGCCTGGCTCGAAGCGCAACGCTGCCTGAACTGCGATATCGAGACGGTGTTCGAGGAGAAGCTCTGCATCGAATGCGACGCCTGTGTCGACATTTGCCCGATGGATTGCATCACCTTCACGCCCAACGCACCGGAACCCGAACTTCGGCACGAACTGACGGCGCCCGCTCCGAACACGACGCAGGACATCTATATCTCCGATATGCTCAAGACCGGCCGCATCATGGCGAAGGACGAAGATGTCTGCCTGCATTGCGGCCTCTGCGCCGAACGCTGCCCGACAGGCGCGTGGGACATGAAGAAATTCTACTATGAAACCGCACAGGCCGACGACTGATGCCATCGCCTATCGTTTCGACCAACGATTTCGTCGTCAAATTCGCCAATGTGAACGGCTCGGGTTCGGCGAGCGCGAACGAACTTTTTGCCAAGTGCGTGTTGCGCAAGGGTGTGCCCGTGGGCACGCGCAACATATTTCCTTCTAACATCCAGGGCCTGCCCACCTGGTATGAAGTGCGCATCTCGGCGGCGGGCTGGCTCGGCCGGCGCGGCGGCGTGGACATGATGGTCGCGATGAACCCACAGACCTGGGACAAGGATGTGGCGAGCATCGAACCGGGCGGTTATCTGCTCTACGATGCGACCAAGCCGATTCCGCCCTCGAAATTTCGGGAGGACGTGAATGTCATTCCCGTGCCGCTGACTGAAATTTGCAATCGCACCTATACGGACGCGCGGCAGCGGCAGCTGTTCAAGAACATTCTCTATGTCGGCGCGCTGGCCTCGCTGATGGGAATCGAACCCGAAGTGGTCGAGGGCGCGATCGCGGCGCAGTTCAAGGGCAAGGACAAGCTGATTGCGCCGAACGTGCAGGCCTTCCGGCTGGGTTATGATTACGCGGCAGAACATCTCGCTGGCGCCTGCGGGCTGAAAGTCGAAAATGCTGACGGGGTCGGCAATCGTATCTTCATTGCCGGCAATGACGCGGCCGCGCTTGGCTGCGTCTATGGCGGGGCTACCGTCGCCGCCTGGTATCCGATCACACCATCCACCTCGCTCGCCGAAGCCTTCAACGCACATTGCCGCAAGCTGCGCGTCGATCCGGAGACCAAAGAAAACAAATTTGCCATTGTCCAGGCGGAAGACGAAATTGCCGCCATTGGTATGGTAATCGGCGCCGGCTGGAATGGTGTGCGCGCCTTCACCGCGACGTCGGGCCCCGGTATTTCATTGATGCAGGAATTTTTCGGCCTCGCCTATTACGCCGAGATTCCGGCCGTGATCTTCGACATCCAGCGCGGCAGCCCGTCTACCGGCATGCCGACCCGCACGCAGCAATCCGATCTGCTGCTTTGCGCCTATGCCAGCCACGGCGACACCAAACATGTGATGATCTTCCCGGAGGATCCGGCCGAGGCGTTCGAATTCGCGGCGTTGTCCTTCGACCTTGCCGAGCGTTTGCAGACGCCGATCTTCGTGATGCTCGATCTCGACATCGGCATGAATGACTGGCTCTGCGAGCCGTTCAAATGGAACGACTCGCGTCGCTACGATCGTGGCAAGGTGATGACCGCGGACGAACTCGAAGCGGGCAAGGTCTTCGGCCGCTATCTGGATGTGGATGGCGACGCGATCGGCTATCGCACGCTTCCCGGTACGCACCCGACCAAGGGCGCCTATTTCACCCGCGGTTCAAGCCACGACCGCTATGCCAAATACAGCGAGGATGGCGCGGTCTATGTCGACAATGTGCAGCGCCTGTTGCGCAAGCTCGAGACGGCAAAGGCACTGGTGCCCAAGCCGGTGCTGCGCGCCGCCAGGGAACCGGCGCGTTTCGGTGTGATCTACTACGGCTCGACTTCCATCGCCATGGATGAAGCGCTCCTCTCTCTCGAAGCACGAGGCCTGTATCTCGACACGCTGCGCGTGCGCGCATTTCCGTTCTCCGAGGAAGTTTCCGCATTCGTCGATGCACATGAGCAGGTTTTCGTCATCGAGCAGAACCGCGACGCGCAACTTCAGTCGCTGCTCGTCAATGAATGCGCCATAGATCCGGCGCGTTTCATCTCTATCCTGCATTACGACGGAACGCCGATCACCGCGCGCTTCATTACCGGGGCGGTCGCCGAACGCATGACTCTGGCATCACGAAAGCACGCCGCCGAATGACCTACATCGTCAAACCAAAGCTTCGTCATCCGAACCTGCCGACCAACAAGCTGGGCTTCACGCATCGGGACTATGAAGGCTCGATCTCGACGCTGTGCGCCGGCTGCGGCCACGATTCCATCAGCGCCGCGCTCATCCAGGCCTGTTTTGAGCTCGACATCGAGCCGCACCGCGTCGCCAAAATGTCCGGCATTGGTTGTTCGTCGAAGACGCCGGATTATCTGTTAGGCAACAGCCACGGCTTCAACAGCGTGCACGGGCGCATGCCATCGGTGCTCACCGGAGCCAATCTCGCCAATCGCGGTCTCATCTATCTGGGTGTCTCAGGCGACGGCGATTCCGCCTCCATCGGGCTCGGTCAGTTCGCCCATTGCGTGCGACGCGGCATCAACATGGTCTATATCTGCGAGAACAATGGCGTTTACGGTCTGACCAAAGGCCAGTTCTCGGCGACGGCCGATCGCGGTTCGAAGAGCAAGACGGGCGGCCTTAACACGGATTCGCCCATCGATCTTGTAGGACTCGCCTTGCTGCTCGGCGCAAGCTTCGTGGCGCGGAGCTTCTCCGGCGACCGCAAACAGCTCGTGCCGCTCTTGAAGGCCGCCATATCGCAAAAAGGCAGCGCGATCCTCGACGTGATCAGCCCCTGCGTGCAGTTCAACAATCATACCGGTTCGACCAAGAGCTTCGATTATGTGCGCGAGCACAACGATGCTGTAAACCGGCTCGATTTCATCACCCCGCGCGAGACCATCCATGTGGACTACGAGCCCGGCACCGTTGAGACGGTTACCCAGCATGACGGATCGGTGTTGAAGCTCGCCAAGCTGCACAGCGATTACGATCCGCACGACCGCATCGCCGCAATGCGCTATCTCCAGGAACGCCACGCCGCAGGCGAAATCGTAACCGGCTTGCTCTATATCGACCCCGAGGCGGACGACATTCACGTTCACCTGAACACGGTGAAGACGCCACTCAACAAACTCGCCGAATCCGAGCTCTGCCCCGGCGCGGAAAGGCTCGACGCCATCAACACGTCATACAGGCCGTAGCATTCAGCATCGCCGGGCCCCGCACGCGGGACCGAGGCGCCGCTACTTGACAGCTTGTAATTTGGTCACGAGCCTCCGTGCGCGGTCGAGCGCGTCAGGCAGCTTGTCGAGAAACCTCCGTGCCATCAGATGCGGGCCGTCGGCGGAGGTGAAGCCGACCAGCACATCCGGCTCGATGCCCATCGCTTCGTTGGTGCCGTCGGCGCGGAAGCGGGCGCAATCGGGGACTTCGAGCACGGCTTTGCTATTGGCCAGCGTCGTCGGCGTGCCGCCATCGGTGTGCCCGCAGCCGCCGCCGGAGGGCGCGCCCATGATCAGTGCTACCCTATTATCCTGCAGCACGGCCGCGAATTCCGATGCGGCCGAGCCGACATTGGCGTCTATCAGAACGATCAACGGCTTTCGCCACACGCCTTCCTCATAAGGAAATTCCATCGGTGAAAACAGCGTCGTGGCCCAGGGCTTGCCGCGCAGCGTCGCCGGATCTGCCGAGGCAACCAGTCCGGAGCCGTAGAAGCCCTTGCCGAGCCACGCACAGGAGGGTTGGGCGCCCTGCCACAACGGTGTCGCATCGCAGGATGTCAGAGCGTCCTTGCGGCGCGCGTCTACTTCAATCGCGAGATCATGTAATAACTTTCTATCCTCACGCACGGCGTTGCTCTCGAATTGGCGTAGGCTTTGTTCGTCTTCCGAGAATCTCTTCGCCCAATGTTCGCCACGCACGAAACGCAATTCTTCGGAACGCAGCCGGATAGGGGTCAGCATGCGCGCGACAGCTTCCGACCATTCCGTGCCGCCCCCATTGCCAGCGATGTCAACGACCAGAGCAGATGCGCCGGCATTTTCCAGTGCGCGCAACTGCGCCGCGAGATCGAAAGTCTGGCGGTCGGCGACCCAGTTGTCCACCCGATCTCTGCACGCGTCATCACATGGTTTGTCGGCTGGGACGGCGAGTGCCGCGAGCGCGGCACGACAAAGATGCGGATAGCCTTGCGGCATGAACACGCCGATCTTGATGATGCCGATCTTTGTGCCGGGAACAACAAGCAAACCTGCCGGAAACTCATCGGATTGCGGTGTAACAAGCGGCTGATAGCCGGGCGCGTCCGCGGCAAGCAGCGGGCCGCGTGTTCGCGAATCATATCCCAGCGAAGCGCAGCGATCCGGTTCGCCGACGCCGGCGACCGCCGGCTCATTCGGCCAAACAAACGCGAGATGTTCATCGCCGATCTTGCGCGCCAGGCGGTCGAAGGCGGCGCGGGCGTCAGCCTCATTTTGCGCCCGCTCGAGGCGCGCATGGATATCGGCGAAGAGCGCCGGGAAGTTCATCTCCCGCTGTTCCACCGCCCATTCGATGTTGGCGTACTTTGTCAGCAGCACCTCCCGTGTCTGTTCGAGATCGGAACACCATGGCTGCGGATCGAAAGCGGGTGCTGCGGCCGCGGCGAACGAAACCGCGAGAGTGGCCGGGAGAAGCCAAAAGATCGATCGCACCGGGTTATCCAAGCGGAAGGGCAAGAGAATCGGCACGCGGCCGCGAGGCATGTCAACGGTCACGGCCACCGGCAAAAATCATCGTGTCCGGTCGTGCCTGATTGCCGGCTGCGCACGTTCCCTCCACAGAGGTTGCAGGCAGGGCGCATCCAGCCGTAAAACTCTCGCGGAAGGGCGCCTCTATTTTTGAGGACAAGATTCATGCGTCTGTTACTGGCTTCCGCTGCCCTTCTCGGAGCGGCCGTGACTTTGAGCGGCTGCTATCCGCCTCCGCCGCCTGATTACGGTCCCCCGCCCGGCGCCGAATACGGCCCGCCTCCCGGCTACGAACAAGGCCCGCCGCCTGGCGAATACGGCCCGCCACCGCAGGGCGCCTATGGGCCTCCGCCGCAAGGTCAATATGGTCCACCGCCCTCGGGCGGAGGAGGCTCACAAGGCCAGTCCTATGGCCCGCCTCCGCAGGGTCAGCGCGGCTACGGAGCCCCGCCCCTGGGTTATGGGCCGCCTCCGGATTATCAGGGCGGTCCCCAAGCAGCCGTGCCCGAAGGCTACAGCGCCCAATGGTGCGCCGATCATCCGCACAAATGCCGCAAGCTGCTCCACAAGCAGGAAAAACAACAACAGATGGGCGACTATCCGCCCCCGGAAGAAGGCGGTCCGCCGCCCCAGCAGTAATGATTCGAATCGCCCGACGGTTGCGGAGCGGCTCAAGCCGCTCCGCCGCCGGTTGGCGGATAGACGTGGCGATGGCTTGCATGATCGCTCAGGAAATGCCCTTCGCGCGTGGCCTCGAAGTCCGGGTCGGCAATTCGCGCCTTGGCGTATCCTCCCGGAATGTCGAGCACATATTCGGGCTGGCAAAGGCCCGAGGCTCGCGCCCGCAACAAACGGACCAGTTCCTGTCCGCGTTCGATGCCGACGCGGAAATGCGAGGTGCCGGGCGCGAGATCGGGATGGTGCAGATAATAAGGTTTGATCCGCGCCTCGACGAAGGCACGCATCAGCTCCTCCAGCGTGTCGATATCGTCGTTCACGCCTTTGAGCAGCACGGTCTGACTCAGCATCGGAATGCCTGCATCGATGATACGTGCACAGGCGGCGCGCGCTGCAGGCGTGAGTTCGCGGGGATGGTTGGCGTGCAGCGCGACATAGGTTGCGCGCTGCGGCAGCACGATCGCACTTATGAGTTCCGAAGTAATCGTCTCCGGTATGGCGACCGGCATGCGCGTGTGCCAGCGCAGCACGCGCAGATGCGCGATCCCCGCGAGGCACTGCGTAAGTTCTGCTATGCGGCGCGCGCTCAAAACAAATGGATCGCCACCCGTCATGATCACTTCCCAGATCTGGGGATGCGCATCGATATAATCGAGCGCCGTCTGCAAGTCCGGTTCGGACAGAGCCCCGTCGCCGTCCGGGCCCACCATCTCGCGCCGGAAGCAGAAACGGCAATAGACCGGGCAGGCATGGACGATTTTCAGCAGCACCCGGTCGCGATGCCGGTGCACGATGCCACGTACCGGGCTGTGCGCCCGATCGCCGATGGGGTCCGCGCGCTCCTCCGGCAGCACCTGCAACTCCGCCTCATTCGGCACGAATTGCCGCGCGATAGGGTCGTCTGGATCGTCTCTATCAATAAGTGCAGCGAGGGCAGGAGTAACAGCCACGGCGTAACGCGCGGCAACTGCCGCAAGCGCATCAACGCGTGCCGGCGCAATCAACTTTGCCTGGGCGATATCTCGAGCAGTCTTGAGCGTACCATTCATTCCGGAGAGCCGTTCCGGTGCACCGCGATTTGAAACAGGCCCGGAATATCCGCACGATGCACGTAGCGAAGATGGAATTCGCCGGGCAATGCCACACCGTCAGGGTGTTCGATACAAACGGTCTCCGCCACGGGCACGAATTTGTCCAGCATGTGGTTGACGGCAATATTACGGGTCCGCGTCTGATGGATCAATCGCTCGATCGGCGCGGCATCGAAATAGGTCTTGATCCGCCAGGGATAGAGCGCACTCGAAAGACCCTTCGCCCGAAGTCCCGCATTGGTGATGTGCCAGTGCGAATAGTTTGTTTGTGCGTCAAAACGGTTGAGCAGCGTGTAGCCGACAAATTCGCTATCGAGCGTTATGGCAAGAGCAATCGACCGTTGGTTCGCATCGCCGGACGGAATGGCGCGCCGGAAGCGCTCGTTCGTGTCCTCCTGTCCGCCGAGAAGCCGTCTGTCGATGCCGAGAAAATCGAGGTGCGCATCGCCGCTCCCGAACCAATAGCGTGTGATGGGTTCGATGTCGCGCTCTTCGAGATCGCGCAGCTGTGCGAAGCCGGCGGAGGTCTGCAAGGCAGCATGGACAACATCCATTATGATGCCTCGTGCGGCGTCCAGATCACGTCGTCGATGCGCGGCGCGCCGAGCGCGAGCATCACAAGACGGTCGAAGCCGAGCGCCACGCCACTCGCGTCCGGCATGATCGCGAGGGCAGAAAGCAATTCTTCGTCGATCGGATAGCGCTCGCTAAATACGCGCGCTTTCTCTGCCATTTCCGCCTCGAAACGCCGGCGCTGTTCTTCTGCGTCGGTCAGCTCGCCGAAGCCGTTGGCCAGCTCGACGCCGCAGGCGTAAAGCTCAAAGCGCTCCGCAACTCGTGGATCATGCGCGGTTGCGCGGGCGAGCGCCGCCTCGCAGCGTGGATATTCATAAAGAAACGTCGGCCGCTCCCGTCCCAAATTTGGTTCGATGCAGGCGACCAGCAGTTTGCTGAATATGTCCGGCCAGGAGTCATTTTCGGCCGTTTCGGTTCCCGCGGCGCGCGCCGCGTCGGCAAGCATGGCGCGATCCCCGTCGCCTTCGGGGGAGAGGGTTGAAAGGATGTCCACGCCGGCAAAACCGTCGAAGGCGTCCGCGACCGTCAATCGCTCGGGCTCGTCAAACGGATCGCAGCGCCTTCCGCGAAAGGAAAGCGAGCGCGACGGCGCGGCCTCCGAAGCTGCCCGAAGTACATCGATGCAGTCCGCCATCACGCGCTCGTAACTCTCTCCGGCGCGGTACCATTCCAGCATGGTGAATTCCGGGGCGTGCAGTGCGCCCTGCTCGCGGTTTCGGAAAACCCGCGCGAAGTCGAAGATGCGCCGCTCCCCCGCCGCCAGAAGCTTCTTGGCCGCGAATTCGGGTGAGGTGTGCAGGTAGATCGTTTCCCGCGCCCCGTCCGGACAAATGCGCTCGGTCGCAAAGGCGTGCAGATGCGCCTCGTTGCCGGGGGAATGCTGGAGGATGGCGCACTCCACTTCGGTAAAGTCCTGCGCCTCGAAGTGCCGTCGCAGCGCCGCCTTGATACGCCCCCGCGCCGCGAGGCTCGGGCGCCGGTCCGCGTGCCGGGGTGGATTCCACCAGGTTTCGGGCGGCATCGGCTCTTGGCCCCGCTTTCGGCGGCTGCTAAGACCCCGCGCGTCATGCGCAAGAGGTCGGTCGGTGGTTTCGGTTATTGCAAGCAATGTCCGCAAGGGCAATGTCATCGAGAAGGACGGCAAGCTCTATGTCGTTCTCACGGCGGAGAATATTCATCCCGGCAAGGGCACGCCGGTCACCCAGCTCGAAATGCGCCGCATCGGCGACGGCGTGAAGATCAACGAGCGCCACAAGACCACCGACACGCTGGAGAAGGCGTTCATCGATCAGCGTACCCACACCTATCTCTATCACGACGGCGACCATTACATCTTTATGGACCCGGAAACCTTCGACCAGGTGTCGGTATCCGATGCCATCGTCGGCGAGGCGGCGCCCTATCTGCTCGAGAACATGGAAGTCCGGCTTTCGCTGTTTAATGGCACCCCCGTCGCCATCGAACTGCCGGCGCGCGTGACTCTGGAAATCACCGACACCGAGCCCGTGGTCAAAGGGCAGACCGCGTCCGGCTCGTTCAAGCCGGCGACGCTCTCCAATGGCGTGCGGACGATGGTGCCCACGCATATCGTCGCCGGAACGCGCGTGGTGGTGCTGACAGAGGACGGTTCCTATGTCGAACGCGCCAAGGACTGACTACCGGAAATTCGTGAAGTAGATGATCGCGAAGGCGATCACGACCAGAGCCAGCCCGATTCCGAGTACATAACGCACGCCCTGTCCGCCGACACCTTGGCGGGCAGGCGTCGCGCGGACTTCCATCGGCCGTTGCGCCTGCGTGGCCGTCTCTCTTTGCTGGTGGGGTGTCATTCTACCGGTCCCGGGTGCTGCGAATTGTCAACGATCCCCTGAATGCGCAGTTCCGGATTGCGAGCGCGCAAAAACGACCGTTACTCCGGCCGAACCATTTCCGGGAGGGAGGGAAGCGAGCGGACAACCGATGCGGGGTGTCGAAGGGGCTGGGGCGTACCGGACCGGACATCCGCTCGGAGATAAGAACGTCTCTACCCCTATCCGGTTCCAGGATATTCTTCAGACCGGGGGAAAAATTTTTCCGTCCG
>DATAYG010000005.1:0-55898 GCA_036272695.1 Rhizomicrobium sp. | reverse complement strand
AGGGGAAGTTCACCGAGTTCGATGTTCCCGGCGATCCCGGCGGTTACCCCAACGGCACGTTTCCTTCCGCTATCAACGATTCCGGCGCCGTCATCGGGAGCTACACAGGCGACGGCACACTCGGATTCCTGCGCACCAGGCGATAAAACATCCGCGCCACCCTATTTGTCGGTTATGGTGGGCACGCCACCGTTGATTTGTTCGGCGCGGATCTGGCGCGAAATGCTGCGCATCGTGGCGTAGGGATCGAGCGAACCCTTCTCGAGTTCATGGCGGATCAACATGTCTCGCGCATGGGTGATATAGGGCTCCCAGATATGCACGCCGGCGGTTAGCCCTACCCGGTCCAGCAGCGGCCATCCGGATGGCAACCATGTCAGAGGATCTATGAAAAGATCCGCTGTATCGCCGACCAGGTCACGCGGCGGTTCGGGCCCGATGACCGGCAGCACCAGGAAGGGGCCAGGACCGACGCCGTAGCGATTCAGGGTCTGGCCGAAATCGGCCTTTTCCTCCTTCAGGCCGTGCTTCGCTGCAACGTCAACAATTCCCCCGGCACCGACCGTCGAATTGAGTGCCAGCCGGCCCGTCATCCGCGCGGCCTGTTCCAGACGCAGCTGCAACAGATCATTCGCGATCGTCACCGGCTCTTCCGCATTGGAAAGAACATTGTGAATGCCGATCCGGACCGGCTTGGGAATTTTGTCGATGTAAAGCCCGGCGATGGGAAGCACGATGATGCGGTCGAATTTCTCGTCGAATGCATAAACGGCACGGTTGGCCGGCTCGAACGGATCATTGGCAGCAAGCGCTTCCGGCGAGGAGGTCGTGCAGCCGAACAATCCCAGGCCCGACGCGACAATCATCGCACAGACAGCAAAGCGCATGCATTCAAATCCATTCCAAGTTTGCCGTGGCATGGAATGAAAAAACGCCCGGGAGCAGACGCCGGGTTCAGTTTCGCTGTTCTGTAATTCCGTCGCCTTGCGCCGCCCCCGCACAATGTCCCCGGCAGATCCTGTCCAGAGCGGGGAAAGAAACGTTCGAAGCGGGATCATCCTGCCGCGCCGGCTGGCAGTCCAGAGTGAGAAAGCGCCGGGGCACGCTGCAGGAGTGCCGCGCCCAATGCCGCATGGCCGCAGTCCGGCAAAAACCGCCTGCGAACGGCCTTTGTGTTTGCCCTGTGGTTGCCATCTGGTAAGAGCGGAAGACGCTTCGAAACCGGATGCAAGGGGAGCCCGAAAATGGCCGCGAATCGACCGCTCGTGATCGTCACGCGCAAGCTCCCCGACGCGATCGAAACCCGCATGCGCGAGCTGTTCGACACCCAGCTCAACCTCGACGACACGCCCATGGATCAGGCGCTGCTGATCGAAGCCGTTCAGAAGGCCGATGTGCTGGTGCCGACGCTGACGGACCGGATCGACTCGAAGGTCCTGGTGCGCGCGGGCCCCAATCTGAAGCTGGTGGCCAATTTCGGCAACGGCGTCGACCACATCGACGTCAAGACGGCGCTCGAACGCGGCATCACCGTCACCAACACGCCCGGCGTCCTGACCGAGGACACCGCCGACATGACCATGGCGCTGATCCTCGCCGTGCCGCGCCGGCTTGTCGAAGGCGCCGAGGAGCTGAAGGCCGAGCATTTCCGCGGCTGGTCGCCAAACTGGATGCTGGGGCACCGGATCTGGGGCAAGCGGCTCGGCATCATTGGCATGGGCCGCATCGGCCAGGCGGTCGCGCGCCGCGCCAAGGCCTTCGGGCTGCAGATCCATTATCACAACCGCAAACCGGTACATCCCCAGATCGAACGCGAACTCGGCGCGACCTACTGGGACAGCCTCGACCAGATGCTGGCGCGCATGGACATCGTGTCGATCAATTGCCCGCACACGCCGGCGACCTATCATCTGCTGTCCGCGCGCCGGCTGCAGCTGATGAAGCCTGCCGCGTATATCGTCAACACTGCGCGCGGCGAAGTCATCGACGAGAACGCGCTCGCACGCATGCTCGAAACCGGCAAGCTGTCCGGCGCCGGCCTCGACGTCTTCGAGCGCGAGCCTGCCGTCAATCCCAAGCTGCTCAAGCAGAAGAATGTGGTGCTGCTGCCGCATATGGGCTCGGCCACGCTCGAGGGCCGCGTCGACATGGGCGAGAAGGTGATCGTCAACATCAAGACCTTCGCCGATGGCCACAAGCCGCCGGACCGTGTTATTCCGGCGATGCTGTGAACAAACCGCTGCCGGCGGCGGGTACAAGGAAGAAAAATCCCTGAGAATGTGCGCGGGCATTGCGTAGGCGGCAAATAATTCCCTGAGAACGTGCGGTGCCTTCCACCCACCCCCTGAGGGTGGAAATTTGCGAGCGGAGCAAAGCAAATTTCGGGGAGGCGGAATCTCTCAACCATCACCCCTCCCCGAAATTCTTCTTCTCGCTCCGCTCGAAGACGAATTTCGACCCTCCCTCAAGGGAGGGTGTAACGTAGCGCCGCGAAATCGCGTGGCCGGCAAACCCGCGCCAAAAATTTCCTGAGATCGTGCGAGCGCAATGCGCACGGGGCATATAATTCCCTGAGATTGTGCACGCGACAATCCCGGCGCCCGGGAAGGCGCGAAAATTTTGCTGCCGCCGGCGGCTGTAGCAACTGGAACATTCCGCCACCTGCCCAGGAAGGAAGGACGGCTTTTGGCGGCGACTTGTTGCAGCAACGCCCGGCAAGTTTTTTGAAAATTCCCTGCGAAATTCCCTGCTTCAGGGAATCTGGGTCGCACGACACATTCGCTGAAGCGCTCGCAACGCGTTGGCAGACCGATTTGCCCGGCCGACCCCGACAGCATCGCGCTGCTGCCGGCCTCCAAAGCTCCGAACGGATTCACCCCGGGACACTATCAGTATCCAGGCCATTTGTCAACCGTTTTGGTTTTACCAATTACCGGTATCTGCGCCCCCCGCAGGAAGCGTTTTGTTCCTCGGCTCGCAGTCTTGTAACTTGCAAGCGCTCCCGGCGCCGGGCTTCGCCTGAGCGCGCGAACTGGTCGTATTGCAGGACGGTATTCCTCACGCAGCCGTCTTGATCCGCTCGCGCGCGGCCGATGCGAGAAATGCGGAGCGTGACTGCCCCAGCCTGCCGGCGGCCCGGTCGATGGCCTGAAGCAGTTGTTCCTCGATGGTGACATTCACGCGAACGGCCTTGCCGGGCAAATCGACGGGTACTGCAACGATGATGGCGCCGCGCAAATCGGCGCGAAAGGTCTTGTCCTTCCGCAATTCCTCGAGCCCGCGCAAGCGCGGCAGGGAATCTCCGTCCTCCGTGATGCCCTGCGCATGAAACGCAAGAGTTTGCGCCCCCCGCTCCACGGCTTCGTCGAGACTCCGCCCCCCGGACGCCACACCGGGGAAATCGGGAAACGAAATGCCAAAGGCGCCATATTGTTCGTGTACAAGCGTATACATACGCCATGTCATTACTCCCAGTCTTCCGAACCACATTTATCGCCAGGGCCAGCCGGCTTGTCGGAATATGGAGCGCAACGTCCCGATCGGGAATTCGCGAACACCCATATCCGCCGTCCTCGCGCAGGAGACATGGGAAATCCGGCTGCAGAGATGAGCACCCCGCCCCGTCATGGCCGTGCCGTTGTCCCGGCCATGACGGGCATATTATATACGATGTGGGACTCGAGACGCCATAATGAAACGAGGCCGAGATCGGGGCCTTCAATCTCAGGCTTCCAATGCGTGGATTCGGTCGTAAATCACCGCGTTCCAGAATCTCGCCCGATGCGAGCCGGATTTGCGGAAGCCGCGGTGGCGCAATTCGCGGCCGATGATCAGGTTGAAATAACCATGCGCCACGAGCGCAGTGACGCCGTCGCGATGCGCGCGGGCGATGAGGATGTCGGCGGCCTGGGCGGCGCGATGCTTGGCGCGCCGGTAGTTCTCGATCTCGGGATGATAGCCCGCGTGCCACAGGATGCGCGCGACCACCGCCCATTTCGCCACCTTCATCCTGAGCAGCGGAATCCGCGGCGAGGCGAGCGGCGCCTCTGCAAACAGCGGATCGGCGATCAGCTCGGCATTCGGCGCGAGCGCGCGTGCGCTGTCATGCGCCCGCCTGCGACCGCTCGTGAAGACTTCGGAAAGCTCGCCCAGCAGATCCTGCAACTCCTCCGGCGGCGCGCTGCCGGGGTCCAGCCCCGCCTCCTCATAGGCATCTATGTAAGTCCGAAACTCGTGGTGCGAGGTACGCGGCGCGATCGGAATGTCCGGCTGGCCGTGGCGGATGAGAATGATGCGTTGCCCGCGCGCGGTTTCGGCAGCACTCTGCGCGCGGTGTCCGTCCTGGGTGGTAGCGTGTTGGGCAGTCGTCTGCACGTGTCGTTCCCGGAATCCGCATTCTGGACGGCGCAGGATAGAGAGCCGCATAAAGTGGGCAAGTGAAATGCCGATGACGTTTCCGGCAGGCTTTCTCTGGGGTGCGGCGACGGCCGCTCACCAGGTGGAGGGCGGCAACACCGCAAGCGACCTGTGGCTGATGGAACGCGTGCCGGGCAGCGGCTTTGCCGAACCGTCCGGCGACGCCTGCGATCACTATCATCTCTATCCGCACGATCTCGCGCTGCTCAGGGGATTGGGTTTCGGCGCCTATCGCTTCGCCATCGAATGGGCGCGCATCGAGCCGGAGGAAGGTTTCTTCTCGCGCGCGGCGCTCGATCATTATCGCCGGATGATCGCGGAGGTTCGCGCCTGGGGGCTGGTGCCCATCGTCACCTTCCATCATTTCACCGCTCCGCTCTGGTTCACGCGCGACGGCGGCTGGACGGAGCCGAAATCCGTGGACCGTTTCGCGCGCTATTGCGAGCGGGCGGCGCGCACGCTGGGCGATCTCATTTCCTTCGCCTGCACGATCAACGAAGCCAACATTCCGCTCTTGATCAGCGCGATGCGCGTGGCGACGGAAGGCAAGGCGTGGACGCCGCCCGCTTCGTTCGCGGAAGTTGCGCGGCGCTGCGGCGGCGATCCCGCGCGCTGGGCGCCGTTTCTCGTTTGCGACGGTTACACCGCGACGCCGCAACTCATCGCCGCCCATCGCAAGGGCTATGAGGCGCTGAAATCCGCCGGAATTGCCGGTCCCGTCGGCCTCACGCTTGCGCTGCACGATTTGCAGGCCGAGCCCGGCGGCGAATTGCTGCGCGATGCCGCGGCACAGCTGATCGAAGACCAGTTTCTCGCAAGCTGCCGCGGCGACGATTTCATCGGCGTGCAGACCTACACCCGCATCGTATTTGGTCCCAAAGGCCATGTGCCGCCGCCGGCCGACGCCGAGCGCACGCAGATGGGCTACGAATCCTATCCCCAGGCGCTTGATGCCACCGTGCGCAAAGCCGCGCGATTGACCGGATGCCCCGTGCTCGTGACCGAGAACGGCATCGGCACGGAAGACGATTCACGCCGCATCGCCTATACGCAGCGCGCGCTCGAAGGCCTGCATGCCGCCATCACCGACGGCATCGACATCCCCGGCTACATTCACTGGTCGCTACTGGATAATTACGAATGGCTCGAAGGCTACCGCCCCAAATTCGGGCTTGTGGAGGTGAACCGCACGACCCAGGCGCGCCGGCCAAAGCCGTCGGCTTGGTGGCTGGGAAATGTGGCGCAAAACAACGCACTTGACTAAGTCTCACAGCGTTGACGCGGAAACAACAAATACTGCCAATCTCCAGCTGAACGCCGGACGTACTCATGTCACTTGGTAGTTGAACCCGGGGAATATCACCTTTAATTGCTTGCGTGAACTTCGGGATGCGGTTGGTGCGAGTCTGTGATAGCCGCTGACGTTCCGGATCTGTCATGTCGGCGCTGGACAGCATGCGAGTCGCGGGTGATCAATAGCGCCGCGCCGATCACGGCACCCATCGCGACGCCGCCGAGATGGGCCGCATTGTCGATACCTGGTTGCGCAAGGCCCATTATCAACGTCAGTCCTACAAAGATTGAGCCATTGATAACGATGAAACCGCGAGCCTGCGAAATCCGCGAATCCCTGAACAACGCCAATACCAGAACGGCGCCCCACAAGCCCATGATCGCGCCAGACGCTCCGACGCCGGCTACGTTTGCGTGCATTGCGCTCGTGATGGCACCCACAAGGCCGCACACCAGATAGGCCGTCACCAATCCCCAGTTGCGCAGAACCGGTTGGAGCAGAATACCCGCGATCAGGAGGCCATACATGTTTTGCACGAGATGCATCAGGCCAGCGTGGACGAACTGACAAGATACAAGACGCAAGAGGCCGATACTGTGCAGCAGCGGACCGTAGTTAGCGCCCCACGCGATCAGGTCATCAGTCTGAAAGGATATGACCCCAAGGCCGGAGAACGCCATTGCAAGATAAACCGCAATGTTCACGTCGAACAGTACGGGCAGTCCCCACGACTTGCCGGTGGGAACTAAAAGTGTCCAACCAATGCCGTGACACTTGGCGAGCCCTGCTTTGGATGGGGATTTGTGCTTCGCGGCCTTTCCGGCATCAACTGGGCGGAATGCTATCATGGCGAGCCATGCCAAAGCTCCAACACCGAAAGAGATAAATGCCCATTCGAGCCAATGACCGGTGCGTTGGTCGAATGGCTCAGTATGCGGAATGAGGAATATGGCGTTGTCGGGGGATATGCCCGCTTTCGACAGCGCTTTGGCAAGATTGCGCCGCTCGAAATTTATCGGTGCAAGCTCGTAGTACTGGTAGTGCGACCCATCCTGGAGATTGAACTCTTGCTGGCTGCGGTTGGCGAATTGCTGGAACCTGGCTTGCTTGTCCGCCATTGGGAGACGATTGCTTACGCTTTCATTGAATGCCACCCCAATCCAAACACTCTTTTGTCCCATAGCGCGAATATCTTCGCCGCATAGCGGCGCGGCGACGTATATATGAAATTCAAGCGTATCATTACGGCTGCCAAGGGTCTCAAACGCGACCTGAGCAAGCGCGTCCCCATGGTCGAGGCAGATAGCGTTGGCGGAATAATATTTGGTGGCAGCACCAGATGCAATTTGAGACGCGTCGGCGACATGGGTGAGTGTTCCGCTGGCACGGACCACAAAATTTTGCGCAACAATTGTAGGTACCGCTATCGCTGCAATGGCGGCAGCCATGTACCAGACAGCTCCATTTCGCTTGGGATTGAACCGAAGCGTATTTATTGCAGGTGTTATCCAGGCAATCACGAGAATGACGGCAATTGCCAGCGGCAGCCAGTCGTCAACCAATTGCTCATCGAGCGGGAGATAACCTGTCCCGGCAACGGAAAGCCAGTTGAACAGCGAATAGGTGAGGGCTAGTCCAACCGCCAAACCAACGACGGGCAAGAAAAGACGGAAACACTTGAAACGGAATTCACCACCGTACATCGCAAGCCCCTTATCCGACCGGACCTTTTTGGCTTTTGCGGAAGCGTTGGGCAAGGATATTCGTTTTGCCAGCAACGCTTGGTTACTGAATGCGGTGCCGGGACGGACGTTACCCATAGATATCAGGTGAACGTCGGTCCGGTTACCCAATAACGCGGGACCTTTAGCTGGCCGAATAAATGGCCGCGGTGTAGAAGCCCAGGACGACCACCGACAGGAACACCTGAATGAAGAGCCGTTATTTTGTATCCGGCCTCCTAGTCGCGTTCGCAACCTGCGTCTCGTCAGCTGGGCTCGCCGCAGGCGATGCCGGACTCGAGCAACTTGCGGTCTCCGAGGGCAGTTGGGTCTACCATGGACGGGTGTTGGGTGACGCGAAATCCCGTCCAACGGATTTTGTCTGGCATGCGGATTGTCGCTGGGCAGCCAATCGGGCTTTCATGATGTGCAGCTTCTCCAACACCTGGGGCGGGAAACACATCAACTCGCTGGTGGTCGACACCTACAACCATCGCGACAAAGCGTTCTGGCATTACGAGATATTCGAAGACGGCGATGCGCCGGGCAAGCCCTTTGCCTCGAAGATGCAAATCGACGGCCCGACACGCATCGAAGAATGGACGGAAAGCCGTCACGGCAAACCCATTCGCCAGCGGATCGTCTACAAATTCGCGTCCGACAAGAAAGTAAGCATGTCGTTCCAGCAGTCGGAGGACGGCAAAGCCTGGAAAACGACCGCAAGCGGGACGGGCGAGAAGACCGGCCCCTGAGCGAGGGTTTCAATCCTGCATTGTTGGCCGGCCGCTGTGGTCGGAGAGAGAGGATTCGAACCTCCGGCCCCCACGTCCCGAACGTGGTGCTCTACCAGGCTGAGCTACTCTCCGGCTTTCTCGGGAGGCGGTCTTATAGAGGGGGTCCCGGGGCGCCGCAACCGGTTCCCGCGTTGAAAGGCCGGGGCCGACTGAGTATGGTCCGCGCCCCGGCGCGGGTGGCCCCGGGCCTACTGGGGCGTAGCCAAGCGGTAAGGCACCGGATTTTGATTCCGGCATGCGAAGGTTCGAATCCTTCCGCCCCAGCCATCCCGCTTCGCACGCTTTGCGCTACGCGGGACAGGTCCCGCAGTCGGGAAGCGGCCTGCCCTCGGAAGCTTCGGGCGCAGGAGGGAAAAAACGGAGAGGCAGATGGCGGACGAACTGGTTTTCTATACCAATCCCATGTCGCGCGGGCGGATCGTGCGCTGGATGCTCGAAGAGGTGGGGCAGCCCTACCGCACCGAAATCCTCGATTACGCGAGCACGATGAAGGCGCCCGAATATCTGGCGATCAATCCCATGGGCAAGGTGCCGGCGATCCGCCACGGAGATACGGTCGTCACCGAAGCCTCGGCGATCTGCGCCTATCTGGCCGACGTCTTCCCCGAGGCTCACCTTGCGCCGCCCTCCGGCGATCACCGGCGCGGACCCTATTACCGCTGGATGTTTTTTGCGGCCGGCCCGCTCGAAGCCGCGGTCACGAACCGGGTCATGGGCTTCGTCACGCCGCCGGAGCGCAAGCCCATGGCCGGCTATGGCTCCTATGAAGAGGTGCTGAACACGCTCGAGAATGCGCTGTCCCGCGCGGATTATCTTGCGGGCGACGGTTTCACCGCTGCCGATCTCTATGTCGGCTCGCATTTCGGTTTCGGCATGCAGTTCGGCACCATCGAACGGCGCCCGGCTTTCGAGAAATATCTGGAGCGGATCAGCAACCGGCCGGCAGCGATCCGCGCGCGCGAAATCGACGACGCGCTGATGCCGAAGAAGGGGTAACGGCGAAACCGGCTTTGCGCCGGCTGGCCGCCGGGCTAGACTGTGAAGATGACCGACGACGTTACCAACCTGGTGCTGGAGCATCTCCGCCACATCCGCGGAAAGGTGGACGCGACGGCGCTGGACATCGATGATCTCAAGACGCGCATGACCGCGGTGGAAATCCAGGTGTCCGCCATGAATCGCCGCATGGATCGCCTCGATGAGCGCACCGCCCGGATAGAGCGGCGGCTTGAGCTTGCCGACGCATAAGGACGAAAAGGAATTGCGCGTGCTGAAGCCCCGAATGATGCTCGTCATCACCATGATCCTGGCGGCGGCCGCATCGCGGCTCATTCCGCATCCGCCGAACATGACCTCGGTGACCGCGATGGCGCTGTTCGGCGGCGCAATGCTTTCCGACCGGCGGCTGGCGTTTGTAGTCCCGCTCGGCGCGCTTTTCCTCAGCGATCTCGTGCTCGGTTTCCACGATCAGATGCCCGTCGTTTACGGCTCGTTCGCGCTGGTCGTCTGCATCGGTCTCTGGCTGCAGCGGCACCGCGACGCCGCGACCATCGCCGGCGCAGCGATCGCGAGTTCGCTGCTGTTCTTCGTCACCACGAATTTCGGCGTGTGGGCGCTCGATCACATGTATCCGCGCACGCTTGCCGGACTCGCCGCCTGCTACGCGGCCGCCCTTCCCTTCCTGCGCAACACGCTGGAGGGCGATCTCTTCTACACGCTGGTTCTCTTCGGCGGGTTTGCACTGCTGGAACTGCAATTTCCGAAGCTGCGCCTGCAAGGGGGCGCAGCCGTCCCCGCCTGACCACTGCGCGCGCCACTATTCCTTCAGGCGTGGATGAACAACGGAATGGCGCTCGCGTGCCGTCCGCGGGGAAACGCGACGATGCGCTCACCGACCCGCTGAAAAACGATGTCGGTCGAGACATCCCCCACTTGCACATGGCGCAATTCGACGTGGTCGATTCCGTTCGGCAGGGCCGGCCGGTCTACGTGGATCTCGCGCTTTTGCCCGTCGATACGAAGCCCAAGGCCCGCCTGAAGCATCATGAAAGGCGCACCTGCCGCCCAGGCCTGAGGCAGACACGCCACCGGATAAGCAATCGGCGGCGCGCCTTGCGAGCGCGGAAAACCGCAGAACAGTTCGGGCAATCGCATTTCGAAATGGATCGCGGCTTCGAACATGGCAGCGAGAAGCCGCGTCACCGGCTCGCGAAAACCGTAGCGTCCGAATCCGCCCGCGCACATCGCCACATCGTGCGGCCAGACGGAGCCGTTGTGATACGACATCGGATTGTAGCGCGCGGTCCCGCCGGCCAGCGTGCGAATACCCCAGCCGGAATTCAACATCGGCGACAGGAGTTGATCGCACACCAGCCGTGCGCGGCGGCCGGCCGGCAATCCGGTGAAAAGCAGATGTCCGGGATTTGACGCACGCACACGGCAGGGACGGCCCTCGCCGTCACGCGCGATCGCATAATAACAAAGATCGTCCATCCAAAACCGCGCCTCGACGGCGCTGCGCAGTGCGACGGCGCGCTTGCGCCAGCGCGCGGCGGCTTCGGAATCGCGCCGCTTTTCCGCCAGCGCGGCCATGGCGCGAAACGCGGCGAATGCGTAACCCTGCACCTCCACAACTGCGATCGGCCCGCGTGCCAGCGTTCCGTCGGCATGGAAGATCGAATCGTTGCTGTCCTTCCAGGCCTGATTGATGAGACCGGCCGCGTTCGCGCGATAACAGACGAATCCGTCCGGGTCGTTGGCCTGCTCGTTTTCAATCCACGACATCGCCGCTTCCAGCGCAGGCCAGAGTTCGGCGATGAAATCGAAATCGGCCGTCCGTTCGGCATAGGCGCCGGCGAGCATCACGAACAACGGCGTCGTATCTACCGCACCGTAATACTGACCGAAGGGCACTTCCTTCAGCGCGGTCATCTCGCCCTTGCGGGCTTCATGCATGATCTTGCCGGGCGCAGAATCCTGGAACTCAGACCGCTCATGGGCCTGCGTCTTGGCCAGAAAGGCGAGCACACCGCGCGCGAGCGCGGGATCGAGCCAGAGTATCTGCGACGACGTAATAATTGCGTCGCGGCCGAATGGCGTGGAGAACCAGGGAATCCCTGCATAGGGAAACGGACCGGTGGGAAGCTGTGTGGTCAAGAGTGCAAGGTCCGCGCGGGAGCGTTCGAGCCACTCATCGAACAACCGCCCCGGAGCGCGCAGCGCCGCACCCTTGCGCCGCGCTTTGCGCATTGCCCAGCGCGCCCGCGCGGCCGCGCACCGATAGCTCTCGCGGCTGGGCTCGGGCGCCAGATCGGGGCCGATCTCGACATGCAGTTCGAAACACGCGCCGGGATCGAACGCGATACGAAAATCGGCCCGGCCCGCCGCGATGTGGCGCGGAGCGGGCGCAAAGGCAATCCCGACCGCGCGATCGATGCCGTCAAGCCCTTCATAGGCGAGCAGCACCCCATATTTTTCGATGCGGGGCGGCAGCAGGCGTCCGTGCAGTGGTCGCTGTTTGCCGCGCACCTCGAACATGTCGTGGAAATCTGCCCCGAAGATGAGCGACAACGCGATCTCGGTGGCCCGTTCGCTGAAATTTGTCAGCGTAATGCGCTCGTAAATTCGCAGATCCCAAAGAAACCGCGAACGCTCCACATGGATCACGCCTTCCGGAGTGGATTGTCCGCCGATCGGTGCGAGCGGATGATTGGTGAGATTCGCCGTGAAGAAGACGTTGTCATGGCTTACCGAACCGCCGAGCAGCGAGGGCCGCAGCCCGCCGAGCAGCAAGCCGTAACGGGAGAGCACGCGCGTGTCGTTGCGGAACAGTCCGTCGGAGACGCCAACGACGTCGCCAAAGGTATCGGCGACAAGAAACATGTCGCCCTGCTTGAGGACGAACTGCCTCCGCCCGGCAGGCATCGCCTCGAGCGCCTCCGCACCCGGATCCTGCACAACGGCGATGGGCGCCGGCTCTGACATAACGTCAGACCGCGTCTTGCAAGGCGTCTTCGCGAACCGCGCCGCCGACGAGGCGGGCATAGACATCGAGATAGCGCTTGGCCATGGCGTGCGCGGAAAACCGCCGCTCGCAGACATGGCGCACGCGCAGGCGGTTCAGCATTTTCAACCGGCCCACGGCATCGACGGCTTCCTCGTCCGAATTCACGACAAACCCGGTCACGCCGTCTTCGACGATTTCCGGGACAGAACCGCGACTGTAAGCAATGACCGGCGTCCCGCAGGCCATCGCCTCGATCAATACAATCCCGAAGGGCTCGGGCCAGCTTATGGGAAACAGCAATGCAAGTGCATTTCCCAGAAACTCCGATTTGTCCTCCTCGGCAATCTCGCCGACGAACTCCACCATGGGATCCGCAAGTAGCGGCTCGACTTCCCGATGGAAATAAACCGCATCGGCCGCGTCCACCTTGGCCGCAATTTTCAGCGGTACGCCCGCCGCGCGGGCAATTGCGATCGCGCGCTCCGGTCCTTTCTCCGGCGAGATACGGCCGAGAAATGCAAGGTAGCGGCCCGTCGCCGCCGGCGAGAACCTGAAATTCCTCATCGGAATGCCGTGCTGCACGGTCGCCACCCAGTTCGCGTCCGGCAAAGGTTTGCGCTGGCTGTTCGAAATCGAAACAAGCGGGTAGTCGGGCCAGCGCGCATAGACGGCAGGAAGATCCTTCAGATCAAGCCGGCCATGGAGCGTCGTCAGCGTTCGTTCCGCAATTTCCTCGAACATGGGAAAATGCAGGAGATCGATGTGGAAATGCAGAATATCGAAATCGTCGCTTCGCCTTCGCACCGCGTCCAACATCGCGAGATGGGCCGCCGTATCGGATTTCAGCGGAAATGAATCGAGCCGGATGGCTTTGTCGCGCATGGAAACGAGTCTCGCGCGCGTGCGCGCCTCCGCGCTCGCAAAAAGCGTGACCTCATGGCCCATCTCCACGAGCGAATCGCAAATATAGGCGACGATCCGCTCGGTGCCGCCATAAAGCAATGGCGGCACGGCTTCGCAAAGGGGAGCAATCTGTGCAATTTTCATTTCATCACTATCCCGCTGGCCAGCGCAGTCAGTCCGCCGCTCGGTACCCAGGTTTGAAACGGCGCGGACACCGGTTTGGTGCCCGGGACGGTCAAGGAAATGATGCCTGCAAATGGTTCCGCAGGATTGCACCGTGATGGAACCGGTCCGCAGGTTGATCGCTACGGCAACCGGCATCATGTCATGTCTGGAATGGAACCATCCGGGCGCGGAATGCCTGCTGTTTGCCCACGCAAACGGCTTCAATGCGCTGACCTACCGGACACTGCTTGCGCCGCTCGCCGCAAAGTTTCACGTTGTCGCCTGCGATCTCCGCGGACATGGTCGCGCGAGGCTTTCCGCACAACCCGGACTTGTGAAGGGTTGGACCATATTCCGTGACGATCTGCTTGCACTTGCAGAAGCGCTTTCGGAACGTCCCGTGATATTTGCGGGTCATTCGCTCGGTGCTACGGCGAGTTACATGGCTGCCGCGAGATCCCCCGAACGCGTGCGCGCTCTGGTGCTTCTCGAGCCGGTGCTTCTGGCGCCCATATCTACAGGCAAGGGTGGAAATTCCAACAGCCTTGCGGAGATGGCAGCGCATCGGCGCAAGGTATTTCCATCATTTGCTGCAGCCGTAGACTATTATCGCAACAGGGGCATATTCGCGCGTTGGCCGGAACAGGTGCTTGCGGATTATCTCACAGATGGCCTGACCGACGACGGTGACGGCGCGTTGCACCTTGCCTGCGCTCCCGACTGGGAAGCCGAAATTTTCCGCGAAGTACCTTTCGGAATCGCCGCCATTGCCGACCGCGTGAATTGCCCGGTCACCATCATGCGCGGCACCGTGGCGAGCACTGCGGTCGACGATCAGACTGCCGTGATCTTGCGCGCAAGCCCGCACGTCGCCGTCATAACAATCGAAGGCGCCAATCACTTTCTCCCGCTGGAACAGCCGGAGCGTGCCCGCGAAGAACTCCTCCGTGCGGCGGAATTGCTATAATTATCCGCTTTTATGTCATGGCCCGCATTTGCGGGCCATGACAGTTCTTGGGAATGAGTAGTTTGTCAGATGCACTCTTTTTGTCTTCTTGCCGCCCCGGTAAATCTCGCATCCAGCCGCTCTACCAACTCCTCCGTTTCGAATCCGAGGGCGGAGAGCCGGCCGGAGCGGGCAAGGACTGCGAGGCCGGTAAGTACTGCGGCAAGGAGTATCACGTCGATCTGCGCCGTGCGGCTCTCCAGGCTTTGACCTGTCGCTCGTGACAACGCATTGAGCGCGGCAATCAGGCGCCCGTTGAAAATGCGTTCGGGTTCATTTTGTTCAGACGGATGCCGCAGCGCCGCCGAAGCGGCGGCGATCGTCTCCGTCTGCTGCAACAATCCAAGCGCTGCCGCCGACGCCGCGGCAAGCGGGCTGGCCGCATCGCTGCGCTCCATCGCCACGCGCATCGCGCGGGCGATGACGGACAGATCATCGGATGCAAGTGCAAGCAGCAGCTCGTCTTTGTTGCGGAAATAGCCGTAGAGCGCGGCCGGTGCGAAGCCCGCTTCGGCGGCAGTTGCACGAAGCGACATATTGCGGGCCCCGTCGCGCGCGGCTACGCGCCGGGCCGCATCGAGAATGCCGGTCCGCGTCGCGTTGCGGGACCGCAAACGCCGCTCGCTCTTGGTTTCGCCCGCAGCTGCCATGCTCCAGAGGTTACGCGATTCGCGACGCCGCACGTAGCGTCGCCCGGCTGCTACCGCTGCCAGGACTCAGCTCTTGGGGCAGCTCGCGCGGTCCGCGTCGCCCCGGCCGCAATACGCAACCTGCAGCGCGTGGAATTGATTGACCACGCGCTCTTCCTCGTCGACGGAGGCATCCCAGGCATGCCCGAGGTTGGCAAGCTCCGAGGTGAGCTTGTCAGCCTTTTTCGTGTCAGTTTTGTCGCCCCCCCGCTGCGCCTCACCCAGTTCACGCTTGTCGGTGCTTACCGTTGCGTTCAGGCAATCGCGGTAGGACTTGAGCGCACCCTGCCAGCGCTTGACGTCGAGAAACGCGCCGTGCTGGGCGGCCACCGCGTCCGCGGGAGATTTCTTCATGATGTCGGCCGCGGATGGAATCACCGGCCCGATCGGCAGGTCGCCGCACATGTCCTGTGCCGCGGCGGCGGTCGCCCATGCGATCAGAACGGCAGCCGTCACAGTCAGTTTCGCCAGCATGGTTCCAGCCTTTGCATATCCCGATTCCATAAGAGCATACGGGACGGACAGGACAAAGCCTGTCACTGTGCGCGCAGCGCCACAGCCAGGCCTTCGACCGGAGCACCTGCTTCCCGACGCAATTCGCAAACTACGAGGCCGGCGAGTTCGAGCTCAGCAGACCGCGCGGCCAAACGCAAATAGCTTTCCGAATGTCGCCAGCGCCGCCTGGGACCAAGTGCAAATCCGTCGCCGTTCTTGTATTCGACGGTAAACAGAAAATGGCCGCCGGGCGACAACACGCGGGTAACTTCGGCGACCAGTGCTGAAAGTTCGCCCAGATAGACCAGCGTATCGGCTGCAACGACAAGTGCATAGCGGCGCTCGCACACGGCCAGCCAATCCATGATGTCCGCCACGGCGAGTTCGTCGTAGATATCGCGCTGCCGCGCCTTCTGTACCATTGACGGACTGAGATCGATGCCGTCGAGCCGGCAGGCCCAATCGCGCACCGCGGCGCCCATGAGGCCAGTGCCGCATCCGAGATCCAGAATCGCGTGAGGTGCTCCGGCAGCGAGCCCAAGCAGATCACCAAGCTCGCGCAGGATCGCCGGCGCGCGATAGTGCAGCTGGGCGACCATGCGGGCGTCGTAATCGGGCGCGAACTGATCGAAGAGATGGCGTACATAGCGGGGATCGCTGCGCGGCCGTCTCAGCACGGCTTCGGCATCCGCGATCTTCTGTATGAGTAACGGCAAACCTTCCGCCGCGAGCTCACGCCATGCGTCAAGCGCCTTTTCCGCTTCACCTGCATCGAGCCATGCCGAACCGAGTCCGGCACGCGCGCCATCGATATCGGGATCGAGCCGCAGTGCCCGCTGGTATTCGGCGATGGCGGCAGGAAGATAGCCGGCCATCCGCAGCGCGTCGCCAAGCGCAAGCGCGGCGGGCGCCGCATCGGGATTGAGTTGCGCAGTTTCCCGCGCTGCGGCCAGCGCCGCTGACGTGTCGCCCATCGCGGCGAACGCTTTCTGCAAAGTAAGCCGCAGCAGCAGGCCGCCGCGATTGGCATCCACGCATGCTGCCAACAACGCGGCAGCCTCGCCCGCGCGATTTTCGGCAATCAATGACTCGGCAACAGAAACCGGATCGTCAGGTAACGAGCGTGCATTTCCCATTGTTGATGACGACGACATCGCGTTCTTTCACTTTGGACCGGAACGATACGACACTTCCGTCCGTCCACATTTCGGTCGCGATCGTCTCGCCAGGAAAAACCGGAGCGGAAAAACGCGCGTCGAATCCGGCGATCCTGTCGGCGTCATATTCGCAAACGGTGGAGATGATCGCGCGGCAGGCGGTCCCGTAGGTACACAGGCCGTGCAGGATGGGCCGCGGAAAACCCGCAAGCCTTGCCACGTTCGGATCGCGATGCAGCGGGTTGCGATCCCCCGACAGTGCATAAAGAAGAGCCTGATCGGGCCTTGTATCGCAATCATGAATCAGGTCGGGCGTCCGGCTGGGGATCGGATGCGGCTCGGGCGCGCCTTCCCTCGGCCCGCGAAAGCCGCCATCGCCACGCGCCACGGTTGTCGCTGCCAGGGTACAAAGCTTCTCGCCCGTTCCTTTCAGCTTCAACGTCTTCTCGAGGATGATGATGGCGCCCTTTTCGCCTTTGTCGTAGACGCCGGCAATCCGCTCGTCGACCAGGAGTTCCGCTGCGATCGGTAACGGCCGAAACATCGTCAGCCGCTGTTCGCCATGCAGCACCATGAGATAGTTGATACCGGTGCGCCCGAGAATGGCGCTGCCCCAGGTCACAACGGTGGAAAGCGTCGGCACCGTCCTGAGCCCGTTTTCATAAACGAATGGTAGTTCCGCCACGTTGAGCGGATCGCGGCCGAAGCCGATGCCCAATGCGTACAGCATGGTTTCCCGGTCTTTGTAGCTGAAGGGTACGTCGCTCGCACTGAGCTGCATCACCTCGTCGTAATTGATCGGCATTTTTCGCCTCGTTTCCCGGTAGCTGTCGCCGCGAGTAGAGCCTCCCGCCTGCCGGCACGCAAGAAATCCGCCTCGCTTTTGTGGAGGCGCAGAGCGCGACGAATTATTGTTTGACAGGCGCGGGGAGCGATTTGCGCACGGCCACCGCCGGGCCTTCTGCCCAGAGCTCGCTGAGCGGGACGCCGTGCTGGTCGATCCGCATTTGCGCGTGGGCGTAGCCTTCGGCAATCGCCTGATCGAGAGCCTGCCAGTCGCGCAGGCCGATCTCGGGCAGCGGCGGCTCGAAAAGCAAATCCGCCTGGTCGCGCACCACGCGCCGTTGCGCTTCCGAGCCCACGGTACCCGAACGCATCAGGATTGAGACAATGGACGGCGAGCCGCGCATGCGCTGCCAGAGAAGCCACCACACCGGCCGTTCGCCATAGCGCGAATCCTTGACATAGAAATCGACTTCACCGGTGACATCGGACGCAATGACGGGCCCGCGTGCCTGCGCCGCCATCACATCCACCGGCAGATTGTTCATGACGCCGCCATCCACGAGCAGATGGCCGTGATGGGTGACCGGCGGAAGAATGCCCGGCAATGCCACGCTCGCCCGCAATGCCCGCCAGAGCGGACCCGTGCGATGCACATGAATCCGCCCGGTGGTCAGATTCGACGAAACGCAGAAGAATGGCTTCGGCAATTCCTCGATGCGGATGTCGCCGAAATGTTCCTGCAGCCGCTCGGAGACTTTCTTGCCCCGGAGGAGCGCGATAAGCGGCACCGTGAAGTCCGAGAGGGGATTGCGCTCCACGAAGGCATCGCGCATTCGCGCAATCAGCTCATCGAGACCCCATTCCGCGGCGAGTCCTGCCGCAATAACTGCTCCAATGCTCGTGCCTCCCAGATGGTCGAACGGTACATCGGCCTCCATCAGCGCCTTGATCACACCGATATGCCCGTAGCCGCGCGCGCCGCCGCCGGCGAGCACGAAACCCACCGCACGCCCAGCCACAAACCGCGCCAGTCGCCGCACATCGCCCGGTTGGCCCGCGCGAAGATGGTGATGCGACTCGAAAATCCCGTTATTCACCGAGAATTCTTCCGGCAGATCGCCCGCCGCCGTACCGCGATGCAGGAGCAGAAGTTCGGGCAGGCCGCCCGCACGCGCCTTGAAAGCGGGCATCTCCAGGGGGCGGCGCGGCAGAGGACGATCAGCCCGCGCCAGAAGGAAAATGCGATCCGCCTGCCGGATGCAGAGATGCGTCCATGCAGAATCTGGGGCATCGCCGCGATAGATCACGATATCGTTGGCGATTTCGAAGGAATTGAACCAGTCCGCCCCATGCTCCGCCGCATTCGCATCGAGCACGGCTGCCCTGGAGCCCATGCCGACGAGCGCCTCGGCGAGCTGTCGCGCGAGGGGCTCACCGGTCAGACCCTCCTGAAGCGGCACGATCGCGATCGTTCTCGGCCGCGATTCCGAAGGCCTGCGAATGCTTTCCTGCACGCGCCGCACGAGGATGCGCATGAGGTTGAGCACGACATGGGGATGCCGGGTCACCAGCGTTTCGAACCCTTCGCGGCTGATGCGCAGCAATTCGGTATCCCGCAGGGCGACGAATTCGGCAGTATGGGATTCGCCCGAAATGAGCGACATCTCGCCAATCGTTTCTCCGGCCAGAACATGCGCGACGAGCCGCCGCACGCCCTTTGCGCTCTCGATGAAGGCTCCAAGCGATCCGGTAACGACCAGAAAAAGAGCGCGGTCGTTCTCCCCGTCCCGCGGCAACAGCGTCCCCCCCGGAAGGCCGAACCAGGTGGCTTGGCCGAGAAGGCGTTTCAGGGAGGCCTCGCTCAATTCCCTGAGAAGCGGAAAGCTGCGCAGGCGCGCGCGCAACGAGTCCGGGTAGATGGGTTCGGAGCTGATGAGAAAAGATGGGAAAAGCGCCATGGCGGTGCACTATCCCCCGACGGGGGTGTTCCGCCAAGCGGGAGTGGCCGGCGGTCCTTGCCGGCCTCGGTCCGAACCGGTTGGAAACGCGGGCCGGGCGCAGTAAGCTTATCCAGCCCGAGGGGCACCGTACTGTCCATGCCCCGCCATCAAAACCGAGGGAGCGTCATGAAATTCCGGACTACCGCAGCCCTGTTGCTGAGTGCCGCCGCAACCTGGACCGTGTTCGCCGCATGTCCCGCCGCTGCGCAAATGGGTGGCGCCCCGCCGTCTTCGTCGAGCGGTTCGTCATCGCATTCGTCCTCGGGGAAGCCGCACCTCAGCAAGTCGGCGGGTCCGGATATCATCGACGCGCAGAAGATGGTTCAGGCCAAGGACTTCCAGGGCGCTCTCGCCAAGCTGAAAACGCTCCAGGGTACGGCCACCGATCCCTATGACGTCTATGTCATCAATCGGCTGATCGCGGCCGCCGCCATTGGTCTGAACGACATGGCGACCGCAGCACCCGCCGAAGAGGCCGCGGCGGATTCGCCCGCGATGCCGGATGACGACAAGAAGGCTATGTATCACGACGCCCTGCAGTTGAGCGCCGCGGTGAACCAGTGGCCCAAGACGATCGACTATGGACAGAAACTGGCGCAGCTGAACGGACTCGACGCACAGACCGTCGGAATCCTGGCTATCGCCTATTACAACACGAAGGATTTCGCGCACGCGCAGCAATATGCACAGCAGTCGGTCGATCTCTCGAAGGCCGCCGGACAGACCCCCGATCCGAATGCGCTGGAGATCGTCCTGAACAGTCAGGTGAACCAGAACAACCAGTCGGGTGCCTCCCAGACTCTCGAGCAGATGGCGGTCCAGAACGGTACGCCCGAAATCTGGGGGCAGCTGATTGGCAATGGGTTCGGCGCGAAAGGCATGGGCAATTCGGAAGCGCTTTATCTCTATCGGCTTCTCCAGCTTACCGGTGCCATGACGCCGGAATACTACAAAGAATATGGCAACGATGCGTCCGTGCTTGGCTACCCGACGGAGGCCATGAAAGTAATGCAGCAAGGCATCTCGGCCGGGAAGGTTTCTCATTCCGACGTCGGCGCGGAATTGGCCAAGGCCACCCGCGACGCGCAGACGGACGAGCGTTCGCTGCCGCAGATCGCAGCCTCCGCAGAGAAAAGCCGGACAGGCGAGCAGGACGTGAAACTCGGCGAAGACTATTGGGGCTATGGCCGCTTTGCCGACGCGGAAGCGGCCGCTCGAAGGGCAATGTCGAAGGGCGGTCTGAAGGCGCCGTGGGAAGCGCCGATGCTGATCGGTGCTGCGGAAATCGCCCAGGGCAAATATGCCGACGCCATCCAGACATTGTCCCAGGTGTCCGGCACCGAAGCCGTGACTAAGACAGCGCATCTGTGGACGCTCTATGCGCAGGCGAAGCAAGGTCCGGCCCGGGCCAGTACCGCGGCGCCCGCACAGACGCCTTCGCAGTGATCACTCCAAGGTCGCGCACCTGCCGGCATGAGCCGGCAGGCATCGCCTGCGTGCGTTCAATCGCAGCGCACTGCAAATGAGAGATCGTCATGCCATAGCCCTTGCCGGGCCGCAGAAACACTCGCCTTTCGCGATGATATTGGGATTTGTTCCCGTCATCCTTTTCACGGTGACGATGAATGTCTCACAGGATCTCGCGATCTGGGCCGCTTTTGCCGCGGCGTTTGCGATTGCCATCCGGGATTTCCTGCACGAGAAGCTGCTGAGATTGCTCGATGCTGGCTCGACCGTACTTTTCGGACTGCTCGCATTTTATGCGGGCTTCGTTCAGCCCGGACTCACGGTCGAGATGACCAGGCTGATTGTGGATGCGGGGTTCCTTGCGCTCGCGCTAGTTTCAATGGCGCTTCGCAATCCCGTCACGCTGGAATATGCGCGCGAGCAGGCCCCGCGCGAACAATGGCGGACAAGCCGCTTCCTGTTGACGAATTACGGCCTCACTGCATTCTGGGCCATGGCGTTCGGCTGCATGTCGGCTGCCGATGCACTGGCCAACTTCCACAAGAACCTGCCGCCGGCCTTTGAAGCTGCGATCTCGCTCGTCGTCCTTCTGGTGGCGGTCGGTCTTACGGCGCGGTATCCCGCACATCTGCGGCGGCGCGAGCGGGAAACAGCGGACCTTCCTGGTCCACCTCCGTTTCCCTTTGCCCCGCAAATCCACTCCATGCATCCACGGCGTCCTTTGCGCCCATGACCGCGCCGCGGTAGTTTCGCGCCGGATCAGGAGAGAATTGACATGGCAGAAGCCGTAATCGTTTCGATGGCGCGAACCGGCCTCGCCAAATCCGTGCGCGGCGGTTTCAACATCACCCATGGCGCCGTGATGGGCGGTCATGCCATCCGGCACGCAATCGCCAAGGCCGGCGTCGCCCCCGAGGACATCGAAGATGTTTATATGGGCTGCGCCGAGCCGGAAGGCGCCACGGGTCATAACATCGCGCGCCTTTCCGCCATTCGCGCGGGCTGTCCGGTGACGACTGCCGGCGCCACGATCAACCGATTCTGCTCCTCGGGCCTGCAGGCAATCGCCTGCGCCGCACAGCAGGTGATGACGCAAGGCATGCCGGTTGCGGTCGGCGGCGGCGTCGAATCGATCTCTCTCGTCCAACTGGGCGGCATGAACCTGAAAAACTTCACTGAAGAAGGGCTGATGCAGATCAAGCCCGAACTCTGGATGTCGATGATCGAGACGGCGGAGATCGTGGCGGAACGCTACGGCATCAGCCGCGAACGGCAGGACGAATACGCACTGGAAAGCCAGCGCCGGACGGCGGCGGCGCAGCAGGCAAACAAATTTGCCGACGAGATCGTGCCGCTCGCCACCAAGATGAAGAAGATGGAAAAGGCCAGCGGTACGGAATCGATCATCGACTACACGGTCGAACGCGACGAATGCAACCGGCCCGATACCACGCTCGAAGGTTTGCGTGCGTTGAAGCCTGTATTCGCCGGCGGGATGAAAGTGAAGCAAGGAAAGTACATCACGGCCGGCAATGCATCCCAATTCTCGGACGGAGCCGCTGCCTGCGTGGTGATGGACGCAAAACTCGCCGAACAAAGAAACATCAAGCCGCTGGGAATCTTTCGGGGATTCGCCGTTGCCGGCGTGGAACCCGACGAAATGGGCATCGGTCCCGTCTTTGCCGTGCCGCGTCTCCTGGAATGCCACGGGCTCAAGGTCGACGATATCGACCTCTGGGAACTGAACGAAGCTTTCGCGAGCCAGGTGCTCTATTGCATGGACCGGCTCGGCCTGCCGCATGAGCGCACCAATGTGGATGGCGGCTCGATTTCCATCGGCCATCCCTATGGCATGTCAGGCGCGCGCATGACCGGGCACCTTCTGCTCGAAGGCCGCCGGCGCAAGGCAAAGCTTGGCGTGGTCACCATGTGCATCGGCGGCGGCATGGGCGCGGCCGGATTGTTCGAAATCATCCACTGAACCGCGCGCCGATGCATGCGCGCCGGGGTCTGTTGGTCGCGCTCGTTCTTGCCTGCGCGGGTTGCGCGAGCCAACGCCCCGTGGCGACCGTCCCGCGCCCGACACCGGTCGATCCGAAGACCCAGATGGCCGCGCTCGAGCAGCGCATCTTCGTGCTCGTCCAGGACGAGCGCCATCGCATCAACCCCGCCGCGAAACCGCTCGTGCTCGATAGCGAACTCTTCGGCATTGCGGAGCGGCGCAGCCGCGACATGGCGGCAAAAAATTACATCGCCCACAACAGCCCCGAAGGTGAGTCCGCAGCCAGCCTGATCATGGATGAGGATCAGAGCTTCCAGGGACTACTTGGCGAAAACTTGGCCGCGCAGCCCTTCAACAAACAATATGGCGTCGACGTGAAGATTTACGCGCGGCGTCTGGTCGATACATGGCTTTCCAGTCCGGCGCACAAGGCGAACCTCGCCTATGCGTCCTATGACAGAAGCGCTGTCGGCGCGACAGTGGGCGGCGACACTATCTATGTGATCCAGCTCTTCGCGACCGATCTCGGCCTGCCGCCTGCGCCCGTGACGAAGCCGGTTCCAAATCCGCCGGGCGCGGCGCAGAATGGCGGGCCATGAGCGAACCGATCAAACGGTACAGCGAATTCTGGCCCTATTATTTGCGCGAACACGCAAAGCCCGGCACGCGCGGCATGCATTATCTCGGGACGGGGCTCGCCACCGCCGCGCTGATTGCAGCGCTGACGACCCGCAAATGGTGGCTCCTGCCGCTCGCTCTCCTCGCCGGATACGGCCCCGCCTGGATCGGGCATGTCTTCGTCGAGAAGAACCGCCCCGCCACGTTCAAATATCCGCTCTGGTCGCTGGCTTCGGACTACCGCATGGCGTTCATCTGGGTCACCGGGCGGCTTGGCGCCGAACTCGGGAAAGCGGGCGTCGCGGGGCGATCGGGTGTTTGAACGAAGCGTGTCTGAAACGGCATAACAGCGATTGTCGCCGAGTTCGTTAGTTGCACGCGAATGCGAGTCCAAACCGCGCCGCCTCGCCCACGCCCGTATAAAATGAAACGTCCGGCCGCGTTTTGGTCGCCGGCGAATCACTCCAACATCACGAAATCCATAATAGGTTTGAACGCGGGCCCGCATGCCTCATTGCTTTACGGTTGCAATATGTATCAAGCCGACAACCCTCCAGTCTCAAATTTTTTTCAGCATGGACCTTTCCGAGCGCAGGGGCACAGGTCTGAAAGCCAGGCTGCGTGCGAAACGTCCTTCTTGGTGTAGGGCCCCTTGTCGCGCTGTTCGCAGCGGACGACAGGCATCACAAGCGGTACGACGCCGCGCTCAGGAGGTTCGCCGAAGAGGGCCTGCGATTACTTACGGCATGGCCTTCCATCGTGGAAGCCGCTTATCTGCTCGAAGCGCCGCAGCGCATTTGAAATGCAGCGCTGGGTGGAACTCGGCGGCGCGCAGGTCTACCCATTCGAAGCGCACATTTGGGCGACATGACGGGCTGGATGCGGCGGCACACCGAGCCTGGCAAGCGCGAAATGGATTTCGCCGATGCGTCGCTCTACTGGCTCTCCGTCGCGACCGGCATCCGGCAAATCCTCACCATCGACAAGGCCGATTTCGCCCGTTACCGCCTTCCCGACGGTCGACGGTTCGAAATTCTCTGACGGGCGGAGCGTCTCGTCGAAATATGTATCATGTCGGCAATGCTCCTCGGACGACCGTCGATCATGACGGTAATTTAGCCACCTGCCGGGCTCCGGACAATCGTTGCATTTGAGGTGGCCGCGGTCGAAGCGCCGCCGACAGTATACATATTACGGCAACTTTGGCCAGTCGGCGGCGCGATGGATCATGCCAGGGCCGCACGGGTACCTCGTCGGTCAACGGATCGTTCTGGCGCCGCCACGGCAAACACTGAACCAGGTACCTGATTATGATTGCCAGTATTCGACCGGCCGCCTCACCCAGCTCCCACTGCCCGGCGGATCGCGGTCACGGCGGCGGCGATCATGGCGGGCGTGAACCCGGCATGGCCGAACACCATTTCCCGGTTTTCCCGCGGCGCCAGCTGGAATTTGCTCATTCCGCTGGCGATGATTCCTTCCTCCATGCAGAGATCTGCGAATTGTTGCTCGCGATGGCGGTGGAGCGAGGCCACGAGATGTGTTCCGGAGTGCTTCCGCTGCGGCGTAACGATCCCCGGCAGTTCTTTCTCCAGACACCGGATCATCGCCGCCCTTCGTTCGGGATAGGCCGAGGCCACGCGTCGCAAATGATCGTCGAGATGTCCGCCAATCAGGAAATCGGCAAGGATCATCTGGTTGGGCAGGCTCGGATAATCATCCATCTCGACCAATATCTCCACAAACCGGTCGAGAAGAGACGGCGGACATATCGCGAAGCTGATGCCCAGCGCGGGAAACAGAATCGGATTGAACGAATCGACATAGATGGTTCGCGATCTGTTTGTCGCCGCCATGGGTTTCGCTGCCTGCCGCCAATCGGTGGTCTGCCAGTCGAAATCATTTTCGACGATCCACGCGTCCTGCGCCGAAGCCCAGGCGAGCAGCGCCAAGCGGCGCTCCTTCGTCATGACTGCGCAGGTCGGAAACTGGCAGGCGGGCGTGACAATCGCGAGTCTTGCGCGTGGCGCCGTAGCAATGCCGCAGGCGACCTGCAATCCCGATTCGTCGACCGGAACCGGCCTCAGCTGCAATCCGCAATTGCGGAAATATGGCAGCGCCGCGGGATAGCCGGGATCTTCGACCCATGCCTCGGCGCCCGCGAGATCGAGTGCGCGTATCGCAAGGTCGATGACGGCCTGTGTGTTGGCCGTGACGATAATTTCTTCGGGACCGCATGCAATTCCCTTGGAAAGCGTGACATGGGCCGCGATGGCTTCTCGGAGCGGCAGCCAGCCCTGCGGATCGCCCTGTTCGAGCGCGGCGCCTGAAAGTTGCTTCCTGCGCCGCGACTGCAGCCTGTTCCAGAGCGGTGCAGGAAACAGATCGATGGCGCGCGCGCACGGCATCAGGGGTGGCCGGAGCGAAACCGTCTGTTCCGGCTTGGGCGCCGGCGCCACCCGAGGTCCGCTATAGGTGACATATACGCCGGAGCCCCTGTGCCCGCGGACCCAGCCATCCGAGTTTATCCGATCCATCGCATTCAGAATCGTGTTGCGCGAAACCGCCATTTGTGCGGCGAGGACGCGCGAGGGGGGCAGCCGCATTCCACGCGGCCATGCGCCGGAGAGCACGAGCCAGCGTATCCGTTGATACACAAGCTCATGCCGCGGCAATTCCGCGTCCCCGAACACCATTGTTCCACTCCGCGCACTGCGCTGCAACGAAGGTTGAAGCAAAACGCCGCGACGTGCGCGGGCGGGTTGCCGGTTTCACGCAAACGTGACCCGTGAGGACCGGTTCAAGTTATGATCGCGGCAATGTGAAGGCGCTCAAACCTGCAAGAAACAGCTGGGCCGCCCCGGAATTTGTTGCCCGACGGACAAGCGCCGACTTCACGAAATCGCGAGGCAGTTCCAGTTGCGGGCCGCAATTGGCTCTGGCTTCCGCCGGACGGAACGGCGGATATCCGCGTGTCAATGATCCACAACGGGGATAACAATGAGCAGAAAAACACTGATGATTTCGGCGGCGTTCGTTGGCCTGGTGGCCGCGGCGCCGGCCATGGCCAAAGGCGGCGCACTGTACCAGCTGCCACTGGTCAGCGGCAGCACGGAAACGATTGCGTTCGGAGTGACAAACAAGCAGACGATCACCGGATACTCGCTCAACGCGAGCGGCGTCTCGGTCGGCTTCGTAGGACCGGCCGACGGCAGCAACTACACCAGCTTCAACGACGATGGGGCCGGCGGCACACAGCCGCGCGGAATAAACAAGAAGGGTTATATCACCGGCATCGACAATGTGGCGGGCGGTTCGGTGGCCGACTATATTCCTTACGAGCGCAGCCCTGACGGTACCATCACCGACGTGACCATGGACGGTTCGCCCTTGAACTATCTCGTCCATGGCATCAACAAAAGGGGCGTCTTCACGGGCAGCTACCTGGACGCGTCGGGGAACATCTTCGGCTATACCGGCAGGAACGCCCAGTACCAGCACGGCATCACGCTTCCGGGCATCACCACGACGGCCATAGCTGGCCGCGGCATCGACGACAAGGGCGATATCGTCGGCTGGTATGCCGACGCGAGCGGCCTGCAGCACGGGTTCCTGCTGAGCGGCGGGACCGCCACCACCATCGACAACCCGGGCGGCGCGACGAATCTCGAAGGCATCAACAACAGGGGCGAAATCAGCGGACTTTATACCGACACATCCGGCAGCCGGCACGGCTTCACCTATGACATCAAAAGCCAGACCTTCACCGAGCTGACAATTCCCAATGATACCTATGTGGAAGTCTGGGGCATCAATGACAGGGGCGTCGTTGCCCTCGACGGCACAAACCCGACCGGCGTGTTCACCGGTTATCTCTATTGTCCCAAGGCGAATGATTGTCCGAAAGGCGCCGTCGCAGTCGAGCCCCGGGAGCCTCCCGTCCTGCACCATGTATCAGTCATGTCACCAAACATCCCCTGAGAAAATCCCGATCTGACTCCGCGCCTCCTCCTTCACGGAGGAGGCGCTTTTGAATATCCGGAAATGCCATGCATATTACACCAAGCTCGGGTGTCAGCACGTGGCATTCGCGACGCATGCCTGTTTGAGCAACCACGGCTGCGTCGTCCGCCAATGGACCGCGACGAGGAAGGCTGGACCAGGCGCCTGATTACCTGTTACGGGAGCGCTGGTCGGTGTCCGTCTTGAGCCCGACGCGCTCCGCCGTCTCGACGCTTGGGTTGATCTTCAGGATGACGAGCCCACGCCCCCCGAAGCGGGCCGCGGCGGCGGATGAAACAGGAGTATCCGGCGGCGCTATGCATATTACAGCAGGCTCGGCGTCGCCTACGCGGCGGACCGTTCTGGGACTGCCACAAGGGTCCTATCCCAAGGTACCCAAGTCAAGCGCGGCCGCGCCGAAATCCAAGCCGCGACACTACCGTTGCCCGCCCCCGACCGTCCCTGAACCCACTCCCTCCCCGCTAACCTGAAATTAACGCAGTTCGTCAACCATTCCGCTCCGGGCGTGGGATGCGCCGCGGCGGGATTCCTGCCGGAAACCGGAGAACCGGCGCGAACGCCGGTGCCCCAACGGGTGTGACGAACGACATGCAGCCGGATCTGCCTTGGAACGTCGCCGGGATCGGACCGGAAGCGCGCGAAGCGGCGCGCGCCTCGGCCCGGCGTGAAGGTCTTTCCGTCGGCGAATGGCTGACGCGGCGGATCCTCCGCGGGCTTGCGGAGAACGATCAGCCCGTCGTTCGCTGGTGGGCCGACCCGCCGCGGTCGCGCGAAGGCGCCACGCGATACGCCGAACCCGAGCGCCTGGCGGCGCAAGTCCCCTTCTCGACACAAGACAGCGCGGATTTGCTGTCGCGGATCTCGCGCAGCGAAGGCGAGACGCAGAGTTCCTGGCGCCGCATCGAAGAGCATCTGAAAACGCTCGCGCGGCGGCTGGAACAATCCGAAAGAAGCCAGACGGAAAGCGGCCGGGCGGTAAGCCAGGCGACGACGGAAATGAGCATTGCCGCGCGCGAACACGGCCAGGCGATCGATCATCTCGGCGCGCATATGACCGGCCTCGGCGATCGGCTGTCGCGGCTCGAACAGGGCGCGGCGACGGAGGGGTTCAAGGACGCGATAAAGGCGCTGCATCAGGGCCTTTCACGCCTCGCGGACCAGATCTCGGAGACGGCATCCCACTCCGCCAGCCAGGCGACCGAACTCGCCACCAGCATCGAGACGGTCGCGGGCAAGCTCGCGGAGTCGCGCGGCGAGGCCCAGGAAAACCGGCAGGCGGTCGAGGATCGCATCGCCATGCTGGCGGCCAATGTCGGTTCGCTTGCCGGCAAGTTTCTCGAGCTGCGCGAGGATACCGGGCATCTCGGTCAGGCACTGGACGGGCGGGTTACCGCCGCGGAACGCGCCATCGAACATCTCGAGACGGACCGCGTGGCGAGCGCCGCGCTGGAATCGCGGTTTGCCGCTTCAGAAAAGGCCATCGAACAGCTCGAGAAGGAGCGCGTTGCGAACGCGGCGTTGGCAGCCCGATTTGCTGCTTCGGAAAAGGCCATCGAACAACTCGAAGGCGATCGTGTCACAGGCGCCGCGCTGGACGCACGCCTTACCGCCTCGGAAAAAGCCGTCGAAGAACTTATGTCGGATCGCGCTGCGAACGCTGCGCTGGATGCACGCCTCACCGCCTCGGAAAAATCCATTGAACAACTCAGGTCGGATCGCGCCGCAAACGCCGCGCTGGAGTCGGATATTCATCAGCAATCCGCCCTGCTGAAAGAGATGGCCGATACGGTCGATATGCTCGCTCAGCGGATACCGACCATCGACTCCAAACTGTCGGGCAACATCGCCCGCCTCGATACGGCGATCGGCGGCCGGCTGCTGTCGCTCGAAAACAAATTGTCCGACGTGACGGAACGGCTCGACGAGAGCGGACACAAGCAGCCCGACACGGCCGCGCTGGAAGCCGGCGTACACGGAATGGGCGTCCGCCTCGACGGGCTCGAGATCCGCCTCAGGACGGCGATCGCGGAACTCGAATCGCTGGCGCGGGATGCTATAACCAAACGCGATGCGCCGCCGGTTGCGTCACCCACTGTCGCGGAACCGGCGGCCACGCCGCATTTCGATCTTCCGCCCTTTGCCGAGTTCGCGGATGCGGCTGCATCGGCTGCGGCCCACGAACCGCCGCCATCGCACGACGCCGGCCCCACCCCTGCCGCGCATGATTTCACCGCGACGGCCGGTGCGGCAACGAATGCCTTTGCCGCCGCACCGCCGGATGCACCGACGGAAACGGAGTCCTTCCTGGCCGCCGCCCGGCGCAACGCACGCGCCGCCGCCGACACCGAGCAGGATCCGCGGCGAAACATGTTTTCCTGGGCTGAGCCGGCCGCCGCAGTTTCCGACGCGGACGAGCACAGAAGGATGCGCGTTCTCCTGCTGGGCGGGATCGGCATTCTCATCGTGGCGGCACTCGTGGCAGGGATCGTTCTCAGCCGTACTTTCACCGCGCCGCCGCCGGCGCCCGTCAGTCCGCAAGTAACGAGATCGGCTCCGCCGAAGCCCGCATCATCGGTTGTTCCGCCGCAGGCAAACAGCACACAAACAAATTCCGCGCCGACGAGCCCGGCGATTTCACCCTCCGGGCCTGAACCCGTTTCACAATCCGCTGCCCCGGCTGCGGCGCCGCCGTCTCACAAGACGCACATGCTCCCCGCGCGGACTGCCGCGGCGCCATCACGGTTGACGCCGCCGCCAAAGCCTCAGCCGCGTACGGCCCCGGCTGCATCCACCCAAATACAACCGACAACCTCGCCTCCTACCAAACTCGTCGCGCTGGCAAATTCCGGGAACGCCAAGGCGGAGGAACTGCTGGGGCTTGAATATATCGATGGCGATGGCGAGCCGGTGAACGAAGCCGAAGGCGCGAAGTGGCTCGAGCGCGCCGCCTCCCAGGGGCAAGCCATCGCGGCTTATCGACTGGGCACGCTCTATGAACGTGGTCAGGGCCTGCCGGCCGATACAGCCAAAGCGGTGCAGTGGTACTCCGCCGCCGCCAAGGCCGGAAACCGCAAGGCGATGCACAATCTTGCCGTCGCTTATGCGCAAGGCACGGGTGTACAGAAGGACCTGCCCGCGGCGGCGCTATGGTTCACCCGCGCGGCCGGGCTGGGCCTCGCCGATTCGCAGTTCAATCTCGCCGTGCTCTACGAACGCGGCATGGGCGTCCCGCAAAGTCTTACCGATGCCTACAAATGGTACGCGATTGCAGCAGCGCAGGGCGACGCCGAATCGAAGACGCGTCTCGAAGCGCTGGACTCCCAGATCAACGCCGACGACAAGGCGACCGCGCAAAAGGCGGCCGAAGATTTCCGGCCCAATCCGCCAAATCGCGCGGCCAATTCGCCACCGGATACGGCAAGCGTGCTGGGCGGATAATTACGCGGCGACGGCATAGACGCGGCGTGTGCCGAGCAAATAGGCAAGAAACATTTCGCCGAACAGCGAGCGCACCGCGAGGTCGCGCACGTCGAGGCCGCCCGCATAGGCGCCGAAAGCCGGCATAACCAGCCGCGTCCGATCGGACACGAAACACCGCCGTCTGAGGCTGCGGCCGCGGCGGGTAATGCTCTTGCAGGGATGCAGATGGCCGGCGATCTCACCGGGCGGAGGGGACAATGACGGTTCGTGACGGAATACCAAGCCGCCGATGGCCACTTCGTCGGCGATCTTTCCGCCCAGCCAGGGCGGCGGCGCCGGGTCGTGATTGCCAGCGATCCAGATCCATTCTGCTGCACGACGGAGGCGGATGAGCGTTTCGCGTTCGTGCGCATCGAGCCTGTTCGCCGCGTCGCTATCATGGAAACTGTCGCCGAGGGCAATCACCCGCGCAGGTGCGTGACGAGAAATAAGCCCTTCCATGCGCAGCAGCGTCGTCCGCGTATCATAGGGCGGCAGCATCTGCCCACTCCGGGCATAGGCGGACCCTTTTTCGAAATGCAGATCGGCGAAGACAAGCGTTCGCTCCGTCTGCCACCACAGCGCGCCGGCCGGATCAAGCAGCAAAGCCTCGCCATTCACTTCGACCAGTACATCGCTCAAACCCGCATCGCCTCCTTCACCAGCTCTTCCTCCGCCTCGTGCAGCAAATCCTCATGCGCCTCGCCTGCGACCATCTCCTTGCTGATTTCGAGCAGCGCAGGGACAGCGAGTGGCGAAACGCGGTCGAGACGGCGCGTCACGATGCGCCCCTTCACGCGCTTCAGCATTTGCGCGAGCCGCGCAATGTCGAGCAGACCGGTTGCCGCATCCGCATAGGTTGTGCGCAACAGGATGTGATCCGGCTCGTGCTGCCGCAGCACGTCATAGATCATATCCGACGAGAAGGTGACCTGGCGGCCGGTTTTTTCCGCGCCCGGCTGGCGGCGCTGGATGAGGCCGGCAATGATCGCGCAATTGCGGAAGGTGCGCTTGTAGAGTGCGGAATCCGCGAGCCAGGCGTCGAGATCGTCGCCCAGCATGTCTTCATCGAACAGACTGTCCATGTCCGCGCCGCCCATGTCGCGAAGTCCCCAGACGGCGAGCGCATATTCGTTGGCCACAAAGCCGAGCGGCCGCAGCCTGAGGCGTTCGAGCCGGCGGGTGATCAGCATGCCGAGTGTCTGATGCGCAAGACGCCCCTCGAAAGGATAACAAACGAGAAATTCGCGCGAACCGCGCGGGAAGGTTTCGACCAACAGCTGACCGGCTGCGGGAATAACCGAGCGCCAGTTCTGGATGCGAAGCCATTCGCCCACGGGGGTGGGAAGCTTCCCCCACGCATCGGGATTAGCGAGCATCTCGCGCACGCGCCCCGCGAGAAAGGTGGAGAGGGGAAACTTGCCGCCCATGTAAGACGGCACATGGGCTTCAACGTCGCTGCTCTTGATAACAAACGCCGCCGTCTCGCGGATGCCGCGGAATTCGAGCACCTGCCCGGCAAAGACGAATGTGTCGCCCGGGACAAGCTGCTCGATGAAATATTCCTCGAGCTGGCCGAGCACGCGGCCGCCGGCGCCGGTGGGCCGCCCTTTCGATTGCAGCCTTATATCGAGCATCGGCTCCTCGATGATCACGCCGACATTGAGCCGATAAATCTGCGCCAGCCGCGGATGGGCGAGCCGCCACAATCCTTCCGGCGTGCGGCGAAGCTTGGCATAGCGGTCATAGCTCTTGAGCGCATAGCCGCCGGTGGCGACGAAATCGACGACCTTGTCGAAATCCATGCGCGCAAGTTCGCGATAGGGCGCAGCGGAAATCACTTCCGCGTAAAGTGCGTCGGCATCGAATGGCGCCATGCAGGCGACGCCCATGACATGCTGGGCCAGCACATCGAGGCCGCCAACACGCAGGCTCTCGCCGTCCAGTTCGCCGGCCAAGACCGCATCGCGCGCGGCCTCGCATTCCAGCACTTCGAAGCGGTTTGCCGGCACGAGCAGCGCGCGCGACGGCTCGTCCAGCCGATGATTGGCGCGGCCGATCCGCTGCACGAGCCGCGCCGCGCCTTTGGGCGCGCCGACGCAGACCACCCGGTCGACGGCGCCCCAGTCGATGCCGAGATCGAGCGTAGATGTACAAACCACGGCACGCAGATCGCCGCGCGACATCGCGGCTTCCACTTTTCGACGCTGCTGCGGAGCGAGAGAACCGTGATGCAGCGCGATGGGAAGGTTTTCCTCGTTCAACTGCCACAGATGCTGAAAGGTGCGCTCCGCCTGGCTGCGGGTGTTGACAAAGACCAGCGCGGTTTTCGAGGCGCGGATCGCATTCATTACATCCGGCATGGCGTGGATCGCGAGATGTCCTGCCCAGGGCACGTAAGCGTCGGAGGCGCTGATGGCGATTTCGGGTGCTGCGCCCGGTGCGCCGCGCACGAGCTCGGCGCGGCGTTCTTCCTCCGGCTTCTGCGGCACGAGATAGCGTTGCAGCGGCGCGGGATCCGCGACGGTTGCGGAAAGTCCGATACGCCGATGGTCCGGCGCGAATTGCGCGATGCGCGCCAGACCCAACGCAAGCAGATCGCCGCGCTTGCTGTTGTGGATGGCGTGCAGTTCGTCGAGCACCACGGCGCGCAGCCTGCCAAAGAATTTGTGCGCATCGCGTGACGCGAGCAGCAGCGCAAGTTGTTCGGGCGTCGTCAGCAACATGTCCGGCGGTACATGGCGTTGCCGCGCTCTGCGCGACGGCGGCGTATCGCCCGTGCGAGTCTCGATACGGATGGGAAGACCCATCTCGGCAACCGGTATTTCAAGGTTGCGCGAAACATCAACCGCGAGTGCTTTCAATGGTGAAATGTAAAGAGTGTGCAGCGCGGCCTTGCGGCGCGCCGGCAGCGCGGAAAGCTCGATCAGGCTCGGCAGGAATCCGGCCAGCGTCTTGCCGCCGCCCGTCGGCGCCACGAGCAGGACCGAGCGACCCTCGCGCGCATGCTCGAGCAAGGCCATCTGGTGCGGCCTCGGCGCCCAGCCGCGCGCCGCAAACCAGCCGGCAAAAGGCGTCGGCAGCAAGGCCTGTTCGGGTTCGGCAAAAGCGAGCATCACACCCAGAATGAAGCGTTTTTCAATTTCCCGGAATAGGTTCTATGTTTCAACCGTTGCGAAGGTCAGGGTGCCGATGTTTCTATTCGCAAAAAACGTGCTCATGGCGGCGGAGATCGGCCAGATCCGCGAGCTTGCGGGCGCGATCAAATTCGTCGACGGGCGGCAGTCGAACCCGCACAATCTCGCGAAGAAGAATCTGCAGGCCGATCCCTCGACGCCCGAAGCCGCGCGCGCCGGCCAGATCGCGGGCACCGCCATCGCGCGCCACGAGGAGATCCGGAATTTCGCCTTCCCCAAACGCATCGCCACCCCGCTTCTGTCGCGCTACGAGCCGGGCATGAATTACGGACCGCATGCCGATGCGCCGTTCCTCCAACTTCCCAACGGCCCGATGCGCTCCGATGTGTCGGCCACGCTCTTCATCGGCGATCCTGCGAGCTATGAGGGCGGCGAATTGGTGATCCATCTCGGCAGCGAACGGCACAGTTTCAAGGGCGAGCCGGGTGCGATGATTGTTTATCCTTCGACGACATTGCACGAAGTGGCGCCCGTTACTTCCGGCCAGCGGCTTTCGATGTTCACCTTCATGGAAAGCAGCATCCCCAGCCAGCTGAACCGCGAGTTGCTCTATGCGCTCAACGAAGTCAGCGCGCTCGAAGGCTTCAACATCAGCTGGGAAAACCGCACAAGGCTGCAATTCGTGATCGCCAATCTCCACCGCATGTGGGCTGGGTAGATGCTGCAATCCGCAACTAATGCCCTCGCAATCGGCGATATTTTCATCCCCGGCCGCGCGTTCATCGCGCCGATGACGGGCGTTTCGGACCTGCCGTTCCGGCGCACTGCTTCGAAGCTCGGCGCCTGTTACGTCGCGACCGAGATGGTGGCCTGCGAAAGCTTCGCAACCGGCCGCCCCGATGTCGTGCGCCGTGCGGCCGTGGGCGACGGCCTGCCATTGATGGTTGTGCAACTGGTGGGACGGGACGCGCGCTGGATCGCGCAAGCCACCAAAATCGCCATTGCCGCGGGCGCGGATATCATCGACCTCAACATGGGGTGTCCGGCCAAAGAGGTGACAGGCGCGCTTTGCGGGTCGGCGCTGATGCGCGATCTGGAACTCGCCGAACGGCTGATCGCAGCCGCGGTCGATGCGTCACCCAGGCCCGTCACGCTGAAAATGCGGCTCGGCTGGGACGACGCAAATCGCAACGCGCCCGAACTCGCGGCGCGCGCCGAGCGGATTGGCATCAAGGCGATTACCGTGCATGGACGCACACGCGCGCAATTCTATAACGGCACCGCCGACTGGCGCGCCGTCGCCGAAGTGAAATCCGCTGTTCGCATCCCGGTCATCGTCAACGGCGATATCCTTGATGCGAATGCCGCGCGCGAAGCGCTCGAGCAATCCGGCGCCGATGCGGTGATGATCGGCCGCGGCGCCTATGGCAGGCCGTGGATCGCAGCCGCGCTCGGCCGCGCCCTTGCAACCGGTCAGCCCCTGCGCGAGCCAGGTCTGGAACAACGACTCGCGATTGCGCTCGACCATCTGCGCGACACATTGAACTTCTATGGCGACGATCACGGCCTCAGGATCTTCAGGAAACATCTCGGCTGGTACATCGAGGCCGCGGCGGTTCCTGTCTGCCGCGCGGCGCGGAGAGCCGCCCGGTCGAGGCTCTGCCGCCTGACAAGCGGCCTAGAGGTGGAAGCCGCGCTCACGGAATTGTGGTCCGGCGACATGATGAAACGTGCCGCCTGAGCTATTGCCTCTCCATTTCGTCGCGCAGCATTTCCAGTTCCAGCCAACGCTCTTCCGCCGAAGCGAGCGAGGTCTGTGCGTCGACGAGTTTGGCGGATGCTTCGGCGAAGGCTTTCGGATCGCGTTCGTATAATGCGGCATCGGAGAGCTTAGTGTGGAGGACTGCAATGTTCTTCTCGAGCTTCGCGATTTGCGCCGGTAGCGCCTTCAGTTCGTGAAGCTCGGTGAAAGTCAGTTTCTTCTGCGGCGCCGCGGCTTCGCGCCGCTCTTTCAGCGCAGGCGGCTTGCGGATTTTTGACTTTGGCATTTCGCGCGCCGCTACGCCCTCGCCGCGCTGGGCGACCATGTCGCTGTAACCGCCGGCATATTCCACGAAATGGCCGTTGCCCTCGGCGAACAGCACCGACGTCGCCACGCGATCGAGGAAGTCACGGTCATGGCTGACGACCAGAACCGTGCCCGGATAATCGGCCAGCATTTCTTCCAGCAGGTCGAGCGTCTCCAGATCGAGATCGTTGGTCGGCTCGTCGAGAACCAGGAGGTTGGACGGCGCCGCCAGGATTTTCGCGAGCAATAAGCGCGCCCGTTCGCCGCCCGACAACACGCCCACCGGCGTGCGCGCCTGCGCCGGGGTAAATAGAAAATCTTTCAAATAGCTAACAACATGACGCGACTTGCCGCCGACCTGGATGGTATCGCCGACGCCGCCCGTCAGCACCGACGCCACCATATCGCCGGGATGAAGCGCCGCGCGGTTCTGATCGAGCGCGGCCATCTGCACATTGACGCCGATCCGGAGCTTGCCGCTGTCGGGCGCGAGCTTGCCGGTAAGAAGATTGAGCAGCGTCGTCTTGCCGGCGCCGTTCGCGCCCACCACGCCGATGCGGTTGCCGCGCGTTATGCGGATGGAAAAATCCGCGACGATCTCTTTGTCGCCGAAGGATTTGGAGATTTTCCTCGCCTCGATGACCCGCGTGCCGCCCTGCTCCGCATCATTGGCAACGAGTGTCACATTGCCCGTCACGCGCAGCTGTTCGCGCCGGCCCTGCCGCAGCTCCCGCAGACGCGCCATGCGCCCGACATTGCGTTTGCGCCGCCCGCTCACGCCATAACGCACCCAGTCCTCTTCCACCACGATCCTGCGGTCGAGCTTGTGACGTTCGATCTCTTCCTGCGCCAGCGTTTCGTCCCGCCACGCTTCGAAATGTTTGAAGCCGCGTTCGAGCCGCCGCGTTTGCCCACGGTCGAGCCACACCGTGACGCGCGACAAATCTACCAGAAACCGCCGGTCGTGGCTGATCAGCACCAGCGCACCGCGCAAGCCCGACAATTCCTCTTCCAGCCATTCGATCGCCGGAAGATCGAGGTGATTGGTGGGTTCGTCGAGCAGAAGAATATCCGGCGCGGGCGCCAGCGCACGGGCGAGCGCGGCGCGCCTCGCCTCGCCGCCCGAAAGCGTGGCGGGGTCTTCCGCGCCGGTCAGCCCGAGCTTGCCGAGGAGATAGAAGGTGCGGTTCGAATCATAGCCCTCGCCCAATCCGGCTTCGACATAGTCGCGCGTGGTGGCGAAGCCGGCGAGGCTCGGCTCCTGCGGCAGATAGCGGATGCTGGCGCCCGGCTGCGCAAAGCGGCTCCCGGAATCCGGTTCGATAAGCCCTGCCGCGATCTTCAACAGCGTCGATTTGCCGGACCCGTTGCGCCCCACCAGACACAGCCGCTCGCCCTCGCCCACCGACAACTCTGCGCCGTCGAGCAACTGCATGTTGCCGAAGCGGATGGCGATGTTCTGGAGAAGCAAAAGCGGTGCGGCCATGGCGGGTGTCTAGCAGATTGATTCTGCCGGTGTACAAGAATGAATTGCGGAAGGTGGATAGGCGAGATGAAATCATCAACGCTAATATCCGCATAGGGCGGCAAGACTTCTTGGAAGACGGACGGATCGCATTGTTCATTGGCCTCTGGGAGCCGTTCGAGGTGCCGCAAGGACCAGAGCAAAACGATCAGCCGCTCACACTGCCACGACATATTGATAACTTGCTTTCTTGATGGTTCCGGATTGTCTTGAAACCGATCTCTGCTGGCGTGAGCCATCTCCAAAGGTCGTTGTCACTTAACCATTGAAGCACTTCCTGACGATCGGCCCCAGCGGCAAGACCTGTCACGGCAAACAAGCAAAGCGACCGACGTGCGATCTCGGTGGGAGAACGAACCTCGTCGATCGTTTCTTCAGCGTCCGAGCTCATTGGCCTGTCACCCTTCTCGCGATTACCCGCGAAGTAAGTCTATCACCGCAGCTTTCGCAAATTTGTCCCCGACTGCACTCATATGGTCGCGGCCGGGACGGTGACGGCGACAGATTCGTGCAAGGTTGCGGCGAGAGGGCCGGGCAGACCGCTGATACTGCCATTTTCACCGCAAATCACGAACGACGGTCGTGTCGCAGGTGACAGTTCCGCCGGAGAGCAAAAGCGTCGCTCGCCGCGCTGCAGGCCGCTAACGCGACGATATCCTTGCCGGGCTGGCTTGCGAAAGCGCGAAACGTCTTCCGAGTAACATCGGTGATGCTGGCGGAATCGGGTGCAAGCAGAGCATCGGCGATGCAGAAGCGGAGGGCGCTATCCTGGGGAAGCTGGAGGGGCGCGGGCATGGCGGATTCTGCCAGATTGGCGGCGGCGGGGGCGCCCGCCAAACGGAAATCTTCACCCTTCGGGGAGCGATGGTTCTGTGCCGATTGCGGAACCCAGCTCGCCGTGCAGGTCGATTTTCAACCGGAGACAATCGATTTCACCATCGCTTCGCTCGATGACCCGGACGCACTGGCTCCGACGTTCCATATCTGGTTCGGGAGCCGCGTCAGCTGGTTCGACACGGCCGACTCGTTTCCGAGGCACGAAAAATTCCGTCCCGACACCCGCGGCCTTTGAACAAGACAAAACAGCTAATTGTTCAGGAATTTTATCACAGCGGACTTGGTGATTTTGTCGCCGACGGCACTCATATGGTCGCGCCCTGGAACTGTAACAGCTGTGGCGTCGTGCAGGGCGGCGGCGAGTGGACCGGGAGGTCCGCTGATCATGTCGTTTTCGCCACAAATAATCAGCGCCAGCCGTGTCGCGCGAGACAATTCCGCCGGAGAATAAAAGCGGCGTTCCCCGCGCATGCAGGCGGCCAGCGCTGCAATGTCTTTGCCCGGCTGACTTGCGAAGGCGCGGAAGGTTTTCTGTGTTGGATCAGTGATATGCGCTGCATCCGGCGCAACCAGCGCATCCGCGACGGCGAAGCGCGCAGCGGCGTCGTGATGAAAATAGTTGGCGCCGACTCCGGCGACCACCAGTTTGCGGATCACTTCCGGATGTTCCAGCAGCAGCTGGATTCCGAGATGACCGCCCATGGAATAGCCAATGAGATGCGCGCGCGCGACCCCGGCGGCTGCGGCAACCGCGAGAATGTCGCTGCTCATCAGATCGTAACTGTAGAACGCGGGATCGTGCGGCTTGTCGCTGTCGCCATGGCCGCGGCAATCCATGGCGATGACCTGGAAGCCCGCTTCCGTGAGTGTCTTGTACCACGCGGTGGCGCGCCAGTTCTGGACGCGGCTGGAACCAAAGCCATGGACGAGCAGGACCGGCGCGCCCTGCCCCAGAATTTCGTAAGCGATGCGCAGCCCGTCGCGGCTTTCTGTAAACGACATCATCCGCGCAGAATGTCCCGGCGCGCAACCATGACTCAACCGCTGCCGTACAAATTCCGCTGCGCCGTCACCCCAGATGCTTGCCGAGCTTGGGCAGCACCGACTTGCCGTAAAACTCGATCGCCTTCTTCTGGTCGGGCTGGCCCGAATGGATATTGACGATAGTGACGCCACTTTCGAACAGTTCCTCGATCGCCTTGACGTGCGGCTCGGGATCGGTGCCGACCGACCAGTCGGCGTAGACCTTGTCCAACGAAAGGTCCGCTTCCGCCTGGCGCTGGATGTCCACAGGATCGGGGTTCTTGTGATACTTCTTGAAGGCCTGGGGAATGAAGCGCCACAGCTCCGCCGATTTCTCCGCTTCGGCCTCGTCGCCGACGACTACGAACTGCTCGACGAGCACCGGCATGGTGGCGGGGTCCTTGCCGGCTTCGCGGGCGGCCTTCTCCCATTCGGATTTGTGTTGTTTCCATGTGTTCGGATCGGTGACAAGCCCGTCGCCATGTTTGCCGGCCAGACGCATGGCCTTCGGGCCGTTCGCGGCCGTGAGCAGCGGAATGGGTTGCGCGGGCGGATCATAGAGCTTGCCGTCCAATTCGTAGTGTTTGCCCTTGTGCGAAACCCGTTCGCCTCTCCACAGCGCGCGGATTATTTCGATCGCTTCGGCAAGCCGTTCCCAGCGCTCGCTCCATTCCGGCCATTCGCCAGTGGCCGCCTGTTCGTTCAGCGCTTCGCCGGAACCCACGCCGAGAAAAACCCGTCCGGGATAAAGCTGGCTCAGCGACGCGAAGGCTTCAGCAACAATTGCCGGGTGATAGCGAAGTGTCGGGCAGGTAACCGTCGTGCCGATCCAGGCCGAACGCGCCCGTTCGCCCAGCGTGGCCATCGTCACCCAGGCAAGACCGCAATGACCTTCATTCGGCTGCCACGGCTGGAAGTGGTCGCTGGTCGCGAGCAGGCCGAAGCCGGCCGCAGTGGCGCGGTCGGCAAGTTCCGTGAGTTCCGGTATGCGAAACTGCTCGTGGGCGAGCATAAAGCCGATCAGCTTTCCCGAAAGGCTGCCGCTGCCGGCAGAAGGTACCGCGCTCATGAGAGGTCTGTTCCGTGGGGCTGCGTCTCGCGAACGCATGATGGCATCGCGGGTTCCAGCGCCGTTTTCCCCGTGCCCGCAACTTGCGCTACGGCGCACCGCTTGATAGGCGCTGTAGAAATGAGCAGACTTTCTTGCATGGCCAAACTGAACAGCAAAGATGCAGCCAGACTGGACGTGCGGGAGCGCGAGGTCGATGAGATCGTGACCAGGTTCAGGCGCGGCCTCAAACGCGGCGCCATCGCCGTGGAAAGTATTGGACGAACTTTATGATGATCGTGGTTTGCCGCGGTGACTGCCGTTCAGAGGTTGGCCCTAATTGCCGTTCTGAGGCAGCGACGGATTGGTTGCGCCTCGCACACGAAGCCGCGGTATGATTCGGAAAGGGCCGGCACAAGGCGGCCTCCATTTGGCGGCTGCTTTGCCTATGTACTTGCGCGATCCTAAGGAATCAGGCTGCTCTGCATCGGCAACGATTTTCCGCAGACCGAAATCGAACTCGCGTAGCGGCGCTTTATCGAGGTTCGCAGATGTTCCGTAAGTATTTGTTTGCCGGTGCTTTGATTGGAGCGCTTGGCGCGCCGGGTGCGATAGCCGCGGCGGGCGCCGCGTCTTTCACGATGGCGGAGGTGCTGCATTATCCGTTCGCGACGGAGCTTGCCGCGGCCGAGCACGCGGACCGGATTGGCTGGGTGCGCGATGTCGTCGGCGTGCGCAATGTCTGGATCGCGGACGGGCCCGCATTCAAGCCGCACCGAATAACAAATTACGTCGACGATGACGGGCAGGAGATCACGCAACTGACATTCTCGCCCGACGGCACGCATCTCGTCTATGTGCGCGGCGGCGATCACGACGCGAACTGGCCGGCCGAAGGCAATCTCGCGCCCGATCCCGATTCGTCGATACAACAGCAGAAAGTGACGATCTGGGCGGCGCGGCTGTCCGGCGGTGCGCCGGTGAAGATCGCCGAAGGCGACGCCCCTGCCATCTCGGCGCGCGGCGCTCTCGCCTATATCGCGGGAGACCAGGTGTGGACCGCGCCGCTTGACGGCAAGGGCAAAGCCGAGCGCCTGTTCTTCGACCGCGGCAAGGACAGCGATCTTGAGTGGTCGCCGGACGGCAGCCGGCTTGCTTTCGTGTCGAGCCGCGGCGATCACGCTTTCATCGGCGTGTACAGCTCGAAAGACAGACCCCTCCTTTACCTCGCGCCGTCAACGGGCCGGGATGGTTCGCCGCGCTGGTCGCCGGATGGAATGAAGATCGCGTTCACGCGGCAGCCCGGCGAAGGCGGGCCGCCGGAGGAAATCTGGTCGCTGCCACTTGGTAAGCAAATACCCCATCCGTGGTCGATCTGGGTGGCGAATGCGAGCGACGGCATCGGCCGCGCCGTCTGGTCAAGCCCCGACACGCTCTCCGGTTCGTATCCTGCTGTCGAAGGCGAAGCCAATCTCCATTGGGGCGCGGGCGACCGCCTGGTGTTTCTGACTTATCTGGACGACTGGCCGCATCTCTATTCCATACCGGCCACGGGCGGCGAGCCGCTGTTGCTCACGCCGGGCGCCTTCATGGTGGAACATGTCGCGGAAAGCCGCGACCGGCATTTCATGATCTACGACGCGAATACCGGATCCACCAAAGACGATGACGACCGCCGCCATCTGTTCCGCGTGCCCGTGGATCGCGCCGCTCCGGTTGAAATAACTTCTGGCGCCTCGCTGGAGTGGCAGCCCGTCGCTGCCGGCAGCTCTCGCGTCGCCTTCATCTCCGCGACCGCGCAGGAGCCGCCCGAAGCCGCCGATGTCGATCTCTCCGGTGGTCCCGTACAGCGGCTCGATGCGGAGCCCTTGCCGAAGGATTTCCCGGTCGGGCAACTGATTACCCCGCAATCCGTGAGTTTCACTGCGGCCGACGGTACGCTGGTTCACGGCCAGATCTTTCAGCACGGTGCGTCCGGGGCAAAGGAACCCGGTCTCATCTTCGTGCATGGCGGGCCGCCGCGGCAGATGCTGCTCGGCTGGCATTACATGGGCTATTATAGCAATTCCTATGCGGTGAATCAGTATCTCGCCGATCACGGCTTCACCGTTCTGTCCGTCAATTACCGGCTCGGCATCGGCTATGGCCGCAAGTTTCGTCAGCCCGAACATGCCGGCCCAGGAGGCGCGAGCGAATATCAGGACGTCGTCGCGGGCGCACATTACCTCCAGCAGGTGCCGGGCGTTGATGCGGCGCGCATCGGTATATGGGGCGGCTCCTATGGCGGTTATCTCACCGGGCTCGCGCTCGCGCGCAATTCCGACATCTTCAAGGCTGGCTCCGATCTTCATGGCGTGCACGACTGGTCAAGCCTGCCCGACATGCCTTTCGCGCAATATCACGGCAACTACGAAAGCCGCGCGCTCGACGAGGCAAAGAGACTGGCCTTCCTCTCGTCGCCCGATGCGAGCGTCGACACATGGAAATCGCCGGTGATCCTCATCCAGGGCGACGACGACCGCAACGTGCCGTTCAATCAGACGGTCGATCTGGCACGACGGCTCGACCTGCATCATGTGCCTTACGAGGAGCTGGTAATTCCAAATGAAATCCACGGCTTCCTGCGCTACGCATCCTGGCTCGCCGCCAACAGGGCGACTGCGGATTTTCTTTCGCGCAAGCTGGAGATGAAATAACTGCGCTAACTAATATTTATCCCGGCCGGCAAATGCATTCGTTGGCAATGACATTTCATGCCAGAGGCGCTTACTGACGCACGAGATGGAGAAGCTCGATGTCGCTGTCCATGCTGATACGCGCCACGTATACGACCGTTTGAGAGGACGGATCCCATGCCATTCCCCAACTCGACGCGTAATTGGGGACCTCGGCCATGAAATGGGCTGCTCCGCCTGCGATCGGTTGTCCGAATATCTGCCTGTGCTGGCCGGCGGCATTGACGGCATAGGCAATTTCATTGCCCGCCACGCTCCAATTCGTCGGATTGTGGAACGCGGGCAGTGTCGTAATCCGCCGCGGCGTTCCATCGATTCGCCACACGCCATCCGAATCATCGCGCACGCCATAGATCTCGCTGCCGCGCATCCGCACGTTGGCCCAGCCTGTGTAAGCAAGCGGTCTGATTTTTCCACTTGTCTCGACGTACCACAGGCGCCATTCGCGCCCACTGAAAACTGGCACAATCAACGACTGGCCGTCGGCGGCCCACCCTGGAGCGCCCAGGGAGCTACCAGGAAACGGAATGCGCGCCAGCACCGCACCATCGCTCGAAACGATTCGCAGCCCCGTAGTTGCCCGCCTGCACGAGGAAATCGCGATCTTCGTGCCGTCGGGAGACCAGCGCGGCTCTGCGCAATCTCCCTCGCCCGGGTCGAGCGTGAATATCTTGCGGGCTGGGCCGGTTTTCGGAAAAACCCAAAGCCCTGCGCCGTCGGGCCGCTCCTGCGCCGCTGCGATTGTTCCGTCGCCGGCAACGTCCGGCGTGAAGGTATTGGCAATTTCCGACTCGATAAACGCTGGCTTTTCGCTTGCATCCGCGGACGAGCGTGCGAGACCATCTACCAGCCTGCTGATCTCGATGGCCAAAAGGCCGCGCGGTCCGGAAGCGATACGCTCCATTCTCTGCGGGCTGGACAGAACGCGACTGGGCGCGCTGCCGTCGATCGGCACCGCCCATAGCACGTGCTGGTCGCCGGAATTCGTAGTCATGAATGCGGTGCTCGAATCATCCGACCAGCCGAGCTGGTCGTCGTCCTCGTAGCAATCGAAGTTCCGTTCTCTTCCCGATTGGAGATCGAACAGGACGCCCCGAATCTTCCCGCCGCCCAATCCCCGGCAGAATGCAATCCAGTGGCCGTCCGGCGAAACAGCCGGCTCGCCTTCATCATCGGAACCGGCCGGAGGATGTGTCAATTGCACGACGCGGCCGCTCGCCAGATCCAGCCGCATGATCCGGTCGAACCCGTCGGGGTTGCCGACATCCAGAAAATACAACGCACTCCCCGCAGGCGACCAGACAATGTGGGTGCGCTCGTCGACGCGGCAGCGGCCAACTTCGCGGGACGATCCGGCGAGCGCCGGTGCAACCATGATGTGGCAGGTCTCGCCGTCGCGATATGCCGCATAGGCGATTTCGTTTCCGTCGGGCGACCACGTCGGAGAAGCGTCGTCGAAAGAATCATCGGTGAGCTTGATCGCGCCGCCGCTCGAAATGCGGCGCAGATAGATTTTGCGGGACAGAACGTCCGGGCCCGCCGAATAGGCAATCATGCTGCCGTCCGGAGAAATCGCCGGATGGCGCGAGATGAGCGCGCTTGCGATCGGCACATCGAGACGGGCAACCACCCAGTGCGGAGGCGGCACCAAGCGGCTGAACGCCCAAGCAATCACGATAGAAGCGGTTAAAAGGGAGCCGGCCGCCGCCGCGACGATCCAACTCCAGGAATGTCGCCCGGGTCGGGGAATCTCTGCAGCAGGCGGTTGGTGGTGCGGCCCGGACTGCGAACTGCGGGGCGTTTGTGCTCCAGATGACGCCGCGTCCAACGGGCCTTCGGGAGCGCCGGCGGCGGGTACGGCGCGCCCTCTCAGCTGATAGCCCACGCGCGGAATCGTTTCGATGACGAAAGCCGGCGGATCAGTGAACGCGGCGGTCGCGCGGACTTTGGCGATGCAGCTGTTGATCGCATCGTCGCCAACAATCCGCCCGCCCCAGCACTGCTCGATCAACGTGTCACGCGAAAGTACGGCACCATCGGCCCGCGCGAGCGCCACAAGAACCTGCATGGCGCGGGGCTCGATAAGCTCCTCGCGCTCCCGCGAGCACACCAGACGTAGCGGCGGCGACACGTGCAAACCGCCAATGTCGAAATCGGGTTCGGCCGCCAGTTCGATCGGTCGCGTCGTGCGCGGACGGGGCGTTGCGTCGTTCATCGGCAATCCCCAAGCTTCGCAGGCAATTCACCGGCATTCCACCGGGCCGAAAGCCTTTCACAACAGGGGCTGGGCGCGTCCGATCGATGTGCGGGCCGAACCGGTTCGCACAGGACAAAAAGGGTTTCGGGTTTCCCACCGCTCACGAACTGATGCCCCCGCCGGTATGCCCGGCCGCTGCATTCTAGGCGATGGCGCACCGGATGAAAATCCGGCCCAGCGAAGCTGTGCCCTTTCTGTTCGTGTCACGGTTCGGCTCTCCGAAAAACGCCGGTATTCGGCGTCACGCAAAAGAGAGGATCACTGTCATGAAATACTCGCTCATGGTCGCCGCGGCAGCCATCGCATTGGGCTTCAGTGGCTTGTCGGCAGAGGCCTGCAATCCGTTCCTGGACAAGGCCATCACTCCGACCAAATTGCCGGCCGAAATGCTGGCAGAGAATCACAATCTGAAACTGCCCGACGGCAACAATCCGATCGTCGGCCTATGGCACGTCGTCCACACCGACAGTAACGGCAATCTCTTTTTCGAGTCGTACGACACTTGGCACAGCGACGGCAACGAACTGGAAGAGGTCAATGGGGACCCACGGGCGGGACAAGTCTGCTTGGGCCAGTGGACGTCGAAAGGGACCAAGGTACATCTGCTGGCTCATGTCACCTGGCTGTATGACATCAACGGGAACTATCAGGGGACAATGAACATGACCCAAACGAACACAGTCAGGGGCCGTGGCAATGAATACGACGGCACGTTCGACTGCAAAATCTACGACCCGAACGGAAACCAGGTGGATGAAGTGACCGGCACCACCGCCGCCGAGCGTCTCGTTTCGCAGTAGCGAGCCTGCCGCTGCACGCAACACCGTGCGCCCGGATCGGAAGCGTTCCACATCCGGGCGTCGTCCCCCGGCACCGCGCGATCGTGCGCGACTCGGCGCTCGGTTGGGATCCTGTCGCAGGTTGCGCATTGGGCTATGATGGGCCGGCGCCATCGGAGAACGGGCCCAATGAGTCTGGAACTTCTGAAGAAGGACATCGCATCCGCCATCGATGCGATGCGGCCGGAACTTCTCGAATTGAGCCATGCCATCCATCAGGAGCCGGAGCTGGCGCTCGAGGAATTCAAGGCGGCAGCGCGTCTATCGGACGCTGTCACGCGACACGGTCTGCCGGTCCAGCGTGAAGTCTTCGGCCTGAAAACGGCCTACGCATCCGAATTCGGCGAGAAGACCGGTCCCGTCGTCGCCATTCTTTCGGAATATGACGCGCTTCCCGGCGTCGGCCATGCCTGCGGGCATAACATCATTGCGACAGCGGGCCTCGGCGCGGCGCTGGCGCTGGCGAAACTGGGCGCGAAACTGCCGGGCCGCGTCCGTTATCTTGGGACACCGGCCGAGGAACGCTTCGGCGGCAAGGAACTGATGGCGCGCGAAGGCGCCTTCGACGGCGTGGATGCCGCCATGATGGTGCATCCTGCGAGCCTCGATCTCGTCTCGATGCCGTGCATCGCCGTCTCGGAAGTCGATGTAACCTATTTCGGCCGCGCGGCGCACGCTTCGGCGATGCCGTACCGCGGGCTCAACGCGCTCGACGCCGTAGTCAGCGCCTATCAGTCGATTGCGCAATTGCGCCAGCACATCCGGCAGACGGACCGGATCCACGGAATTATTACCGAAGGCGGTCTGGCCGCGAATATCGTGCCCGAGCGCGCGGGCTGCCGCTTCTACGTACGCGCCGCCGACATGCATGAACTCTCCGCGCTCAAGGCGCGGGTGCAAGCCTGTTTCGAAGCAGCCGCGCTTTCGACCGGCTGCCGGGTCGAAACCCGTTGGGGCAATTCCGACTATCTCGATCTGAAGGTGAACTGGCCCATGGCGGAGGCCTATGCCCGCAACATCCAGGCCCTGGGCCGCGAACTGACGCCGTTCGCGGATGTTCCTGCGGGCTACGCGGGCTCCACCGACATGGGCAATGTCAGTCATCGCGTGCCGTCCATCCATCCGATGCTCGCCGTGGCGCCGGAAGCTGTCATCATCCACAATGCGGAGTTCGCGCGCTGGGCCGCGTCGGAGCGGGGCGATGCCGCGGTAATCGACGGCGCGATATCGCTCGCACAGACGGCGCTCGATCTGATGTGCGATTCGCGGCTGCTCGAACGCACCCGCGCGGACTTTGCCGCCACCGCGGAACTATCAAAGAGCGCGCTGGGGCAGTTGAAGGAGAAGGTGCCGCAAAGCGTTCCGTCGGTGCACCACCATCACGGCCACGCAGGCTGCGGCTGCGCCTGACGCATGAATGTCTGGCTGCTTGTTGCCGCAATAAACGGATTTATCGCCGTTGGCGCCGGCGCTTTCGGCGCGCATGGACTCAAGGGCCGGCTTGATGCCGATGCGCTGGCGGTCTTCGAGACCGCTGCGCGCTACCAGATGTACCACGCGCTGGCGATCGGTATCGCGGCGGCGTCCCGCAATTCTGCTGCACGACTCGCCTGCGCGCTGTTTCTTGCCGGGATCATTCTCTTTTCCGGTTCGCTCTATCTCCTCGCTCTGACGGGCATCCATATGTTGGGCCTCGTCACGCCGCTGGGCGGCATCGCGTTTCTGGCCGGCTGGCTGGCACTTGCCTGGAGCACCACGCGCGCGAGCGCTCAGTAATCGACCCCTTTCCAGTAGTTCGGCGTATCGACATAGGCGAAGCGGTCGGGATCGTTGCGGACAAGCGAATCGGCCGTCTGATTCCACACCGTTCCGTGCGTGTTGTTCTGCGTGTCCTCGATAACCGTCTGATCGAGAAGGTAGTTGCTGAACGCCTGATTGTTCTTGTCCTGGCTGTCCCATCGCTGTTCGACACTGGCCTCCTGTGCGTCTTCGGCAGCGTGCGCGCTTGCGGCCTGCTGGGCGGCAAGCCTGCCGATCTCGTGGATCTGGGCGATCGCGGGAGCGGCGATGGCGTTGGCTTCGCGCGAGACGACGGCTTCGTTGACGCGCAACGACGCCAGGATCGCGCCCACCGTGGACCGTTCGCGATCCGCAAATTTCACCGGAACCGCGATGTGATAGGCGAGACCCATGTACTGGCCCATCGGCGACAGCGGCCCCACGCAGAATATCGTGTTGAACTCCTTCATGCCCTTGCCGTCCTGGGCATCCACATGCCCGGTCAGATGCGAACAACGCGACATGCCCCCGCCCGCCATCGGCTCTGCCGTCGCGACCTGGAAGTCTGCCTGCGGCATGCCGCGATGCTGGCGCAGCAGCTGGAACAGATCGACGAAAGTCCGCGCCGGGTCGCCGCCATAAGGGTAGTAGAGCGCGTTGGCATAACTGGTATTCCGGCCTGCGCCCTGCGCGAACGCCATCGTGCGCTGGACACGCGGATCGCTCGAATTCATCGCCAGCAGGGGAAAGCCGAGCAGGGCCGCTTCGCCGTTCGGCCCCTCGGCGATGATCGTGCCGCCGCCGCTTTGGGCGGTGACGTTCCAGCCGTCCGGCAACCCGACCGATGCCGAATTATCGGGCAGCACGGTTGCATGCAGCGTTGCCGCCGGCGAGGCCGCGCCGCCGCGCGCGGATCCCGGCGCGCTGCCCGGATGCCAGACTTCAAACAGGGATTTCAACATCGGATTGATGGTCTTGCCGAAGCGCGACGCGTCATCGGTCAGCAATGCGGCCTCGACATCACCCGGCCCGCGCCGGGAGGCGATCACCATTCCCGCCACCGGCTGATCGCCCTGGGTATGTTTGACGGCGGTGAAGAACACCGCGACCGAGTTGGTACCGCGCACATGAAACAGCTTGCCAACCTGCGGACGGTCGCCGCATTCCTGATGCACGGAACGCAGCACCGCCCCCATCGCGCCCGCTTCGCTCGTCTGCCGTGCAACCTGGCCATAAACGATCATGCCGCCGCCGGGATTGTCGATGATCTTGAGAGCCGGCTCGGAATGAACCGGCATCGTGCCGCACAACAGGATCAGGCCAAGCGCGGCCAGCGTGGGAAGCGGATGACGAACAAACATTGGGCATCTCCCTTTTTCGCAGCGTCGAGCACAGGCGAAGAGACGACCGGGGGCGCGTGCCTTCTCTTGCGGCGAGGATCGATGCGGCGACGCTAGGGGCTGGCGGATCGGAAATCCTGACGGAATTCCGAATTCTTCCGAATTCTGCGCCGGAGACCCAGGTAATTACTGTTCGCGAGGGCTCGCGGCGGGACGCACATTGGGTTCTGGCAACACGAACCTACCGTGAATCGGGGATATCGATCGGCGCGCAGTCGCGACGGCCGGTAGCGTAGCATTCCTGCAGCTTTTCGTTCTGCCACATTTTCCAGACCAGAAAAAAACCGAGCACGACGATCACCACAATTCCGGCCAGGGCGAGAACGAGGTTCCGCCGACGATTGGGATCATCGTATTCATCGTCCGGCGGCGGAGGCGGCAGGGCGTTCATGGCAGAGACGGGCCTCGCTGCAATCCGTCTCCATCCCGTCTTCGGCGGCGCTTTTCAACAGTTTCATGCCGCGGCATGCCGCTGCGGGCTTCAGTCTTGCATTGTGCGCGGATATGGATGGGCGGGGGGGGGGTGCCATCTGCCGGGGATCAGTTTGACCAGACGTGCCAGCCGGGCGAAGCACCGCCATCTCCAAAGGATTCCGCCGCCGCCGCACCCGCTGGTCCGGCGCCTGCCTCTGCCCTCCGAGCTGCCCAAGCCTGCAGTCGAAGACGCCGAAGCGCCGGCGGCGCTGAAGGCGATCCTGGAAAGCCCGACCTACCGGCAGGCCGACCACGATATCGACTTCCTGGCCCGCGGCGATACTCGCGATATCCGGCTCGCGCTCGACTACGAGAAGGCGGAACTCCTGCTTCGGGAACGGGGCATTGCGCACACCATCGTAGTGTTCGGCAGCACGCGGATCTGCGAGCCGGCCGCCGCGCGCCGGCATGTCGCGGAACTCTCGAAAGCGCTGGCCGTATCGCCGCGCGACAAGGCCACGGCTCAGCGGCTTGAAATCGCCAAGCGCATTCTCGCCAAGAGCCGCTATTACGATACGGCGCGCGAATTCGGACGGATCGTCAGCGAAGCGGGTGCCAAGCGCAAGCACAACCGCACGCTGATCGTCACCGGCGGCGGACCGGGCATCATGGAAGCCGCCAATCGCGGCGCCTGCGATGCGGGCGCCCAGTCGGTGGGGCTCAACATCACGCTCCCCCGCGAACAATTCCCCAACCCCTACATCACGCCCGAGCTGTGTTTCCGGTTTCATTACTTCGCGATTCGCAAGCTGCATTTCCTGTTGCGCGCGCGCGCATTGGTGGCGTTCCCCGGCGGTTACGGCACCATGGACGAACTGTTCGAGGTTCTCACGCTCGGGCAGACGCGCAAGACGACTCCGGTGCCCGTCGTCCTGGTCGGCAAATCCTACTGGTCGAAAGTCTTCGATCCCGACTTTCTCGTCGCCGAAGGCACCATCGATCCGGAAGACCGCGAGCTGTTCTGGTTTGCCGAAACGGCAGAAGAAATCTGGCAGGGCATTGTCGACTGGTATGAAGCCGCAGGACGTCCCCTGCTCGGCAACGGAGAATCCAAGACATGAAACTTTCCTTCCACGGTGCGGATCAGGATGTGACCGGCTCGTGCCATCTCGTCGAGACGGGCGGCAGCCGCATCCTGATCGATTGCGGACTCTTCCAGGGCAGCCGCGCGCTGAATGAGGAAAATGCGGTCCCGTTCGGCTTCGACGCGGCGGCGATCGATCACCTGCTGCTCACCCACGCCCATCTCGATCATTGCGGCCGCATCCCGCTGCTCGCCAAACGCGGATTCACGGGCGAGATCATAACAACGTCCGCCACGCGCGAACTGGCCCAGCTTGTCATGCTCGATTCGGCGCATCTGCAGGAAGAGGACGCGCAACGGCGGACAACGCGGCACGCCCGCCATGTCGACAACAAACATCCACCCGGGCCGTTATACACGACGCTCGACGCCACGCGGAGCCTCAGCCTGTTCGGCCGCGCAGCGGAATACAACAAACCGCTCGATATCTGTCCGGGCGTGCGCGCCACATGGCTTGACGCCGGCCACATTCTCGGTTCGGCCAGCATTCTGCTCGAAGTCCAGGAAGGCGGCGCGACAAAGCGGATCGTGTTCTCCGGCGATCTCGGCCATTCCGGTGGCCCGCTGCTGCAACCGCCCGTGCCGCCGGCCGCGGCGGATTTCGTGGTGATGGAAACGACCTATGGCGACCGGCTCCACGAAGCGCGCAGCGACTCGGTCGAGAAACTTTATGCGGCCATCCTCGACACATTCACCCGTGGGGGCAATGTCCTCATTCCGACCTTTGCGCTCGAGCGCGCCCAGGAACTTCTGTTTTATATCAATCGCGGCGTGGCCGCGAACAGGCTGCCGCGCGCGATCCAGGTTTATCTCGATTCGCCGATGGCCATTTCCGCCACGGAAATCTTCGTGCGCCATCCCGAATGCCTCAAACCGGAAGCCGTCGCATTATTTCATGATGGGCAGGACCCGTTTCATGTCCCCGGCCTCCACTTCACGCGCGACTCCGCCGATTCCATGGCGATCAACAAGATCAAGAACGGCGCCGTCATCATGGCCGGTTCCGGCATGGGAACCGGCGGACGAATCCAGCACCACGCCAAGCACAATCTCTGGCGGCCGGAGTGCACAATTGTATTTGTCGGCTACGCGGCGAATGGAACGCCCGCCCGGCAGATCATGGACGGCGCGAAATCGGTGCGGCTGTTCGGCGAAGATATCGCCGTGCGGGCGCATATCGAGTCGATCGGCGGCTTCTCCGCCCATGCCGACCAGAAAGGCCTGCTCGACTGGCGGGGCGCCATCAGGGATGTCGCAACAACCTTCCTCGTCCACGGCGAACAGCCCGTAATGCAGACCTTCGCCAAGCTGCTTCCGAACGCACACACCGAAATGCCCGCCCCGCATCAAGAATATGAGTTGTAGTAATTCAACGCACGCGCCTCATCTTTCCTCCCCACATTGGCGCGGCACTCCATCTTTCCTCCCCCGCCGGAGGTGGGGGAGGTGCCCCGAAGGGGCGGAGGGGGCCTCGCGCGCGTCTTGCCCCCTCCACCGCTTCGCGGTCCCTCCCCCACGCAAGCGCGGGGGAGGAAACGCATCGGCGATGCGCGCTAACCGGGAACAGCCGCCGCGCTCGTCATCAGTTGTGTCCGCTTGTCGCCGGCGCCCTTTTCCATCCATGCGCCGGACAAATTTGCTCTGCAAATATTTTACCTCTTCCCTGCTTTTTTCCCTGCGGCAGGGAAAACGGTTGCGCTTCGTTTCGCGGCGCCGCAGGTGAGGGCTCGGGCGCGCGTTCGCGGTGCGTGCGGGCATCCGGCCCGAGTTCCGCCAGGTCCACGCCCGGCCACAGAATGTCCTCCAGACATTCGATTACGTTTCCCTGCGTTTTTCCCTGCAGCAGGGAAAACAGGTCCGCTTCGTTGATCGACGGTTCGCGGCCACGCTCCTCTGCCTGAACTTCCTTCTCGGTCTCCGCGTCGAGCAGCGACAACAACTGCCGCTGCGCCGACCCGCGCCCGGCAACCGCATCGAGCGCCATGCGCCGGGCCAGCGCGGCGATGACTTTGTCGGGCTTCGCAAGCTCGAGCTCTTCCGTCGTCCCTTCCAGCGCCGCAAAAAGCGCCCGCTGGAAACGCTGCTTCGCCAGCCTTGCCGGCCCCGGCTTGCCGCTCGGATTTCCCGATTGGCCCTTCTTGAATCGCGTGTGCAAAGGCGGCCGGCCACGGCCGACAGTGTAGGCGGAATTCGAAGCGGTCATGGGACCCTCCCTCAATGTGGATTGGAGACGTATACAACCAAATTGGACTCAACGTCAACCTATTTGGTCGCAGCGCGCCTGTGCGCCGCGGATTGCCGGTCTGGTCGATACCGCGTATATTCATTCGGGACATACGCCGAGGATCGCCCATGACCCGCTCGACCGTGTTCAAGAGCAACCGCAGCCAGGCCGTGCGATTGCCGAAGGCTGTCGCCTTTCCGGACGACGTGCACCAGGTCGAGATCGTGAAGATCGGCCGCAGCCGGCTGGTGTCTCCCGCCGGCCAGCGCTGGGACGATCTGTTCCAGCAGGGACCTCGTGCATCGGACGATTTCCTGCGCGACCGCAACCAGCCGGATGTTCAGGAGCGCGAGCCGCTTTGATGCTGCAGTACATGCTGGATACCAACATCTGTATTTATGTCATCAAGAACTATCCGCCGAAATTGCGCGAGCGGTTCAACCGGTATGCGGACCAGTTGTGCATATCCGTGATCACGCTCGGCGAGCTGTCCTATGGCGCGGAAAAATCGGCACGGCAGGCGGAAAACCTGCATGCGGTCGGGCAGTTCACGGCGCTGCTCGAAATACTCCCTTTCACCGCCGGCGCGGCCTTCCAGTTCGGCCAGCTGCGTGCGGAACTGGAACGTGCGGGCCGGCCGGTCGGCGCGTATGACATGCTTATTGCCGCGCATGCGCGCTCGGAAGGCCTCGTCGTCGTTACCAATAACCTCCGCGAGTTCCATCGCATCCCGGGTCTGCGGACGGAGAACCGGGTCTGAACTCGATTCACCTCAGTCAAGCCCTATGTCAAGGAAGCCGCCCGGGCGAACGGTCACACGGTTGTCATGCGGACGGGTCATGAGTATGAGGCAGACTGGTTCAGCGGGGAGAATGACATGGGCCGAAATCGTCTTGGCGCCGCGCTTGGCGCACTGCTCGCCGCAGCAACTTTTCTGTTGGCGCCGGTCGCGGCGGAAGAAACCGCCGCCCCGCCCGCGAAACATCACATCAAAACCGTGTTCATCATCCTGATGGAGAATCACAACTGGACCGGCAGAGGCGCCGCCAAGAGCATCAAGGGCAATGTCAACGCGCCCTACATCAACGACACGCTGATTCCGATGTCGTCCTATGCCGATCGCTATTACAACCCGCCGAACATCCATCCCAGTCTGCCAAATTACCTGTGGCTCGAGGCGGGCACCAATTTCAAGATCTACAATGACGGCCCGCCCAGGCGAAACGGGCAGACAACGACGGAGCATTTCGTAACACAGCTGAGCAATGCCGGCATCAGCTGGAAAGCCTATCTGGAAAACGCACCGGGTAAGATCTGCCCGCTGAGAAACAGCGGTCCGAAGGATCCGGACAAGACGCCCCTCTATGCCGTGCGCCACGAACCCTTCACCTACTTCGCCGACGTCACAAACAACCTCGACTGGCACTCGAGCACCTGTATCGCCCATCTGCGCCCTTACCGGGAACTGGCCGCGGATCTGAGGAACGATACCGTCCCGCAATATGTCTGGATCACGCCCAATATGTGCGACGACATGCATGATGCCTGCGCCGGCAATGCGATTGCGCATGGCGACGCGTGGCTGTCGAAGAATGTACCGGTCATCCTCCATTCGGCAGCCTACAAGCGGGGCGGCGCGCTCTTCATCACCTGGGACGAGGCGGCCAAGGGTGACGGCCCCATTCCCATGATCGTGTTGTCGCCCTTCGCCAAAGGCGGCGGCTACTCGAACACGGTTCATTACACGCATGGTTCGACGCTGCGGACATTCCAGAATATCTTCGGGGTCAGACCACTGCTGCGCGACGCAAAGGACGAAATCGATCTGAGCGACCTGTTCAGCGTGTTTCCTTAGGGCCGCTGCGCCCCGCTGATACCATTTCGCCGCCGCCAACCGCCCAGGGATTGAGGACCGGAACACGCGCTTTGATGTAGTCCCGCGTATCGCGCGAAACGAGCGTCAGACCGTGATGCAGTCGCGAACCGGCAGGCGATGGCGTGCCGGCGCGAGTTCGAGGCTGCGATCAGGCGAAGCGCGGCATGCCTCGATGAGTGCGCGGCCCATAAGATTTCCGCTCAAGCGGCGAAAGTCCTCTGCCGAAACGATCGCCATCTCATTCCGCCGGCGCACGCTCACATGCTGCGGCCCCCGCTCGCGCGCCTCGTGCACGAGTTCGCTTAACCGCGCCCTCGCATCCTGGAGGCGCCAGCGCCGGGCCACAGGCGCCCCCGGCATAGATGAACTGGTCATGCTGACCCGATAGCACGGGCGTCCCCGCCGCAAAATCTTGCCGGCGATCGCACACCCACTGTTCGGCCATGCTATTATGCATTGCGATATCGGCCGTCGCGACCGTATCGGCCGGATTGGGGAGGCGCGCATGGCATTCAATTCATTGATCTGTCTTGCCGGGCTGGCCGCAGGTCTGGCCGCCGGCACGGCCCAGGCGGATTTAACGATCTCCGC
>DATAYG010000004.1:0-12481 GCA_036272695.1 Rhizomicrobium sp. | reverse complement strand
CCTGCCACTTGAAGAAATAGGCGCAGTTCCTGTCATCAGTCGGGCGCGCGACGCGGCCGGCGGCCGTGGCGCCGGGCAAATTTGCTCCGTCAAATTCTTTCCGCTTCCCTGCGTTTTTCCCTGCAGCAGGGAAAACGGTTCCGCTCTGTTTCGTTCTTGCGCGGAGGTGGTGGGCGCCGGTATGCCGGTGTGTTCCTTGCGGTCGTTGCTATCCGCCTGCACCGGTTTCTCACCGGCGTCCGGAAACAGAAGCTCCGCCAGCCATTGTTTTTCGTTTCCCTGCATTTTTCTCTGGAGCAGGGAAAGCAGGTCCGCTGCGGTGAAGATTTGTTCGGCCGCGTCCTTTTCCAGGCCCGCCGATCTTTCACTCTCCGTTTCGAGCAGCGACAACAGCTGCCGCACCGCAGCACTCCGTCCCTCTGACGCATCGAGCGCCATCTTCCTGGCGATGGCGGCAATGACGCTTCCGGGTTTCGAGAGTTCGAGGTCATCCGGCCTCTCTTCCAGCGCCGCCCAAAGCGCCCGCTGGAACCGCTGTTTGGCGAGCTTCGCCGGCCCCGGCTTGCCGCTCGGATTGCCCGACTAGCCTTTCTGGAACCGCGTATGCAAGGGCGGCTTCCCGCGGCCGACGGCGTAATCGGAAGTGGATATGGTCATGATGTGCCTCGTGGAATTCGAATCTCGGTCCATATAATACCGTATTGGTTCTGTGTCAACTGTTGCGGTATCGGTATTTGGGTCCGCCCTCACGTCATTCTGAGCTTTCTATCCTTGCGACCTTTCTCGGAAAGGACCGGCACAAGTGCCCGAACCCCAGCTCTCCGTACGCAGCGCGAAAGCACGCGATCTGGCGCGCCGCCTCGCACGCCGCGAGCGCCGATCCATCGCCGATATCGTGGAGCGCGTGCTCGAAGCGTATGAAATCCGTGAAGCGGACCGCGAGCCGCCAGCCGCCTTTTATGCGCGCCTGATGAACGAGTCCGGCGCCGACCTCGACGCCGTGATCGCGAAAACCGAAAGATCAATCCGGGACCCGAGCTTTGATTTTTCTCGATACCAATGTCGTCTCGGAGACGCTGCGCAAAACGCCGAACGAAGCGGTTGTCGCGTGGCTCGTGCGGAACGATGCGGAACTCGCGCTTTCGACCGTCACGATCCCCGGGATCGCCTTCGGCATCGGCAAAATCCGGCCGGGCCAGAGAGCGTCGCGGCTCGATCAGGGTCTTGCTTCCTGGCGCCACCGGTTCGCCGACCGGATATTTCCATTCACCGAAGCTGCCGCTCTGGACTACGGAAACATCATGAGCGCGAGCCTGCGCCAGAATAAGGCGACAGTATAGTAATTACGTTGCGCCACAGCTGAATGCGGATGTCGGCGCGCGGTTCGTCACTTCATCTCATCGGTCTGAAACAGGACGCTGAACGTGGAGTCGACGGCATTGCCGTTCTGGTCGAAGCAGTTGACATCCACGGGCAGATAGCCCTCGCCTCCGCCTCCAGCCACGCAGGCGGTATTCCCGTCTCCGTTGGCAGTCACCAGAACGCTGGCCGCGCCGAGATCTTCCACGCCCGGGACCGTTACCGCGTAGAGGCCGGTCTGCTGCTGTTTGGCGACCGTCAGCCGGCCCGTGTCGAATCCGTTGTAGTTCGGGGTCAGAGTTGCAATTCGCGGCAGCGCTCTTATTATGACGGTGCATCTTCGGTGAAATTCGCATGGCGCGACGCAAGCGGTTTTTTCTCGATGGTCAGCCGCTGCATGTGATCCAACGCGGCAATAACCGGCAGGCGGTGTTCTTTGCCGAGGATGATTACAGGCAATATGTTGCCTGGCTTGCCGGGGCCGCGCGCGAATACGGCCTTGCCATCTATGCCTGGGTGCTGATGACCAATCATGTGCATCTGCTCGCGGCGCCGGCAGAGGCCGACAGCCTGTCGCGCGTCATGCAATCGCTCGGCCGGCGTTATGTGCGTTATGTGAACAATTGCTACGGCCGGACGGGCACGCTATGGGAAGGGCGTTTCCGCGCCGCGCCTGTCGACAGCGATGCGTATTTCTTCGATTGCTGCAATTATATCGAACGCAACCCGGTGCGGGCGCGCATGGTCGCGCGTGCCCGCGACTGGCGGTGGTCGAGTTATCGCGCCCACGCGTTCGGCAGCGCCGATCCGCTGCTGAGCGAGCATCCGCTCTATCGTTCGCTCGGTCGAACTGCCGCGCAACGCCAGAGCGAATACCGGCTGCGTTTCAGGGCGCCGGCCGACGAAGGGTTTGTTTCGGCGCTCCGGCAGGGAACAAATGGCGGCTGGCCGGTCGGCGGCGAGCGCTTCAAGCGCGAAATCGCCAAAGCCCTCAAATGCCGTGTAACCCCGCTGCCGCCCGGCCCGAAACCACAAACACCGCCGGACAGGCGTCAGCTGAGACTTCTGTGACGGGAGTCGTAACTCTGACCCCGAACTCGTGTGGCGGAATGCGGTTGGCACCGCACTATTTCCTTATTTTTTCAAGTCGGTCTGAAACAGGACGCTGAATTCGGAATCGACCGGATTGGCATTCTGGTCGAAACAATTGACTTCCACTGGATTGTAACCCTCATTTGTGTTTCCGGCCGAGCAGGTGGTATTCCCGTCTCCATTGGCCGTCACCAGAATACCGGCCGCGCCCAGATCTTCCACACCGCGGAGTGTCACCAAGTAATTGCCGGTCTGCTGCCAGGCAACCGTCAGCCGGCCGGTATCAAATCCGTTGTAATTAAAGGCGTGTGGTGGCCTATAGGTTTTGGTGTTGTCGGGCTGGTCGGCCCAGGCATAGGCGCCGCTGTCGCCATAGTGCGTATTCCCCTTGTCGTGCTTGTAATTCCACAGACCCATGGGCACGCCAATGGTGTAGGCGAGCGTGAACTTCTCGTCGGCCGCCACGCCCGTGCCGTCGAAGCAGAGCACATTGGCGCTCGTTCCCGAATCGCTTGCGCTCCAGTCCGATACCTTGCAGCGCGCCGGGTTTTTGCCATAGGCCGTCACCTGCACATTGCCGCCCTTCTTCGTCAGGCCGGGAATTGTCGCGGTGTAGGAGCCCGTTCCGTTGCGCACCATGGTGTTGGGGCCGCCTGTCGAATTGTACTGATAGGCGGGATCGGGCGTGTAGCTCGCCTCGGTCGGCTGATCCGCCAAGAGAAAGGCAATTCCTTTCGTCCCTGATCCAAAGGAATTGCGCGGGACTGATAGAGGAAAGCGAACGCGTCATCGGTCGGATTGCCGGCGACATCATAACAATTAACTATGATGTCCACGGTACCCCGATCATGATGAGCAACGCTCCACCCTGCCGTCATGCAATATGCAAAACCTCCCCCCTGCGCCGCACTTACCTGCACATCGTCGGGGCCCGGAGGCCCCATGCCCTCCAATTCTACTTCGTAGGAGCCGGTGCCCAGATAAGCGACATACACCCCCCCTCTCCTCTTGGGATTGCTAAAGCAGAAAGCGCCACAGTCCAGATTCCCACCATCGACATATCCCCAGGCAACGCGGGGCTTACCAGCTCCTGATGGCAGCGTCCCTGCGGCAGAGAGAGTTGGTGCAAGAAAAACGGCGGCGATGCCGATGGACCGAATAGCCAATTCAAGCAGGCGAGGCTTGCGTCGCGGATTTTCCACGCGGCACATTGGTCTCATGATTTCAATGGCTTGCATCCCCATGGCCCTCCCTCTTTGTTTCGCCAGCGAGGCGAGAACGGCACGATCATGCTCCAATTTCCGATTGGCCGCAATACATCGCATTGCTCCGCTGTGAGGCACGCGGCCGGGACCTTAAAGGATTATCCCTCTCAAACAGCTGTTGCTGAAAATTCAATACTGAGTAACCCTCGGTTGAAGACGGAGTGATTCGTAGATTTGCAGAAATGCGCCTCGCGGCTCTGCCTAGTTGCGTAGCTTGAGGATCGGGTGACAAACAGAAGGGGCCAATCATGAAATCGTATTATCTAATTGCGCTTCTCATCATTTCATTTTTTGCGCGTCCGGCCATCGGGCAGGTGCTACCTCTAGCGTGCGTCACGTACAATATGTCGATATCTACTTACCCCTGCAGTTCGTCAACCGATCTGACGGATTCAAGCGGCTCTATGCCGGGCAGTTACGTCTATACAGCCGGCTACTTTAATCCCAACGACGGAGGCCAAGAATCCAGAGACATGAAATGCAAATACTGTCGCTTCGGGCTGGGCATTGGGCAATGCATTAGCTGTCCCGCAAAATCGTGAGATTCGCGCTGGAAGATATCGAGCGAGGAGAGTCGCTTATCGAAATTGGCTTATGTGCTCCGGGGCGAGCAATCGACCGATCTTGGGAATCGTGTATGATTGCACGCGCGTGCCGGGTCAAACGGCTACACGTCGGTAATCCATTAGCCGTCTCCAGGATTAGCGGCAGAATCGACGGTTCTGAGGTGTCGCGCGTTATGGTCCAGCGCCGCGATCAATTCACGGATTTCATCTGTGTAGGACCGCCGTTCGAAAACGAACGGACCGAAGCCAGTGTAGTCACGCTGAGGACGGTGTGGCTGTCGGAAGGCGTTCCATGTCACAAAATCGCTTTCGCTTGTGACTTTGGCTATCAACGGCCAGCAACCAACCTCTCCACAGTGACGACAGGCTAGCAGGTAAATTCCTCCGATCTCCCGCCAATAGTCACCTGCCGCTTGACCCAGCAAATATGGCTCCAGCGGTCCATATCCAAAGCCGTTCGCGAAAAAACCAGCATAGTTCCCCGTGGGTGCGTAACCTTTCCGGATTTCGTATGCAGAAACGCAATCCGCTAACGAAGTCCCATCCACGACGGGCATTATTGACGGCGATCCAAAAACCAGCTCGACGCGGAACTTGACTATACTTTGCATAGATCGAAGTTGTATCGTGTTAGTAGGTTACCTTTTGGCCGCAATCATATAGTTGACACCGGTATCTGCTGACAGGTGCCATGTCCAGCCCAAGGGATCAAACGTTATCCCCCGAGTTTCGTCAACAGTCAGCTCAAGCTCTCTTAGTTCCGACGCCAGCGTTTCCGGCGAAACGAACTTGTTCCAGTCGTGGGTGCCGGCGGGGAGCCAGCGGAGGATGTATTCGGCGCCGAATATGGCGAGTGCGAGGGATTTGAGTGTGCGGTTGAGGGTGGCGAGTACGATCAGGCCGCCGGGCTTTATGAGTTGGGCTAAGGTTGCGAGGAACTCGGCGCGATCCACGACGTGCTCGAGAATCTCCAGCGCGAGCACGACATCGAAGCTTGTCTGTTCCGGCACCAGTTCTTCGGCGGCGGTGGAGCGATAGCGCGGCGGCGTGGCCATTTCGCGGGCGTGGGTCGCGGCGATCGCAACATTCTCGTCCGCCGCATCAATGCCGAGCACATCGAAGCCCAGTCGCGCCACGGCTTCGGTCACCAATCCTCCACCGCAGCCGACATCGAGCAGCGTGAGCCCGGAAAACGGCGCGAGCGCCTTGGCGTCGCGGTCGAAATGGCGAAGTGCCACATTGCGGATGAAGGCGAGGCGGACGGGATTGAGGCGGTGCAGCGGCGCGAACTTGCCGTCCGGGTTCCACCATTCGCCGGCCAGCGCGGCAAATTTCTCCACTTCCCGCGCATCGACGGACGAGCGGGCGGAAGCAGAATAGCGAAACTTCGAACGGCGTTGAGCGGGGGCCATGCGGCGTCTAAAAGGTTGCGGCGCAGCATACGCCGGATTGCGGCAAGGACGAGAGCCAGATGGCCAGGATCGTGATGAAATTCGGCGGCACCTCCGTTGCCGATCTCGATCGCATCCGCCATGTGGCGACGCTGGTGAAGCGCCAGCTCGAATTCGGCGACGAGGTCGCGGTCGTGGTCTCGGCCATGGCGGGCGAAACCGACAAGCTGGTGCGCTGGGCGCGCGAGCTGGCGCCGCTGCATGACGCGCGCGAATATGACGTCGTGGTGGCGGCGGGCGAGCAGATCTCGGCCGGGTTGCTGGCGATTGCGCTCAATGCGCTCGGCGTGAACGCGCGGTCCTGGCTCGGCTGGCAAATCCCCGTGCATACCTCGGCGATGCATGGTTCGGCGCGCATCCTCAGGATCGAAACCGATCTTCTCGGCGAGCGCATTGCCGGCGGGCAGGTGGCTGTGGTCGCCGGTTTCCAGGGCGTGGCGCCCGACAATCGCGTCTCGACCATCGGCCGCGGCGGCGGCGATACCAGCGCGGTCGCGGTTGCGGCTGCGCTCGAAGCCGACCGCTGCGACATCTATACGGACGTCGATGGCGTCTACACCACCGATCCGCGCATCGTGGCACGTGCGCGCCGGCTCCGCCGCGTCGCCTTCGAGGAAATGCTGGAACTTGCGTCCCAGGGGGCCAAGGTCCTGCAGACCCGTTCGGTGGAAACGGCGATGGTGCATCGCGTGCCGGTACGCGTGCTGTCGACATTCGATGCCGAAGGCGAGGGCACACTTCTTTGCGACGAGGAAGACATCATGGAAAAGAAGCCGGTCACCGGCATCGCCTATTCGCGCGACGAGGCCAAAATCACGCTGCACCGGGTTCCGGATCAGCCGGGAATCGCGGCCGCCATTTTCGGACCGCTCGCCAATGCCGGGATCAATGTCGACATGATCGTGCAGAACGTGTCGGAAGACGGCCGCCGCACCGATCTCACCTTCACCATCGGCCGCGGCGATCTTTCGCGCGCGCTGCAGGCCATCGAGCAGGCGGCGCCGGCGATCGGCTATCGCGACGTGACGTCGGATGCCGGGGTGGCGAAAGTCTCCATCATCGGCATCGGCATGCGCGCCCATCCCGGTGTGGCGCAGACCATGTTCCGCACGCTGGCGGAAAAAGGCATCAATATCGAGGTGATTTCGACGTCGGAGATCAAGGTGAGCGTGCTGATCGCGGAAGAATATGTGGAGCTCGCCGTCCGCGCACTGCACTCCGCCTATGAGCTCGATGTGGAATAATTTGTTGGCCACCGTCCGCGCGCAACTTCCCTCTCCCACCCTACCCTTGAGGGAGGGTCGAAATTCTTCTTCGAGCAAAGCGAGAAGGAGAATTTCGGGGAGGGGTAATTGTGTGGGCATCACCCCTCCCCGAAATTTGCTTCGCTGCGCTTGCAAATTTCGACCCTCCCTCAAGGGGAGGGTGGCAGAGTTGCCCTGATGGTCGCCGCTGTTCCGTCGGGTGGACCGCGGCTCTTGCTGCGGCGCTTGCGCGAGATCATGGCGGACCGGGCGAGTGCGCAGGCGCGGCTCGACCGGCTCGTTGCCGTGATCGCCGCCAACATGGTCGCCGAAGTCTGCTCGATCTATCTCAGGCGCGCCGGCAATACGCTCGAGCTGTTTGCGACGGAAGGTTTGAACCGCGCCGCCGTGCACCGCACGCGCATGCGCGCGGGCGAGGGTCTTGTCGGGCTGGTGGCGGAGACGGGCGACCCGATCAATCTCAGCGAAGCCCCGAGCCATCCGCGTTTCTCCTACCGGCCGGAAACGGGCGAAGATCCCTTCCGCTCATTTCTTGGCGTGCCGATCCTGCGCGGCGGCCAGGTCTATGGCGTGCTGACGGTGCAGAATCGCGCCGCGCGGCAATATGACGAAGAGGAAGTCGAAGCGCTGCAGACCGTGGCGATGGTCCTGGCCGAGATCGTCGCCCACGGTGCGCTGTTCGACATTGCGGAACTGGACGAGCCGGAATTGCGCGCCGACCGGCCGCGCCTGTTCAAGGGCGAAGGTCTTTCCGAGGGCGTGGCCGTCGGGCAGGTCGTGTTGCATGAGCCGCGCGTGAAGGTCGAGCGCATGATCGCCGACGATCCGGCGCTCGAAACGCAACGGCTCGATAGCGCGCTCGCCAAGCTGCGCCAGTCCGTCGACGACATGCTTGCCTCCAGCGAACTCGATCTCTCGGAAGAAAGCCGGGAAGTCATCGAAGCCTATCGCATGTTCGCAGAGGATCAGGGCTGGCAGCAGAGATTGCACGATGCCGTGCGCACGGGGTTGACGGCCGAAGCCGCCGTCGAGCGGGTGCAGGACGAGTTCCGGCTTCGTGTCACGCGCATGGGCGATCCGTTCCTGCGCGAACGCCTGCATGATTTCGAGGACCTTGCGCGCCGCTTGCAGCGTCATCTGAGCGGGGCGGGGGAGGCGCGGGTCCTGCCGCCCGATGCCGTTCTCGTCGGCCGGTCCATGGGGCCGGCGGAGCTGCTGGATTACGGCCCGCATCGCGTCGCCGGCCTGGTGCTCGAGGAGGCAGCACCGACGTCGCACGTCGCCATTGTCGCGCGGGCGATGGCGCTGCCGCTGGTCAGTGGAGCGGAAGGCATAGTCGACGCCGCGCGCGCCGGCGATGCGATTGCCATAGATGGGGAAATGGGTGAAGCGCAACTTCGCCCGTCACCTGAAGTTACAGCGGTGTTCAAGGCACGGCGCGTGCTGCGCGAAACGCGCGCCGCGCGGATCGCCGAAATGCGCGACCTTCCCGCGATCACCAAAGACAACGTGACCATCCAGCTGATGATGAATGCCGGTCTTCTCCTCGACATGCCGCATCTCGAAGCCTCCGGTGCGGACGGCATCGGGCTGTTCCGCACCGAACTGCAATTCATGGTCGGCGAAACCATGCCGCGGCTGTCCGATCAGGTCGGCTTCTATCGGAAAGTCATCGACTCGGCCGGCAAGAGGCCCGTGATTTTTCGCACGCTGGATCTCGGCGGCGACAAGATATTGCCTTATGGGCGCTGGGAGCGCGAAGAAAATCCCGCGCTTGGCTGGCGCGCGCTGCGCATCGCGCTCGATCGGCCGGCGCTCCTGCGCTATCAGGTGCGCGCGCTCGTTGCGGCGGCGGCGGGGCACACCCTGCGGCTCCTGTTGCCGCTGGTGACCGATGTCGATGAGTTCAATCGTGGACGCGCGCTCATCGATCGCGAACTGGAGCGGGCGCGAATCCTGAGGTTGCCGCAGCCCCGACAAACACTCGTCGGCGCCATGCTCGAAGTGCCGGCAATGGCGTTCATGCTGCCGCAGATCCTGCGCAGCGCGGATTTTGTTTCGATCGGATCGAATGATCTCCTGCAGTTTGTTTTCGCCGTCGACCGTACGAATCCGCGCGTGGCCAAACGCTACGATGCATTGAGCCCGCCGGTGCTCACCCTGATCCGCCAGATCGTGCGCAGCGCCGCCGAGGCGAATGGCGAAGTCTCGTTGTGTGGAGAAATGGCGGGCCGGCCGCTGGAAGCGATGGCGCTGATCGGCACGGGTCTGCGCTGTCTGTCCATGCAGGCCGCAAATATCGGCGCCGTGAAAATGATGATCCGCAGCCTCGACACGCGGCAGATCACCGATTTCGTCGACCGGCAATGCGACCGCAGCGATCACAGCCTGCGCACACGCCTCTCGGCATTTGCCGCCGAGCGGGGCGTTGTGATCCGGCAATAATACGAAGCCCGATCCAGAGCCCAACGGGCCCGGCACATGCGAAGGTTGGGGCGATATCTTGAGATGTCGGGGCACTGCCGAACACAAAGTTGTTATCATGGATTTTTGACCATCCGTGATAGGCTGCTACTTACTCCGCTGGAGCAGGAAAGGGCAGGGGTTCTCAAACTATGCGTAGTCTCACCCTGGCGATGCTGTCCGCGGCAATGCTCCTGCAGTGCGATCTTGCAACAGCCGATCCCACTCGGCCGGACTCGACACAGCCTGTGGCTTCCGCACCGGCGCCGGCTGTGAGCGCAACCACAGCTGCAACTACAACCGGCTCGCCGGCGACAACGGCTGCCGCTCGACCGGAAGTGGTAAAGGTCAAACCTCAGCCCACCGCCGACAATCTTTATGCGATCGAGTGCCGGTCAAGCCCACCACCGACCGGAACGCGTCTTGGCGCCACGCGCGAGTGCCACACGGTGCATGAATGGAACGAGCGGCAGCAGGATTCGCAGGACAAACTGCAGTTGACACAGGAGCATGCTCTCATGGGACTCGCCGGCCCTCCCGGAAAATGACGCTTCGCCGCCTCCGGAATCCAAAGCCCGCAATCGTCCGTGCAATATGGGTCGCGGCCGATGGGGCGAATCGAAGCGCGGCGGTTGCGCTTAATGTGTGCCGAAGAACCTGGTACAACAAATGAGGATGCGACGTCTTGCAATTCCGGTCGTGTCGGCAGCCGCTCTGATGCCCGCGTTGGCGCCAGCGGATCCGGGTCAGACCCAGACCGTACCAGCGGCCGAGTCTCAGTCTGCGGTTCCCCCGACACTATCCGCGCCGGCACAACCAACGTCTCCGGCGCCACAGCCAGCGCCCGGCAAAGTGCAGGAAGTCGTAAAGGTCACCCAGCCTCCACGCGCCGACAATCTCGATGAGATCGTCTGCAAGACTTCGCCGCCCGAGACGGGCACGCGCCTGGGCGGTAGCCGTGAATGCCACACCGTCAGGGATTGGAACACGCGGCAGAAAAATGCGCAGGCCGTTTTGGCGCACGACCAGAGTCTCGGCATGCAGCAGCCAATAAGAACCCACTGACGCACTCAAGTCGCTTACCAAGGCTCACTGACGCAGAGGCTGAGTTCATCCAGCGAAAAGGACTGCTTGTTTCAAGCTGCGCAGCCCGGCGAGCCCGACAGCGGTATAATCGCAGGGACCTGTGGAATCCAAAGTCCGCAAACGTCTATAGAGTGCGCGTAGCGGTCGCGAGAGTGAATCGAAACGCGGTGGCCTACTCAACGCGGGCCGGAAAACCGGCTGCAACAAATGAGGGTGGAATGCGCAGGACTGCTTTCTCTTGTTTTGCACGGGCACTTGCGTCATTTTCTTCGACCTCGCAATCGAAAGGAACCTAAGATGCGTTTTCTTGCCATTCTGGCCGTCTCGGCTGCCGTTCTGACGCCCGCATTGGCGTTTGCGGACCCGGGTCAACCCCAGACCGCGCCGGCCGCTACGGGTCAGGCGGCAACGGTCGCGCCGGCACAGCAAACTGCGCAGGCGGCCCCCCCGGCAGCATCGGTGGCTGCCGATCTCGATAAAATCGAATGCCGCACGAGCCCGCCGCCCACGGGAACGCGTCTTGGAGGCTCGCGCGAGTGTCACAGCGTGCGGGACTGGAACCAGCGTCAGCAAGACGCGCAGGATGACCTCAAGAGGACGCAGATGCTGGGCCATCAGGCACAGGGGCTGAACACACCGGGCGGCAAATAACAAAACTCAAATCGGGGTTTCCGTTTTAACCTCGATTGGCGACTCGTCGGCTGCGGTATGCTATTGCCTGAACTTTGAACAAGGTCACACAGCTGCCGATCGAACAGCCCAGCGCGGGTGGCGGGACAAAAAACCAGTCCGGCCTGGCGTCTGAAACTCCGGTTCCAAGTGAGGTGGGACGGGATTTGCGCGAGGCGCGAATGCGCCGGGGCGACGATCTCGTGGTTGTCGCCCACGCGCTCCGAATCCGAAAGGATCAGGTCGCAGCCATCGAGGAGAACCGGCTCGACGACCTGCCGGGGCGTACCTATGCCATAGGGTTCATCCGGTCCTATGCGGCCTGGCTGGGACTTGATGCCCGCGAATATGTGGAGCGGTTCAAAGCCGAGAATCCCAGCCGAACCGAGCACGTCGCGTTAAAGGGGCTGCCGGAAGACACGGGCAGCCGGCTGCCCTATGGCTGGCTGTTCATGGCGCTCCTGGTGCTCGGTGTTGTCGGGTATGCGGGTTATCACCTCGTCCGCTCCGCCGAATTCACGCCACTCCAGCAGGCTGTTGCCCCGGTTCCCGCGGTGATGTCGCCAGAGCTGGGCCGGCATGCAACTCCGAAACGGCCCGTTCACGCGCAACAGCAGACAAATATTGTTTCCAGGCCGGGAGCGACAGCTGCTGCTGCAAACGCAAACCCCTCGGTTCCAGCGGCAGGGACTACGCTTAAGCCCGCCCCGTCCTCTACGCCCGCCGCGGCACCCGATCCCGCACTCGCCGCACTTCCTTCCGGGCAGGTGTACGGTACGCAGAATCACAAAGCGCGGGTCGTCCTGCACGCTCGCACTGTGACCCATGTGCTGGTCGAGGGACCCGGGGGGAGAGTGTACATCAACCGCATTCTGCATCCCGGCGACGCTTACCGCGTTCCAGATCTCGTGGGACTTTCCCTCACGACGCCGGACGGGGGTGCGGTTTTGCTTGAGCTGGACGGGCAGGACATGGGTGTCGCTGGCCGGACCGGCCAGATGACCGAGGCTCTTTCGCTCGATCCTCAAGCCATAGTAGACCGCGCCCACGGGGGGAATCCCGGCTGAATGTGATCAGGTGACGCCATGAGTGTCAGAGCCTATCGAGATATCTTCCGCCGCAAGTCGCGCAAGATTCGTGTGGGCAACGTGGAAGTCGGCGGAGACGCGCCGATCACCGTCCAAAGCATGACCAACACGGTGACGGAGGACGCGCGCGCGACGATCGGGCAGGTGCGTGCGCTCGAAGAAGCGGGCGCCGATATC
>DATAYG010000003.1:0-2092 GCA_036272695.1 Rhizomicrobium sp. | reverse complement strand
CGATCACGCGGGCGCCGGCGCCCTCCAACCGAAAAGCCCGCGGGCGGCAAGCGCAGTTCGTCGAGCCTCGGCGATCAGGTGCTTGCCCTGGCGACCGGCAAGACGCAGCAGGAAATCACCGCTGCATGCAAGGGCGCTCGCCGAACCATGTCGGCGCTGCCATTTCGCGGCGCAAGCGGGCTGGCCGCATCGAGGAGCGCGACGGGAAGGTCTATGCGACGCAGTCGGCTGGGACGGAGCAACGCGCCACGGTCTGACACCAGAACAAGGCGGCTGGCTGCCGCTGCGGCTCACTGGCGGAGGCGGATGGTCATACTCTTGATCGTTTCGGCATTGACCGGGTGCTCGGTGGCGACAGACACACCAACCTCTGCGCCAGTCAGCGGTCCGGCTGCGAGCGGTAGTCCGAGCCTCAGCGCCCCGAGTGTTGTCGGTGCGGGCAGCTTTCCGCGCTCTTTCCTGATCCCGGGAACCGATACCTCGATCCGTATCGGCGGCTCCTAACTAAGTACGCCGGCCTGAGGGCGGCACCGCCGCGAACGTTATTTTTCGACAGCATCTGACAGGTACTGCTCCTTCTCTTCAGTACTTCCCGTTTGGGACAATCCCGGCCCGCCAAGCTTTTGATCGGGTCAGATCCGGATTCTCATCACAAGGTCTCCAAGCGGCTTCGTGCTCTCTGCCGAATAGAGCGGCTCAGTTCCTCGTCGCCTCTCGTAATGCAGCCTGCAGGGCCGTATCGAGTGCACTGAGAAACCGTGACCGGTCCCTCTTCGTCAACGGGGCCGTCCCGCCTGTGTTCTGTCCCAACTCCCGCAGGTGCCGGGCTATATCACGACCGGCAAGCGCATTTCCGATATTCGCATCTGTCCATTGTTTTCCGGTCGGGGAGACGACGCGCGCTCCTTTTTTGAGGCAGCGCGATGCCAGTGGGATATCGGAGGTGACGGATACGTCCATGGCCCCGACGCGCTCGGCAATCCAATCGTCGGCTGCATCTGCCGTGTCGCCGACAAGAACCATGCTCACGCTCGACATCCCGGGTGGCCGGATGGGTCGGGAGCCATTCGAGACAACGAAAACTTTGATCTTGAGACGCGCCGCCACGCGGTAGATCTCCTCGCGCACCGGGCACGCATCACCATCGACGTAAATGACAGTCAACTTCTGGTCCGCTTCCTACTCAACCTCGATTGTACCCGCAGCCAGCTACAGTCGATCACGGTTTATTAGCACGTCCGTAGTTCGACTGCTGCCACCTCGCTCTGCTGCGCGCAGGCCGGGGCGGGTGCGATCGATCCTCGATGCCGCAGCGCCGCACTGAGACGCAAAATCACCCTACAGTCCGGGATTCCGAAGGATACCGTCAATTCGCCCCCGCAGCTCTTGCGTGTGGTTTGCCGAGTCCGTACCGTTGATTAACTGATGGGAGGAACGCCATGTTCAGCCGTAGAACTTTTCTGTCACTTGTCGCGGGCAGCATGGCCGCGCCTGGATTGGCTTCCGCCCAGCCGGCGTCCCAAAAAGTCGCGCTTTATGCAAACGTGGGAGCCGATCTCACGCATTACGACGTCGATGTCGCAGACGCCGAGTTGATCAAGCGTGCAACCGTCACGTTGCCGGCGGCCGCGCAATACGCCTGGCCGCATGTATCGAGACGCTATTTTTATGTTGCGACCAGCAGCAGCGCCCCCGGTTATGGCGCCGCCGGGACCGAGCATCACGTCACCGCTTTTCGCGTCGATCCCGAAAATGGGGCTCTGACGCCGCACGGCGAACCGATACGTCTCCCGGCGCGCCCGATCCACGTCAGCACGGACATTCCCTCCGAGAACATTCTGGTGGCGTTCAACAATCCGAGCGCCGTGCGCGTCTACCGCATCAACAAGGATTTTACCCCAGGCGAAGAGGTGACGCAGCCGGGCCCGATTGACGCCGGCATCTTCGCCCATCAGGTCCGCGTGACGCCGGACAATCGACTGGCGATCCTGGTGACCCGCGGGAACGAAGGTACACCCACCAAGGCGGAAGACCCGGGCGCGCTAAAGGTCTTCGATTACAAGAACGGCGTGCTGACCAACGAAGTGTCCAT
>DATAYG010000002.1:0-2208 GCA_036272695.1 Rhizomicrobium sp. | reverse complement strand
CCCCGGCCTTGCGCATCTCGTCGTCGTAGCGTTGCATGGCGGCGACGAGTTCGGGATCAGGCGTCCCGGATTCCATCCACTTCTCGGATTTACGCAGAACTACGAATCGCAACGGAGCTACCTCCTCGATCGCCCTTATTTTCGCAGAGGCATGAGGGCTGCGGCGAGGAGTGATGCCACCGGATGGTGTGTTTCCGCTTGATCCGGCGTGCGTGAAAAGAACAGGGGCAGCGTTCTACAACGCCGCCCCTGTTTCGGTTCTACGCCGAAGTGCTATCGATCTTTACGGTTAACGATCGTCGCGGAGTAGGCCCAGGTCTGGCAGCACGGATGTGCCTTCCAATTGCACCGCCTGCAGGTTGCGCGGATCGATTCCGAGCGCCCGCAGTATGGTCGGGGCTACCTGCGCGGTGGACACGTCGGAATAGACATTGTGCGACCGGAAGTTGGGATTGGAGAGCAGCAACATCACGTTGGTGTCGTCATGCGAGAAGCCGCCGTGCTCTGACTGTTTGGCGGTGCTGCCCGTGTAGACGACTCCGGGATTGGGTGTGACGATGATGTCCGGAGTGCGTGGATCGCCGTTGGGCGGCAGGCCAGGCGTGTTGTAGTTCAATGCCAGCGACGGTCCATAGAAGATGGTGCCGAGCCCGATTTTGGTACCGTTCGCTTCGAGCGTCGCGACGGCCGATGTCGTCTGGCTCGAGTTGCTCAGCCAGAGCAGCGAAACGTCGTCCTCGGTGGGGCCGATGCCGTTGGGATTCGACGGAGACTCAGAAAGGGGAAGGAGGTTGGCAAGCAGTGTCGCCGGCGTGGTGCCATTCGTGCCGCTATTTCCGGGAATAGGGAAGAAGCGATGGGGATCGATCGGTCCCTGTCCATGCTTTGCGGTGATCACGATGAGCGTCGAGTCGAGGCGCCCCTCGTCTTTCAGCTTGTTTACCATCTCGCCGATCGAGGAATCGACGAACTCGATCTCGCCGCGCAGCAACTCGCTTGGCGTTCCGGCTGCGTCGAGATAGCCACCGTTGCCGACATTTGGTTCGAGCAGTTTCTGGCCGACGCTGACGGCCTGAAAGTTCATGCCGAAGAGGTTGGGGATGCGCGTGTGTACGTCGCCGTCATGGTCCATGCCGCGGATTTGGTTAAGAATTCCGCCGACCTTGATGGTGTCGTAGCACTGAATGTTCGCGAAGCTGTTCGTCCAGGCGCTGAGGTTCGAGGGATCGGGAACCGTGGAGCAGGAGACGCCGGCCGGAGTCGTGATGCCGGGCACCGGAACGACCAGGGAGTTGATCTCCGGCGCGAAATAATCATCCAGGGAATTGCCGCCTGGGCCGGCTACGGATGAGTAGGCAGGATGCTTGTCCGACCACGCGGTGAAACCACCCGCCCGGTGTATCACGCCGAAGATGGTGTTGGTGCGGACGAAGTTCCAGGGAAAGACCGGAGCGCAGCCGGCCTTGGGATCGCGAATCAGCCGCTTGGGGTCGATCGATGCGACACCACCGTCCGTCAGGCTGGCGCCGGGTGCGCCGCCATTCAGCTTGGTCTGGTCGAGATCGATGCCCTCTTCGTATTCAGTGCGCGTGCCGGTGGGGGCTGCGCCTGGCGTGCATGGGCCAGCCGCGACTCCATTGCCCGTGGTTTTTGCCGGTGGATCGAGCGAGCGATCATAGGCGACGTCGTAATAGATGCCCATGGTGCGCGGTGTGGCGCCGGTGACGATGGTCATGAGGCCGGGAAACGAGTCGGATGGACGCGAGGTGCTGGCCGCCACATAGTTCACACCATCGGCCCCGAGTGCCGCGAGGTTCGGACAATAGGGGGCGCCGTTGTTGACACCGCTGATGCCATGCGCACAATTCTGATAGTCGACGGCGTGCATGCCGTCGATGCTGATGAGCAGCACATGCTTGATTCGGTTGTGTCCCCAGTCGTCATCATCGGCGTGCCCGGGTATGGCGGTGACAGCCAGCGCGGCGGCGCCAGCCAGCAGTAGAGCAAGTTGTTTCATGACTTACCTCCTTAGCGGTGATAGCAATGGCAATCTCATGCAACGTTCCAGGCTCATGAATTTTGCGTGAAAGAAAGATGAAGCGAACCTTAAGATCATTGCTCTCAGTGGCTTACCGATTCTGCTGCAGGTGGCATGTTGGGTTGCGGCCTCTGGCGACGGGGCTGGCCTCTCCCGCCTGCGGAATGGCA
>DATAYG010000001.1:0-3370 GCA_036272695.1 Rhizomicrobium sp. | reverse complement strand
GTTTCATCGGGGGTTCGACCATGCTGTTGAAAAATCAGGCATTTTACCTTGCCGCTTCCGCCTTGGTCCTTGGCGCCGCGGGTTCGGCGAGCGCGGACGTTTCGATCTCGTCGGATGCGACGGCGAATATGAGCTGCGCTAACGGCGTCTGCCAGCCGACAGCCAGCGATGCAGTGCTCAATGTCGGCGATCTGGAGACGCTGCTCGCCGCCGGCAACGTGACGGTCATGACGACCGGCTCCGGCGTCCAGGCCAACAATATCGACGTGACCGCGAAGCTCGGCTGGTCGGCCAATGCGCTGACGCTGGATGCGTACCAGTCCATCTCGGTCACCGCGCCGGTCACGGTAAGAGGCGCAAGCGGCCTCTCCATCCTCACCAATGGCGGCGGCAGCGCCGGCGAACTCGCCTTCTTCGGCAAGGGCCATGTGACGTTCAAGAAGCTGTCGGCGATGCTCACGATCAACGGCGTGGGCTACAAGCTGGTGGAATCCATCGCCACACTGGCGAATGCAATAAAAAACAAGCCGTCCGGCGACTATGCATTGGCCTCCGACTACAACGCCGGCAAGGACGGGAGCTACGGCAGCTCCCCCATCGCGACAGCCTTCGCGGGATCGTTTGAAGGATTGGGTAATACTGTCTCCCACCTGAAAATCGTCATTCCGCTCGAGAGAAGCGGCGATTTGACCGGGCTGTTCGCGCAACCTTCCGGAACGATCAGCGACATCGGTGTGGTTGGAGCCAAGATCACAATCATAAAGTTCAGGCGTCAAAAGCGCATTGTGACGCCGGTCGTAGGCATTCTGGCAGGAAACAACGGGGGAACGATCGCGCATTCCTATTCGACGGGAACCATATCCGCACCAGGCGACACGGAAGGAGGCGGCCTCGTGGGGGCGAATTATGGCACAATTGTAGAGTCGTTTTCCAACGCGGCAGTCCAAGTGGGCGTCAATCTTCCGCTTGATTTTTCGGCGGCCGGAGGGCTGGCGGGACTCAATGACGCCGGTCACATCGACCGTTCTTATGCCAGTGGCGCCGTATCAACTTGGGAATTCGCCGGCGGTTTAGTTGGTGTGTCGGTTGCCCCCATTGTCAACTCCTATGCCACGGGACCAGTGAGCGATGGCGCATCTGGTGGATTGGTAGGGTACAATTTTGCCGATCCCGGCACTATCACAACTTGTTACTCAACAGGACAGGTAAGTGGATCCGAGAGCGGTGGCCTCATCGGCGAAGATCAATCCCCATCCGGAAACCTGAACGACACTTATTGGGACATGGACACGAGCGGCGTCACCGATCCCGATCAAGGCGCAGGTTCACCGTTGAATGATCCCGGAATAACTGGTCTGTCGACGGCGCAACTGCAATCTGGCCTGCCCGCCGGCTTCGATCCCTCAATCTGGGGCGAGAACGCGGCTATCAACAACGGCCTGCCCTATCTTCTTGCCAATCCGCCCCAATGAGGACCATTCGATCCAAATCAAGTCTGTTATCCAGAGTAGACTAAGCTTTTCAAATCGATCCGTTTATGATTTCGTAATACCGGGACATGGAATATTTTTCCCTATCTGTTTCAAGCGCGAGTTATAAAACAGTTCGATACAAATTCGGCAGCACTTGAGCGGTCATAGATATTGATGCCGGCGCACATCGCGCTATGCTGGAATCATGCCTCGCATCGCCCGCGTCATCGTGCCCGGCCTGCCGCACCACGTCACGCAGCGTGGCAACAGGCGTGAACCCATCTTCTTCGAAAAGAGCGACCAGAACGTCTATTGCGACCTGCTTGCGGACACACGCGCAAATGCGGGGAGGATGTCTGGGCCTATTGTCTCATGCCCAATCACGTCCACCTCGTCCTTGCGCCGGAAGACGAAACAGGTCTGGCGCGGGCGATTGGAGCCGCGCATCGCCGCTATACGCACTTCATCAACGCGCGCGGGCGCTGGACTGGCCATTTGTTTCAGAGCCGGTTCGCCTCCGTGGTGATGGACGAAGCTCATCTGATGACGGCCGTGCGTTATGTCAGCCTCAATCCCGTGCGCGCGAAGCTTGTCGCACGCGCGGAAGACTGGCCGTGGTCGAGCGTCTGCGCGCATCTGAAGCGGGAGGATGACGGCCTCGTGAACGTGAAGCCGGTGCTCGCACGTGTTTCAAACTTCGCCGGGTTGATTGCTGCGGAGAGCGACGAAAGCTTCGCGGCGCTGCGCGCTTCGGAAGGCACCGGCCGGCCGCTCGGCAATGCCGAATTCATCGCCGGCCTCGAACGCATTCTCGGCCGCCGTCTCGCCAAACGCGCCCCCGGCCGCAAGGCCACTATTCGCGACAGCGGGCAAGGCGTACTCTTGTAACTTCGTCCGTCGCGCCACGGGTAAACGTAGTTCGTGTCCCGGTACTCAAATCGCTTCGCGGCCGGGATGACAAATTTATTTGGGGCTATGGCGGCGCGGTCTGTTCAAGGGGGGTGGACTGTGTTACGCTGCCAGTCTGAGTTCTTGGGGGAATGGCTATGCGGCTGAAATATCAGGCATTTTTTCTCACGGCGTCCGTGTTGGTGCTGGCGACGGCGGCTAGGGCCGACGTGACGATCTCGGCGGATGCGACGCAGAATATGAGCTGCGGGAGTGGTGTCTGCCAGCCCACGGCGAGCGATGCGGTGCTCAACGTCGGCGATCTGGAGGCGCTGCTCGCTGCCGGCAATGTGACCGTCACCACGACGGGCTCGGGCGTGCAGGCGAACAATATCGACGTGACCGCGAAGCTCGGCTGGTCGGCCAATGCGCTGACGCTGGATGCATATCAGTCTATCTCCGTCACCGCGTCGGTCACGGTAAGAGGCGCAAGCGGCCTCTCCATCCTCACCAATGACGGCGGCAGCGGCGGCGAACTCGCCTTTTTCGGCAAGGGGCACGTGACCTTCAAGAAGCTCTCCGGCAACCTGTGGATCAACGGCGCGAACTTCCAACTCGTGAATTCCATCGCTTCGCTGGCGGCGGCGATCAAGAATGACTCCTCTGGCAATTATGCACTTGCTTCGGATTATGATGCCAGCAAAGACGGAACGTATGGGGCGTCTCCCATTCAAGCCACTTTGAGAGGTATGTTCGAAGGCCTTGGAAATACCATTTCGAATCTGATAGTCCAAATACCTCTCGAAAAGAGCGGATCTTCGACGGGTCTTTTCGAGGGCTTAATGGGAACTATCGCGAACCTCGAGGTGTCAAGCGCGAGCATCGATATACAGAAATATGAACGCCAACGAAATCAGGTAATTGCATCCGTCGGTATATTGGCAGGAAGTAACTCTGGCAGCGTGCTTCGGGTGCATGTCGATGGTTCAGTAGTGGCGCCAAATATCACG